>CANFLX010000005.1 GCA_947447985.1 Comamonadaceae bacterium
CTGGGCCAGGTAGGCATGGCTTTGCACCACAAGTTGTGCCACACGCTGGGCGGCAGCTTTAACTTGCCCCATGCGCAAACCCACACTGTGGTGCTGCCTCATGCGCTTGCTTACAACGCCAGCGCTGCGCCGCGCGCGATGCAACGCATCCAATCGGCGCTGGGTGTGCCGGGCACGGTTTCCGCCGCACAGGCGGTGTACGACCTGGCGCATGCCAATGGAGCGCCCACCTCTTTGAGGGAATTGGGTTTGCAAGAACACGACCTGCACAAAGCGCTGGAAATTGCGCTGCAAAACCAATACCCCAATCCCCGACCCTTGATGCGTGAACCCTTGCTGGCTTTGCTGCAAGACGCATTTGAGGGTCGTCGCCCGCATTGATTTTTTCTCGCGTTTTACACACCAACCACTAGGAGACTGCTATGAACTTTTCCCGTAGAACATTTACCCAAGGTATGGCGATTGCCGCCGTGTCCAGCGTAAGCCCCTTGGTTTGGGCTGCGGACGTGGTCAAGATTGGCTACGTATCCCCCCAGACCGGCCCGCTGGCACCTTTCGGTGAAGCGGACAAATGGGTCATTGAACAAATGACCGCCGCCTTCAAGGACGGCATAGACATCGGTGGCAAAAAGCACGCTGTGCAGATCATTTTGAAAGACAGCCAGTCCAACCCCAACCGCGCAGGCGAAGTGGCCAGTGACCTGGTGCTCAAAGACAAAGTCGCACTCGTGTTGACCGCAGGCACGCCTGAAACCGCCAACCCCGTGAGCGACGTGTGCGAACTCAATGAAGTGCCCTGCATTTCCAGCGTCGTGCCATGGCAGCCCTGGTTCTTTGGCCGCAAGGGCAATCCGGCCACCGGCTTTAACTTCACGTACCACATCTTCTGGGGACTGGAAGACGTGATTGCCAATTTCACCAACGGTTGGCAATCGGTCAAGACCAACAAAAAGGTGGGCGGCCTGTTCCCCAATGACGGTGACGGCAATGCCTGGGGCGACAAAGAGCTCGGCTTCCCCAAACCCTTGTCCGCCATGGGTTACTCACTCACCGATCCCGGCCGTTTTCAAAACGGTACGCAAGATTTCTCGGCCCAAATCGCAGCGTTCAAAAAAGACGGTGTCGAGATCGTTACCGGTGTGGTGATTCCTCCGGATGCAAAAACCTTCCTCACGCAAGCCAAGCAACAGGGCTTTAAACCCAAGGTCATTACTTTGGGCAAAGCCCTGCTGTTCCCCGGCGCGATCGAAGCCTTGGGCGATTTGGGCGAAGGCCTTTCCACCGAAGTGTGGTGGAGCCCTTCGCACCCCTTTGCGTCGAGCCTGACCAAGCAAAGCGCCAAAGCGCTGGCTGAGCAGTACGAGACCAGCACCAAGAAGCAGTGGACCCAACCCATTGGTTTTGCCCATGCCTTGTTCGAAGTCGCCACTGACGCATTGAAGCGCAGCAAATCTCTGAAGGCAACGGACGTGCGCGACGCTGTGGCCGGAACCAAAATGAAAACGGTCGTGGGTGATGTGGCCTGGGGTGGCCAAGGCCCCTTCAAAAATGTCAGCAAGACACCGCTGGTGCTCGGCCAATGGAACAAAGGCCAGAAACACCGCTATGAGCTGACCATCGTCAACAATGAAACCGCCAAGTCGATTCCCGTCGGCGGCACATTGAAGCTGATGTAAGGAAGACAAGGTGTCCGCTCCGTTGCTGGCTTTGGAACAGGTGAGCAAGTCCTATGGGGCTTTGCAAGTCACCCAGAATATTTCGCTCTACGTCAACGCAGGCGAAACCTTGGGAATCCTGGGCCCCAATGGAGCGGGCAAAACCACCTTGTTCAACCTGATCTCCGGCGACGTCGCCGTCGATCAAGGGCGTGTGCTGTTCCAAGGCGAAAACATCACCGCCTTGGCGCCGCACCAGCGCTGCCGACTGGGTATTGGTCGCAGCTACCAGGTGCCACAACCTTTTGGTGGCATGTCGGTATTTGAAAACCTCGTGACGGCCGCCTGCTTTGGCGCGCAAGAAACCGAGAAGCAGGCCTGGAACACGGCTGTGGAAGTGCTGGGCCAAACAGGCCTGGAGAAATTTGCCAACCAGGCTGCGGGTTCGCTCACCTTGCTCAACCGCAAGCGGCTGGAGTTGGCGCGCGCATTGGCCACGCGCCCCCGTGTGCTCTTGCTGGATGAAATCGCGGGGGGGCTCACCGAGCACGAAGCCCAAGAGCTGGTGGCTGAATTGCAGCGCATCAAAGCCAGCGGCGTGAGCATGGTCTGGATTGAGCACGTGGTGCACGCTTTGTTGTCGGTGGCAGACCGTTTGCTGGTGATTAACTTCGGTCAGCAATTGGCCCATGGCTCGCCCCAAGAGGTCATGGATGACCCCGAAGTTCAGCGGGTGTACATGGGCTTGGAGGTGTGAATGGTGTCCCTTAACAACGACCACCTGCTTCAAACCCGCGATCTGCAAGCCTTTTATGGTGACGCGCAGGCCTTGTTTGGCATCGACGTGCAAGTCGGTAAGGGCGAAGCCGTGGCCATCATCGGCGCCAATGGTGCAGGCAAATCCACTTTGTTGAAGGCCTTAACCGGACTGGTCAAGGTGCCGTCCGCACAAATTCAGTGGCGAGGCGAGCCCGTGGGCGGACGCGCGCCCAGCGAAATCGTACGGATGGGATTGGCCTTGGTGCCCGAAGGGCGGCGTTTGTTCCCTTCCTTGTCGGTGCAAGAAAACCTGTTGATGGGCCGCGAGTCCAATCGCACTGGGCCGTGGAATCTGGAACGTTTGTTCAAGCTGTTTCCCATCCTGCAGGAAAAGCGCAAGCAACCCAGCACCTCTTTGTCGGGCGGCCAGCAGCAAATGGTGGCCATAGGCCGGGCGCTGATGAGCAACCCCGAATTGCTGCTGTGTGACGAGTTGTCGCTCGGTTTAGCGCCCATCGTCGTTCGCGAAATTTACAACGCGCTGCCAGAAATTACGTCCGAGGGCATGGCCGTGGTGCTGGTCGAACAGGATGTGAGCCTGGCGCAGCGCATGACCCAGCGCCTGTATTGCCTGCAAGAAGGCCGTGTTTCTTTGCAGGGCACGTCGTCTGATCTCACGCGCGATGAGATTCGGCAAGCCTATTTTGGCCTCTAACTTCTAGACCCCCGCATGTTTGAATTGCTCCTACAAGGCGTGCTACTGGGTGGGCTTTACACCTTGTTTGCGCTGGGCCTGTCCTTGATGTTTGGTGTCATGCGTTTGACCAATACGGCGCATGGCGACTTCATTATTTTGGGTGCCTTTGGTGCCTTAGCCCTCAACGGCTGGGGCCTCAACCCGTGGCTGGCGGATGTTGTCGTGCTGCCCATTGCCGCCTTGCTCGGCTATGCCATTCAGCGGTATGTGCTGAATCAAACGTTGGGCAAAGACCCCGTACCCTCGCTGGTGGTGACCTTTGGCCTGTCCATCGTGATTCAAAACGCATTGCTGGAAACTTTTTCCGCCGACCCTCGTTCCATTGAATCCAGCGGCCTCAATATCCAAAGCTTGGCTCTGAGCGAATCGCTCGCTGTGGGCGTGTTGCCGACCCTGATTCTGCTGATCGCGCTCCTTGCCACCGTGGGTCTGCAGTGGCTGTTTGCCCATACGCGTTTAGGTCGTGCGTTCCGAGCGGTGTCGGATGACCCTGAAATCGCAGAACTCATGGGCCTGCGCTCCAAGAACGTGTACGCCCTGGCGACCGCTTTGGCCTTTGTGCTGATCGCCATGGCGGGTGTCTTACAAGGCTTGCGAACCACCGTCGCGCCTTCGGACGGTCCGATGTTGCTGCTGTTTGCGTTTGAGGCCGTCATCATGGGAGGCATGGGCAGCTTTTGGGGAACGCTGGCGGGCAGCATGCTGTTGGGAGTGACGCAGCAAGTGGGTTTTCGACTCGATCCGGGCTGGGGCGTTTGGGCAGGGCACCTGATGTTCTTGTTTGTGCTCTTGGTCAAGCCCCAAGGCTTGTACCCTAAAACGCGTTAAGGCTGGCTATGAATCCCCTCATTGAAAAGCAGTTTTCGGTAGAGCGTGGGCACGCCTACACCCGGGTTTTGCTGGTTGTGGCCATGGTGGCGGTCATTGCTGCGGCGAGTTTGCCACTGTGGGCAGAGTCCAGCTGGATGCATGAATTTGTGGAAATTGCATGCCACTTCATTTTTGCCTTGATGTGGAATTTGCTGGCGGGCTACGGCGGCATGGTGTCTATCGGTCAGCAAGCTTTTTTTGGCCTGGGCGCCTACACCATGTTGGTCTTGGGCAATTTTTGGGGCGTCAACCCCTTTGTCGCTATTGCGATTGGCGGCGTGGTGGCGGGCTTGGTGGCAATACCGGTCTCGCGCATTGCATTTCGCTTGCAGGGCGGCTACTTTGCCATTGGGACCTGGGTGATTGCCGAGGTGTTTCGCTTGAGCTTTGCCAACCTGAGCGCGGTGGGCGCAGGAGCGGGCACCACACTCACGGCGCTGCGCGGCATTGACAAAGCAAGCCGCGAATCGTGGACCTATTGGATTGCCTTGCTGTGCGTGGTGGCGAGTATTACGTTGGTGTACCTGTTTTTGCGAAGCAAGCGCGGGCTGGCGCTGCTGGCGATTCGCGACAACCCCGTGGCCGCCGAGTCCCAAGGCATCGCCGTCGGTTCTATGAAGTTGGCGGTCTATGCGGTGGCTGCCTTTGGCGCGGGGCTGGCCGGCGCACTGTACTTTGTCGGCAATCTGCGCATCAGCCCCGATGCGGCTTTCAGTGTCAATTGGACCGCCTTCGCCATTTTCATGGTGGTGATTGGGGGCATGGGCCGCATCGAAGGGCCCTTGGTCGGAACGCTGGTGTTTTGGTTGCTCAGCAAGTTTTTCAGTGATTTCGGCTCTTGGTACTTGATGGGCCTGGGCGTGCTGGCGATCCTGACCACGATTTATTTCAAGCACGGCCTGTGGGGCTATGTGCAGCAGCGCTGGGGCTGGTCCTTGTTTCCCACGCAAAGGCGCGTGGTGCTCACCACGGGGCCGTCAGCGTGAGCCCCCAGATCGTGCACATCGTCATGTGGCGCATGAATGGCGCCACCGCCGATGAACGACTGTCGCAAGCGCGTACCGCCGTCGCTGCGTTTGAGGCAACACGTGGCACCATCGCGGGTGTGTTGGACATGCAGGTTGGCGTCAATGTGGTCGACGCCCCCGACGCATGGGACGTAGCCTTGTCCATGCGCTTCGAAAACAGGGCCGCGCTGGAGGCCTATGCCAACCATCCTGCCCATTTGGAAATCAAGCGACTGGTCGGCCCCCTGCGATTGGAGCGCAAGCAAGTCGACTTTGAACTCAACACCGCCCCCTCTTTATGAAAAACGTAGACCAAAACACCATCACCCAAGCCGTGTTGGAGCGCATGAGCGATATGCCCGATGCGCGGCTTAAAACCATTCTGACCAGCTTGGTAACCCACCTCCACGACTTTGCGCGGGATGTGAAGCTGAGCGAGGAGGAGTGGATGCACGCCATTCAATTCCTCACCCGCACGGGGCAACAATGCGATGACACGCGCCAGGAATTTATTTTGCTCAGCGATGTGTTGGGCCTGTCCATGTTGACCGTGGCCATGAACAACCAAAAGCCACCGGGCTGCACCGAAGCCACAGTGTTTGGTCCTTTTTTTGTGGAGGACGCGCCCGAGGTCCCCTTGGGGGGTGATGTGGCCCAGGGGGCACCTGGCCAATCGTGTACGGTGTCAGGTCGGGTGGTGGGCAGCCACGGGCAAGCGGTGGCGCATGCGGTGTTGGAAGTCTGGCAAGCCGACGAAGAAGGTTTTTATGACGTACAGCGTCCCGAGTTGCATGCCCCCCAGGCGCGTGCGCGCTTGCAGGCCGATAGCGAGGGCCGCTTTCACTTCAACACGATTGTCGCGGAGGCCTACCCCATTCCTACCGACGGACCGGTGGGGGATCTGCTGCGTGCCACGGGGCGCCATCCATGGCGGCCAGCGCATTTGCATTTCATGATCAAGGCGCCGGGGTTCGAGACCTTGATCACCCACGTATTTCGCAATGGCGATCAATACCTGGAGTCAGACGCAGTCTTCGGCGTTCGGGAATCTTTGATCGCAGACTGGGTTAAGCAGTCTGATGGAAATACGCAACTTCATTTTGATTTTGTACTGAACGAAAGCCATGATTAACAAGCTTGCAAGTTCCATTGGACAGGCACTGGCGCGGGTCAAGGATGGAGATACCGTTCTTATCGGAGGGTTCGGCACGGCCGGTATTCCCAACGAGCTCATCGACGGCTTGATTGAGCAAGGTGCGCGCGACCTCACAGTGGTCAACAACAACGCAGGCAATGGCGACACCGGGCTGGCGGCATTGCTCAAAACTGGGCGTGTGAGAAAAATCATCTGCAGCTTTCCCCGGCAGACGGACTCTTATGTGTTCGATGCGCTGTACCGCAGCAAACAGATTGAGCTGGAGTTGGTGCCGCAAGGCAATCTCGCGGAGCGCCTGCGCGCTGCGGGCGCAGGCATTGGTGCTTTTTTCACGCCCACCGGGTTCGGAACCCAGCTGGCCCTGAACCCCGACGGCAGTGCCAAAGAAACCCGGGTCATCGATGGCAAATCTTATGTGCTGGAGTTTCCTATCCATGGCGATGTGGCCTTGGTCAAGGCGGAGACCGGCGACCGCTGGGGAAACCTGACTTACCGTAAAGCGGCACGCAACTTTGGCCCAGTCATGGCCGCGGCTGCCAAGCACACCGTTGCCACCGTCCACGACGTCGTCGAACTTGGCACCTTGGATCCAGAGCAGGTGGTGACCCCCGGCATCTTTGTCTCGCACATCGTGCAAATCGCACGCGTATCCACCCAGGCGGGCGGCTTCAAGGCTGCTCCACCCGCATAAATCAGCCATGGCCCACTACACCAAACGCACCAAACAAGCGCTGGCCCAAAGGGTGGCGCAGGACATTTTTGACGGCGCCTATGTCAACCTCGGCATTGGCCAACCCACGCTGGTGGCCAACTATTTACCCAAGGACTTGGAAGTCGTGCTGCACAGCGAAAACGGCATTTTGGGCATGGGCCCTGCGCCTTCCGCGGGGGATGAGGACTTTGACTTGATCAATGCAGGCAAGCAGCCCGTGACCCTGTTGGCCGGGGGCAGCTACTTCCACCATGCTGACAGCTTTTCCATGATGCGTGGCGGCCACATTGATATCAGCGTGCTGGGTGCGTTTCAGGTTTCGGCAAAGGGCGATTTGGCCAACTGGAGCACCGGCGAGCCCGACGCGATTCCGGCCGTGGGCGGCGCCATGGATCTGGCGGTTGGGGCCAAACAAACCTGGGTGATGATGGACTTGCTGACCAAAGACGGCAAAAGCAAAGTCGTCAGCCAGTGCAGCTACCCCTTGACGGGCATTGCCTGTGTCAAACGCATTTACTCCGATCTGGCCACTCTGGCCTGCACGCCACAAGGGCTGAAGTTAATCGACCTGGTCGACGGCCTGTCTATCATGGAGCTTGAATCGCTGATTGGTTTGCCGATTCAAGCCTGAGCTCTAACTACTATTGAAGACACCATGACCGACGCTTTTATCTGCGACGCCGTTCGCACTCCCTTTGGCCGCTACGGCGGCGCTTTGAGTTCGGTGCGTACCGACGATTTGGGTGCGATTCCCATTCAAGCGCTGATGGCGCGCAATCCCCAGGTAGACTGGACGGCGGTGTCCGACGTGATTTACGGCTGTGCCAACCAGGCCGGCGAGGACAACCGCAACGTGGCGCGCATGAGTGCGCTCCTGGCGGGGCTGCCCCTGGAGGTGTCTGGCGCCACCGTCAACCGCCTGTGCGGCTCGGGCCTGGACGCCATTGGCACCGGTGCACGCGCCATCAAGGCGGGCGAGGCGGGGCTGGTGATTGCAGGCGGTGTAGAGAGTATGAGCCGTGCGCCCTTTGTCATGCCCAAGGCGGAGACGGCATTCAGCCGCGCCAATGCGGTGTACGACACCACCATCGGCTGGCGCTTTGTGAACAAGCTGATGAAAGAAAAGTACGGCGTGGACTCCATGCCCGAGACCGCAGAAAACGTGGCGGTGGACTACAAGATTGAGCGCGAAGCGCAAGACCTGATGGCCCTGAACAGCCAATTGCGCGCGGTGGCGGCGCAAAAAGCCGGGCACCTGGCGCGGGAAATTGTGCCTGTCCACATTCCCCAGAAAAAGGGCGACGCGATCGTGGTGGACACCGACGAACATCCACGCGAAACCAGCCTGGAAGCCCTGGCCAAACTCAAAGGCGTGGTGCGGCCAGACGGCACCGTGACAGCTGGTAACGCCTCAGGCGTCAACGACGGCGCCTGTGCCGTGCTGCTGGCAGGCGCCGCAGAGCTTGCCCAATATGGCCTCACGCCCAAAGCGCGCGTGGTCGCCATGGCCACCGCGGGTGTAGCGCCGCGGGTCATGGGTATTGGCCCGGCACCTGCCACCCTCAAGGTGCTGGCTTTGGCGGGCCTGAGCTTGGCGCACATGGATGTGATCGAGCTCAACGAAGCCTTTGCCGCCCAAGGCCTGGCCGTGTTGCGCTTGCTGGGTTTGAAAGACGACGACGCCCGCGTCAACGCCTGGGGTGGTGCCATCGCCTTGGGGCACCCCTTGGGGGCTTCAGGCGCGCGCCTGGCCACCACCGCCATCAACCGCCTGCACGCCACGGGCGGTCGTTATGCCTTGTGCACCATGTGCATCGGCGTGGGGCAGGGGATCGCGCTGGTGTTGGAGCGGGTCTAGGCGATTAGCAGCGGCATAAAAAAAAGGCCCTGCCAGCGCAAAGCGGGCAGGGCCTTGGAGCCCGAGGGCTCGTGGCTTTTACCAGGACCAGCCAGCGCCCAGACCGACGGTCGGTGTTTGACCGCCTTCATCCAAGCCACCAGCGACCGAGAACTTGAGGGTTGGGCCTTTTTGCATTTGATGCACCACGCCCATACTCAGCGCGCTCTTGCCCATGAAGCTGCCAAGGCCCAAGCCAACGGAGGTTGTCTTGCCGGCTTCCGGTGAGGGAATGTTGGCAGCGGCGGTCACCGCAGCGATGGCACCTGCGAACTGGCGAACGTTGACTGCATCAAAATCTGCAGCGCCGTTGGCCACGCCGGTCACGGTGATGGGCGCGCCGGACTGCGACTGGCTGAAGGTTGCAGCGCGGTTGTTCAAGGTCAGGCTCGACGACTGGGTACCACCGGACATCGTGGTTTGCGATTCCGTAACAACGATACCGTGGGTGTTGCCCAGGCCGTTGGTCAGGGTCAGCGAAGCGCTGGGGGCTGTCGAGTTGTCAGCGGTGATTTTGCCGTTGGCATCAACGCTGGCGCCGCCGGTGTTGCTGACCATCAGCTTGCCGGTGGTAGTGTTGCTTCCATGTCCGGGCAGGCTGGAGGTGCCACCCGTCACAGTGAGGGAAGCGACATTGTTGGCTACAACCGAGGTCGCGTTGCCGCCACGGGTGGTCACGCTGGTGGCTGCGTTGCTGTTACCGATCGTGTTCACCGACGACGTGGTGGACACGCCGATGTTGTTGATGGGCGCTTCAATGTTATTAGTACCCGTCGCAGCGGTGATGTTGTTGTCGCCACCGGCGGTCAGGTAGTTGTTCTGGTCGGCTGCGATGCTGTTGTTGCCCGCGGACGCCAGGATGCTGTTGTCTCCGGTGGATGCGGTGATGCTATTGCTCGCGCCGGTGATGGTGTTGGCGTTTACCGCGGTCATGGTGTTGTTAGCACCAGTGATCGTGTTAGTCGAGTTCACGCCACCGATGTTGTTGACGCTCGCGCCGGCGCCAGTACCAATGTTGGTGGTCTGGGTGCTGTTGACGTTAATGTTGGCTGCGCCGCCGGCTTGGGTGAATGCACCGGTGTTGCTCAAGGTGCCGGTATTGGTGATACCTGTGGTGGTGCTGGTACCGGTGACCGACAAAGTGCCAGAGAGCGTGGTAGCTGGGCTGGTGATGTTGAAGGCGGTGTTGCCCCGGAGGCTGGCATATCCGTCCGTGGTCAGGAAGAGCGCAGCACCGGCGCCGTTGAAGCTCCCGTTGCCGTTCGAAGTAATGTAGACACCCTCGCCACCCGAGTTGTCGGTATTTGCGTATATACCAATGGATCCAAGGTCTGCCATGGCCTGGCCACTGGCCAGAACCGCCAAAACGCCTACGGCAACCAGGCTCTTGCGAAATTTCATTTGAACGTGCATTTTCTAACTCCTAAAAAAATGACCCTGTCTGCAGGGCCGAACTAAGCCGTTGCTTGATAGCTATAAAACAACTTCTTTTTTGATCGACACACAGCCGCTTCCGGCTGGCATCAAAAAAACCTTCATGGACACGCCCCCGTTCAGGACGAGGATGTCTTTTTTCAGCATTCCCACGCGTTTCAACTGCTGAAACTGCTCGTTGGCCAGTGCCTCACAGCTTTTGGGCCAGTAGGTCAGCGCGTCGTACGTGACGCCACACCCGTTGCTCTGGTTGGCCGCAAACGTGGCCGACACATAGGCCACACCGTCAGGGGTAGGCACCTCCATCAGCAAGGGCGTAATTTTGTTGTCGCCGTCCTGGGGCGACCCCATCAGGAAAGCGCCGGCGTTGGCGTTAAAACCTAAGTAATTGCTCACTTGCTCAACGCGCGATGCGCATTTCAAAATGTTTTGGCCCACCGCAGCGCGGGTCACCGCATTCGGGCCTGCTGCGGGCGCTGGGCTTTGTGGCGCGCTGGGCTCTTTAGGCGCAGCCGCCGGTACTTGCGCATTGGCGACCATGGCGAAGCCCGTGAGCGCCGTCGCCACAAGCAGCCCTGTCCAAGACTTTGTTTTGATTTTGACACTATCTTGGAAATTCATACTTCTCTAGTATAAATTGCTTATTTGACCTAAATCTGACAATTTCTGACCGAAAGTCAACAATTTACCCGCTTTGGGGTGCCGCAAGCGGCTGCGCCGCGGAGTCGGGCTACGCGGCTGCGCTGCGCGCGAAGGCGGCCAAGGTTTGCAGCGCCTGGCGGGCCGAGCGCAAGTAAAACGCTTGCAAGTGAAAAACATCCCAGCGCTCCTCGTGGATCTCCAGTTGGCACACCACGCCGCACTGCTGCGCATGGGCTGCGAGCCGCGTGGCGTCGGGCAGCAAAATTTCCTCGTCGCCAGCCTGAATCAGCATGGGCGGCAGCCCTGCCAGGTCGGTGTGCAAAGGCGAAAACTCGGGTGTGCCGTGCGGCACATGCAACCAGCCAAGGCCCTGGCGGAGCCAGTCTGCGCTCACCATGGGGTCGGCGCGCACGCCCTGCGGGCTTGGGGCACGTTGTGCTGCGGCGTTGGTGTCTGTCACCGGCGAAATCAGGGCCAAGCCTGCAGGCAGCGCTTGTCCTTGCTGTTGCAAACGCAGGACCAAGGCCAAGGCCAGCGTGCCACCCGCCGAGTCACCCGCCACCACAATGTGCTCACTCGAATAACCGCGCATGCGCAGCGCGCCATAGGTCGCCAGGGCGTCATCCAAGGCGCAGGGGTAGGGGTGTTCGGGGGCGAGGCGGTAGTTGGGAATCCAGACCGGCAGTCCGCTCTCGAAAGCCAAGTGGGAGCACAGGCCACGGTGGGTTCCAGCGCTGCCAAGACAAAACGCGCCGCCGTGCAGGTACAAGATGACCGCTCGGGCCTCTGCCTGTGGGGGCGACAGCACTTCAATCTCAAGATGTCCGACCTGCTGCGTGCTGCGTCTGAGCCCCATGCGCCCCGGCATCAAAAGTGCCAAAGCATTCACCAACCGGCGTTGGCCCACGGCTTGCAGCCGTGGTCCGATCCAAGGCTGAAAAGCGACGCGCAAAAAGACGCGTAAAAAGGCGGCAAGAAACCGTTCCAGCCGACCGTGGGGCGCCAGGACGCGGCGAATCATGGCGTCACACCCTCGGTGGTGGGCTGCGTGCGGGTGAAGCGGTAGGCGCCCAGGCTTCCCCAGCGGGCGAGCCAGCGGTAGCTGAGCGTAAAGCCCGGCCATGTGGTGCTGTTGTAGCCTTGTTCATCCACATACCAACTGCTGCAGCCGACCCACACGGTATTGGCAAAGCGCGACTGCACGTCCGCGGTGAACCGTTGGTAGGCCGCAGGCTGCACCTCGATCGTGCTGGCGCGGGATTGCTTCATTTTTTGGAGGCATCGCACCACGTGGGCGATCTGGGTTTCGATCATGTACACGATGGAGTTGTGTCCCAAATTGGTATTGGGGCCATACAGCATAAAAAAATTGGGGAACTCCGGCACCATGATGCCCATGTAGGCCTTGGCCCCCAGCGCCCATGCGTCGCTGAGTTTTTTGCCCTGGCGTCCCCGGATCTCCAACGGCGCCAGAAACCGGGTGGCTGCAAAGCCGGTTCCATAAATGATGGCGTCCACCCCATGGTGTTGACCCGCATGGGTCTGCACACCCGTGGGCGTGATGCGCTGTATGGCATCGGTCTCAAGCTGCACATGGGGCTGGTCAAAAGTGGCCAGGTAGTCGCTGGACAGCAGGATGCGTTTACAGCCGATGGGGTCATCGGGAACCATCTTTCTACGCACCGCGGGGTCGGACACCTGGCGCTCCAAGAGGCGCATAAACGGCCACTTGCCCACGGGCGTCATCAGCCACTTCATGCGCGTAAACGCCAGCGCGCGGGACTCGTACTGCACATAAATAGCCAAACGGCGCAGACGCATCGTCCACGGCGCCGATTTGCAAAGCAGGCGCTCCCATGCCGTGTAGGGACGGTCCGGGCGCGGCAGGATGTAAGCGGGCGAACGTTGAAAAACGGTCAAAGACGTCACTTTGTATGCAATCGCGGGCACAAACTGGATGGCCGAGGCCCCCGTGCCGATGACCGCCACACGCTTGCCTGCGAGGTCAAAACTGTGGTCCCACTGCGCCGAGTGAAAGGCCTTGCCTTCAAACCTGTCCATTCCTTCGATGCGGGGCAGGGCAGGCAGGCTGAGTTGCCCCATGGCCGTTACCACCAGTTGGCTGCGCAAGGCGCTGCCGTCTTTCAGCGTGACGGTCCACAGCGCCGCTTTGTCCTGGTAGTCCACCGCGCGGACCTCTGCGCCGAAGCGAACGTGGCGCTGCAGGTCAAAGCGTTGCGCGCAGTCTTGCAGGTAGGCAAAAATTTCGTGCTGCTGTGCAAACTTGCGCGTCCAATTCGCATTGGGGAAAAAAGAAAAGGAGTAGAGGTGCGAGGGCACATCGCAGGCGGCGCCGGGATAGCGGTTGTCGCGCCAGACGCCACCAACATCGTGCGCTTTTTCCAAAATGACGAAGTCGTCGATGCCCTGTTTGCGCAGTGCGACGGCCATACCCAAACCGGCAAAGCCGGTGCCGATGATGATCGCGGTGTGCGTGTGCCGGGTGTCGCGGGGGGTGATTGCGCTGGGGATATCCATGCGCAGAGTGTCCCCTTTAATCGGGCCAATCGGTCCGACCTAGGGTAAACACGGGGCGCTGAGTCAAGTCACTTTTTGATGGCCATCTCATTGGCCACATGCTTGACACCCGCAATGGCTTGGGTCAATGCCATGGCGCGGTCCATTTGTGTCTGGTTGTCGACGAAACCACTGAGCTGAACCTCGTCGATATGCGTCACCACCCGAATGTCGAGGCTGTGCATGCCAGGGTCGGCCAGCAAAGCTGCTTTGACGCGGGCAGTCATAACGCTGTCGTCCACCTTGTTTCCCGCGGTGGCGCTCGCGCCCTTGAGGATGACATTGTTTTGAACGCTGCCCACACCTTCGACGGCGTGCACCGTTTCCAAAGCCAAGTCAAGCTGCGCCTGGGTGTCGACAAAGCCGCTGAGCAGCACTTCGCCATTGCGGGTTTCGACCTTGAAGTCGTAGCTGTTGATTTTGGGATTGGCCATCAGCGCGGACTTGATGCGTGCTGTCACCACCGTGTTGTCGATCACATCGCCCATGCTGGCGGTGGGCGCTGCGGAGCTCGATTCTTCGGGTGTCTTGCCGCAGGCGGCCAGGCTGATGGCCAATATGCCAGCGAGCGCCTTGGCCATGGCCGCATTGCCTGGACTGTGGGGGGTGGTGTGGACCATGTTCTGGGTTCCTTGAGGTGGTTTCAATAAAAAGGCCGCACCAACGCCAAGGGGCGACCGGTGCGGCCAGGCTTGCAAACGCTGCCAGCGGCGGTTTACGGACGGACGATGATTTCGTTTCTCACGCTCGTCACACCCTTCACACCCCGGGCAATGGTCTCTGCCGTGGAGCGCTCGGTGGCGTTTTTGGCAAAGCCGGACAGCATCACGGTGCCTTTGAGGGTTTCAACGCTGATGGCCGTGGCATCCACCTGCTTGTTTTCGACAAAGCGCGACTTGACCATGGTGGTGATGCCTGTGTCGTCCACATAGGCGCCCACAGATTCCTGACCGCGCTGTACAGCGCAGCCCGTGGCAGTGAGCATGGCCACGGCGGTGGCAGTGATGGCAAGGATGTTGCGAAGTTTCATGGAAATTCTCCAGTAGGTTGAAATTGAGTGAACAAATGGGATGGTGATGGGCCCCACCATCCATGGGCTGCATACGGGGTGACGGGTCAGCGGTCGGTCATTGGGGGGCGGGGGTCGATGCGGGTTCGGGCGTCATGGCTTGGGGCAGGCCCCAGGAATACACCAGCCCCACCGTCAGGTGGTCCACATCGCCACGCCCCCCCACCGCATCGCTGATGCGGTAACGTTCGATCTCAGCGCGCACGCTCAGTGCTTCGGTCAGCGCGTATTCCATCCCGAAACCGATTTTGGGATTGAGCTCGGTTTGCGAGGGGTTGGGGTTCGCCGCCGTCACGGCGCCGCTGGCGACAAAGTTGTCTTGCACTTGCGCGTAGTTCAAACCCACTTTGGCAGAGACGCGCAACTTGTTGGTCAAGGGAGCCATCAGCACGGCGTCCAGTCCCAGGCCCCGGACGCGGGACTCACCCGTCAAAGTTCCAGCAGGCGTGGTGCTCACGGCAAAGCCGTATTTGCCCAAGTCAAAGTAGCTGGCTTCTAGCGCGAAATTGGGGCTGAAGTGGTAGCCGCCAAAGACCTTGTAGCCGTTGTCGCGGCTGTCGTCTGTGATGCTCGCCAGTGGCAGCCCGGCAGCGCTCAGGCCTTGCAGAATCCGGCCGTCGTCGATCGTGCCCTGGCTGGGGCCGCCACTGGCGCCGATGTACCAGGGCATGGCCTCATCGGCCCAGGTCGCACACGACGTGGTGATGGCGACTGCCATAAAACAAAGTTTGAAATAGCAGCGGGCCTGTGTGTTGGGGTTCATGTGAATCTCCGGTGTGTAGGGGCGAATCAGGGAGCGGGAACCGTGATGACGGTGTTGGTCATGGTGACCCCCGCCGCGATGGCGATGGCGCGGCCGAAGAGGCGTGTGTCGGGCGCCGTCGGCGGGCTGCCGCCTGTCGTCGAGAAGGTGATGGACGCATTGGAAAGCAGCGTGCCAACCATGGTCGAGCCGGTGCCTATGGTGGCACCTGCGGGCACGTACCAAAACACGTTCTTGGCCAGCGCACCGTTGATCAACAAAACCTGAATCGCGGTCGCAGGAACTGCAGGGCCCGTGAGTCCCACGGTTAGCGTTCCTGTGCTGGCCGCCGTTTGAAACACCCAGACGGCGTTGGCATCGCCAGCGGCGTCCAGGGTGAGGTTGCCCGCGTTAGGCGCCGTGATGCCAATGCCATAGGTGCCGGTGGTGGACAGGTACACGCCTGGCGGCAGGGTGCGCCATGCAAGCTGTCCAGCACCTTGTCCAAGGCCGCCACAGCTGGGGCATTGGCTCAAGCTGGACACATCAATGCCACCCGCCAGCGAGGCAGGGGAGATGCTGTTGTAGGCGGTCAAAGCGTCGGCCTGCGCTGCGATGACCGCTGCCCCCGGGGTGGAGAGCGGTGGGTCGGTCAAGGTATAGACCAGCCCGTTGACGATGCCCGCGTTGTCCCCGGTGACGGTGTAAACGTTGCCGCCGCTGTCGGTCAGACCGGTGATGCTGCTGGACGCCGCGTTGACGCCTACATCGCCATGGATGCGGGTACTGAGACCGTCGTTGGTGAGGCTCGAACTCCCACCAAAGCTGCCAAATGGCGCCATGGCTCCAAGCCTGGGTGCGACCGCACAGGTGGACGCATTGGTGGTGAAGTGCACGAAGTGATCGGCAACCATGGTGTTACCCGCCACATCTTTGACGCCGCTTGCGCCGCCTTTCACCGTTGCAACGTAACTGGTGGCAGGGGTACCGATCAGGTTGCCGGAGGGATTGAAGCTGGCGATATGGGTCAAGGGGTCATAACTCACCAGACCCGGCACGGCAGCACCTGCGGTGGGCGCCAGGTTGAAACTGCTGTTGGTCACGCTCAGTGGGTCCATGGCCTCGCTGAAAGTGACGTTGACCGTTTTGTTGATGCACACGCCAATGGCGAGGTTCAAGGGGTTGCTGCCCAGGACCGTCGGGGGCACGGTGTCGCCTGACGGACTGGCTGCGGTGGTCCAGCTCCACACATAGTCAGCGGCCAGCCGGTTGCCTGCAAGATCGGACGCCCCGCCACTGGCCCCCTTGATGGTGGCTGTGTAGGCGGTGGACGGTGTCAAGCTCACCGAGGGCGTGAAGAGGACCGTGCTGGCGCTCAAGGCGAGTCCGCCCGCCACTGGGTTGTTGCTCACACTTTCTTTGAGCGCGAAATTGGCGCCCACCAGGCTTGCGGGGTTCATGGCTTCGCTGAAGGTGGCCCCCACTTTGGTGTTGACGGGCACGTTGACCGCGCCATTGGCGTTCAGCGTGCTGATGACCGTGGGCACCGTACTGTCCGGTGTCGACGATGTTCTGAAAGTCCAGCTGAAATTGTTGGCCATGGCAAGCCCTGTGCTGTCCTGAGCCGCCGTGGTGATGGTGGCGGTGCAATTGGCATTGGCCGGCAGATTGGGCAAGGCGGGCAGTGTCAGCGTCGCCGTGGTGCTGGCGGCGGTGTAGTCGGCGGTGCCGGCAAAGGGCGTTCCCGTGGGGCAGGCGAGGGTGAAACTGCTTAACAGGGTCGCGCGGTTCATGGGCTTGCTGAAGGTGGCGGTCAGCACCTTGGTGTTGAGCGCCACAGCCGGAGCCAGTGCCAGCGGGACCACCGCGGTCACGGTAGGCGCCACAGGGGTCGCACCGGCATCCACTCCGCCCAAAATGGGGGTCTGCGTGCCGCCACCACAAGCGGCAAGCGCTGCGGTGAGTGCCAAGGCGCACAGGCGTGCGACTCGGTCATCGAAGGTGGTAAAGATGGTCATAGTCGGGTCCCGTGGCATGGTGGATGAACTCGCATGGGCGAGGAAAGTGGGTTGATGGCTTGCAGTATTTCGACTCAGGGCAAATAGTTCGGTGCGCTGAGGCACATTCACTGGGTGTCCCATCACACAGACCCCATGCGTTCGGAGTGGTACAAGCGCGCCATGTGTTTTTCTCCGCTTGCCAGTTTTGGTACCGGCACCGCGCTGGTGCTGGTGGGGACGCTATGTGTGCGCCGTGCACAAAGCCCCAGGGAGTGGCCCTATGCATTGATCCCTCTGTGTTTTGGCGTTCAACAGCTGCTCGAAGGCGGCTTGTGGCTCAGCCTGGGCAGCGCGCAAGCGTGTTTGAGTGCGCAACTGACCTTGGGATATTCCGTGTTCTCGCAGGTGTTTTGGCCCACGGTCATCCCGCTGGCGGTGTACAGCCTGGAGCCTGCAGGACCGCGGCGCAGGGTGATCGGCCTGATGGCGCTGGGGGGGTCTGTGGTGGGGTCGTACCTTGCCTGGTACATGGCGCAAACGCCGGTTATCGCGCAGGTGCATGGCGGCCACATTGCCTATGTGTTTGCGCATTTTCACCAGCCATTGGCCACGGTGCTGTACCTGTTGGCCGCGTGCCTGGCACCTCTGGTGTCGAGCTGGTCGCAGGTACGCTGGTTTGGATTTTTCATCAGCCTGTCCTTGCTTGCCACGGCCTATTTCTACGCCCAGTGGTTTATCTCGACCTGGTGCTTTTTCGCGTCCTGCTTGAGTGTTCTGGTGTGGCTCTATTTCGCCAAGCGCACGCCGACCCTTCAGCCGGCGTAGCGCTGGCGCGGCCACGCTAGTTGCGGTTGTAAGAGCGGGTCAGCAGGCTGACCAAGGCCATCAGGGCGGCGCCGGTGGCAGCGGCTATGAGCACCGATTTGACAGGGTCATGCCGGATAGCGCTGCTGGCGCCCTGGCTGCCATGGCGGGCCGCATCTCGCAATTGCATGCCTGCGTCGTGCGCCCGTACCAAGCTGTGGTCCATCGCATGGCCGATGCCATGCAGAGCTTCGCTGGCGGCATGCTGGGTGTTGGCAAATGCGGCTTCGGCCGATTGAATGGCTTTGTCAGCGCCTGTATGTTTGAGCATGGTGGTTCCTAAGGTTTCAGGGGAAGTTTCCCCTTGCAAGACTAGTGAGCCCCTAAGGCCGCGTCCGTGCGTTGGCGCACCAGTGCGCAGATCGTCCCCCAGCGCACAGACGCTGTGGGGTTCAGGGCCTAGTCTTGCTGCACGCAGCGTGCGGTCACGCTGCTGCTTCATCAACGATCACTCAAGCAAAGGCTCACCATGTCCCACCACCCACCATCCTGCGGCGCACGGCGCCTGCTTCAGGCCAGCGCCTTGGTGCTGTTGCCCCTGGCGGCTCTCGCGCAATCCAGCACCAAACCGGGCTACCTGTTGGAGGGGCGCGGCGACTTTGTGCGCAGTGGCACACCCGGTCAATGCTGGCATGACGGCCAATGGACGCCCGCCATGGCCCAGGCGGAGTGCGATCCCGTCGCCTCGCCGCCCGCCCGCGTCTCCGCACCGCCTGCGCCAGCATCTGCACCGGCACCTCTGGCAGCGGCAGCAGCGCCCCAGCCGGCTCCCACTCCAGCGCCCCTGATTGCCGCAGTACCAACACCTGCAGCAGCACCGGTGCTGCGCTATGCCGCAGACGCTTTGTTTGACTTTGACAAATCCACGGTACGCCCCCAAGGCCGCAAGATGCTGGACGAGGCCAGCGCAAACATTCTGGGCCTTCAAGGTGAAAAAATTGAAGTGGTCGGTCATACGGACCGCCTTGGCACCGAGGCCTACAACCAGAGCCTGTCGGTGCGCCGTGCCGAATCGGTGCGTGACTACCTGGTGATGCAGGGCGTGGCATGGGACCGCATTGCGACCCGCGGCGTGGGCGAGTCTGAACCCGTCACGCCCAAAGGCAGCTGTGCCAAGGGGCGCATGGCCACAGTGATTGCCTGCCTGCAAGCTGACCGCAGGGTCGATATCACCATTGAGGGCACCAAGATGAGCAAACCCTGAGTGGTCGCACCGCGTGCCTGGCCTGCAGGCGCGCGGTGCTTTGTTAATGGGCGGGGTAGGTTTGCGCTTGTAGCTGGTGCACTTGGTCTTCCAGCTGAACGATGCGTTGCAGGTAGTCCATCAGTATCACCACCACAAAGAGGTCCAGGTCGTAGTCGCGTCGCAGGATGCCGGCAGTCCGCAGGGGTTCGATATAACTGATGGCGAATTGCGGTTCTGAATCGGTTGGCTCCAAGGGGGTCAACGCGCCGTAGTCCATCAACTCATGCAGGTCTGCCGCACTCATGGCACAGGCGATGCACAGGTCGCGCAAGCACACGCTGCTTGCCGCTAGAGGGTCAATGTGCTGGAAATTCATAGAAGTCACAGGTCGTCAGGTGCAACTGGGGCGCGCCGTCTTGCAGTGCAAGCCAGCGCACCCGGTTTGCTGTTAGTAGTAGTAGCGCACGCCGAAGGTGGTCGAACTGATGCGCTCACTGCCGGTACTGGGGTACTTGACGAAATGCTCGGCGTACTGCAGTGTTGCGCCCCAACTCGCATTGATTTTGTACTCGCCACCGACGCCATAGGCCCAGTCATAGCCGTGCTCGCTGCCCGCCAATGCGCTGTTGGCCACGTCAGTGGTCACCGTGGTGCGGCTGTAGGTGGTGCCGACCTTGCCGAGCAGGTTGAAGCTGTCGCCCAGCGGCATGCGGCCAATCAGGCTGAGGTTGATGCCGTCGACTTTGCTGTTGCCGCCATAGCGGGTGACAGAACCAAAATCGGCATACGAAACCTCGACCCCGTAATTGCTCCCTTCGAAGTAGTTTCCCAGAGCCACGCCATAGGCTTGGCCTTGTTGTTGTCCGCCGAACACGCCAAAGGCGGTGATGGGTCGGGACAAGTCGGCGGTGCCTGCGTTGAAAGCAAAGTAGCTTGGCGCAAAGCTTGAAGACGAGGGGGCGGAGGACGAGTAGCTTTGTGCGTGCACTGCCGAACTCGCCAACAAGCCGAGAAGGATCATGGCGGCCATCGGCACGCGAGGGAGCTGGCCAAGGCGTGCTGACAAGTGGGCGGGCTGTTTTTGAATTTTCAAATGGGACATGGATATTTCCTTGGGTCTTTCGACGGTTGATGATCAGGCCCTAATGTGGCGAAATTCCCTGCTTGTTTCCGTGCGTTAGGCCGCATATTTGGGCAGCGTCCGACATTCGACCCGCAGTTGCAGCCGCTCGCTGCCGCTGGCAGCCGCCTCGTTTCTACAATGCGCCCATGCCCCACAACCACTTGCCCGAAGGCGGTGCACTCGCCCACTCGGACCCTGCCCCTCGACAGGTCTCCCAAAACGCCGCTGCGGACGCCCCCCTGCTTGCCGCACTGAACGCCGAGCAGCGCGCCGCTGTGACCCTGCCACCGGAGCACGCACTGATATTGGCGGGCGCAGGTTCGGGCAAAACCCGGGTACTGACCACCCGCATCGCCTGGCTGCTGCAAAACGGCTATGTGTCGCAAGGCGGAATTCTGGCGGTGACCTTCACCAACAAGGCTGCCAAAGAAATGGTGCTGCGCCTGTCGGCCATGCTGCCGGTCAACGCACGCGGCATGTGGATTGGCACCTTCCACGGCCTGTGCAACCGTTTTTTGCGCGCCCATTTCAAAACGGCGGGTCTGCCGCAAGCCTTTCAGATTTTGGACACCCAAGACCAGCTCAGCGCCGTCAAACGCCTGTGCAAGCAGCTTGGCGTGGACGAAGAGCGCTTTGCGCCCAAGCAACTGGTGTGGTTTATTGCCAGCTGCAAAGAAGACGGCCTGCGCCCCCAGGCGGTGGAGATGCGCGATGCCGACACGCGCCGCAAGGTTGAGATTTACCAGCTGTACGAAGAGCAGTGCCGGCGCGAAGGCGTGGTGGACTTTGGCGAGCTCATGCTGCGCAGCTACGAGGTGCTGCGGGATCACGCCGATATTCGCACCAACTACCAGCGCCGCTTTCGCCACATCCTGATTGACGAGTTTCAAGACACCAACAAACTGCAATACGCCTGGATCAAGATGCTGGCGGGCGTGGGCATGGATGGCGACGGTGGTGGGCAAGGTGGCGCCGTGCTGGCGGTGGGAGACGACGACCAGAGCATTTACGCCTTTCGGGGCGCGCGCGTGGGCAATATGGCCGACTTTGTGCGCGAGTTTGGTGTGCAACACCAGATCAAGCTGGAGCAAAACTACCGCAGCCACAGCAATATTTTGGACAGCGCCAATGCGCTGATCAGCCACAACAGCCGCCGCCTGGGCAAGAACCTGCGCACCGACCAGGGCGCGGGCGAACCAGTGCGGGTGTATGAGGCACCGAGCGACTTTGAAGAAGCGCAGTGGATGGTGGACGAAATGCGCCATTTGCTGCGCACGCCCAGTGAACACCAGGGTGGCGACTGCTACCAGCGCAGCGAAATTGCGGTGCTGTACCGCTCCAACGCGCAGAGCCGGGTGATTGAGACAGCCCTTTTTAATGCCGGTTTGCCGTACCGCGTGTATGGCGGATTGCGATTTTTCGAGCGGGCTGAGATCAAGCACGCGCTGGCCTATTTGCGCCTGCTGGCCAACCCCCACGACGACACCAGCTTCATGCGGGTGGTCAACTTTCCGGCGCGCGGCATTGGTGCACGCAGCATTGAGCACTTGCAGGACACCGCCAAAGCCTCGGGCTGCTCCTTCCACGACGCGGTGAGCGCGGTGCCCGGCAAGGCGGGCACGCTGCTGGGCGCATTTGTGGCCAAGATTGATGTGCTGCGGGAGCAGACCGCGACTTTGAGCTTGCGCGAAACCGTGGCGCTCACCCTGGAGCACAGCGGCTTGCTGGACCACTACCGCCTGGAGCGCGAGGGCGAAGACCGCATCGAGAACTTGGAAGAGCTGGTCAACGCGGCCGAGAGCTTTGTGCGCCTGGAAGGCTTTGGCCGTGCGGCGGGCGAGGGGCAGGGCGATGCGCCTTTGAGCCAAAGCCCTGCCAGCCAAGGCTTGGACGCCAGCCTCGCAACCGAGCCGGAGTTTGGTGACACGGGCGAGACGCTGTCGCCTCTGGTGGCGTTTTTGACTCACGCGGCGCTGGAAGCGGGCGACAACATGGCGCAGGCCGGCCAAGACGCGATTCAACTGATGACGGTGCACTCGGCCAAGGGCCTGGAGTTTGACTGCGTGTTCATCACCGGCATGGAAGAGGGCTTGTTCCCGCACGAAAACTCGCTCAGCGACCGCGACGGGCTGGAAGAAGAGCGCCGCCTGATGTACGTGGCCATCACCCGCGCGCGCCAGCGCCTGTACCTGAGCCATTCGCAAACCCGCATGCTGCACGGACAGACCCGCTACAACCTCAAAAGCCGCTTTTTTGATGAGCTGCCCGAGGAGTGCCTGAAGTTCCTCACCCCCAAGCGCCAAGCTGTGCGCGGCAGCTGGGGGCAGGGCACTTCGTCCACCAGTTTCGGCAGTTTCAGCAGCGTGACGCCCAGCCTCAGTTCCGCACCCATCGAGCGCAAAGAGCCGTCTGCCCAAGGCCTGAAGGTGGGCATGAAGGTGTTCCATAACAAGTTTGGCGAAGGCACGGTGCTCACGCTCGAAGGTGCGGGTGACGACGCCCGTGCCCAAATCAATTTCCCACGCCACGGCACCAAATGGTTGGCGCTGAGCGTGGCCAAGCTCACTCCCGTCTGAGTACCATTCCCGCATATGCCCAACACAGAAACCTCTCACGCCGAGCTCGGCACTCCCTGGCAGCAAGACGCCAGCGTCATCGGGCTGGTCGGTCTGGCGCACGCCAGTTCGCATTTCGGCCATTTGATTTTGCCGCTGCTGTTTCCGGTGTTCATCAAGGAATTCGGCTTCAGCTATTCCGAGCTCGGTTTGCTGATGACGGTGTTCTTTGCCATCTCTGGTTTGGGTCAGGCGTCTTCGGGGTTTTTGGTGGACAAGGTGGGCGCCAGGCCCCTGCTGTTTGTGTCCTTGGCCATGTTTGGTACGGCCTGCTTGCTGGCGTCCATGGCGCACAGTTACATCGCCTTGGTGGGCGTGGCGGCCTTGGCGGGTGCGGCCAACGCACCGTTTCACCCCATCGACTTCACCATCCTGAACCAGCGGGTGTCCAGCCCGCGCTTGGGCTATGCATTCAGTGCGCACGGCCTGACCGGAAATTTGGGGTGGGCCGCTGCGCCGGTGTTTTTTGCGGGCCTGGGCGCTTTGCTGGGGTGGCGCCAGGCCTATGTGGCTGCGGCACTGATGTACGCACTGGTGCTGGGGCTGTTGATTCTCAAGCGCACGCACCTAAAGACCATCGTGCTGGCGCGCAACCCGCAGACCGACGCGGGGCACTCCATGGCGTTCATGAAGCTGCCAGTGGTGTGGTGGTGCTTTGGCTTCTTCTTTTTGTCGACCATGACCTTGGCCGTGGTGCAGAGTTTCGCGGTGTCGATCTTGAAAGCCATGCATGGCGTGAGTTTTGAGGCGGCGACCTACACGATTACCGGCTACATGTTGGCAGGGGCCGTGGGCGTGTTTGTGGGGGGCTTTGTGGCTTCCCGCCCGGTGCAAAGTGATCGCGTGGTCGCGACGGCCATGGCAACCGGTGCCGTGCTGTTGGCCCTGTGTGGAACAGGATGGCTTTCGGCGACTGCGACCATGGTGGTGCTCGCCGCCACTGGTTTTGCCGTGGGCATCGGTGGCCCGTCGCGCGACATGATGATCAAAAAAGCCACACCCCAAGGTGCGACAGGCCGTGTGTATGGCTTGGTGTATTCGGGGCTTGATACGGGGTTTGCGCTGTCGCCCATCGTGTTTGGCGCGTTCATGGACCGCGGCTGGTATGGCGCCACACTGCTGGGCGCTGCGGTCTTGCTGCTGCTCAGCGTGGGCGCAGCCCTGGGTGTGGGCAAGCGCACGGTGCGCACCGCCGCCTGATTGGATTGGACTAAGAAGCCACACCGCCATGCCCCACCGCCACCACAGCGCCCCCGCCCATTTGCTCACACCTGCCATGCGCAGCGTGCTCGAACGCATCGCCCGTGCGGGCCATGTGCCCATGCATGCCTTGACGCCACCGCAGGCGCGAATGGCCTATGCGGCAGGTGCGGGTGTGCTGGACCTTCCTGCCCTTCAATTGCAACGGGTAGAGGACCACCACGTGACGACGCGTGATGGCGCGCAGCTGTTGGCCCGACTCTATGCACCGAGCGTTGAGAAATTGCCAGTGCTCCTGTACTTTCACGGTGGCGGCTTCACCATCGGCAGCGTGCAGACCCACGACGTGCTGTGCCGCACCCTCAGCCATCTGGCGCACTGCGCCGTGGTGTCGGTGGACTACCGCCTCGCCCCCGAGCACCGTTTTCCTACGGCCTTTGAGGACGCGTGGGATGCGCTCAAGTGGCTGCTGGATGGCGGTGCGCGCCTGGGTGTCGATAGCCGCCGCGTGGCGGTGGGTGGCGACAGTGCGGGGGGGACCTTGGCTGCGGCCTGCGCCATCGCTGCGCGCGATGCGGGCATTGCGCTGGCATTGCAGCTGCTGTTTTATCCCGGTACTTGCGGCCACCAGGATACCGACTCGCATCGGCGATTTGCCAAAGGCTTCGTCTTGGAAGAAGTCCATATCCAGTATTTTTTCGAGAACTATTTGCGCCAAGCCACGGACCGCGAAGACTGGCGTTTTGCCCCCTTGGATGGATTAGGCGAGCACGGTGAACCCGTCGATTTGTCGGGTGTAGCGCCCGCCTGGCTGGGCCTGGCCGAGTGCGATCCGCTGGTCGATGAAGGCGTTTTGTATGCCGACCGCCTGCGGCTCAGTGGCGTGGCGGTGGACTTGGAAATTTACCGCGGCGTGGTGCATGAGTTCATCAAAATGGGCCGCGCGATTCCCGAAGCTCTGCAGGCCCACGCGGACGCCGCGCGGGCATTGAGAAAGGCGTTTGATCATGACTGAAGTGTTGCCAAGCCCCGCAGATTTCCGCATGCACCACCCCTTGCGTGTGCGCTGGGCGGAAGTGGACTTGCAAAAAGTGGTCTTCAACCCGCACTACCTGATGTATGTGGACACGGCGATTGCGGACTACTGGCGAGCACTCGCGCTGCCCTATGAGCAAACCCTGGCCGCGTTGGGCGGTGAGTTGTTTGTCAAAAAATCCACCTTGGAGTTTCACGCCTCGGCCTTTTATGACGACCGCCTGAGGGTGGGCCTGCGCTGCGCGCGCATTGGCAACTCGTCTTTGCAGTTTTTGAGCGGGATTTTTCGGGGTGAGGAACTGCTGGTGAGTGCCGAGCTGATTTACGTCTTTGCCGACCCCGTCTCGCGGCGGGCGCTGACGGTACCCGATGCTTTGCGCAAAACCATGTTGGGCTTTGAGCAAGGTGCGCCCGTGATCACGGCGCAAGTGGGCGACTGGAATGCGATGCAAGACGGCGTGCTGGCACTTCGCGCAGTGGATGAACACGACGCCACCGCGCGCCATTGCGTGCTGCGCAATGCCTTGGGTGAACCCGTTGCCACTGCGCGTCGGATGGCAGGTGCGACCGAGGTCGACGGGGCGGCGGTCATGCCCTCGCTGCAAGGTGCAGATTGGGATCAGGCGGCGATGGCGGCGCTAGCGGGCCAGTAGGCGACAGCAGCATTTTTCCGTTCAGTCGCCTAGCTTGAACACCGTGCCCCTGGAGTTGGCGCCACCCAGACTGGCTGTTCCATACAGGTTGCCTGCACGGTCCATGATCAGGGAGCCTATGGGCACGGCGCCATTGCTTCCAGGTGCGGAACTTGGCCCCGAGGTAACGGTACGGTCAAAGGTGTACAGCGTAGTGAACTGACCGCTAGGGCTCATTTTGAAGATTGTGTCTGATCCCAGGGTGTCAGTGAAGTACCGAGCGGTTGTGCCGTAAAGGTTTCCTGCGCTGTCCATGACCAGGCCACCAAAAGGCATTCCTTTCATGTCTTCACCAAATGTAGTGCGTTTACCGCTGTGCGAAATTTGGTATACCGCTCCGCCACCGAAAAGGGGCTGGTCGGGTGTGTTCGTTCCATAAAGATTGCCCACGCTGTCCATGAGCAGCGAGGAAGACGGGTTTTCACCATAGAGAAAGGTCCAAAGGTTAGTTTTACGGTACGTGCCACCATCGGCAGTGAGCATGAATACTGTGCCCGAGTCGGTTGTACCCCCGTACGTGGTTGTTCCATAAAGGTTCCCTGCCGAGTCCATGAGCAGGGCGGCCAAAGGGTGGGCACCATCAGATTCGCCTAAAAAGGCGTAGAGAATGGATTCCTCGTAGCCATTGCCGTTACGGCTTAGTTTGAATACGGTGCCCAAATTGGCCGAGCCACCGTTGTAAGTGGTGCCATAGAGGCTCCCCTCGGCGTCCATGATTAAGCCAGCCCATGGAGTGGCGCCGTCAGACGCCGCATCTCCAAAGTTGTAAATGACGCGTTGTACGTAATCGGTGCCGTTGGGACTGAGTTTGAATACCGTTCCCTGGTTATGGGTGCCGCCGAGCGAGGTGGTTCCATAGAGGTTGCCTGCGCCATCCATGGTCAGGCCCGCCCTGGGTTGGGCGCCGTCGGCGTTTGCACTCCCAAAGTTGTAAAGAATGGACGTGTCGTAGCCGTTACCGTTGGGGCTGAGCTTGAACACGGTGCCGTTGCCGAAGGAGCCTCCATACCGGGTTGTTCCATAGAAGTTGCCGGCGCTATCTGCGATCAGCGCCGACATAGGGGTGTCTCCGTGATTCGCGCCGTCAAAAGAGGATAGAACCGTTAGCTTGGCGGCACCGCAAGATACTGCGACGCTTGTCACATGGGCCGAAGTAAGCGTGCCTCTGCCCTTGGCCACAGCGCATGCAATGCCAGGTGTGCGGGACTTTACCGTTACCGCGTAGTCCGTGCCCGAAGTCTGGGCGACTGAAAAAGTGAAGTCGCGATTGCTGCTGACGGTCGTTAAGTCGGTTCCGTTGTTCACCAGCACAACGCTTTCGGTGTCCGACAGCCCAGTCACCGTGCCGCCGACCGTGTAAAGGGATTTGTCGGTGTCGCCGCCGCCACCGCACGCGCTCAAGGTCAGGGCGGTGACACCCAATGCGGACAGTGCAAAGTAAAGCGCAACAATCTTCCTGGAACGGGGTTTTTTCATGGTTGTCTCCTTAATCATAATGATTGCAATTTAGGCAAACATTATGCTTCAAGTCCCATGTCAAAAAACGCGACTTTGGCGGACCTCAAGCAAGGCTCACCGTCGAGCGAGCCACGCGTCAGAGCTTGATGCCGTCGTCTGGAACGAGCGGCGCCCGCAAGCCTTAGATATCGTCGAGCAAGGCGTAGGGCAGGGGCATCAAGGTCAGAGAGCCGCCATCAGGGGTGCCAAGGTGCAGTGAACCCTGCTCCGAAGCACTGGTTTGCATGGACACAATGGCAAGCCAATCGCCTGGTGTGCTGTGCGCGGCCTGCACCAGCAAGCCACAGGGTTGGCTGGGGTCTTGGCTAGAAAAAACCTCTTGTCCCGCAAAGGGTTCGGGCGCACCTTGGGGTACCGACAGGCTCGCCAAGTAAGCACGTCGCTTCAAGGTGCCGCGAAACTGGCTGCGCGCCACCACTTCCTGACCGGGGTAGCAGCCCTTTTTAAAGCTGACACCGCCCACCGATTCGTAATTGAGCATTTGCAGCACGAATGCGTCCACCACGGCCGCGCTGACGGTGGCTACGCCACTGAGCACTTCGGTGCACTGCCAGTCAGACAAAGCCAATACAGGACCCGACGGCGCAGGGGTGTTGGCGTCACCGATCCACAGTTGCCGTGCACGGTCTTGCGCAGGGTAGAGCTGCACCACGGTCGCGCCGCTGTCAAAGAATGCGCTCCAAGGCGCGATCGACGAATCTTTGATCGGCCTGGTGCTTGAGCCCAACAGGCCGTACACCGGGTAATCCGCGGTCGCATCCCGCAGCTTGGTTTTGGCACGCATGACGAACATGGACAGGCGCTTGAGCGTCGCGGCCAGCAGGTCTTGGCTGCACAACAACAAGACTGCGCCCTGGTAATCCTGCACGGCCACGAAGCTGGCTTGCATCCGCCCCTTGGCAGAGCAAAAGGCGGCCAGCCGGGCCTGCGTGGGCGAGAGCTGCTTGAGGTCGTTGCTGAGTTGGCTGTTGAGAAACTGGATGCTGTCCTCGCCCGTGGCTTCAATAACGCCCCAATGCGTCAAACGCGCGATGCCGCTGTCTGGCAGCCCAAGGGGGAATGGAGGGGAGAGAGACTCAGGGGTCGTCGTGTGGGCAGTCATAGACCGAATTATGCGGCCCGCCCCAAGGGCGCAAAGTGCTTAGGGCCTTGCCCCCAAGGTGCGCTTTAGTCCTCGACGATCAGCGCACACGGCGCTTTCACCTTGAGAAACTTGGCGCGCTCGTTGCACAAAGAAACTGCCAAACGCTCCCCCTGGGCCGAGAGACGCACATAAATCGAGCAGCTCAAGGCCATTTTGAGGCCGTCGGTACGGCTGTCGAAGGCAGCGGCGCAATGGCCGTTTTTTCCAAGCTCGGGCTTGTTTTTGGCATATTGCTCAAGCAATGCCTGCGGCAGTTGGTGGGGTGCGATGGTCGGCGCGCCGTCGGCGGCGTGGGCGCTGACCAAGCAGCATGCCAAAACACTGGCGATGAGGGAGCGGAGGGTCAACATAGGTCTATCTTAGTCAATCACCCAGCCCGATGGGCGCTGGCGTGTGCATGGCAATACGGGTGAACAGCCGGTCGTACAAGGGCTCGCGCGGGTATTTGCCGGTGAGCGGATTGCTTTGGTCGATAAAAGCCTGGTCCAAAAGGTGCCAGTCTGCAGGCTCCAAGACCTTGAGCGCTTCTGGGAGGATCACCGTCTCTTCCAAACGGATGTGGTTCATGTAGAAGTCCACGTAGTCTTTGAGTGTCGACTCGAAAACGCTGCGGCGGGAGTCGCCTAGCAATTCCCAACCCAGCAAGAGGTGCTGAAGCTCGCGCACCAGCGCCTCGCCAATATCGTGCTCATGTGTGAGTTGTGCGATGGCCTCGCGCGTGGCTGGCGAATGTGCGGCGACTGGCGGAAACAGCAGTTTGGTTTCCTTGGTGTGGTGCAGTCGCTCGGGGAACTCGTCCATGTAGAACAACATGGCGCGCATGACGTCAAAAAACTGCTCCGGCCGGTCTTGGGGGCCGCGCTGCACCAGCATGGCCATGGAGCGCAGCATGGCGGTGAGTGCGGCGTGTTCGTCGTGAATGATGCGCAAGCTGGCGTGTGTCATGGTCTATCCGCAACTCCCTAAATAACCGCATTGGGTGCAATAGTCGCAGCCATCTTTGCGGATGACGGCGTGTGCGCCGCATTCCTGGCACTTCTTACCCGCCATGGTGGTCGGCGCATGGCCGGTGGCCGGTGTGCTGAGCGCGTTGGAGGCTAAACCCTCGTTGCGCTGGGCCATGATGTTTTGAATCGCGTACGCAATGGCGGCCACTTCAGAGTCGTGCCACAAAGGGAGCTGAGCACCGTCGCTGCGGGTAAAGCTGCCCAGCCGCACCGGTCCTCGGTCCCATGCCACCTTGCGCATGTCGGCCAAGGCGCGCTCCAAAAAGCCGCCGCGTGCCGCCAGTGACAACAGCCGCATGCTGGAGGTCATCCACTGCTGCGACTCGCCGCTCTGTCCGACTGGCATAAAGAACTCAATGGCCCGTTCCACCGTGCCCGCGCCATGGGGCATGGGCAAGAAAGAGACCACCAAATAAAAGGTTTTGCGCCCCTCTTGCGTCCAGTACTCCACTTTCTCGGCCACGGCAGACAAAGCGCCTTTGGGGCGGCTCTCAATGACGCTGCGCATGGGGTCGCTACCGCCGTGCCTCGCAGCCACAGGCGCAGTGGCAGTGGCTGCGGGGCTGGCGTCCAGCACCGAGCCCAAAATGCTGTTGGGTCGGTAGGTCGCCAGGCCCTTGAGCTGCGCTTGCCAGGCCTGCAGGTAGAGATGCTTGAAAGCGTCAAACGGGTAATCCGCAGGCACATTGACGGTCTTGGAGATGGCGGTGTCCACCAGAGGCTGCACCGCTTTCATCATGGCGATATGCGCCTCGGCGGGCATGTCCAGCGCGCAGACAAAGCTCTCGGGCAGGGCATTGACATCGCCTCCCAGGTGCTTGAACACCCGCCAGGCGTGGTCCTCGACCGCGTATTCGAGCGTGCTGCCGTCGGCCTGTCGCTTTTTGCGTCGGTACATCCAGGAAAACGCTGGCTCGATGCCGTTGGATGCGTTGTCTGCAAAAGCCAGACTGACGGTGCCGGTGGGCGCAATCGAGAGCAAGTGGCTGTTGCGAATGCCATGGCTGCGGATGGCCGCTTTGATGCCTTCGGGCAGACGCCCCGCAAAGTTGTCTTGCTGCAAATACGTGCTGGCGTCAAATGCCGGAAATGCGCCTTTTTCCTGGGCCAGGGCGACCGATGCACGGTAAGCGGCATCGCGCATGTGGCGGGCCATCAGTGCGGCCATGTCGCGTCCTGGCGCGCTGTCATAGCGCAGCCCCAGCATGGTGAGCGCATTGCCCAAGCCGGTGAAGCCCACGCCGATGCGGCGTTTGGCGGCGGCTTCGGCTTGTTGTTGCGGCAGCGGCCAGTAGGTCAAGTCCAGCACGTTGTCCAGGGCCCGTACTTGCAAAGTCACTGCGTGCTCAAAGCGCTCAAAGTCAAAACCCGCGCCACCGCCCACGCCAAAGGGATGGCGAACAAAGCGCGGCAGGATCACCGGACCGAGGTCGCAGCAGCCATAGGGCGGCAATGGTTGTTCACCACAGGGGTTGGTCGCCGCAATCGTTTCGATGGCGCGCAAGTTGTTGTCCTGGGCGATGCGGTCCAGAAACAAAATGCCGGGCTCGGCAAAGTCATAGGCCGACTGCATGATGGCATCCCACACCTCCTGGGCTGGCAGTTCCTGGTAAATCCACAGGCCGTCTTCGCGCTGTGTGGGCGCGGTGCCTGTGCGCTCTGTGCCAGGGCGAGCCCGGTGCACCAGTTGCGAGCTTTGCTGGTGTGTGAGCGCGTGCATAAAGGCGTCGGGCACCGCCACAGAGACATTGAAATTGTTCCAACGCCCCGGTGTGCGCTTGGCACCGATGAACTCAAAAATATCGGGGTGGTCGATGCGCAGCACGCCCATTTGTGCGCCCCGGCGAGCGCCTGCGCTTTCCACGGTGGCGCAGGACTGGTCAAACACATTGATGTAGCTGCATGGCCCCGAGGCCATCGAAGCAGTTCCTTTGACGGCTGCGCCACGCGGGCGGATACGCGAAAAGTCATAGCCGACGCCGCCGCCACGGCGCATGGTCTCCGCCGCTTCGCGCAGTGCCTCGTAAATGCCAGGGTAGCCGTCCTCGTCCTCGCCTTGAATGCAATCTCCCACCGGCTGCACAAAGCAGTTGATGAGGGTGGCCTGGATGGAGGTGCCCGCCGCACTCATGATGCGCCCGGCGCCAATGGCCCCGTCGCGCAGGTTGTGCAAAAACAAGGCCTCGTACTTGGCTTGCAGGGCAGGCAGCTCGACCGAGGCCAAGGCTTTGGCGACGCGGCGCAGCACGTCATCGGCGCAGTCTTCGCCGGGTTTGAGGTATTTTTCGCGCAGCACGTCCTCGCATATCGTTTGCACGGGCAACGCGAGCGCCATAGAACCTGTGTGCGGTGCGTTCATGCGGCAACCTCGTGGGCTGGTACACGCAAGTCTGCTGGCACCTTGGCGCCAAGCAAAAACTCCATCAGCTCAGCCACGCTGCGAATCTGCTCGCCAAAGGGCAGGGTACCTGCGCCGCGGAAGAACAGACCCTTTTGCACATCACCGTCCATGGCGTGGCCAAGCTGCTGGTCAATGCAAAACTGCCCGATGCTGGCATCGCCATCGCGCAGGCCGCAGTGCGCCAGGCAGTCAAAGGACATATTGCACTTTTGCTTGGTGTGGGCGGCAGCCTTGAGCTTGGGCTCGATGCGCAGGTACTTGTTGAGCCAGGGCGTGCGCACCGCTCGGGCGGGCAGCCCCGAGACGCTGACGAATTCCACAATATCTTCTGGCGTGGCCTGGGCCAGGACTTGCTTAAAGGCGAGCGCGGCATCGCATTCCTGGGTCACTGCGAAGGCCGTTCCCAGTTGCACTGCGGCCGCGCCCAGCGCTTGCAGCCGGGCAATGTCGGCCTGGCAGGAGATGCCGCCTGCCGCGATCAAAGGAATTCTTCCTTCAATACCCGCCGTCTTAAAAAACTCCAATACGGCAGGAATCACGCGCTCAAAGTCGAATCGCGGGTCTGCCAGGTCACCTACGTTGGAGGCGCCCAAATGGCCTCCGGCAAGGCGCGGGTGTTCTATGACCACGGCATCTGGCAAACGACCACGCTTTTCCCATTTGCGCACCAGCAATTGCACGCCGCGCGCGTCGGACAGAATGGGAATCAAGGCGGTGTTTGGGAAGTCGCGGGCCAGCTCCGGCAGGTCGAGCGGCAAACCAGCGCCCACCACCAAGGCGTCGGCGCCGCTGACCAAAGACTGGCGCACATAGCCAGCATACTGGCTGAGCGCCTTCATGACATTGACTGCAATCACGCCCTGGCCTTTTGAGAGGGTGCGGGCGCGGCGGATTTCCCGGTCCAGCGCCACCAGATTGGCCGATTCGATGGTGTCTCGGGCATCAGGCTCTTTGTCCAGGTGGGCGGTCTGGGCCATCAGGTCGGGGTGCAGGCGGCGCAAGTCCACCGAGGAGATCGTGCCCAAGCCACCCTGACGCGCCACGCTGCCGGCCAGTCCGCCTGCCGAGACCCCAACGCCCATGCCGCCTTGCACCACCGGCAACAGGGTCTTGCCCCGCAAGGTCCAAGGGCGCAGGCCCGAGCTGTTGCACATGTCGAGCAGCTGCGCCACTCTCTGGCTTTCTTCTACAACGCAGTGTTCCATCTTGTTCCATAGAAACGGCCCGAAGGGCCCTATGGACGAGAACTTTATGGCAGCGGTGCGGCGCGCAATGCGACTGGCTCGCATTGCCGACAGGAATCTGAAACTTGCTTGATCCCGGTCAAGCGGTACCGGGAAATTCGCCCGGCCCTTGCCTAGATGGGTACGCCTACCAGATCGTGCCCCTCGGTGCCCACAATGCGGGCACGGGTGAACTCACCCACTTTCAGGGTCTTGCTGATTTTCTCGGGTGGCAGCAATCGCACCACACCGTCAATCTCGGGGGCGTCGGCATAGCTGCGGCCCAGTGCGCCTTTTTTGCCCAGCGAGGGCGCTGAGTCCACCAGCACTTGCATGGTGGCGCCCACGCGGCGGCGCAGGCGCTCGGCAGACACTTCCTCGGCCACGGCCATGAAACGCGAGCGACGTTCTTCGCGCAGCTCCACGGGCAACATGCCAGGCAAATCATTGGCCGTGGCACCGTCCACGGCGCTGTAGGCAAAGCAGCCCGCGCGGTCGATTTGCGCTTCGCGCACAAAGTCCAGCAGGTGCTCAAACTCGGCTTCGGTCTCGCCCGGAAAGCCCGCAATAAAGGTGCTGCGCACCACCAACTCAGGGCAGGCCGCGCGCCAGGCGGCGATGCGCTCCAGGTTTTTCTCGCCACTGGCAGGGCGTTTCATGCGCTTGAGCACGTCGGGGTGGCTGTGCTGCAGGGGAATGTCGAGGTAAGGCAGGACCTTGCCCGCTGCCATCAGCGGCACGATCTCGTCCACGCTGGGGTAGGGGTAGACGTAGTGCAAACGCACCCAAGCGCCATAGGGTGCTGCAATCTCGCCCAAAGCCGCCACCAGATCCACCATGCGGGTTTTGACCGGTTTGCCGTCCCAAAAGCCGGTGCGGTACTTCACATCCACGCCATAGGCCGAGGTGTCCTGGCTGATCACTAACAGCTCTTTCACGCCACCTTCAAACAGCGCGCGTGCTTCGTTCAGCACATCGCCAATCGGGCGCGACACCAGGTCGCCGCGCATGGACGGGATGATGCAAAAAGTGCAGCGGTGGTTGCAGCCTTCGCTGATCTTGAGGTAGGCGTAGTGGCGCGGTGTGAGCTTGAGGCCCGCAATGCCAAAGGACTGCGGCACCAGATCGATAAACGGGTCATGCGGCTTGGGCAGGTTCAGGTGCACCGCGTCCATGACCTCTTGTGTGGCGTGGGGCCCGGTCACCGCCAGCACCTTGGGGTGCATCTGGCGCACCATGTTGTTGCCCTGCGCATCCGACTTGGCGCCTAGGCAACCGGTGACGATGACGCGGCCGTTCTCGGCCAAGGCCTCGCCAATCGTGTCCAGGCTCTCTTGGACTGCGTCGTCAATAAAGCCGCAGGTGTTGACGATCACCAGATCGGCACCTTGAAACGTCTTGGAGGTCTGGTAACCCTCGGCGCTGAGCTGGGTCAGGATCAGTTCGGAATCGGTCAAGGCCTTGGGGCAGCCCAGGCTGACAAATCCTACTTTGGGGGCTGCGGCGGAGTGGGGGGAAATGACGTCGTTCATTCTTATCGTTTAGCGCCAAAGCTGCCCAGCGTGCTCAAGAACTGCTCGGTTTGCTTTTGCATTTGTTCCTGCATTTGCGTCAGCACATTGGTGCCCATGACATTGGGCACGAGAGGAACTTGCATCTCCATCAGGGTCTGGATGTTCTTCTCGATATAGCCGCCCATCATGCCCTGCATGGCATGGCCATAGAAGCGGATGATGTTGGACAGCACCGGCACGGTAAACATGGGCGAGCCGTTGGCTTCTTCTTCCAAAATGATTTGCAGCAGGATGCTGCGGGTCAGGTTCTCAGAGGTTTTGGCGTCCACCACGGCAAAAGGCTCGTGCTGCATCACCAGTTGCTTGATCTCTGCCAGCGTGATGTAGGTCGAGGTGTGGGTGTCGTACAGGCGCCGGTTGGGGTATTTTTTGATGACCCGATCGGGCAGATCGGTCCCGGCTTCAGGCTTGTCGGTGGCTTTGGCGGCAGATTTTGGGGGCATGGGCGCGGTCGGGTCGGTGGGTTGAGGGCCACGCCCCTAGACAGGGCGCAAGGGGTGATTGTAAGGAGGCGGGCTAGTCCAGCGGTTTGGCGCGCAGTTGCTTGGTGGCCGAGCGCTGGCTTTTGGATTGCAGGCGGCGTTGCTGCGAGCCGTAGGTCGGCTTGGTGGCGCGGCGCGGCTTGGGCGGGGTGGCCACGCTGTTCACCCATTCGTGCAGCCGGGCAAAGGCGTCGAGCCGGTTCTGCTCTTGCGTGCGGTGGCGCTGCGCCTTCAGAACAAATACGCCCTCGCTGGTCAGGCGGCTGTCTGGCAGCGCCAGCAAACGCGCCTTGAGGTCCTCAGGGAGGCTGGACGCGGGCACGTCAAAGCGCAGGTGAATCGCGGTCGAGACCTTGTTGACGTTTTGCCCACCCGCGCCTTGCGCGCGGATAGCGCTGATCTCGACCTGGGTCTCGTCAATCGTGATCAAGGGCGTCATAAACACCCCTGGCCTGCAGTTAAACTGCAAGCGCATCGCATCCACATTGAACAGGAGAAGGTCATGGCAAAAGGTCAACAAAAAACCAACAAAGAAGCGAAGAAGCCCAAGAAGGATACGTCACCCCCCAAGCCCTTGGCCGGCGGCGAGCCCCCCGTGCGTGCGACCATCACCACTGCAGTGATTCCGCGCGGCAAGCTCAAGAACAAATAAGCGCCACGGCGTACAAGTAAAAAGCGCACCCTGGGGTGCGCTTTTTTTGTGTCCATCCCGGGCATTCAGCCGGGAAACATCGCCCGTATTTCAGCAAGGGTGGGCGGCTGGCAACCCGAACGTGTGCAGTTGATTGCTGCAGCACACATGGCTTGGCGCAAGCTGGCATCCACGCGCTGTGCTTCGCCTTGAGGCTGCAAAGCCCAATCGGCCAGGCAGTTGCCCCAAAACGTGTCTCCCGCACCCACAGTGTCGACCAAGCGCACCTGCGGAACATCCTGTGATGCGCTCGCACCATCCACCTGCAAATAAGCGCCTTGTGCGCCAAAGGTAAGGGCGACACGGCTGGCACCATGTGCGGCCAGCGAGGCCGCAATCGCAGGGGCGTTGGCACGGTTCACGTTGGCAAAACCCAGGGTTTCCAAATCTTCATCGCTGGCTTTGATCCAGTCGGCCAGAGTGACCACTTGGCGAACTGCAGCCACATAGGCGTTCAAATCGTCGGCCAATTTGGGCCGCAGGTTGACATCCACGCTGACCGTCCAGCCGCGTTGTTTGGCACCTTGCAAGATCGCCAACACCTTGTCGTGTTCCGGCGGCACCAGAAGCAGCGAGCCGGTGTGCAGTACGCCGGGCGACTGGGTGTCGAGGTGGCTTAGCACCTGCTCCACGCAGTAGTCGCGGTCGGAGATGCCTTCGCGGTAAAAGCCGTAGCTGGGCTGGCCATTGCTCACTTGCACCACGGCCAAGGACGTGGGCAGGCGGCTCGCGGGCAACAAGGACTTGACGCCGTCCGCAGCGAACTGCGCGTGCATGTGCTGACCAAACAAGTCGGTGGACAAGGGGTTCAAAAAACCCACGTCCGCGCCGCGCAGCGCAGCGGCACGTGCCAGGTTGAAGGGGCTGCCCCCCATGAAGGGCCGCAGGCTTCCATCGGGCTGCGCAATGCAGTCCATCAGGGCCTCGCCCAAGACCCAGACGTGCAGGGCTGGCACCAAGGCGCTCATTTCTTCAGCAGGTGCTGGCGGCGAATCACGTCAATCCATACCGCGACGATGACCACGGCACCAATCGCCATCATCTGCTTGAACTGCGAGATTTCCATCAGGTTCATGCCGTTGCGGATCATGGTGATCAGCACGGCGCCCAGCAAGCTGCCCCAAATGCTGCCGCGTCCGCCGAAGAGCGACGTGCCGCCCAAGATCACCGCAGCAATCGCGTCGAGTTCAAACATCTGGGCCATCTTGCCGCTGGACGAATCCATGCGCGCCATCAGCACCACCGCACCCAAAGCGCAGCTCAGGCCCGAGACCACGTACACCGCCAGTTTGTACCAACGGATGTTGATGCCGACCTGGCGTGCGCCCATCTCGTTGGAGCCCATGGCATACACATAGCGGCCGAGCTTGGTGCTCGAAAGCACAAAGGCCATCACGACAAAGTAGAGGCCAGTGATCCAAATCGGCATGGGCACCCCCAGGAGCTCGCCGTAGCCGATGAAGGGCAGGGGGTCGGGCATGCCGGAATTGTCAAAGCCGCCGGTGGCGTCAAAGGCCAGGCCGCGCCACAGGGTCAAGCCCCCGAGCGTGACGATAAATGCGGGGATGCCCACAAAGGCAACCAGGTAGCCATTGAACACGCCCACGGCGGCGCCAATCGCCAATGCGGCCACGATGGCAGCATAGGGGTTCACGCCCAGTTTGATCATCAGGTGTCCTGCCACAGCGCCGGCCAAAGCGGTCAACGCACCCACAGCCAAATCGACACCGCCGGTCAGAATCACAAAGGTTTGGCCGCCCGCGAGCAGCGCAATGACAGAGCCCTGCACCAGGATGTTCGACAAATTACCAGTGGTCAAAAAATAGGGGGACGCCACCGTGAGCAGGGCGCCCAAAACCAGCACAGCCACCAGTGCGCCATACCATTCTTGTCGGGTGAGGGACTTCATGAAAACAGTTCCAATCTACAAAAAACAAACGACCACCAGCAATTCAGATCACTGGCGGTCGCACGGGCTGCCCCGAACCACCACGCGGTGGCGCCGAGGCAGCGGTCGGGCTTTACTTCACTTTCATGAACTGGCCAACGCCGGAGTCCTTGGCGAACTGGTCCACGTTGGAAGGCAGAACCAGGAAGGAGCCGGTGTCGATACGCGCTTCCACTGGCTTGCCTTCGGCAGCAGCGATCGCGGTTTCCACGCCGACTTGACCAATCTTGGCCAGCATTTGAGCCGCGTTGGCCGATTGCCAGCCTTGCTTCATCATGTCCAGGCCGCCAGGAGAGCCGTCAAAGCCAGCGATCTTGACTTCGCCTGCTTTTTTGCCAGCAGCCATCAATGCGGCCTTGGCACCCAAAGCGCCGCCGTCCCATGCGCAAGCAATGACCTTGGCGGTGGGGTTGGCACGCAGAGCAGTTTCCACGCCGTTTTGGGCCATGGTTTGGTCCCAGGTGGTGGGCACGTCAACGATCTTGACGTTCTTGCGGACAGAGTTCAGGCCGTCCACAAAACCTTTGCGACGCTCTTGGCCGGTGGATTGACCTTGGTCGCCCGTCACGTAGATCACGGTGTCGCCGTCTTTGATTTGTTCAGCAGCCCATTTGCCTTGCACCATGGCCGCTTTGATGTTGTCGGTCGCGACGTACGAAGTGATCTTGGCGCCGGTGATGCCGGTGTCCACAGCCACGACCTTGATGCCAGCGGCCAGAGCCTTGTTGATAGCGGGTGCAATGCCTGCGCTGTCCACGGGGGCGATCGCGATGGCGTTGACCTTGCGGGTGATCATGTCTTCAACGATAGCGAGCTGCTTGGACAGTTCGCCTTTTTCAGCGGCGAGTTCGATGAACTTCACGCCAGCTTTTTGGCCAGCTTTCTTTGCGCCACCGTTGATCAGTGTCCAACCTTCGTTGGTGTTGCCGTTGGTGATGTAAGCAACGGTGGTTTCAGCCATGGCTGTTGCCATGAGGCCTGCGGCAGCCATTGCGATGGCCAGACGGCCGAGGGTACGTTTCATGTTCATAACAGTGTCTCCAAAGGGTTGAGGTAGCCGCACAGATGAACCTGTGACGTGCTGGGATCGAATTAAAGCAGATTTTTGACTAATTAAATCTAGGGGTTTTACTAATACAATTTCTGCCAGACCGTGGCATGCTCGTACCCCAATCGTGGTTTGTGCGCACCAGACTGGCGCGAAAACCACGGCCCACGGCCCGGCTTTTTCTTACCGAACTAAAGAATTCAACTGTATGACAACCAAGCAAGCGGTGCTGCGCATCAGCGGCATTACCAAGCACTACGGGGGCGTCAAAGCCCTCACCGATGCGCACTTCAATCTCCAACCCGGTGAACACGCAGCCATCGTCGGAGACAACGGAGCGGGCAAAAGCACCTTTGTGCGTCTGATCACGGGGGTCGAACAACCCAACCAGGGCGACATCCTGCTCGACGGCCAAAAAGTGAGCTTTCGCTCGCCCTTGGACGCCCGTGACCAGGGCATTGAGACGGTGTACCAAACCCTGGCATTGGCCGAGGACCTGGATGTGCCGGCCAATATCTTCTTGGGCCGCGAAATCACACACCTGAACCTGGGCCCCTTGTCGATCCTGAACCACAAGGCCATGCGCGCGCAATCCACCGAGATGCTGTCGACCACGGGTGTGAAGATTCAAGACATGTCGGAGAGCCTGCGTGGCATGTCGGGCGGTCAGCGCCAGTGCGTGGCCATTGCCCGTGCGGCGGGCTTCGCCAAGAAGCTCATCATCTTGGACGAACCCACCGCCGCTTTGGGTGTGGCCGAGACGGCCCGCGTGGAGCAAATCATCAAGGGCCTCAAAACCCAGGGCGTGCCGCTGATCATCATCAGCCACAACCTGCGTCAGGTGTTTGATTTGGTGGACCGCATTTGGGTGTTTCGCCAAGGCCGCATTATTTGCAGCCGCCCCACCAAAGAGACCAATCCGGAAGAAATCGTGGGCCTGATCACCGGCGCCATCGATCCTGCCAAATTTGTCGAACAAGAGGCCGCCGTATGCTGAAAGGAATCGATCCTTTGTTGACGCCCGAGCTGCTCATGCACCTGAGCGCCATGGGCCATGGCGAATGGGTGGCTGTGGTGGACGCCAACTTTACCGCCGACTTTTTGAGCCACGGCAAGCCGGTGGTGCGTTTGCCGGGCAACGATTTGGCGCGCGTGAGCAAAGCGGTGTTGTCCGTGATTCCCCTGGCGGTCGATGTGCCGCAACCCGCGGCCTATATGCAGGTCTGCAACTCAGAGGCGGGGCACCGCACCGCAGCCCAGCAGGCCGTGGTGGACTGCTTGGCCAAAGAGGGCGTGCCTGAAGCGCGGGTAGAGGGTGTGGAACGCTTTGCGTTTTATGACAAGATCAAGGGCGCGAGCCTGATTGTGCAAAGCGGCGAAGCCACAGCCTACGGCAATGCCATGTTTTGCAAGGGCGTGATCCTGAACTGAGTGTCATCCGGGGCGACCGGTGACCACCGAAAGAATCTGTGGACATTTACATCGATAGCGCCGATATCTCTCAATGGGCGCTTCCCGCCGGGTGCCCCCCGGTGGTGGGCGTCACGACCAACCCGACCCTGGTGTTCCAGGCGGGTCTGCCAGTCAACCTGGCAAGCTATGAACGCCTGGTGCAGGCCGCAGCGGCGGCGGGCATGGCGCACATCATGGTGCAGCTACCAAGCAACAACATTGTGGCTGCCCACAATTGGGTGCACCAGTTGCAGTCGGTGGCCTCCCGCGAAGGCATCCGCCTGACCATCAAGCTCCCCTGCCATCCCAGCTGGACCGAATGCATTCATGCCGTCAAGGCCATGCAGCAATCGGTTCTGCTCACAGGCCTGTCCAACGCGGTGCAACTGCTGTGGGCGCAGGCCCTGCAAGCCGACTTCGTCGCGCCCTACGTGGGGCGGCTGGCGGCCGACAGCAGCCAGGGTGGGCGCGATGTCTGGGCGCTGATGCGGGCTTGCGTCGCCGCCCAACAATCCCCAGGCCCGCACGCTGGGCCTCAGCTGCTGGCAGCCAGTATCAAGTCCCCCGATGTGTTGTCACATTTGATGGGTTTGGGCGCGGCCGCCGTCACGCTGCCTCCCGCGAGTTTGATCGCCTGGTCGCAGGACGCGGTGACCGACGCCGCCATGGCGCAATTTGATCGCGACATTGCAGCCAGCCAGTCGCTGGGTTAGGCCGGGTTCCGGTTTCGGGCCTGCGATACTTGGCCCATGCAACTCCAAGAGATTCTTTACAGCCAGGGTTTTGGCACACGGCGCGTCTGTGCGGGTCTGATTCAGCAAGCTTGGGTGCAGGTGCCAGGCGCAGATGGCGCATGGGAGGTCTGCAAAGACGCGGGCGCGGAGTTTGAGGCCACCGGTCTGCGTTTTCGGGTGCAAGGCGTCGAGTGGCCGTACTTTGAGAAAGCCTATGTGCTGCTCAACAAACCGACCGGCACGGAGTGCTCCCAAAAACCGTCCACCTATCCCAGCATCTACACCTTGCTGCCCTCGCCGCTGCGCCTGCGCCCGCAAAAAGCGGCGGTGCAGGGCGTGCAGGCCGTGGGTCGCCTGGACCAGGACACGACCGGCATGCTGCTGTTGACGGACGACGGCAAGTTCATCCACCGCATGAGTTCACCCCGCCACCATATGCCCAAGGTGTATGAGGTGACCGTCAAACACGCACTGGACGAGCGCCAGGTACAAAAACTGCTCAGTGGCGTGGTGCTGGACGATGACCCGCAACCGGTGCGGGCTGCGGCTTGCGAGGCGGTGTCTGAGTTTCATTTGCGCCTGACGCTTACCGAGGGCAAATACCACCAGGTCAAACGCATGGTGGCAGCCGTTAGCAACCGGGTGGAGGCGCTGCACCGTTCGCAGATCGGACGCTTGGCCCTGCCTGCCGACCTGGCACCGGGCCAATGGCGCTGGCTCGATGCCGCTGATCTGGCGCAAGTCACGGGGAAGTAAAACCTCGGCGCAGTGCGGGGTTGCGGCCTGAGCGGCAGGCCCCCACGGCTACACTCGCAGGGTGCGCTCTCAGCGCGAAATTCGACCTGTAAGGTATTTGTGAGTCCATTGAACCGTTTTCTGTTTCTTGCCTGCTACCTGGCGTCCTGCACCCTGAGGGCCGCCGAGGCATCACCCCCTCTGTTTGTGCTCAATTCTCTGGATGCCACCGTCAGCGTCATCGACACCCAGACCTGGAAAGAAACGCAGCGCTTTGCCACCGGTAAAGAACCGCACCACTTGTACCTGACGCCCGATGAAAAGTCCCTCATCATCGCCAACGCGCTGGGCGACTCCCTGACCTTTGTGGACCCCAAAACCGCGGTGGTACAGCGCACGGTACGGGGTATTTTGGACCCCTACCAGCTTCGGTTTTCTCCCGACATGAAGTGGCTGGTCACCGTGGGCAACCGCTTGAACCACGTCGATCTGTACCGCTGGAACGGGTCCGATTTGACGCTGTCCAAACGCATCCCCACCAGCAAAACCCCGAGCCACGTGTGGATTGATAGCAAAAGCAGCACGGCCTATGCCAGCATGCAGGAAAGCGATGAGCTGGTGGCGATCGATTTGTCCACCGAGTCCATCAAATGGCGCATCAAAACGGGCTCCTTGCCCGCCGACGTTTTTGGCACATCCGACGACCGGCTGATTCTGGTGGGCATGACGGGCGGCAGCGGCGTGGAGGTGTATGACGTCAGCGCAGCAACGCCCAAGTTGGTCAAGACCATTCCTACGGGTGCGGCAGCCCACGCCTTTCGCAGCATGGGTGACAAGCGCCATGTCTTGGTTAGCAACCGGGTGGCCAACACCATCAGCAAGATTGACTACCAGAGCCTGACCGTCGTCGACCAATTCGCTGCCCCCGGTGGGCCCGATTGCATGGATTTGTCAGCTGACGGGCGCTATATCTACTTTGCCTCGCGCTGGATCAAAAAGCTCACCGTGATTGATACCACCACCCACAAAGTGGTGCGCCAGGTGGGGGTTGGCAAGTCGCCACACGGCGTTTGGACTCTGGACCACGCGCCACGCTAGGCGCCGCGCATTTCGAGGTCCTGTATGGCATCGTTTGGTAAAAGCCTCGTACTGCGGAGCGTTTTACTCGGCGCTTTGGCCGGGGGCCTTCCAGTGGCCAATGCCACAACCGCGCAGTGCAACAAGCCGCTGTACCTGACCTTTGACACCGGCCACATGGAGGTGGCACCGCTGATTGCCGAGGTCTTGGCCCGTCAACAGGTGAAAGTCACTTTTTTTGCTGCCAACGAGCCCACCAAAACCGGTGACGGCAGCCTGGGGGAACACTGGGCCCCGTGGTGGAAAGACCGGGCCCAGGAGGGGCATGCCTTTGCCTCCCACACCTTTGACCACATGTACTGGCGCGCCGATCTGGCCAAGGGCAGCGCAGCCCAATTCCGCATGCAGCCTACGGCCGGCCCGTCATCGGGCAAGGTGATGGCGCTTTCGGCTGCCCAGTATTGCGAGCAAATCAAACGGTCCGGGGACCGCCTGCAGGGGATCACCCAGCAAGCGCCCTTGCCCTTGTTTCGTGCGCCGGGCGGAAAAACCTCCGCGACCTTGCTGGCCAGCGCGCGGTCCTGTGGATACGCCCACGTCGGCTGGGCCGATGCCGGGTTTATGGGTGATGAATTGCCCAGCGACAAATTCCCCAACGAGGTTTTGTTAAAAAAGGCCTTGCGCGATTTGCGCAGCGGCGACATCGTAATGGCGCATCTGGGTATCTGGTCGCGCAAAGACCCCTGGGCGCCCGCGGTGTTGGAGCCCTTGATTGTGGGCTTGAAAGCCCAAGGTTTCTGCTTCGAGACATTGCGCACCCACCCGGCCTACCAGGCCTGGATTGCCCAGCACACGCATTGACGCAGTGCCATGGACACCTTGATCGACCTCTTTGCCCATGCCCAAGGCTGGCTGTTTCAGACAGCGGTGCAGCCGCTGCTCTTTGGCCTGGGGCTGGCCGGTTTTTTGGAAGACGGCTACGAGGGAACCGGCTGGTTTTTGGTCGGTTTGTTGCAATTGGTGGTGATTCTTTGCGTGATCGGGCCGCTAGAGCGCTGGCGTCCCGTGGAGCCGGTGACCGACCGCGCCACGGTGCGCACTGACGTTCTCTACACGCTGATTCATCGCCTTGGGCTGTTCCGTATGGTGATCTTTTTCACGCTGGCGCCTTGGGTGGACAGTGCCATTGGCCTCTTGCGTTCGCACGGTTTTGCGACCTTGCAACTCGACGATTTGTGGCCGGGCCTGACAGACCAGCCCTGGGTCAGCGTGGTGACGTATTTGCTTGTGTTCGACTTTTTGAACTACTGGTTCCACCGCGCACAGCACCAATGGGAGTGGTGGTGGCAGCTCCACGCCTTGCACCATGCCCAGCGCCAAATGACCAAATGGAGCGACAACCGCAACCACCTGCTGGACGACCTCATCAAAGATGTGTTTTTCGCCCTGGTGGCCCTGGCCATTGGTGTGGCGCCCGGGCAGTTTGTGGCGATCGTGGCCTTCACCCGGCTCAGTGAGAGTTTTCAGCATGCCAATGTGCGCCTGTGGTTTGGTGCAGTGGGCGAACGGCTGTGGGTCAGTCCGCGCTTTCACCGCTTGCACCACAGCATTGGTATCGGGCACGAGACAGAACAAAAATCTACGGGCACCACCGTGCTGGGCGGGCACAACTTCGGCGTGTTGCTGCCCTGGTGGGACATGCTGTTTGGCACCGCAGACTTCAGCCACCGCTTCGACGCCACGGGCGTGCGCCAGCAGGTGGAGGAGGGCGTGGATTACGGTCGCGGGTTTTGGTCGCAGCAATGGCTGGGGCTGCGGCGTTTGTGGCAACGGCCATGAGCCGCATGGTCTCCTCGTTCTGGCGGGCAGGCGCTTACTGCCTGCACCCCCGGGTCATTGCGCTCTCCTTGCTACCTGTCTTGCTGCTCATGGCCGCCAGCGCGGCGGGCGCCTATTTTTTTTGGGCAACTGCGGTGTCTGCCTTGGAGCTGTTTTTGGAGTCCACCGTGGTGATCCAAACGGTGCAGGCCTGGCTCCATGCGGTCGGCATGCACGGCGCCACCCGCATGGTGTCTCCCTTGATTTTGATTGTTGCGCTGACCCCCGTTTTGGTGATTGCCACCTTGCTCGCAGTATCTATCCTCATGACGCCCGCCCTTGTTCGACTGGTTGCGCAGCGGCGCTTTGCGCACCTCGTTCAGCGCACGGGTGCGTCCTTCAGCGCGAGCCTGCTTTGGGCGCTGGGCTCCAGCCTCTGGGCCTTGCTGGCGACGGTCGTGACGTCCCCGATGTGGATTGTTCCGCCCTTGGTGTTGGTTTTGCCACCGTTGATTTGGGGCTGGCTGACCGGCCGCATCATGGCCTTTGATGCATTGGCCACGCACGCTGACAGCACGGAGCGGCGTGCGGTGCTCGAAGAGAACCGCATCGCCTTGCTTGGCATGGGCATGGTGGTCGGCATGCTGAGCGTGACGCCGAGCTTGCTGTGGACCCTGGGGCTGATGGCCATCGCGATGGCACCCTTGCTGGTTCCCTTGTCGGTGTGGCTTTACACCTTGATTTTTGTTTTTTCCTCTCTGTGGTTCGCTCATTTCTGTCTGGATGCGCTGCAGGACCTGCGCCGCCTGCAGCCGACTGCACACGCCGCTTCCCCAGAGCTACTTGATACACCGCTATGAATATCGGACTCATCATCATTGGCGACGAAATCCTCTCCGGAAAACGCGCAGACAAGCACCTGGCCCAAGCCATTCGCATTCTGGGCGAACGGGGGCTGCAAGTCGCTTATGCGCACTATGTGGGTGATGACCCGGACCGCATCACAGCCACGCTCGCGACGGCATTTGCCAGCGGCGACCTTGTTTTTTCCTTTGGCGGTATCGGTGCGACGCCCGACGACCACACGCGCCAGTGCGCGGCGCGGGCGCTGGGTTGCGAGATGGCGCTGCACCCTCAGGCCCGCGACCTGATTTACGAGCGCATGCAAGACATTGCCCGTGAGAACGGCCAAGCCTATGAGCCTGATCGCGAGGACAACCGGCATCGATTGCAAATGGGTGTGTTTCCCGTGGGTGCCAGCATCATTCCCAATCCCTACAACAAGATTGCAGGATTCAGTTGCCAGGGCCGCGCAGGCGGGGCCGTGCATTTCGTACCCGGATTTCCAGTCATGGCCTGGCCGATGGTGGAGTGGGTGCTGGACACCCACTACCGCGACTTTTTCCGCAGTGGCGATCGCCTGGAGAAGTCGGTGATCGTGATGGGCGCGATGGAAGCCACGCTTACCCCCCTGATGGTCGAGGTTGAGGCCAGTCATGCCGTCAAGGTATTCAGCCTGCCCAGTGTGGACCATCCGGAGTACGGTCGCCACATCGAACTGGGCGTCAAAGGCGAGGCTGCCGCGGTGGAGGCGGCGTTTGCAGACCTGTTGAAAGGGTTGGTGCGCTTCGGCTGTACCCTGGGCCCTGAATTGGTGCGAAAAAGCGCATAGCAAATTTACACCCTCTTGGATGCACCATAAATGTGCATTTGTGACGAACTGCTAGCACCAGGACACCACGTTTCTGCGCCAAATGGCGAAAAGTGCGCCGACTCAGGGCAAAATGGGGGTGGAGTGGGCAAATCCTTGCGTTTGCTGTTTTTGGCACAAAAACTGCAAGTCATTTGACGCAACATTTTTTACAACCGTGCAACAGGAGTATTTGATGGCCAAGACCGTCGCAGATGTGATGAAGATGGTGAAAGAGAACGATGTCAAGTTCGTTGACTTCCGTTTCACCGACACCCGTGGTAAAGAGCAGCACGTGAGCGTGCCGATTTCTCATTTTGACGAAGACAAGTTCACCTCGGGACATGCGTTTGACGGTTCGTCGATCGCTGGATGGAAGGGCATCGAAGCCTCGGACATGCAACTCATGCCCGACCCCAACACCGCCAACATCGACCCCTTCTTCGAAGAAACCACCCTGTTTTTGAGCTGCGACGTGGTCGAGCCCAGCGACGGCAAGGCCTATGACCGCGATCCGCGCTCGATCGCTAAGCGCGCGGAGGCCTACCTGAAGGCCTCCGGCATCGGCGACACCGCCTTCTTCGGCCCCGAGCCAGAATTCTTCATCTTTGATGACGTGCGTTGGAATACCGATATGTCCGGCACCTTCTTCAAGATCGACGAAGCGGAAGCGCCCTGGAATTCCGGCACCAAGATGGACGGCGGCAACAAAGGCCACCGCCCCACCGTCAAAGGCGGCTACTTCCCCGTGCCACCGGTTGACAGCACGCAAGACATGCGCGCTGAAATGTCCCTGATTTTGGAATCCTTGGGCGTGCCCGTCGAAGTGTTCCACCACGAAGTGGCAGGCGCTGGTCAAAACGAAATCGGCACCAAATTCAGCACCCTGGTGCAACGCGCCGACTGGACCCAGATCCTGAAGTACGTGGTGCAAAACGTGGCCCATTCCTACGGAAAAACCGCCACTTTCATGCCCAAGCCTGTCGTTGGCGACAACGGCTCCGGCATGCACGTGCACCAGTCCATCTGGAAAGACGGCAAAAACCTGTTCGCTGGCGACGGCTATGCAGGCTTGTCTGATTTCGCCCTGTACTACATCGGCGGCATCATCAAGCACGCACGTGCCCTGAACGCGATCACCAACCCTGGCACCAACAGCTACAAGCGTCTGGTTCCTGGCTACGAAGCACCCGTGAAATTGGCGTACTCGTCGCGCAATCGCTCGGCATCGATCCGCATTCCGTTTGTGGCAAACCCCAAAGGTCGCCGCATCGAAGCGCGTTTCCCCGATCCATTGATGAACCCCTACCTGGGCTTCTCGGCGCTGATGATGGCTGGCTTGGACGGTGTGGAAAACAAAATCCACCCCGGCGAGGCAGCCACCAAAGACCTGTACCACCTGCCGCCCGAAGAGGACGCATTGGTGCCAACCGTCTGCCACAGCCTGGACCAGGCGCTCGACTGCCTGAACGCAGACCGCGCCTTCCTGACCAAGGGCGGCGTGTTCACCGACAGCATGATCGACGCTTACATTGAACTCAAAATGGGTGAAGTGACACGCCTGCGCATGTCGACCCATCCGATCGAGTTTGACATGTACTACTCTCTGTAACAGAGAGGCGATATGGGGGCCTTTGAGACCCGATGGCATTGCGCCTCAGGTAGCATCGGCTCACATTGAGCGTAAGTAAAAAGACGGCTCAGGCCGTCTTTTTTCATTTCCGAAGGGCTTCCCATGCTGCGACTGTTTTTTGTGCTGATTTCCCTGGCCCTGGTTGCGGCGGGCGCAGTCCAGGCACAGGACAAAATTTACCGCTGCGGCAGTGAGTACACCAACACACCTCCCCAGGACAGTGCGGTCAAATGCGTCGTCATCGGCCCGTCCAGTGTCACGGTGGTGCCCGCGGTCAAAGCGGCCCCGCAAAGCACGGGGCCCGTGCCCCGTTCTGAGACGCAACGCAGCAAGGATGCGGATGCACGGTTCATCCTGGAAGCTGAGTTACGCAAAGCCCAGGCGCGTCAGGCCGAGCTGCTCAAGGAATACAACAATGGCGAGCCCGAAAAGGCAGGGTCAGAGACCCGCAATTTTCAAAAATACGCCGATCGCGTGGCCGAGATGAAGTCCAACATTCAACGCAATGACGCCGACATTGCCAGTCTTCAACGTGAAATCGCACGAATTTCCGGCCCCTCAGGACGCTAGCATCGCCATGAATCCTGGACTTCGGTTTCAACCCTTTGACCTGCTCGCCAGCCTGATTGCGGTGGTTCGTTCAGACACTGTTGTGGTGTTTTCGAACGCGGCCTTGGAAGACAGTCTGGGTATTTCGCGCCGCGCCATTGTGGGTGCACCTTTGAGCGATGTCTTCAACGATGCCAGTGCCTTGCGCGAAGCGATTGCGGGCGCCCACCGCAACGCTTTTGCCGCCATGCGTTACGACGCGTATTTGCGGCGCGTCGGGCTGGAATCTTTGCCGGTTCATGTCATCGTCACCGACGCCGAGGACGGTCTTCACTTTGTGGTGGAACTGGTGCCGCTGGAGCAACAAACCCGCCAGGAGCGCGAAGAGCGCGTGGCAGAGCGGGCGCAGGCCAACAAAGAGTTGATCCGCAATCTGGCCCACGAGATCAAAAATCCCCTTGGCGGCATTCGGGGTGCGGCGCAATTGCTGGAGATGGAAATGGATTCCAGCGAGTTGATCGAATACACCCAGGTGATCATTCGCGAAGCCGATCGCCTGCAGACCTTGGTCGATCGATTACTGGCCCCGCACCGCCGTCCGCACGTGGTGGGTGACGTCAATATCCATGAAGTGTGCGAACGCGTGCGTTCCCTGATTCTTGCGGAGTTCCCCAAAGGACTGCGCGTCGTTCGGGACTACGATATTTCCATCCCCGAGTTCCGCGGCGACCGCGAGCAACTGATTCAAACCGTGCTGAACCTCGCGCACAACGCCTGCCAAGCCTTGTCCGAGCGGATTGCGCAGGGTGACGCCAATCTCACGTTTTGCACCCGGGTTGCAAGGCAAATCACTTTTGGCAAAACCCGCTATCGGTTGGCACTGGAATTGCATGTGATAGACAACGGGCCTGGCGTGCCAGACTCGATCAAAGAACGCATCTTCTATCCCCTGGTATCAGGGCGCGATGGTGGTTCCGGCTTAGGGCTAACGCTTGCACAAACCTTTGTGCAGCAGCACCAGGGTCAGATCGAAGTCGACAGCGTGCCAGGACGCACGGATTTCAAAATATTAATTCCGCTCCCTTAGTCGACCCCTCAAGAAAGCAAGACATGAAACCGATTTGGATCGTAGACGATGACCAGTCCATACGGTTTGTCCTAGAGAAAGCCTTGTTGCGCGAGCATTTGCCCACGCGCAGCTTTTCCAATCCGCGCGATGTGCTGGCGGCTTTAGAAGACGCCAGTGACGAGGATTCGCCTCAAATTCTGGTGAGTGACATCCGCATGCCCGGCGGCTCGGGTCTTGATTTGCTTGAAAAAGTCAAGGCCCGCCACCCTGGGCTTCCCGTCATCATCATGACCGCGTTCTCGGATTTGGACAGCGCTGTGAGTGCGTTTCAAGGCGGCGCCTTTGAATACCTGCCCAAACCCTTTGATTTGCCCAAAGCCGTCGAACTGATTCGCCGTGCGGTGCAAGAAAGCCAGCGCGAAGAATTTGCGGAAGAGCGCATGAGCGATACCCCCGAGATGCTCGGCCAGGCACCCGCCATGCAAGACGTGTTTCGCGCCATTGGTCGCTTGAGCCAAAGCAACGTCACCGTGATGATTACCGGTGAATCCGGTTCGGGCAAAGAGTTGGTAGCGCGCGCGCTGCACAAGCATTCGCCACGCGCCAGCGGCCCCTTTGTCGCCATCAACACCGCCGCGATTCCCAAAGACTTGCTGGAGAGCGAACTGTTTGGCCACGAGCGTGGTGCCTTCACCGGGGCGCAGGCGCAGCGGCGCGGCCGTTTCGAGCAGGCCGACGAAGGAACTTTGTTCCTCGATGAAATCGGCGACATGCCTTTCGAGCTGCAAACCCGGCTTTTGCGGGTGCTCAGCGACGGTCATTTCTACCGCGTCGGCGGCCACAGCGCGGTCAAGTCGAATGTGCGCGTCATTGCTGCAACCCACCAGGACCTGGAGCAGCGGGTCAAAGAGGGGGCATTCCGCGAAGATCTGTACCACCGGCTCAACGTGATTCGTTTGCGCCTGCCGGCCCTGCGTGAGCGGCGTGAAGATATTCCTATGCTCACGCGGCACTTTTTGCAACACAGCGCCAAGCAGCTGGGGGTGGAGCCCAAGCGCATCGCAGACAGCGCCGTGGCAGCGTTGGAAAATTTTGCGTTCCCGGGCAATGTGCGCCAATTGGAAAACGTCTGCCATTGGCTCACGGTGATGGCGCCAGCGCAGGTGATTGAACCCAAGGACTTGCCGCCCGAGATCGGTGTTGCGCGCACCGGGTTGGTTCCAGCCAGCACCAGCGAAAGCAGCCCGCCCGTGAACTCACTTTCCTCTGCGCTCCTGCAAGCGCCGCTGGAGACTTCGTTCGCACCCGCTCCAACATCGGACAGAGCAGACCAGGCGATGCCGGATCGGGCCCCGGCCGTGGCAGGTGTTCCCACAGCCCAGGGGGCGGGCCACGTCGACTGGGAGCAAGAACTTGAAAGCGAAGCCCTCGCACTCTTGCGCAGCGGCCAAGCCGACGTGTGGGATCTGCTGTCGCGCAGGTTTGAGGCGCGCTTGATTCAAGCGGCGCTGACCGACACCCGCGGCCGTCGCATTGAAGCTGCCCAGAAGCTGGGCATAGGCCGCAACACCATCACCCGCAAAATCCAGGAATTGGGATTGGAGCGGGACCACCCCTCTGCACAGGACTAAGGCGCAGCAGCCAGATCCAGGTCCACCACAACGGGGGCGTGGTCGCTGGGGCGCTCGTTTTTGCGCGGTGCTTTGTCGATCACGCAGCTGCGCGCCAAGGGCTTGAGTGCGTTGCTGATCAGCACATGGTCAATGCGCAGGCCGCGGTTGCGCCTGAAGGCAAAGTCGCGGTAGTCCCACCAGCTGTAGCTTTTCGGCTCCTGGGCAAACAGGCGATAGCTGTCGTGCAAGCCCAGCGCAATGAGGGCGCGCAAGTGGTAGCGCTCTTCTTCGGTGCAGTGAATCTGGTCGCGCATGCCCTGCGGATCCCACACATCGTCGTCATCGAAGGTGATGTTGTAGTCGCCCATCAACACCAACTGCGGGTGTTGCTCCAGCTCTTGCTTGAGCCAGGTGCGCAGGCCCTTGAGCCATTCCATTTTGTATTCAAACTTGTCGGTGCCCGGCGCTTGGCCGTTGGGAAAATAGGCGCCAACAACCCGCGTGCCCGCGACGGTGGCGCAAATCACGCGGGCCATGTCGTCGGCGAAACCGGGAATGTTTTTCACCACATCGGTGGCAGGTGTACGGCTCAACAGTGCCACGCCGTTGTAGGTCTTTTGTCCAAACCAATGCGCGTGGTAGCCGGCCGCTTGGAAGGCCTCCGCGGGAAACTTGTCGTCCGTCATCTTGGTCTCTTGCAAGACCAAAACCTCGACCGGGTTGGCCTGCAACCAGTCGAGCACTTGCGGCAGACGCACGGTGAGCGAATTGACGTTCCAGGTGGCAAATTTCATGGCGTAACTTTTTCGGCGCGGTGGTAGGTGACGAATTCGAAGGCAATGCCGCTGGCCGCAACGTGGCTCTCGCGCCGGGTGGGTGTCCATTCGCTGCCAAGGGCGGGCGCGTAGGCATCGCCCTCGACGGCGAGTTCAATTTCAGTAACCTCGACGCTGCTGGCCAGGGGCAAAGCCTGGGCATAAATCTGCGCCCCGCCAATGACCCACACATCTGGGTGCGTTGCGCACAGGTCCATCGCGGCTTGCAGCGAATGCACCACCTCGGCGCCATCGGCCTGCCAGTCGGTCTGCCGGGTGATGACCACGTTGGTCCGCCCTGGCAGCGGGCGGAACTTCGGGGGCAGAGAATCCCAGGTCTTGCGCCCCATGACCACCGGGCAGCCCAGCGTGGTGCGTTTGAAATGGGCCAGGTCCTCGGGCAGATGCCAGGGCAAGCGCCCCTGGTCACCGATGACGCCATTGGCCGCGCGGGCGTAAATCAGGTGCAGACGCATAGAGCCGGTTTACACCGCGACCGGTGCTTTGATCGCAGGGTGGGGCGCATAGCCTCGCACCTCAAAGTCTTCAAACTGGTAGTCAAAGATCGACGCGGGCCGACGCACGATGTGGAGCGTGGGGTAGGGCAGAGGCGCGCGGGACAGCTGCAGTTCCACTTGTTCGTGGTGGTTGCTGTAAATGTGGCAGTCGCCCCCCGTCCAAATGAAGTCGCCCACATCCAGGTCGCACTGCTGCGCCACCATGTGGGTGAGCAAAGCGTAGCTGGCAATGTTGAAAGGCACGCCCAGAAAAATATCGGCACTGCGCTGGTAGAGCTGGCAGCTCAGTTTGCCTTTGCCACCGGGCTGGCTTGGCGGCGCGACATAGAACTGAAAAAACGCGTGGCAGGGCATGAGCGCCATCTTGGACAGCTCGGCCACATTCCAGGCACTCACAATCATGCGGCGCGAGTCCGGATTGGTCTTGAGGGTGTGAATCAGCTCGCTGATCTGGTCGATGTGTTTGCCGTCGGGCGTGGGCCAACTGCGCCACTGCACGCCATACACCGGACCCAGGTCACCATCGGGCCGGGCCCACTCGTCCCAAATCGTGACGCCTCGCTCAGTGAGCCAGTGGTTGTTGCTCGACCCGGTCAAAAACCACAACAACTCCACAATGATGCTGCGCAAGTGCACTTTTTTGGTCGTGACCAAGGGGAAACCTTGGGCCAAATCAAAGCGCATTTGGTGGCCGAAAATGCTCTTCGTGCCCGTGCCGGTGCGGTCTTGTTTGTCCAAACCGTGGGTGTAGGCCAAGCGCAGCAAATCTTCGTATTGCTGGGCGACCGGTAAGGCGGTAGGGTGAGGGGTAGAGATGGTCATGGTGGCGGTGCGTCGACAATGTTCAATTGTAGGTTGACGCCGAATTCCAACTCCCAGCCAGCGTGTTCAGGTCAGGTGGTCCAGCAAGGTCGTGAGTGCCAAAAGCAGCACCAGCAAGCTCACCACCATGGGCATCACCGACGCCAACCCTGCCCAGGTCGCCAGGACCCCAAATGCAGCAGGAATCAGCGAGCCCCCCGCGTAGGCACAGGTCATTTGGCGCCCAATCAAGGTGCGCAGGGCCTCGGGCGGAAATCGGTTGGCGGTTTCGTGCATCAGGGACGGAAAGATGGGCGCACATCCCAGCCCCATCAGCACCAGTCCGACAGGGGAGGCCGCCCCGAACCACTGCGGCAGCGCAAACAGCAGCGCCCCGGTGGTGGCCAGACAGATGCCAAAGCGCACCAAGCGCCGATTACCGATTCGGTTGGCGACCAGACCAATACCAAAGCGCCCGGCAGTGATGGTGCCGAAGTACATGGCCACCCAGCCACCAGCACTTGCAGCGGGCAGGCCACGGTCCGTCACCAAAATGCTGGCCGACCACAGGCCGGTGCCCATTTCTGCCGCGACGTAAAACAAAAAACACAGGGGTGCCAGCCACAGCGTGAATGCCGATGGCGCCTTCTGAACCAGCGCCGCCGTCTGCGTGTCGGCTTGCTTGGCTGCATCCGAGGCTTGCGACCACAAAGACAGGGAAAGCCACAGCAGGGCGGCCAGCGCCAGCTGCATGAAGCCCAAGGTCCGAAGCCCCGCCGCCCAGCCACCGACGCCTTCCAGCGAGACACCCATGATGAGCGGGCCCGTGGTGGCGCCTATGCCCCAGCAGCCGTGCAGCCAGTTCATGTGCCGCGACGAATAATGCACAGCCACAAAGTGGTTCAGACTGGCGTCCACCGCCCCAGCGCCCAAACCCAAGGGGATGGCCAGTGCCACCACCCAGATGAAGCTCGGTGCGACGGAAAAACCCAGCAAGGCCAGCGAGGTCATCAGGCAGCTGCCAGCGACCACCGCGCCAGTGCCCAGGCGTTGCACCACTGCGCCGGCCAGCAGACTGGAGCTGGCGGAACACACCGTCATGGTGATGGTGATCGCGCCCACAGCGGCCAAGGGTTGGTCCAGGCTGGCACGCATAAAGGGCCAGGCCACACCCAGTACGCCATCGGGCAAGCCCAGGCTAATAAAGGCGAGGTAAACCAGGCCTAAAAGAAAGCGTTGTGCCATCGGTCGCAGTGGATTGGCAAACCTTGCTTTAGCGCGACAGCATGCGCCCAGGGTTCATAAGGTTGTGCGGGTCCAGGGCGGTCTTGATAGAGCGCATCAGGCCCAATGCCACGGGCGACTTGTGCTTTTCCAGCTTTTCACGCTTGAGGCTGCCAATGCCGTGCTCCGCAGAAATAGAGCCGTTGAATGCATCCACCAGCGCGTACACCACGGCGTTGATCGGGCCTTCCTGGTCGCGCAAAAAGGCTTCGGCGTCCGTGTTGGCCGGCGCTTGCACGTTGTAGTGCAAATTGCCATCTCCCAAGTGGCCGTAATTGACCAATCGAACGCCTGGAAACTGCGCCTCCAGCGCCGCATCGGCGAGCCGCACAAACTCGGGAATCCGAGATACCGCAATCGAGATGTCGTGCTTGATATTGAGACCTTCTTGGGCCTGCGCCAAGGGAATGCTCTCACGGATGTGCCAGAGCGCACGTGCCTGCGCCATGCTCTCGGCCACCACCGCGTCGCTGGCGCAGCCCTGCGCCATGGCGTCCTCTAACAGGCGTTCAAATTGGCCACGCGCGTGGTCGTCGGATTCGCTGTCGGAGTTTTCCAGCACCACACAGTAGGGCGTGGTCTCGTAAAAGGGCACGCGTTGCTGCGGGAAGTGCTTGGTCACCAGGCTCAGCGCAAATTGGCCCATGACCTCGAAGCCGGTCAGGCCCGCGCCCAAATGCTGGTGCGCCAATCCCAGCAAGGCCACGGCCGCGTCCAGTGAAGGAACCGCTGCCAAGGCCGTCAACTGCGATTTGGGTGCCGGATACAGCTTCATGGTGGCGGCGGTAATCACGCCCAGCGTGCCCTCCGATCCAATGAACAGGTGGCGCAGGTCGTAGCCGGTGTTGTCTTTGCGCAAGCCGGTCAAGCCGCTCCACACCTCGCCCTGCGCGGTGACCACTTCAAGCCCGAGGCAGAGCTCGCGCGTGTTGCCAAAGCGCACCACCTGGGTGCCGCCCGCATTGGTTCCTAAGTTGCCACCAATGGTGCAACTTCCCTCAGACGCCAGGCTGAGCGGAAACAAAAATCCCGCTTTCTCGCAGGCGTCTTGCAAACTTTGGAGTACGCAGCCCGCCTCCACGGTCATGGTCAGGTTGGCGGCGTCCAGGCTGCGAATCGCGTTCATGCGGGTCAGGCTCAACACAATTTGCGACCCGCTGGCGTCCGGCGTGGAGCCAACGACCATGCCGGTGTTGCCGCCCTGGGGCACGATGCTGACACCCTCTGCCGCACACGCTTTGACGATCTGCGCCACCTGCGCTGTGCTGTTGGGGCGTACCACGGCCAGCGCTTTGCCACGCTCGCGGCGGCGCCAGTCGAGCTCGTAGCCGGTCAGGTCGCCCTCGGTCAGGACATGGGCGTCGCCGACGATGGCGCGCAAGGATTGCAAAAATTCGGGTCGGCTCATGGTGCGATGGGGGTGGCTTGATCGGTCGAATCGGGGCTTTGCAGCGTGGACTTGGCGTTGCGCAAACGCAGGCGCACATGCAGCGCGCAGCCTGCAAACAAGGTCAGGCACAGCACGACTTCCAACAAGGCGTAGTAGTGACTGGGCGCCCGGTCGCTGTAGGCACGCACCACGCCTTCGGTGAAATAGAGCCAGACCAGCAAACTGACCCAGCGGTAGGTGTACATCCGGTTTTTGAGCAAGCCCGCGATCGGCACGCACAGCGGCAGAGCTTTGAGGGCGAGCAATGAGCCGCCCGGTTTGATGGGCGCCAAGTAGAGCTCCCAGGCCACGCACAAGACCACCAAGGCCACCAAACTCGACACCGCCAGCCGCCGGCTGAGGTCTACTTGGGGCATGCCCGCCGCAATGGCCGCGTCGCGGGCCGGGTCGTCAGAAGGGAGAGAGGGGGAGGGGAGATTCATGGCGGTGGCATCATAGCGGTCATGCAATTACCCCTCCAACGACTTCAAGCTTGGCTGGCCGACGTCGCACATGTGCCGTGGTTCCATGCCTTGGTCACCTTGCGCGAACGTTTTCGCGAGGACCGGCTGGGCCTGACGGCCAGCAGTTTGACCTTCACCACCACGATTGCTTTGGTGCCCTTCTTTACGGTGGCGCTGGCGGTGTTTACGGCCTTTCCGATGTTTGCGAAGTTCCAGGACGTGCTGCAAAAGTGGCTGATCGCCAGCCTGGTGCCCGACACCATTGCACGCCAGGTGTTGGGTTACCTGAACCAATTCGCCGGCAAGGCCAGCAAGCTTGGCAGTGTGGGTTTGGCAGCGCTGCTGGTGACCGCACTGGCCTTGATTTTTACGATTGACCGCACGCTCAACAGCATTTGGCGGGTGCGTGCGCTGCGTCCGCTCGGGCAGCGCCTGCTGATCTACTGGGGAGGTATTACGCTGGGGCCCCTGATTTTGGGCGTGAGCGTGACCATGACGTCCTACGCCGTATCGGCATCGCAAGGACTGGCCATCGGATTGCCCGGGGGCGTCGGCCTGTTGCTCGACATCGTGCAATATCTGCTGGTCGCCGCCGGCATGGCGGCCATGTTCCATTACCTGCCCAATACCCATGTGCGCTGGGGACACGCCTGGATGGGGGGGCTTTTTGTCTCGACAGGCATTGAAGTCGCGAAGCGCTTGCTGGCGGTGTACGTGGCCATGGTGCCCAGCTACTCGGCGGTGTATGGTGCCTTTGCGACTTTGCCCATTTTGTTGATCTGGATTTATCTGGTGTGGGTCATCGTGTTGTTGGGTGCCACGTTGACCGCTTACGTGCCCAGCCTGATTGCAGGCTTGCCGCAACGGCGCACCGGGCCGGGTGTGCGTTTCCAGCTGGCATTGGATGCCTTGCGAACACTGCACCAGGCGCGCGTGGGTGCCAGGCAAGGACTCACCTTGCCTGCGATGTGTGCGGCGCTGGAGGCGGATGCCTTGGATGTGGAGCCGCTGCTGGACGCCCTGGCCAATTTGGGTTGGGTCGGGCTGTTGCAAGAAGAGCACGGCCAGGCGCGCGAGGGGCGCTGGGTGTTGCTGATCGAGCCTGCAAACACCCCTCTGGAGCCACTGATTCAGCGATTTCTGATTGCCCGGGTACCCCACACCGAGGCGTTTTGGCACAGCGCGATGCCAACGAAAGCGACCCTGCAGCAGGCTTGGTGAAGCGCCGCGTGCCGCGCTGCCCGAGGTGGACGCGCGGCTACAATCGACTTTTTGGAGCTTTGACATGCGCCTGATCGGCAAAGCGCTCACCTTCGACGACGTGTTGTTGGTGCCAGCGTACTCCCAAGTCCTGCCTAAGGACACCTCTCTCGCCACCCGTTTTACCCGCAATATCGCGCTCAACCTGCCCCTGGTGTCTGCCGCCATGGACACGGTCACCGAGGCGCGTTTGGCCATTGCCATCGCCCAGGAGGGCGGTATCGGCATCGTGCACAAAAATCTGAGTGCGGCCGAACAAGCCGCCCAGGTCGCCAAAGTGAAGCGCTACGAGAGCGGCGTGCTGCGCGACCCGGTCGTCATTACTCCGCACTTCACCGTGCGCGAGGTCATGGCGCTCTCCGACCAGTTGGGCGTCTCGGGCTTTCCGGTCTGTGACGCAGGCCGCGTGGTCGGCATCGTGACCGGGCGCGACCTTCGCTTCGAGACGCGTTACGACCTGCCAGTGAGCGCCATCATGACGCCACGCGAGCGTTTGATCACGGTGCCCGATGGCACCACGCTGCTGGAGGCCAAAGCCCTGCTCAACAAGCACAAGCTCGAGCGCCTGCTGGTGGTCAACGAGGCGTTTGAGCTCAAAGGCCTGATCACCGTCAAAGACATCACCAAGCAAACCAGTTTTCCCAACGCCGCACGCGACGCCTTTGGCAAATTGCGCGTGGGTGCGGCCGTGGGGGTGGGAGAGGGCACCGAAGAGCGCGTGGAAGCTCTGGTGCACGCGGGTGTGGACGCCATCGTGGTAGACACCGCGCACGGCCACAGCCACGGCGTGATTGAGCGCGTGCGCTGGGTGAAAAAGAACTTTCCGCAGGTCGACGTCATTGGCGGCAATATCGCAACGGGTGCGGCGGCCCTGGCGCTGGTCGAAGCGGGTGCCGACGCCGTGAAGGTGGGCATCGGCCCCGGCTCCATTTGCACCACCCGCATCGTGGCGGGTGTGGGTGTGCCCCAAATCATGGCGATTGACAGCGTGGCCACGGCACTGCGGGGCACCGGTGTGCCCTTGATTGCCGATGGCGGTATCCGCTACAGCGGCGACATCGCCAAGGCCCTGGCCGCTGGCGCAGGCACGGTGATGATGGGAAGCATGTTTGCGGGCACCGAAGAGGCGCCCGGCGAAGTCATTCTGTACCAGGGCCGCAGCTACAAGAGCTACCGGGGCATGGGCAGCATAGGCGCCATGCAGCAAGGCAGCGCAGACCGCTACTTTCAAGAGTCCAGCACGGGCAACCCCAACGCCGACAAACTGGTGCCCGAAGGCATTGAAGGCCGGGTGCCTTACAAAGGCTCCATGGTCGCCATCATTTTCCAGATGTCCGGGGGCATTCGTGCCAGCATGGGCTACTGCGGTTGCGCGACGATTGCCGACATGCAAGACAAGGCGGAGTTTGTGGAAATCACCACCGCAGGCATTCGCGAGAGCCATGTCCACGATGTGCAAATCACCAAAGAAGCGCCCAATTACCGGGCGGACTAAGTTTGCCACCAGGGCACCTCATGCAGCATTCCAAAATTCTCATCCTTGATTTCGGCTCCCAGGTCACCCAGCTCATTGCGCGCCGGGTGCGGGAAGCCCATGTGTATTGCGAGGTGCACCCCTGTGACGTCAGCGACGACTGGGTGCGTGCGTATGCGGCGGACGGCTCGCTCAAAGGCGTGATCTTGTCTGGCAGCCACGCCAGCGTGTACGAAGACAGCACCGACAGCGCACCTGCAGCGGTGTTTGCCCTGGGAGTGCCTGTGCTGGGCATTTGCTACGGCATGCAAACCATGGCGCAGCAGCTCGGCGGCAAAGTGGAGGGCGGCCACACCCGGGAGTTTGGCTACGCCGAAGTGCGCGCCCATGGTCACACGGCCTTGCTCAAGGAAATTGCCGACCTCACGACCGCACAGGGCCACGGCATGCTCAAGGTCTGGATGAGCCACGGCGACAAAGTGACCGAACTGCCGCCCGGTTTCAAGCTGATGGCCAGCACACCCAGCTGCCCGATTGCGGGCATGGCCGACGAAGCTCGCCACTTTTACGGCGTGCAGTTTCACCCCGAAGTGACGCACACCGTGCAAGGCCAGGCACTCTTGAACCGCTTTGTGCTGGACATTTGCGCCGCCCGGCCTGACTGGGTGATGCGTGACCACGTGGCCGATGCGGTCGCCAAAATCCGCGAACAAGTGGGTGACGAAGAGGTGATCTTGGGCCTCTCAGGCGGCGTCGACTCGTCGGTGGCGGCAGCGCTGATCCACCGCGCCATTGGCGACCAACTCACCTGCGTTTTTGTCGACCATGGCCTTCTGCGCCTGAACGAAGGCGATCTGGTCATGGAGATGTTTGTTGGCAAGCTCAAGGCCAAGGTCATCCGAGTCGACGCCAGTGACTTGTTCCTGGGCAAATTGGCAGGCGTGAGCGAGCCCGAAGCCAAGCGCAAGATCATTGGCGGGCTGTTTGTCGATGTATTCAAGGAACAAGCCGCAAAACTCAAGTCTGGCAGTGGAGGCAAGAATTCGACTGACGGCCGACCAGCCGTCAAAGGCGCCACGTTTCTTGCGCAAGGCACGATTTACCCCGACGTGATCGAGAGTGGCGGCGCCAAAAGCAAAAAGGCCGTCACCATCAAAAGCCACCACAACGTGGGCGGCCTGCCGGAGCAACTCGGGCTCAAACTGCTGGAGCCTCTGCGCGACCTGTTCAAAGACGAAGTGCGTGAGCTCGGTGTGGCCTTGGGCCTGCCGCCTGACATGGTGTACCGCCACCCCTTCCCAGGGCCTGGATTGGGCGTGCGGATTTTGGGCGAGGTCAAAAAAGAATATGCCGACCTGCTGCGCCGGGCCGACGCCATCTTTATCGAAGAACTGCGCGCCACCCCCTATGTGCCGGTGGCGGGGCAGGTTGTGGGTGCAGCGGGCGTGCCGAAAAATTGGTACGAGGCCACCAGCCAGGCATTTACCGTGTTCCTGCCCGTCAAGAGCGTGGGCGTGATGGGCGACGGCCGCACCTACGACTACGTGGTGGCACTGCGCGCCGTGCAAACCAGCGACTTCATGACCGCCGACTGGGCCGAGTTGCCCTATGCACTGCTGAAAAAAGTGTCCGGCCGCATCATCAACGAAGTGCGCGGCATCAACCGCGTGACCTATGACGTGAGTAGCAAGCCGCCGGCGACTATTGAGTGGGAGTGAGGTCCGTGTCCGCCCATAAAGCGAACGTCGCACCCAAGCCCATGAGCAGGCGCTTGGCTCTGCGCTGGCTGGGCGCACCGGTGGCCGCGCTGGCTTCGTCAGTTGCTTGGTCAGACGAGGTGTGGATCGCCGACACCCATTCGCACTCGGCGATGCGCTTTAACGATGCCAGTTGCCTGCGTTGCGAATTGACGCAATCGGGCGTGCGCTTGTTGTCCTGGGCTTTGGTGGCAGACGGCCCCTTTATTCAACGCCTGCCCAGCGGTGCGATGCAGGTGAATTTCAAGGCCAGTCCCGAAGAGTACCGCGAGGCATTCAGCCGGATGCTCAAAGGCATGCGGCGGCGAATCAAAACAGAAGGTTTGCAATTGGCGCTCAGCGCTGACGACATTGATAAGTCGCTGCAAGGCCAACTGCATATCGTTTTGTCCACCGAAGGCGCCCAGTATCTGGGCGGGGACCCGCAGCACTTGGACGTGGTCTATGCCCAAGGCGTGCGGCAAATTGGCCTCGGCCATTTTGTTGAAGGCGATTTGCTCGACATTCGCACGGAACCTCCCAAATTGGGTGGTTTGACAGCGCTGGGGCGGGAGGTGATCCGCCGCTGCAATGCCATGGGCATTTTGGTCGATCTGGCGCATTCCACCGACCAGTCCGTGGCCCAGGCGCTGGAAGTGTCGCAACAACCCATGCTGTGGTCGCACAGCGCAATCACCCGACAAGCCACCGATTGGAAAAGCCGAAGCAACCATGTCATGAGCATCAGCCTGGCCAATGCCAAAGTGCTGGCCCAGCGCGGGGGTGTCGTTGGTATGTGGCCCAGCCGTTTTAATTTTGACGATCCGCGTGCCTATGTGGCAGCACTGGGCGAGGCGGTGGACATGATTGGAGAAGACCATGTGGCTTTCGGCACCGACATGCAAGGTCTGGCGCCTGCATCAACGATGATGATCAATTACAGCGGCCTGCGAGAGGTGGTCGATCTGCTCTTAAGCAGCAACATGCCCGAGCGCACGGTGCGTAAACTCGCTGGCGAAAACTATGCGCGACTGCTGAAAACGGTGATGCTGTCCCGAAGCGTTTCTTAAAGGCTCCTTATGTACCTCCCCAGCCAATTCGACCCCAAAAATCCGCAAGTTGCGATTGAAGTCATTCAGGCGCACCCCTTCGCAAGCCTGATTTCTGTCGACGACGAGGGGCTGCCTTTTGTGACGCACCTGCCCTTGCACCTCGAATCCGCGCCAGGAGAAGAGGGCACCTTGCTGCCGCACGCCCTGCTCGGTCACTGCGCACGGGGCAACCCGCACTGGAAATACCTGGCAGCGCGCCCCCAAGCAGTGGTGACTTTTATGGGGCCGCACGCCTATATGTCGCCCAAGGTCTACCCCGATTTGGTGCGTGTGCCCACCTGGAACTACGTGGCCGTGCATTGCACGGTGCAAGCCCAGGTTTTGGACGGCGCCGAGGCCAAAGACGCCTTGCTAAAACAATTGATTGCCGACCACGAACCCGCCTATGCCGATCAATGGCGTGGATTGCCTGAGGATTACACCGGCAAGATGCTGCAAGGCATCGTCGCTTTTTCATTAGAAATCATAAGTTTGCAGTGCAAAGTTAAAGTGAATCAACATCGTCCGGAAGCGCATGCACGCATGCTGGAGGTGTATGACGCGGGCAGCCCGGACGAGCGGGCGCTGGGCCAATGGATGCGCCAGATGGGTTTGGGCGCGTGAGTATTTCTGACGACCATTGGATGCGCCTGGCCTTGCAGCAGGCCGAATTGGCAGCGCTCGAAGGCGAGGTGCCGGTAGGCGCCGTGGTCGTCAAAGACGGGCAGTTGATCGCCACCGGACGCAATGCGCCAGTGGGTCAGCATGACCCGAGCGCCCATGCCGAAATCGCTGCCTTGCGCGCCGCCGCCCGGATGTTGGGCAATTACCGGCTTGACGGTTGCGAGCTTTTTGTCACCCTGGAGCCCTGCGCCATGTGCAGCGGCGCCATGTTGCACGCGCGGCTCAAGCGCGTGGTGTTTGGTGCGGCGGAGCCTCGCACTGGTGCAGCGGGTTCCGTCTTGAATCTCTTCAGCCATCCGGCGCTGAACCACCAGACCGTGGTGCAAGGCGGCGTGCTGGCCGACGAGTGTGGCAAAGTGCTGCAGGCGTTTTTTAAACCGAGGAGGGTGAATATGAGCCCCGTACGTGACGATGCAGTGCGCACACCCGATGCCTGCTTTGCCAACCTGCCGGACTATCCCTGGGCTGCAAACTACGTGGCGGATTTGCCTGCGCTGGACGGGTTGCGCCTGCACTATCTGGACGTCGGTCCGCAGGACGCTTCCACCACCTACCTGTGCCTGCATGGCAACCCGGCGTGGAGTTATCTCTACCGCACCATGATTCCAGTCTTTGCGGGTGCAGGGCACCGCGTGATTGCGCCGGACTTGATCGGCTTTGGCAAAAGCGACAAGCCGAAAAAGGACGGTTTTCACACCTTTGAATTCCACCGCCAGGTGCTTTTAGAGCTGGTCGAGCGCCTGGACCTGCGCAATGTGGTGTTGGTGGTGCAAGACTGGGGCGGCATTTTGGGCCTGACCCTGCCCATGGACGCGCCACAGCGCTACCAGGGATTGTTGGTCATGAACACCAGCCTTGCCACCGGTGAGCAGCCTCTGTCCAAAGGCTTTCTGGCATGGCGTGAATGGTGCGCCAAGAACCCGGAATTTGACGTGGGCCGTCTGTTCAGCCGTGGCAATCCGCACTTGGCGCCTGCACAGTGGCAGGCCTATAACGCGCCGTTCCCCGACAAGGGGCACCGCGCAGCTTTGCGGGCGTTTCCACCCATGGTGCCAGAGTTTGTTGATTCGCCAGGCGCCGACGTGTCGCGTCTCGCGCAAGTGTTTTGGAAAAACGAGTGGACTGGAAAAACACTGATGGCGATTGGCCAACAAGACCCGGTCTTGGGCGAGCCCACCATGCGCGCACTGCAACAAACCATTCGCGGCTGCGATGAGGTGATGCTCTTGCCGCATGCCGGACATTTCGTGCAGGAGCACGGCGAATCCATTGCACAACGCGCTTTGGGCTTTTTTGGAGCGAGCCACTGATGAGCCACATTTACATTTATTCGCCCTCCGGCGCCGTGCGAGACAAAGCCGCTTTTCGGCGCGGAGTGAAGCATTTGCGCAGCCTGGGCCACGAGGTCGAGATTGATGCCGACGCACTCACGCGCCATCTGCGCTTTGCGGGTGACGATGACACACGCCTCGCGGCCATTCAGCGCGCGGCTGCCAGCGGTGCCGATGTGGCCCTGATTAGCCGTGGCGGCTATGGCCTGACCCGCATCCTGCCGTCCTTGCCCTACGCCGCGCTGGCCAAGGCGGTGGAATCAGGCACCCAGTTTGTCGGGCAAAGTGATTTCACGGCGCTGCAAACCGCGCTGCTGGCGAAAACAGGCGCTGTCACTTGGCAAGGGCCTGCATTGGGCGAGGACTTTGGTGCCGAGGCAGGTGTGGACGACATCATGCAAGCCTGTTTTGACGATTTGCTGTTGGAGCAGGGCGAAGGCGCCGGCTGGCGTATGGCCGCGTCGGAGTCTCATCCGGACTTTGAGGTGCACAACGCCAAGCTTTGGGGCGGCAACCTCGCGATCTTGACTTCCTTGCTTGGAACGCCCTTTTGGCCCAAGGTCAAAGCAGGCGTCTTGTTCTTAGAAGATGTGGGTGAGCACCCCTACAAAATTGAGCGCATGTTGACGCAGTTGCTGCACGCCGGGGTGCTGGCGCAGCAAAAGGCGATTGTGTTGGGACAGTTCACCAGCTTCAAGCTGGTGCCCCACGACAAAGGCTTCAAGCTCGCCAGCGTGGTCGCGTGGTTGCGCAGCCAGCTGTCAGTCCCCGTGCTGACGGGGTTGCCGTTTGGCCATGTGCCTACCAAAGTGCTGCTGCCAGTGGGTGCCAAGGTGGATCTGGCGGTGCAAGGGCGGGACGCCTTGCTGGTGTGGGGTCACGTTTGAACCGGTGACTGGAGGCGTTTCGCCTTCGATGTGTTTATTAACATAATATACATCGTATGAAGCAGCATTGCTTGGCTGGGGGCTTGCTCATCGGTGCCAGCAATTCATAAGCCTCCTTGCGCTGGCCCCGCTCGGCAAAGTCCCGCGCACTCAAACCCACCGCGTTGCGCAGGTTCATGTCGGCACCAGCATCGAGCAAGAGTTTCACGGTGCCTGCATTGCCGTACATCGCTGCCATCATCAGTGGCGTGGTTTGATTCGGCGACTCAGCGTCAATATAGGCATGGCGCTCCAACAGCAAGCGCGCAATGGCCTCATGCCCTCCGGTCGCCGCATAGTGCAGCGGCGTCCAGCCTGTTTTATTGACATCCGCGTCGCGTTCAATCAGGCGCTCACAGACATCGCGCATGCCTGCCAAGGCGGCCAGCATCAATGCGCTTTCGTCCTTGTCGTTGCGCACTTCGGCACGCAAGCCAGGCGTATCGATCAAGACCGCCAAGGATTTAGGCGATGGCTGACGGATGGCGATCAGCAAGCCTGGCACACCGGCTGGGCCTACCGTATTGACGTCAAAACCGCGTTTGAGCAGCTGCTTGACCTTGGCGGCGTCATCCTGCTGAAGTGCTTTAAAAAAATCTTCATAGGATCCGGCGAAACAAGAAATACAAATAAAAACAAAAAGGTAGAAAAGATACCTAAAGCGAAATCTAAATTTGTTCATGCTGCAACACCCGAAAAAAGACGGGTGAAATTGGCGCTGGTGGCCGCCGCAACGTCCGCGATGTCGCAGCCCCGCAGGGTAGCGATTTGCTGTGCAACCAAGGGCACGTAGGACGGATTGTTGGTTTTTCCCCGGTAGGGCATGGGCGCAAGGTAGGGGCTGTCGGTCTCGATCAACATGCGATCCATCGGCACCCAGCTGGCGACTTCGCGCAAATCCTGCGCACTTTTGAAGGTCAAGATGCCTGAAAACGAGATGTAAAACCCCATCTCCAAAGCCGCCTCCGCCACCGCCGCGCTCTCCGTAAAACAGTGGAACACCCCACCGGCAGCCGTCGCGCCGCCGTCTTCACCCTCCTCGCGCAAGAGCGCCAGCGTGTCCTCGGACGCGCTGCGCGTGTGAATCACCAAGGGTTTCTTCAAGGCCTGCGCCGCCCGGATATGGGTACGAAAACGCGTGCGCTGCCATTCCATATCGGCCACGGTGCGGCCATTGAGGCGGTAATAGTCCAAGCCCGTCTCACCAATGGCCACCACACGGGGCAAGGAGCCGCGCTCCAGTAAATCGTCCAAGGTGGGCTCTGCAACGCCCTCGTTGTCAGGGTGAACGCCCGCACTGGCCCAAAAATTGTCATACCCCAGTGCCAGCGCATGGACGTCAGGAAACTCTTCCAGCGTCGTGCAAATACACAAGGCACGGCTGACCTGGGCCCGAGTCATTGCATCTCGAATTGTCGAAAGATCGCTTTTGAGCTCAGGAAAGTTCAGGTGGCAATGGGAATCGGTAAACATCAGTGCAGGGCGCGTTCAAAGGGTCTGGTTACGGCGGTCGGACATCAGCAGATCGCCCAAAAGCGCCTCGATCTTGCGCTTGACCACTGCCGCGCTTTGGTCGGCAGGGAAACGGATACCCACACCTTGTGAGCGCCCATGCTGGGAGTTGGACGGCGTAATCCAGGCCACGATTCCTGCAATGGCATAGCGCTGGGGATCGTCCGGAAGGGTCAGCAGCACATACAGCTCATCGCCCAGCGAATATTCGCGGCTGGTGACGCTGAAAAGACCACCGTCCTTGAACGACGAAATGTAGGCGGAATGCAAGGCGGCGCGGTCTTTGAGCGTCAACTGCATGACGCTGGGTCGTGACATCGTGGTGTTCAAAACCGAGTCAGACCATGCGGCTGCCACGGTTTGCGGGGAATGGTTGGGACCAAGTGCCATGGAATGGACCTTATGAAACATGGGCCGTCAGCAAGACCCTTTGGGCCTGGCTTACCAACGACTCTAACAACAAACCCGCATTGAACGGATGCTCAATCGACCGCTTTTGCGCGCTCAAAGCCTGGCTCCATTCGGTCAGCGCCTGCACCGAAGGTCCTGCGCCAAGGTCCGAGGCCGCGAAAAACCGCGGCTCGGCGCCCACCCGGATGGCCAGCAAGTCGTGGCAAATCTTTTGCAGTGCGTCCAGCACCTTGGCCGGACTCCAGTCGCGAACCGCACCGACGTCGCCACGGGCCATCGCTTTGGGCAATGCGCCCCACGCTGCGGGGTCCAGACCGGATTGGACAAAGTCCAGCGCATCCTGCGGGCGTCCACCGGTCGCCAGCAAAGCCTGCCGTGCTCGCTCCGCGGCGACGCCCTGCCCCTGCAGCCATGCGGTACTGCTCGCAAGATCAGGCCAGCGCAGGGTGTGCCCCAGGCAACGGCTGCGAATGGTCGGTAGCAATTGGTAGGCGGCTTCACTGGCCAGCACGAACTTGACATCGCCCGGGGGCTCTTCCAGGGTTTTGAGCAAGGCGTTGGCCGTCACGTTGTTCATGTCCTCGGCCGGAAACACCAGCACCGCCTTGCCGCGCCCGCGTGCGCTGGTGCGCTGGGCAAATTCCACCGCGTCGCGCATCGCGTCAATGCGGATTTCTTTGCTGGGCTTGCGTTTTTTGTCATCAATCTCTGCCTGGGCCCGTTCGCTCAGAGGCCAGCCCAAGTCCAGCATCCAGGTCTCGGGCATGAGCACGCACAGGTCGGCATGGGTGCGCACCTCGATCGCATGGCAACTGCCGCAATGTCCACAGGCGCCGTCCGCACCGGGGTTTTCGCACAACCAAGCGCGCACCAGTGCCAGTGCCAGGTCGTACTGTCCCAAGCCGGAAGGCCCTGTTAGCAACCAGGCGTGTCCGCGCTGGGCCAGCAAGTCGCGGGTTTGCGAAGCAATCCAAGGCGCGGGCAGGGGCGCGGTGGCTTCAGCAGCGGTCACGGCAACAACCCCCTGCTGCGAACAGCGTCCAATACGCTTTGCCACACCCCATCAGGACTTTGGTTGGCATCAATGCGGGCAAAACGTGTGGGGGCTTCGTCGTGGCGGCGGGCATAACCGGCAGACACTTTTTCAAAAAAAGCGCCGGGCTGCGCCTCAAATTTATCGGGCACCCGGGCCCCGGCGAGCCGCTGCGCGGCCACCTGAGCAGGCAGGTCAAACCACAGGGTCAGGTCAGGCTGCAACAGCACCTGAGAAGCATTCGACGGCCTGACACCGCCTTGCACCCAGGCTTCTAAGTTCTTCAACACGTCCCAGTCAAATTCGCGCCCGGCGCCCTGATAGGCAAAAGTGGCATCGGTAAACCGGTCGCACACCACCACCTTGCCCTGCGCCAGAGCAGGCGCAATCACCCGAACAATGTGATCGCGCCGCGCGGCAAATACCAGCAGCGATTCGGTCAAAGCGTCCATCGGATCGTTCAGAACCAGGGTGCGCAAGGCCTCGGCCAATCGCGTGCCGCCCGGCTCTCGGGTGAGCGTGACTGCCCTGCCCTGCGCCTCCAAGGCCTGGGCCAGGGCGGCGATGTGGGTGGATTTGCCAGCGCCGTCAATGCCTTCAAAGCTGATGAATAAACCGCTCATGGTGTTCTAGGTGTTCGGTGGGAGGTCTATTTTCCACGCTGGTATTGGTTGACTGCACGATTGTGCGCGTCCAGGGTCTCGCTGAACTGACTGCTGCCGTCGCCCCGCGCGACAAAATACAGCGCTTTGCTGGGTGCCGGGTGCACCGCAGCGGCCAAGGCCTGGCGGCCTGGCATGGCAATCGGGGTCGGTGGCAGGCCCGCCCGCGTGTAGGTATTGAAGGGCGTGTCAGCCAGCAAATCCGCCTTGCGCAAATTGCCGTCAAACGTGGGGCCAAGACCGTAAATCACAGTCGGGTCGGTTTGCAAGCGCATGCCCAGGGTCAGGCGGTTGTGAAACACCGCGGAGATCTGCGGCTGGTCGCTGGTGCGGCCCGTCTCTTTTTCAATGATGCTGGCCAACACCAGCGCCTGCTCGGGAGACTGCAAAGGCAGTTTGGGATTGCGCTGCTCCCACGCCGCCGCAAGCCGCTTGTCCATGGCGCGCAAGGCGCGTTGCAACACAGCCAGATCACTGGATCCTTTGGAATAGGTGTAGGTATCCGGGAAAAATCGGCCTTCCGCCGCGACGCCGGGGCGGCCCAATTGCGCCATCAGTTGGGCTTCTGTCATGGGCGCGCTGTCGGGCCTCAAATTTTCTGCCCGCTGCAGTGCGTCGCGGACCTGACGGAAGTTCCAGCCTTCGACCAAGGTCACGCTGCGCGAGGCCTCGTCGCCCTGCACCATTTTTTGCAGCAAGCCCAAGGGGCTGACATCCCCTTGCAACTCGTAGCTGCCCGCCCGGATTTGCCGGGCCTGGCCCGAGATGCGAAACCACGCAAAAAGGAGCTGCGGATGCACCGACACACCCGACTTGGCGACCGCTGCTGCGACTTCACGGGGACTGGCGCCTGGCTCGATCGACAGGTCGACCAAAGGCGCATTCAATGCCAGTGGCGCGTGCACCCACCAATAGCCCAAAGCTCCGACGATGAGCGCCGCCAGCAGGCTGAAAAATACCATGCCGCGCACCAGACGGCCCCAAGTTGAACGCACGCTTTTTTTGCTCCCTCTTGCTTTAAAACAGGCCCATCATAAAGCGTGGCTGCGACAGGGTTAGACTGCACTCCACCGAACCCGAAGACCCCTCTTTTCAGCCTGGACGACGCCATGAAAAAACGCAAAGCACCCCGCCCTTCAACCATGAAACACAGCGCCAGCATTTGGGACGGCGAAGTCGGGCATTCGCGCTGTATTGATGTGGTGCATTGGGAGGGCGACATCACGCCGGAAGAACTGGCCAACGTGGCGAGCCAGATTTCGCCCATTTGGGAAATGGTCGATTTGCAACTGGACCCGGCCCACCCGCTGCACGGCAATGCCTACCAGCTGCGCCGCTTGAGCGACGACGAATACGAAGAAGCCGAGTTTCACAAGCGCCGCGCTGCGTTTGAGGCCAAGCACGGCGGCAAACGGGTGTGGGTACACGGCTACCACATCGAAGTGCGTCCGGGCGAACACACCGACCAACCCTTCTTTTACGACATGATGTTCAGCACCGTGTTTCGCACGCTGGACGAGATTGAGGCGCTGTGCGACAAGCACTATGGCGCGGGCGTCTGGGATGAGTACAGCCTGTACCTCGACGACAAGCTACCCAAACCCCTGCCCATCGATTTTTAAGGCGGCCGCGCCGGGTGCGGCGCGATCCATTCAACGGCTTTGGTGGGTGGGTTGTCGCGTCGCCCACCAGCTCATGGCCATGGCCGCCATCAGGCCCGCCAAGCCGAACCAGTGCAAGGCGTCCATTTGGCCATGGGCGATCAGCCAACCGCCGCTGCCCGCGCCCAGCGCCTGACCGGCGTACATGGCCGCACTGTTGAGCGCGATCGATCCCGAGGCCAAGAGGGGGGCAATGCCCACCAAACGCGCTTGCTGGGCCGAGTTCGAGGCAAAGCAGCCCAAGCCCCAGGGCACACAAATCAACGCCGCCACAGCGAGGGTGTCGGCCAGAGGCCACACCAACAGGCTCAATGCCATGCTGCCCACGGCCCACATCACCGCCCGGGGTGCGCCGATGCGGTCAATGTGGCGGGACATCATCACGTTGCCCAGCAGGCCGCAGGCGCCAAAGCTAGCGAACAAGACACTGAGCTCCAGGGGCGTGACCTGCAAATGCAGCTTGAAATAGGGCGCGAAATACGAGAACAAAATAAACTGCCCGGCCGAATACAAGAGCGTCACCGCCACACACAGCATCAGCGCGCGGGACTGCAAGGTCTCGCCCCATGCGGCGCGTGAAAAAGCGGGGGGCTTGATGCCGTTGGGCAGGCTGCGCCAGACCCATGCGGCGCTGATGGCACTCAACAGCGCCACCACGCCAAACGCTGCCCGCCAGCCCAGCGTGCCGCCAATCCATGCGCCCATCGGCACACCCACCACCGACGCCACCGACCAGCCCAGGAACACGAAAGTGATGGCGCGCCCGCGCTGCTCGGGCGTGACCAAGAGGCCGATGCAAGCGGCTGCCTGCGGCGTAAAAATCGCAGGCGCAATCACCGCCAGCACCCGCACCACCATCAGGGACGTGAAGTCCGGCATCAACGCGCTCAGGCCCAAAAACAGTGCGTACCACACCATGGTCAGCGCCAGCAGACGCCGGCGGTCCCAGCCCGCCACCACGCTGGCCAGCAAGGGCGCACCGATGCACATCATCGCAGCAGCGGCCGTAATCAGCTGCCCCGCCACGGGCACCGACACAGACAAGGACGTGCCAATGTCGTTGAGCGTGCCAGGCACCACCATGACGCCGGTGCCAATGACGAAATTGCCAAACAGCAAAGACCACAGCACGCGGGGTAAGGGTTCTGAGCTGGGATGCGGGTGCGATGTGTTCATGGAAAATGGAGGTGATGGCACTACCAGGGAATCGTCGCGCCGCGGTAGTCCACAAACTGCGCCCGACCTGTAGGCCGCAAAGCCTGCAGAACAGCATACAACTGGGAAGCCGATTCCTCTGGCGCCAAAGCGTCAGCAGGCGCTACAAAAGCCTGGCTTAAAGGCGAGCGGACCGTGCCCGGTTGCAATGCCGCAAAAACAGCCTGCGGCAGACGCCGGTGTGCCTCAATGGCGGCCGATTGCAGCAGCATATTGCGCGCGGCCTTGGCAGCGCGGTAGCCGTACCAACCGCCCTTGTGGTTGTCCTCAATACTGCCCACCCGGGCCGACAGTGTCGCAAACACCGTGGGCTGGTCGCTGGCCAGCAAGGGTATGAAGTGCTTCATGATCAGGGCGGGGCCTACGGCGTTGACCTCGAAGGCCCGCATCAGCGTCGCAGCGCTGAGCGCACCCAGCCGTTTCTCTGGCCCCTGGCCGTCAATCTCCAGTGCGCCCGTGGCGTCTATCACCCAGTGCAGCGCACCGCCCTGCCCTGCATGCTGCGCACAGGCCGCAATGCTGGACTCCGACTCCAGGGTAAAGGCAGGGTCGCTGCTGCGAGACAGGGCGATCACTTCCGCGAACCGGTCGTCGGTGCGCAATAAACGCACCAAAGCGCTACCAATGGCACCACTGGCGCCCAAAACCACTGCGCGCAGGCCCTGCCCGTGCTGCGCGAGGCTCACTTAGGCGGCGCCGCTGGCAATGTGTCGCAGCGCTTTTTCGAACACTTCGACCGGCTGCCCGCCCGAAATCAAGTGCCTGTCGTTGATGATGATGGCGGGCACAGAATGGATGCCAGCGCCCTGGTAATAGCGCTCCACGGCGCGCACATCATCGGCGTACTGGTCGCTCTCCAAAATCGCTCGGGCCTGCGCCACGTCCATGCCTGCCGCCGCCACCACCGCCAACAGAACCTCGTGCGATTCCACACATTCGGCGCGTCCCTGGTAGGCCTCGAGCAGCGCTTTTTTCAGGGCGTACTGGGGGCCATCGGCACCCAGCAGTCCCGCCCAGTGCAGCAAGCGATGGGCGTCCAAGGTGTTGTACACCCGCCCCCGCCCGCCCGGGTGAAAGCTAAAGCCCACCTCGGCACCGCGCTGGCGGATCATGGCGCGGATTTGCTCTTGCTGCTCGGGTGTGGAGCCGTATTTTTCGGTAAGGTGCTCACCGATGTCTTGCCCGCCTGCAGGCATATGGGGGTTGAGCTCGAAAGGCTGAAAGTGCAGCTCCGCGGTCACATCGGGGGCCAGGCGTTGCAGCGCGCCTTCCAAGGCGCCCAAACCTACCGCGCACCAGGGGCAGGCGATGTCCGAGACGAAGTCAATTTTGAGGGTGGTGGTCATAGGGTTCAATCCGCTGGGGCGTTTACTTCAAACCCGCCAGGCCAGCCACGGCCAAGGCGTATCCCTGAACGCCAAAACCTGCCATGACTGCTTTGGCCGCAGGGGAGATAAAGGAATGGTGGCGGAAGGGTTCACGCGCATGCACATTGCTGATGTGCAGCTCGATCAAGGTCACGCCCGTGCCTTTGATGGCGTCGTGCAGTGCGACGCTGGTGTGGGTGTAGGCGCCGGCATTCAGAATCACGCCCGCCAGTTGCCCCGCAGCCTGCAGACGGCCTGCCTCGTGCAGCCACTCCACCAATTCACCTTCGTGGTTGCTTTGGCGAAAGTCCAGCGCAAAACCGTGGCTCGCGCAGGCGGCGTCGCACAAGGCTTTGACATCGTCCAGCGTGTGGGTGCCGTAGACGGTGGGTTCGCGTGTGCCCAACAGATTGAGATTGGGGCCGTTCAAAATCAAGGCGGTTTTCATGGGGTCTCCGGGGCAGAGGCGGCAAGAGGAGCAAGTGCCGTTTTGACGTCACCGCACTGGGCTCGGTGGCGCAATGCGTGGTCCATCACGACCAATGCCAGCATGGCTTCCGCAATCGGTGTGGCGCGTATGCCGACACAGGGATCGTGGCGGCCTTTGGTCACCACCTCGGTCGCTTGGCCTTGCACATCGATGGACGCGCGTGGCGTGAGGATGGAGCTGGTGGGTTTGATGGCTATGCTGACTTCCAGGTCCTGGCCGGTGCTGATGCCGCCCAGCACGCCACCGGCGTTGTTGCTCAAAAAGCCCTGGGGCGACAGAGAGTCCCCATGGTGGCTGCCGCGCTGCGCCACACTGGCAAAACCGGCGCCGATTTCAACGCCCTTCACTGCGTTGATGCCCATCATGGCGTAAGCAATGTCCGCATCGAGCTTGTCAAACAAGGGCTGGCCCAAGCCCACGGGCATGTGGGTGGCGCACACGCGAATGCGGGCGCCGCAGGAGTCACCCGACTTGCGCAGCGCGTCCATGTAGTCTTCCAAGGCCTGGGTGTCGGCCACGGGGGCGAAAAAAGGGTTGTTGGGCACGTGCTGCCAGCCTTCAAAGCCCACCGCCATCTCACCCACCTGGGTCATGCAGCCGTGAAACTCGGTGCCAAACTGCGCTTTCAGCCATTTCTTGGCCACGGCGCCGGCTGCCACCATGGGCGCCGTCAAGCGCGCCGAAGAACGCCCGCCCCCCCTCGGGTCGCGGATACCGTATTTTTGGAAGTAGCTGTAGTCGGCGTGACCTGGCCGGAAGGTTTCCAGGATATTGCCGTAATCTTTGCTGCGCTGGTCGGTGTTTTGAATCAGCAGCGCAATCGGTGTGCCCGTGGTTTTGCCCTGGTAGACGCCGCTCAGAATTTGCACCGCGTCGGGTTCGTTGCGCTGGGTGACAAAACGGCTGGTGCCGGGGCGGCGACGGTCCAGGTCGTGTTGGATGTCGGCCTCGGACAAGTCCATGCCCGGGGGGCAGCCGTCAATCACACAGCCAATGGCCGGGCCGTGGGATTCACCAAAGTTGGTGACTGCGAATAAGGTGCCGAAGGTATTGCCGCTCATGGGCACATTATCCCTGAGGGCCAAGCCGCCCCTGCGCGGCCTTTAGGCAGGTTTGTCGCCTTCTTCCTGGCCTGGCCAGTCCCGGATGTAGGCCTTGAGCATTTTGTTTTCAAAATTCTGGCTGTCCACCACCGCCTTGGCCACGTCGTAGAAGCTGATGACGCCCATCAACATCCGCTTGTCCATGACCGGCATGTAGCGGGCGTGGCGGTCCAGCATCATGCGGCGGACTTCGTCCATTTCGGTCTCCATGGTGCAGGTCAGCGGCGCATCGTCCATGGCCGTGCGAACCAGCATGGTGCCCAGCGAGCCGCCGTTTTTGACGACCGCCTGGATCACCTCCCGAAAGGTCAGCATGCCCACCAGATCGCCATGTTCCATCACCACCAGGGAGCCGATATCACGCTCGGCCATCAAATGTGCGGCCTGGGACAGGGCTTCGTCGGGGTGCGCGGTAAACAGCGTTCCGCCCTTGACACGCAAAATATCGCTGACTTTCATGGTGTTTCCTCTCGACGGCTGGGAGGCGCACAGCGCCGGTAACAATCTGCGCTTGAATATAGCCCACAATGGCTCACGCTTAACACCACAATGCACGGAGAAATTGCCCATGACCGGCTACGCTGACCCCGGATTTGACACCCTGGCCTTGCATGCAGGCGCCAGTCCTGACGCCACGGGCGCGCGGGCGGTGCCTATCCACCTGACCACGTCTTTCGTCTTTGAGTCCAGCGACCAGGCTGCATCGCTGTTCAATCTGGAGCGCGCTGGCCACGTCTACAGCCGCATCAGCAACCCCACCAACGCGGTGCTGGAGCAGCGCGTATCGGCGCTGGAAGGCGGCATAGGCGCCATCACCACGGCCAGCGGTCAAGCAGCGTTGCACCTTTCCATCTGCACACTGATGGGGGCGGGCTCGCACGTCGTGGCGTCCACCGCTTTGTATGGCGGCTCGCACAATTTGCTTCACTACACGCTCAAGCGCTTTGGCATTGAAACGACTTTCGTCAATCCCAATGACCTTGACGCATGGCGTGCGGCCGTACGGCCCAATACCAAGCTCTTTTTTGGCGAAACCGTGGGCAACCCGGGCCTGGATGTGCTCGACATTGCCTCGGTCAGCGCCATCGCCCATGAGCACGCAGTCCCACTGCTGGTGGACTCGACCTTGACCTCGCCCTGGCTCATAAAGCCCTTCGACCATGGCGCCGACCTGGTCTACCACTCGGCCACCAAATTTTTGTCGGGACACGGCACGGTGGTGGGCGGCGTGGTGGTGGATTCGGGCGCGTTTGACTGGGAAAAATCGGGCAAATTCGCGGAGCTGAGCCAGGTGTATGCGGGCTTTCACAACATGGTGTTCAGCGAAGAAAGCACCGTGGGCGCCTTCTTGCTGCGGGCTCGGCGTGAGGGGCTGCGCGACTTTGGCGCCTGCATGAGCCCGCACACCGCCTGGCTGATTTTGCAAGGCATTGAAACACTGCCTTTGCGCATGGCGCGCCACATGGGCAATACCGAGAAAGTGGTGGAATTCCTGGCCAGTCACCCGCTGGTGGAGCGCGTGGGCCACCCGATGCTGGAGAGCCACCCCAGCCATGCGCTTGCGCAAAAGCTGCTGCCGCGCGGTGCGGGCTCGGTGTTCAGTTTTGACATCAAAGGCACACGCGCCCAAGGCCAAAAGTTCATCGAGGCGCTCAAAATATTCAGCCACTTGGCCAATGTGGGCGACTGCCGCAGCCTGGTGATTCACCCGGCCAGCACCACCCATTTCCGCATGGACGACGCGGCGCTCAAGGGCGCTGGCATTGGTCCTGGCACGATCCGCCTGTCGATTGGCCTGGAAGACCCGGACGACCTGGTGGACGACCTCAAACGCGCGCTCAAGGTGGCAGAAAAAGCGGCCTAAGCGGCCCGCTTCTCCTTCACCGCGCCGCTTCTCCACCACCGCCCCCCATCACCTCACGTCGTGCGCAGGGTGGCGACATAGTCGCCGATGGCCAGCGAACTGGTCAAACCTGGCGACTCGATGCCAAACAGGTTGACCAAGCCCGCCACACCGTGGTCCAGCGGCCCCTGAATGCAGAAGTCGGCCGAAGGCGCGCCGGGACCGCTGATTTTGGGCCGTATGCCTGCGTAGGCTGGCAGCAGTGCCCCGTCGGGCAGCGCCGGCCAATACTGGCGCACGGCAGCGTAAAAGGCATTGGCGCGGTGCGGGTCCACCTCCAGATCGTCCGCGCGGTCCACCCATTGCACATCCGGTCCGAACTTGGCTTGACCACCCAGGTCGAGCGTGAGGTGCACGCCCAGCCCTGCGGCTTCGGGCACCGGATAGACCAGATGGCGAAACGGTGCCGCACCCGCCAAGGCGAAATAACTGCCTTTGGCATAAAACGGCGCCGGCACCCTTCGCGAATCCAAGCCTGTGAAGTGCTTTGCCAACGCGGACGCGGCCAGTCCCGCCGCGTTGACCACCGTTTTTGCCGCCAAACAGCTGCCATCCGATGTGCGCACCCGATGGCGCACGCCTGGCGCCCCACCCAGCGCGACCTCCTGCACAGCGGTGTGCAGCACCAATTGACCACCCGCGCGCTCCACATCGCCTAACAAGGACAGCATCAAAGCATGGCTGTCCACAATGCCGGTGCTGGGCGACAGGAGCGCGCCATGGCATTGCAGCGCGGGCTCCAGGCTTTGCGCCTCGCTGTGGTTCAACCATCGCAAATCATCGACGCCATTGGCCAAGGCCTTGGCCTGGGTGGCACGCAGGGCGTCGAGCTGAGCAGGCGTCGTTGCGACGATCAGCTTGCCGCAGCGCTTGTGGGCTATGCCGCGTTCGGTGCAATAGGCATACAGCATGTCACGCCCCTGCACACACAAACGCGCTTTGAGCGACCCTGCCGGGTAGTAAATGCCCGCGTGGATCACCTCGCTATTGCGGGCGCTCACACCAGTGCCAATGGCATCAGCCGACTCCAGCAGCCACACCTCCTGCCCCCGCAATGCCAAACTGCGGGCCACCGCCAAGCCCACCACGCCAGCACCAATGACCACCGTGTCCACGGGCTCTGGGGGGCTGACGGTGGCAAGGTTGTGCGGCATGTTGCTGGGCTTTCAGGGTGGTGTGGACGGTCAAGTATCGCGCGCCATGGGCTCGGCACTCGGGTTCGGCAATTAGGCACAATGGGCACGTTGCGCTATTTCACAAGGACTCCAAGGTGCTCATTCCCCTTCCAGACGCTACGTTGTACGCCTACACCGGTGGCAAGGCCTTTGCGCCAGAGCGCCCGACCGTGGTGTTCATTCACGGCGCGCTCAATGACCACAGTGTTTGGATTCTGCAAAGCCGCTTCTTTGCCAACCACGGCTACAACGTGCTGGCCATCGACCTGCCTGGACACTGCAAAAGCACTGGTAATGCGCCTGAATCCGTGGAGCAAGCCGCACACACCGTATTGGCCGTTCTGGATGCACTCGGCGTGCAAAAGGCGGCGATAGCAGGCCACAGCCTGGGTTCGCTGATTGCATTGGAAGTCGCTGCCCGATGGCCGCAGCGGGTGAGCCACCTGGCCATGTTGGGGACCGCTTTTCCCATGCGGGTATCGGCTGCGCTACTGGACGCGGCACAGCACGCCCAGTTCAAAGGCATTGACATGGTCAACACCTTTTCCCACTCCATGCTCGCTCCCCCGCCCTCCACGCTGGGGCCGGGCACCTGGCTGCACGGCACCGGCCGCGCGCTGATGCGCCGGGTGTTGGCCAGCAACACGGAGGTGAATGTGTTCTACCGCAGCTTCAAGGCCTGCGACGCCTACGAAGGCGGCGAGCAGGCCATGGCTGCGGTGCAGTGCCCGACGCTGTTTGTGTTGGGTGACAACGACCAAATGACGCCGCCTAAAGCGGCCCAAAGCCTGGTGGCCTTGGCCCGCCACGGCATCGTTTGCCGAGTGCCCGCGGGTCATTCATTGATGGAAGAGGCGCCCGAGCCGGTACTCGAGGCCTTGCGCACCTTCTTGGTCGATGCCTAGCGCTCGGCGCCGGTAATTTCCCGCCAGGAGGTTCGGCGGGAGACTTTGGGGGTGATCAAAATCCCCACATCGGCTAAGTTGTCGCGGGTGGTACCCGCGTTCGCACCCGCCCCTTGGGCAATTACGTTGGCCCCGCTGAAGCCAACACCGCCAATGGCTCCTATTCCGAAGTCGATGGAGCTCACCTGGCGCTGGACGCCCCCTGCGTCCGTGAACGTCTCGTCTCGCATGCCGTTGCGATTGATATCAAAATAGCTGGAAGGCAAACTACCGCCGCTGTAGGCGTCCATGGCATTCAAATACCCGGCCCCGGTACTGACGCAACTATTGGACGTGGATATTGCGCTGCTGACAACAATGGCAGGCGTTGTGGACGAGCGGAATGCCGCTGCAGTGAATACTTGCTCTACCGGCGCGATTCCCCCGCCCGCCGGCGTGGCCCAATCCATGTACCACCCCTTTTTATCCTGCATTTCAGTGCCGCCGGCCGGACTCGAAAACGCTCGTACCGGCAAGGTTCCACCAGCGGATTTATAGCCCGTATACGTTCCACTGCCTAGCACATCCCGCCTGACCAAGTTGGTACTGCGATCAGGCGGCGTAGTTTCCTCAATCATCAGGCCATACATGCTTTGCGTAACCGTTGTGTTTGACAAATCGGCGGTGGTCAAATCACTGCCCGTACCAAACCACACATACTGTTTAAAGTTAGTAAAGGGGTCGGTGCTGTCGTAGCTATGCTCCGAAATGATGGGTGCAACGATATGCTGCACTGCGCCAGCACTGCTGCGGGCCGTGAAAGCCTTTTTTATCCTGGGAGGATAAATGTTGTCAGGATAATATATTTGAGGCAATGGCAACGCGCTGGAGAGCGCTCGCAGATCGAAACGCCAGACATTACCCAAATAGTCACCCGCATAAGCAAAATATATATAGCCAGCCCTGAGCATCACGCCGGGAGTTGCCATTCCATTGGGCTTTCCGGTTTCCCGATAGGGTGAGACGCAATTATCTTCAGCGGTATCCCCAGCGCAAGTGATGTATTTGGCCATCAAAACACCGTCCCGGGCCCGCACGACATACAAAACGGCTTGCTGACGGGCACTGTTATAGCCGTTACCAAAAATCACCACGTTGGTGCCGTCGGACAAGCGCCCCATAATCGGCTTGCCGAGCAAATAGCCCATGTGAGGGTCATTGGTAGCATCCATTTCCCAAACACCTCCATTCGTTTTGACGCCAACGGTGCTTGCGTCATAGGGTTTAACAGGCAAGCCGAACAATCCCTTGCCACCTCGCCCCAGGAATCCGACCAGATAGTTGTATCCACTCGCGTCACCGGGGTCTGGCGTATTGACGTCTGTGATAGCGAGATTGCCATCCACAAAGAAGCGGTGGGCTGCAATCTTTGTGGTCAGCGAGCCCCACGCGCTCAGCGAGGGCTTGGCCGCGTCAACGGGACTCGCCCGTGTGGTCAGAACGGAGGTCGGAATAAATGCAAACCGCTCCGTCAAGTCCGTGGCATCAAATGCGTGCACCATACCGTCATTGGCGCCCAGATACACCATGCGGGTATCCGGAGAGTAAAGTGGCGTTGAATTCACGGTGGTACCCAACACAGTCTGTCGATTGCGATACAAACCGTTGTACTGCATCTCTTTATACCGATCACCGCGCAAATAGTCGACCATGTCCTGGTTGGCCAATGCTCCAGGGTAGCCCGTGGGGCCATTGACATTGGCAAAAATAAACTCTTTTAGATCGCCGGATCGAGGTGATTGAGTTGAATCTCGAAAATATATTTTTCGATTTGCCGCTGAAGGCATTTTTGCACTTGCCGTCTTTTCTGCGCCATAGGTAACCACGTCTGACGGAGATGCCTGAGTGACAGTAAATGGTGTTGCGGTTAGCTCACCATAAAGCGTGGCCGGATTGAAAGAGCTTGTATAAAGTTGGGAAGAACTCGTCTGCTGCTGACTATTTGATACCACCGAGCCCTGGGTTGCACTGGTGTCCAGTACATTTTGAAACATTTTGTAAAACGCGTCTTTGAGTTTTGCGGGGTTGGCCACCTGGGTAAAGTTTTCAGGATCCTGGCCGTCCGGTAGTGGCGCTGTTGGCGGCACAGTTCCTATATAGCCACCCCAACGTGCCGCATACCACAATGGGTGTTGGAGGGTTGGACTGGGGCTGCCGGCAGCAGCAACGCCGAAAACCATGGTGCTGCTCGCACCCTTGGCGCCACCGTCTTTATTCGGCAGTACCTTGCAGCGATCCTCGCTTGCATGGTTGCCAGGAATATCCGGATCGCAGGCGCCTGCCCAATATTTGGTAAAGCCTTCCGGGGAAGGAACGTTCAAAAAGTAGCTTACATTTTTTTTTGTATTGTCTTTTGCTGGATCAATATAACGGTCTTGAACCACCAGATAAATACCGTCATGTCCATCGGTGCCATTAATAATATACCCTAAGTTTTGACCAATATACCGCCCCTGCGCATCATTGGCACTGTCCGTTACCATGACAGAAACCGAATCGCTACCGGCGCTAATCTCATAGTAGCCAACCGCATCCATCTCAAAATCGCCACCTGATGATTGCGCTTCAAAATTCACGTAAAATTTCAAACTGTATGCACCTGGGGTTGTAATAGCCTCCGTCACATAAATACCAACAATCTGATTGGATGCTTGATACTGACCTTTTGCTGCCTTAATGTTATCCACATCGGTCATGTCGATGGATTTTGCAAAGGGCTGTATCGTCATCTTTCGCCCGTCGGGGAATGGAACCTGAATCGTTGCGTCAGGGCTTGGCAACATCATGACATAGGTATCGGTGACCGGAATGTTTTTACCGTTAACGCTTCGCAATGGGTTGCTCTTGCCGTAATAAGCCACACCGGCGGCATAAAAACCTCCCTCACTCTCAGGATAATTAGGCGCCAAGCCGCGCACTTTCGACAGCGTAGGTATGCGTTTTAACGTCGGGCTGAAATCCGTCGCAGCGGTGCTTATCTCCCCAATGAACTTATTGACATTTTTGAGATTTTCTCCCTCGCCGACGCGATCGGTCATATCGCTCACATCCAGAGCGACACCCTGCGCATTTTGGAGCGCGGAGCCTAAAGCGCCACCATTTCCTGCCCCGATGCTGAAGCTTGCACCGGGAAGCTGGTCGGAATCGCTTGAGGTGTAAGGACTCGACACTACTAACATATTGGGCTTTGCGCACCATTGCGTCTGGTCAGAGTAGGGGTCGCTCCAGACAGGGTGGCTTAGGCCCACTGCTGTATCTTCTGTGAAATCACTGTTGGCATCGCCTGCAAATGCGCTGCTGGGCGTAAGCCCTTTGAAATACCTCAGACCTTCGTACATCATTTCTGCGATAGGGTTTCCCCAGTCCGCATACATTCCCTCTGGGCCATCACCTTTTGTTGACGTTGAATACAAATTTTTGTAAACAAAATTGTTCGCCCACAGTCCGTCGCCATAATCGGGAAGCACGTGTCCAGACGTAGGATTATTAAAATTGCGAATTCGAATATTATCAATCTGCCTGATGATTGAATTAGGAAAAGGGTTATTATTTCCATTGACAGGCACTTTGTAAGCAAACTGCCCGGTTTCCGGAATAATCTCGTCGCCGAATGAACCTATATTTTTTCTGATCCGCCCTCCCGATAAATTCTTGTCATAACTACCGGTTAATAATCCAAATCTCATGCTTCCATTTTCGCCATAGTCGTGCAGGACACCTACCGGTTTTATATTATTGCTGTTCGAACCATATTTCTTGCATCCTCGAATATAGTCGCCAACACAAACCTCGACCTGAACCGTGAAGTCGGTTGGATAATCAGGTTGGGGGTTCACATAAGTGGAAAGAGAGCCATAAAGATTTCCATACCCCTCATAATTACCCCGGTTGGGATAGATGAAAGCCCGTGGATTCCATCCGATGGGGTAAGGGTGGTAATCCAACACCGGCTGCGATGAAGCCGCCCATCTCCAGACTCGGGATCCGGCATTCACCACGACCCGCATCACCGGGGGATAATCACTACAATTAGAAAGTGAAGCGCAATTTATTCCAACGTCCGGAGCATTTAACACCCACTGCGTTGGATGACCAGCAACGAAATCATCCTGACCGGTGATTTGTCTTCCGCCTGGGTAGGTTATCGTTTTGATTCCATTCGAGTTGGAAACATAGGGCTTTGTCAGCGATACATCTCGAATGACGGTCGTGGTTAAATTGCCAAAAAAGTGTTGTAACTGCACCGGTGAGGATGTTGGCATCGAGTACGGTGTGTATTGGGTAATATCGTATCCATTGATTGCAATATTGGTATACGATTTGGCCCAAGTGTGCCCATCTTGCGGTATGTATGACCGTCGCAACAAAGTATTTGGACCGGGGGTGGTGCCATCCTTATCTATGACTCGGTACCCGCCGTACAGCGCCACGCGCAGAGCGTCGATCCGGCTGGTGGTGACGTAATTCAACCAATTTCCACTCCATTTCACCAGCGGGTCGCCACTGTTGTTGCAGCCACCGGGGTACTGCATTGCCCCGAGGTCATTGGCCAATCCGCCCGGGGAGAAGTAGCTGTCTTTGCCATTGAGTGTGCTGTCTTTCACACCATTGTATTTATAACAATAAGCCGAATTAAAGAGCCCGATATATTCAAACGTGGGCTTGAAATTAAAAACAATGGCGCCCGAACCATCCAAATCCGTCAAGTCGTTGTAGGCACCGAAAAACAAGCTGTGGTCCCGGGCCATGGTGAGCAATACCAGGGGTGTCGCGCCCTGGCTCACATGAACGGGTGGCGTTGTTTCAGGACTGGACCCAAGCACACTGCTCTGCGCCAAAGCGTTTGACGCGATATTCAAAAAGGCGGCTGCGATAAAGAGCTTGAGCCCGGCTAGCGAACGAATCACTGTAAAACAGCGGCATTTAGGCATAGTGGAACAAGCTCCTTCGATTCTAGATTCGGTTCTGCGCTAAATATTCGCTTTGTATTTGCACTACGGCGCGATTGGCGTTTTGATTTGTACGAACGGTGATTCGATACAGTGAGCAGGTGTACGGATCGTTGGGGTTTTTGCTGCACGGGTAGGTTTTGCCAAGAAACTCAATCAAATACTGCTGCTGCAGGCCCGCCGAAAGCAGCGAATCCGAGGAAGGCGAGGCGCTGCTGGCAGTGGCTGGCACCGTTGAAGTCACCGTCGCCCAACGGGTAAATGTGGGATCTGCCCAACGGGGTGTGCATTGGGTGATCGGCTGCGAACACAATCCGTCGACCGCAGAACTGCAGGGCGATACATCACTGCCGCTCGCACTGCAAGACGTGTTGCGGTAATTGCCATTCAGGCTACCCCAGCCCGCGGTTGGAAAGTCAGGGTTTTGCGGCAGTGCTTGCGACTGCGCGAATGCGACACCTTCGGCAATCCGCATGGTTCTTTCGGCAGATTGCAAGGCAAGGTTGCGGTCAAACTGGTTAGAAGCCATGCGCTCTTGCAGTACCAAAGTACGGACTGCCGCAATGCCCAAGAGGGTCACCAAGACCGTCATGATCAGCACTGCGATCAAGGCAATTCCGCCCTGCTGGCGCGGTGATGCCGGGCGGGATGTGCTCATGGCTGCAATCGATTGCGAATACCAATCGTCAATGGCAGTTGGTAGCTGAATACGCTGGGTGCGCTTCCCGCGGGATTGATTTTGTCTAAGCTGGTCAGCGTCAGCGTAGGCTGCACCGCAATCACATTTGCCCAATTCAGCACGGACGAAGCCGTCTGGTATGCGGCGGCCGGGTCTGGCGTGCCCGTGGTGTCGCCCACCAGATACTTGACCTGGAAATTACTGACGCCTGTCACTATTTCGGCGTTGTCATTGCTATCAAACGTCCCATCTTCCTTGAGCGTGATTCGCCGCAGTGCATTGGCGGAGAGAAGCTCACTGCTGCCCCCCACGTACCAGAGGTGGGTACTTAGAGGGCTGATAAATCCGCCAGTTGTAAACGACGTCGTTACCCTGGAGAAGTACAAGGCGAGTGCAGCCCCCCCGGTGTAGGTCAGGGTGTAGGGCGGCGTTGAGCTTACGCTGGCCACCTTAAAAGTGAAAAGCAGGCGTCCGTCACAGGCAACCAGCACATCTCCGACCTTATATTCAGGCGCTGTGGCCGTGATAAAGGTTCCGGTATTTCCAGCGGTATGGCTGGTGACACGGACCGGCGTGCTGCCGCTGGTCGCACTCCAGATCAGCAGAGAGTCGGTGGCAGGGCTCGTCACACGCGCTGTTTTGTCGGTGGGGCTTGCCACAGACACAGCCAAGGTGTCCTGAGTGCCCATGGGATTGCCAAGGAGGCCGTTGTCCCACGCCGCCCAGTTGGGCGAGGTGGAGGTGGATACCAGATTAGAGGTGGACATGGCACCGCCACAGGGCGAGTTGCCCGCCTCACGAATATCGCGGGCCAGCAACTCGGCAGCAAAGCGTGCGTTTTCCTCGACCCTCGCAACATTTTCGACCGTGGCAAAAGTGCTTCGATTTGCCAGGTAAATAGAGGCTGCGCCACCCACCACAAATAGCCCCATGGTGAGTGCCACCATCAGCTCCACCAAAGAAACGCCCGACTGCGCGCGGGCTAAGCCGACACCACGCCCGTGGGAGACCAGCGGCCTCATAGACGCCCCACCAGCTGAACACTTTGCTTGATCTGACCGCCCAGTGCCCGGCTATCGTCCCAAAAAATGTTGACCGTACAGCTGCCCGGAGCGCCACTCTTGACGTCTGCGCAGGTGATGTCGGCACAGGTGGACTCCGCGCTGCCCAATGCCGCCTGGACCGAGAGAAACCAGGCGTTTAAGTCGTTTTGCACCAGGGATCCGTTGGTCACCGGTGCAGAGCAACGGTTTGCCATGTTGTAGGGATAGGGTGGGTTGATGGCCGCCGATTTGTTCGCGCGCATCGATTCGATGATGTTGGCCGCCAAAATCGACGCCGCTGATCGCTGCAAACTGCTCTGCGTTGCCTTGACCGCTCGGACTTGCAAAGCGGAATAGCCGATGAGGCCAATCGAGAGCAAGAGCACAGCCACCAAGACCTCGATCAAAGCGACCCCATTTTGCGTTGCATCGGACGCTTGCCGAACCAGCATACAACTCCTTCGCAAAGCTTGGTTAATCTAACAAATTCTTTCATTTATTGTTAGAGTTATTATAACTAAAAAAGCCGAAAGTGTTTGCAATCATGGAGACCATAGCCAAAATGACAGCCCGATGGGCCCGACTTTTGGGCCAGGGCGTCGCGGCGTCTGTGGCCCAGACAACGTGGTAGAAAATGGCCTGCATTCACTTTTCTCCACGCCCATGACGCTGCTGCTCACCCTGGTCTTCGTTATTGCCTACCTCGCCATTGCGTTGGAAGGCCCCCTCCATATCAACAAATCCGCGACCGCGTTGCTGGGCGCCGGGCTGCTGTGGACCGCCTACGCGCTCATGACCGGAGATGCCCGCCAGGTGAATGCTCAGTTGAGCGAGTCGCTCGTAGGCACCGCACAAATCGTTTTTTTCCTCATCGCGGCGATGACGATCGTTGAAGTGATTGATGCGCACGACGGTTTTGAGGTGCTCACCACCGCCATTCAAACCCGCAAGTTATCGACCCTGATGTGGCTGGTAGGCCTGTTTACTTTTTTCCTCAGCGCGATCCTGGACAACCTCACCACCACCATCGTGATGGTGTCGCTGATGCGGCGCTTGCTGGCCGAGCGCCAGGACCGCATCACCTTTGCCGGATTGATTGTGATTGCCGCCAACGCGGGAGGCGCCTGGACGCCCATTGGCGACGTCACCACCACCATGCTGTGGATCGGCGGGCAAGTTACCACACTGGCCATCATGAAAGGCGTGTTTCTTGCCTCCATCGTCAACCTGCTGGTCCCGCTGGCGGCGGCTGCCTGGATGGTTGGCGGCCGACCCGTGCAGGCCCCGCCCAAGGCCGACACCGGCAATGCCCTCCCCACCACACAGATGGAGCGCACCGTTGTGCTGCTGGTGGGGCTGGCCACCTTGGTGCTGGTTCCTGTCTTCAAAGCCCTCACCCACCTCCCGCCATTTTTGGGCATTTTGCTGGGCTTGGGCCTGCTGTGGATCGTGGCCGACCTGATGCACCGGCATAAGGACGATGCCCAAAAGCAACACCTGACCTTGGTCAGCGCACTCGCGCGCATCGACATGGGCTCCATCGTGTTCTTTATCGGCATCTTGCTGGCCGTGGCGGTTCTGGAGCACAGCCATGTGCTGGCCGCGCTGGCGCACTGGCTGGACACAAGCGTGGGGCGCCTGGACTTGATTGTGCTGGTGATCGGTCTGGCCAGCGCCGTGGTGGACAACGTGCCGCTGGTCGCTGCGTCCATGGGCATGTACGACCTAGCGACCTATCCGTCTGACCACTTTTTGTGGGAATTCATGGCTTATTGCGCTGGCACAGGCGGCTCGATATTGATCATCGGCTCGGCAGCAGGCGTTGCCGCCATGGGCTTGGAGCGCATCGACTTTATGGTTTATCTGCGTAAAACCAGTGCGCTCGCCTTGGCGGGCTACCTGGCCGGCGCCATGGTCTACCTTGTCCAATACCAGTGGCTGCACGGGTGACACGGGGCCCCGTGGCTTTCCCTAGGGTTGAAAGCCAAATTTCCGCGTTTTTTCGGGTTACGCTCGATGTTCCGAGAATGACCCTTTGATTTCAATTCCTAACGGGATGCCGCCATGAATTTTCTGCTTTTGGTTTCTAAACGCATTGACCGCTTCAGCGAATGGATTGGCCGTTGGGTGGCTTGGCTGGTGCTGGCGGCGGTTCTGATCAGCACCGGTAACGCCATCATGCGAAAAACCTTCAATATGAGTTCCAACGCCTTCCTCGAAGTGCAGTGGTACCTGTTTGCGGCGGTGTTTTTGCTGGCCTCCGGCTACACCCTGCTGCGCCAGGAGCACGTCAAGATCGACGTGGTCTCGGGGCGCTTCTCCAAACGCACCCAAATTTGGATTGACATTGTGGGTATCTGCCTGTTTTTACTGCCCTTCACGTACATGATCACCAAACTGGCCCTGCCGCTGGTGATCAATGCCTATGAAACGCAAGAGGTATCGTCCAACGCCGGAGGGCTGATTCGCTGGCCGGTGTTTGCGCTGTTGCCGGCGGGCATGCTGCTGCTGGCCTTGCAGGCGGTGTCGGAACTCATCAAACGCATTGCGTATTTACAGGGACGGGTGCCGGACCCGAGCAAGAAACCAGGGACCAAATCGCCAGAGCAGGAATTTGCCGAATTCTTGCTCGAAAAAGAAGTAGCCGCGCGTGAAGCCGCGCAACTGGGAGCCCAGAAATGACCGAATTCCTGAGCGCCAATATGGCGCCCGTCATGTTTGCGTCGCTGATCCTGTTTTTGCTGTTTGGCTATGCGGTGGCGTTTTCATTGGCTGCCTGCGGCTTGTTTTTTGGCGTCGTCGCGATTCAACTGGGCATGATCCAGCCGACCTTTTTGCAAAGCCTGCCGCTTCGCATGTTCGGCATCATGCAAAACGACACGCTCCTGGCCATTCCGTTTTTCACGTTCATGGGACTGATTCTGGAGCGCTCCGGCATGGCCGAAGACCTGCTGGACACCATCGGCCAACTGTTTGGGCCGATTCGCGGTGGACTGGCCTATGCGGTGATTTTTGTAGGCGCGATGCTGGCGGCAACCACCGGCGTGGTGGCGGCGTCTGTGATTTCGATGGGACTGATTTCCCTGCCCATCATGCTGCGCTATGGCTACGACCGGCGCGTAGCAGGCGGCGTGATTGCCGCCTCGGGCACTCTGGCACAAATTATTCCCCCGTCGCTGGTGCTCATTGTCCTGGCCGACCAACTGGGCAAGAGCGTGGGCGATTTGTACAAAGGTGCGTTTGTGCCTGGATTTGTGCTCACGGGCCTCTATGTGGGCTACATCCTGGTTTTGAGCATTGTGCGGCCGCACTGGGTGCCCGCCCTGCCCCCGGAGGCACGCACGATTCGCGAAAGCGATGGCAGCTCAGGCCTGCGCTCTCTCGCATTGTTGGTGCTCGGCTCAACCCTGTGTGCGGTGGTGTTCGCCCACCTTCGCCCGGACGCTACGCCGACCGACGAACTCATCGTCACCTCGCTGTGTGTCGGCGTGGGTGTGGCCTTTGGCTTGGCAGTGCTTAACCGCCTGAGCGGACTGAACCTGCTCTCCAATATGGCGCAGCGGGTTACCTTTGTGATGATCCCCCCCTTGGCGCTGATCTTTCTGGTGCTGGGAACCATCTTTTTGGGCATTGCAACGCCGACCGAGGGCGGTGCCATGGGTGCCGTGGGCGCTTTGGTGATGGCGCTGGTGCGCAAGCGCATCGACCTGCCGCTGATCCGCCAGGCCATGGATTCCACGATGAAGCTTTCCTGCTTTGTGATTTCCATTTTGCTGGGCGCGACCGTATTCAGCCTCGCGTTTCAAGGCGTTGATGGCTCCAAGTGGGTAGAGCACTTGCTCACCGGACTGCCCGGCGGACAGCTGGGCTTTTTGATCGTCGTGAATATTTTGGTGTTTGTGCTGGCCTTTTTCCTGGACTTCTTTGAGCTGGCCTTCATCATCATTCCATTGATCGGTCCGGTCGCAGAAAAACTGGGCATCGACTTGGTTTGGTTTGGCGTGCTGTTGGCCGTGAACATGCAAACCTCGTTCATGCATCCGCCGTTTGGTTTTGCCCTGTTCTACCTGCGCAGCGTGGCGCCGCACGAAGACTACGTCGACAAAGTGACCCAAAAGCCGATCAAGAAAATCACCATAGAGCAAATTTACTGGGGTGCGGTGCCCTTCGTGGTCATCCAGGTGCTGATGGTGGCCATGATCATCGCCTTCCCTTCTCTGGTGTCGAGCGGTATTGGCAAGGAGGCCACGATTGACGCGGAAAAGGTGTTCGAGCAAATGCAAACCGATGCCCAACAGCGTTCCGACGACAAGGCCGCCGCACAGGCGTCTTCGCCGGGTGCCACGGAGGAAAAAGAAGACCCCATGAAACGCTTGATGGAGTCGATGAAAGACGACCAGGCCAAAAAGCCCTGACTACGTCGATTTCTGTTCAGTCATAAAAAAACCCCGCTAAAGCGGGGTTTTTTACAGTCGCACAGCCTGTTAGAACTTTTGGCGCTGCATAAATTCGTCCATCGGACCTTCTGCAATGCTGAACCAGAGATTGCTCTCTTTACGGAACGCTGCGTAGTCCGAAAAAATCTTCTTCCATGCAGGGTTCGTGTCGTTCATCTCGGTATAGACCTCGTTGGACGCTTTGAACGCTGCAGAAATGATGTCCTTGTTGAAGGTATGCAACTTCGCGCCCTGGCTGAGCAGCGTTTTGAGCGCGGGCATATTGCGTGCGTCGTACTTGGCCTGCATGTCGACGTGGGCAAAAGCAGACGCAGCTTCGACGATCGCCTTGTACTCATTGGGCAATGCGTCAAAGGCTTTTTGGTTGATGTACAGCGAGAGCTGAGGGCCCACTTCCCAGAAGCCAGGTGCGTAGTACTGCGGTGCCACCTTGTGGAAGCCCAGCTTCAGGTCATCATAGGGGCCGACCCACTCGGCTGCGTCAATCGTGCCTTTTTCCAACGCCTGGTAAATCTCGCCGCCAGGAATATTGGAAGGCACCACGCCCAGGCGCTCCAAGACCTTGCCCGCAAAGCCACCGCAGCGGAACTTCAGGCCCTTGAGGTCGGCAACCGAGTTGATTTCCTTGCGGAACCAGCCACCCATTTGCGTGCCTGTGTTGCCCATGGGAAAGTTAACAATGCCCACCTTGGCATAATGTTCCCGCAGCAATTTCAGGCCGTTGCCTTCGAACATCCACGCCGTCATTTGGCGGCTGTTCAGGCCAAATGGCACCGCGCAGTCCAGCGCGTAGGTCGGATCTTTGCCAAAGAAGTAGTAAGGCGCGGTATGGGCCATTTCCACCGTCGCGTTGGAGACGCCGTCGAGCACCCCAAACGCGGGCATCAATTCACCCGCAGCGTGGGTGGTGATCGTGAACTTACCACCGCTCAATTCGCCCACTTTTTTGGCGAAGACCTCTGCGGTGCCAAATAAGGTATCTAAGGACTTTGGAAAGCTCGAGGCCAAACGCCAGCGCATCGTTGATTGCGCATGAACCGCGGGCGCCATGCCCGCAGCCAACACACTTGCGAGGCCCGCTTTTTTGATAATTGAACGACGATCCATAGGAGTACTCCGTTAAATGTGAAAAATTCCGCTTGCCGGCCTCGATCCGAGGAAACCGAGACCCGCAAGGCGCCCGCCCATTGTAGGAAGGCCATCCAGAGCGCCAGAGGGGGGTTTTCCCTTGGCGCGGGGATCCCCGTCTACAGCCCGAAATGGGCCCGGATCGACGCTTCGATCCCCACCGCGTCCAGGCCTTGCAGCGCCATCAGCTTGACCGGATCACCATGCTCGATAAACACGTCCGGAAGTCCTAATTGCAGCACGGGGGCGGTCACATGGGCCTCCTGCAAGGCTTCCATGACGGCACTGCCAGCACCACCCATGCGGGCGCCGTCTTCCACGGTCACGACGCAGGCATGCGTTTTTGCAACCTCCAGCAGCAAGTCCAAGTCCAAGGGCTTGGCCCAGCGCATATTGACCACCGTGGCGTCCAAGGCCTCAGCGGCGACTAAGGCGCTTTGCAGCAAGGTTCCAAACGCCAGAATCGCAATGCCTTGGCCCTGGCGGCGGATTTCCCCCTTGCCGTAGGGCAGGCCTTCCAGACCGGGCCGGGTGGCCACGCCTGCACCACTGCCGCGCGGATAGCGCACGGCCACCGGGTGGTTTTGTGCAAAGGCGGTGCTCAGCAATTGGCGGCATTCGCTCTCGTCGGCGGGGCAGGCAATGGCCATGTTGGGGATGCATCGCAAAAACGCGATGTCATAGGCCCCCGCGTGGGTCGCACCGTCTGCCCCGACCAAACCAGCGCGGTCCAACGCAAACACCACCGGCAGGTTTTGAATGGCCACATCGTGAATCAGCTGGTCGTAGGCCCGCTGCAAAAAGGTGGAGTAGATGGCCACTACGGGTTTCAAACCCTCTGTGGCCAGACCCGCCGCAAACGTGACCGCGTGCTGTTCGGCAATGCCGACGTCGAAATAACGCGCTGGAAAACGCTTTTCAAACTCCACCAGGCCCGACCCTTCGCGCATGGCGGGGGTGATCGCGACGAGGCGGGGATCATGGGCCGCGGTATCGCACAACCAAGTTCCAAAAATTTGGGTAAAGGTCGGCGCGGCGACGCCCGAAGACTTTTGCAAGCCCACCGAAGGATCAAACTTGCCAGGGCCGTGGTAGGCCACCGGGTCCGCCTCCGCATTGGCGTAGCCCTGGCCTTTTTTGGTCACCACGTGCAAAAACTGGGGTCCGCGCAGATGGCGAATATTTTCCAGGGTCGGAATCAAGGATTCCAGATCGTGGCCATCGATCGGACCGATGTAATTGAAACCAAACTGCTCGAACAAGGTGGCTGGCACCACCAGTCCCTTGGCATGCTCCTCGATGCGTTTGGCCAGCTCAAACAGCGAGGGAGCGCCTTTGAGCACACTCTTGCCCATGCTTTTGGCTTTGGCGTAAAACTGTCCGCTCATCAGCTGTGCCAGGTAGCGGTTCAAGGCGCCCACGGGCGGGCTGATGCTCATCTCGTTGTCATTGAGGATCACCAAGAGCTTGCAGTCTTCAACCCCGGCATTGTTCAGCGCCTCAAACGCCATGCCCGCGGTCAGCGCACCGTCGCCAATCACTGCCACGCTGTAACGGTCGTCGCCTTTGATTTTGGCGGCCATGGCCATGCCCAAGGCCGCAGAGATGGAGGTGCTGGAGTGGGCTGTGCCAAAGGTATCAAACTCGCTCTCGGCGCGTTGCGGGAACCCGCTGAGCCCGCCCAATTGGCGCAGCGTGGACATGCGGTCGCGCCGGCCGGTCAGGATTTTGTGCGGGTAGGTTTGGTGCCCCACGTCCCAGACGATGCGGTCTTTGGGCGTGTCAAACACATAGTGCAAAGCCACCGTCAGCTCCACCGTCCCCAGGTTGGAGCTGAGGTGCCCGCCGGTCTTGGCGACGCTGTTGAGCACATAGGATCGAACTTCGTCCGCCAATGCGCGCAATTCGGAGCGCGGCAGGCGTCGCAGGTCCTGGGGGCTTTGAATGTCCGGCAACAGAGGTGTTCGGGCAGCGTTGGAATGGGGCATGGAAAGTCCGACCTCAGCAGTAAGTGTCAAGGGAAAAATCGCATTGTCAGTGTAAACCTTGGCTGGCAGCGCCAGGCTCAGTGGCTGCGCTGAACGACCACGTCGGCCAGGCCCGCCAACGCGGCGGTGTTGGCCAAACCACTGGACCGCAAAGCAGAATGGGCCTGGGCGCGCAAATCCGTGGCCAGGCGCTGGCTGGCTTGCAGCCCCAACAAGGAAACATAAGTGGGTTTGTCATTGTCAGCGTCTTTGCCCGCTGTTTTGCCCAACGCGGCGGAATCCGCCGTGACGTCCAGCACATCGTCCACCACCTGAAAGGCCAACCCGATGGCGTGACCATAGTCCGACAGCGCGGCCAGAACCGGCCCGGAGGCCTGTGCGCAAACCGCACCAAGCATGACGCTGGCATGCAAAAGGGCGCCGGTCTTGAGTTGGTGCATATGGCGCAAGGCAGGCTCGTCCAAGGGCAATCCCACACTCGCCAAGTCAATCGCCTGCCCTCCTGCCATGCCGGTGCTGCCCGCAGCGCGCGCCAACACGGCGCACAAGCGTCCCTGAACCGCCAAGGGCAGACTGCCGTCGTCCGGTGTGAGCAACTCAAAAGCCAGCGCTTGCAAAGCGTCACCCGCCAACAACGCGCCTGCCTCACCAAATTTCACATGGACGGTGGGTTTGCCCCTGCGCAGTACATCGTTGTCCATGCAAGGCATGTCATCGTGCACCAAGGAGTAGGCGTGAATCAATTCGACGGCACAGGCAGCCCGCAAAGCGGCCTCGCCGCCCGACGCTTGCGCACCAGCGTCCACCGCCTCAAACGCGGCCAGTGTCAACAAGGGGCGCAGACGCTTGCCGCCGTCCAGCACCGCGTAACGCATCGCTTGCACCAGGCTGGCAGGTGCGCCCCAACCTAGCTTGGGGACCTTGGCATCGGTCACCCAGACGTCCAGTGCGCCTTCGACCCGCAGCAGTTGCGCCGACATCCAGGCGCCGAGAGAACCGTCAGACACCGCGGTCATGCGCTTTTCCAGGGCTTGAGCACCCCGTTGTCCAGCACTTTGATTTGGTTTTCCACCGCTTCAAGTTTGTCACGGCACAGCTGCAGCAAGGCCGCGCCGCGCTCGTAGCTGGCCAGCAACTGGTCCAGGGGTAAATCACCCGACTCCATGCGCTGCACCAGGGCTTCGAGTTCCTGCATGGCCTGCTCGTAGTGTGCAGGCAAAGGTGCGGTTGAAGTCGCGGCGGAGGACGGAGGGGCCTTGGGCATGGTGGGTGCCGCTTGGGGGCAAGCAGCGGTGGGTCAAATTGGGCGGGATTTTATGCCAGCGCCCTCCCAGAATACCCCTAGGGCGCGCAGTACAATCAGCGCCTATTCGCGACCGGTCAACCGAACAGGCTGACCGGGCTTTTTTTTGGGCGCCCTGGGCGCATTCTCCCTGTGGGGAGTCTTTAGGTCAGGTTCCTATGTCTGATTTAAGTCTTCAACTGCAGCAGGCTCTAAGCCAACTACCAGTTTCAAGCTACTTTGACCCGGCGCTGTATGCGCAGGAGATGAAAACCATCTTCCAATCCGGGCCGCGCTACGTCGGGCATTCGCTGAGCGTGCCCCAGGTGGGCGACTACTACACCCTACCGCAGGAACAAGGCGGGCGCGTGCTGGTGCACAACGGCGGCGGCATTGAGCTCGTGTCCAACGTCTGCCGCCATCGCCAGGCGCTGATCCTGCAAGGACGCGGGTCCTTGAGTGATGGTCAAAACGCCAGTGGCAACATCGTCTGCCCACTGCACCGTTGGACCTACCAAGGGCCGCGGAGTGGCCCCGCGGCCGCACCGATTGGAAAGCTCATCGGCGCTCCCCATTTCGCCGCCGATCCCTGCCTCAACCTGAACAACTACCCGCTGCAAGAGTGGAACGGCCTGCTGTTTGAAGGGGGTGGCGTGGACGTGGCCTCGCACATGGCGGGACTGGGGCCCCGCGCTGACCTGAATTTTGAGGGCTACGTGCTGGACCGCGTGGAAATGCACGAGTGCAACTACAACTGGAAAACCTTTATCGAGGTCTACCTGGAGGACTACCACGTCGGCCCCTTCCACCCCGGCCTGGGCAACTTTGTCACCTGCGAAGACCTGCGCTGGGAGTTCAAAGACCACTATTCGGTGCAAACCGTGGGTGCTGCCAACCGTCTGGGCAAGGCTGACGCGCGGGGCGGATCGCCCGCCTACGAGCGCTGGCAAAGCGCCCTGCTCAACTACCGAAACGGCGTGCCCCCCAAGTTCGGCGCCATCTGGCTCACCTACTACCCCCACACCATGGTCGAGTGGTACCCGCATGTGCTGACCGTGTCCACCCTGCACCCCATGGGCGTGGACAAAACCATGAACATGGTGGAGTTTTACTACCCCGAAGAAATTGCAGCCTTCGAGCGTGAATTTGTTGAGGCGCAGCAAGCGGCCTACATGGAGACCTGCGTGGAGGACGACGAAATCGCCGAGCGCATGGACGCCGGGCGCAAAGCACTGTTGCTGCGCGGTGACAACGAGGTTGGCCCCTACCAAAGCCCCATGGAAGACGGCATGCAGCATTTCCACGAGTGGTACCGCGCCCGCATGGCTGCTGCGGTGCAGGACGCTGGGTGACCCAGCCACAAGCGAGCGGCAACCTGGCCCCGGCACTGTGGATGGTGCTGGGTGCCTTCATTTTTGCCACCATGGCGGTGGGCATCAAAACCGCATCCCACAGCTTTGCCACTTTTGAGCTGGTGTTTTACCGCGGCGTGGTCGGCGTTGTTTTCATGGCCTTGTTGGTCAAGGCACGGGGCGCGAGTTTGCGCACACCGGTTCCCATGATGCACCTGACCCGCAGTGTGATCGGCGTGGCCTCGCTGGGCTCCTGGTTTTACGCCATCGCCCACTTGCCGCTGGCCACCGCCATGACGCTGAACTACATGAGCGGCGTGTGGGTTGCGGCCTTTATCCTGGGAGGCGCCCTGCTCTACGGCCAAGGCCTGCGCCAGGGCCCGCTGATGGGCACCGTGCTTTTGGGCTTTGCCGGTGTGGTGATGACCTTGCGCCCCACGATTGACCATGACCAGCTGTTTGCGGGTGTCATCGGCCTGCTCTCGGGCATGGGAGCCGCACTGGCTTATATGCAGGTCACCGCCTTGGGCAAGGCGGGCGAGCCTGAGGAACGCACGGTTTTTTACTTTGCTGTGGGCACCTTGGTATTGGGTGGCGCCGGACTGGTTTTCACGCCCTTGACCCCTTGGGACCAGGTGCGTTTTGAAGACGCTGCCTGGGTAGTGCCGATTGGCGTGCTGGCCTCACTGGGCCAGTGGTGCATGACCCGGGCCTACCGCAAAGGCGCAACCCTGGTCGTGGCCAGCATGCAGTACTCGGGCATTGTGTTTGCCAGCGCCTACAGCCTGCTTTTGTTTGGCGACCATATTGCGCCCATGGGATGGGCGGGTATTGCGGTCATCGTGGTCAGCGGCCTGTTGGCCACCTTGCTGCGTTCGCGCGCCATTCCCAACACCCCTGCCGAAGACCATTGACCGCTCCCAGCCAAGGAACACGCCATGTACAGCACCCTGATCACCGTTGAACAACTCCAAGCCTTGCAACCCAGCGGCCAACCGCTCATGGTGTTCGATTGCAGCTTTGACTTGGCGCAGCCGCAGGCCGGGCGGGCGATGTTTGAAGACCATCACATTGCCGGTGCGGTCTATGCCGACCTCAATACCGACCTCAGCGCCAAAGGCGACCCCCACACCACCGGCGCGCAAAGTGGCGGACGTCACCCCCTGCCCTCGCGCGAAACCTTCGCATCGTGGTTGCAGAGCGTGGGCTTTGATCACTCCATGCAAGCGGTGGTTTATGACCGCCAAGGCGCCAACTACTGCGGCCGCCTGTGGTGGATGCTGAAATGGCTGGGCCACGAGCCCGTGGCAGTGCTGGATGGCGGTTTGCAGGCGTGGGCTGCGGCAGGCGGTGCGCAAGCGTCGGGCGCGTATGCCCTGCAAAACGCAAACGCGGCTCCCTTTGCCGTCTCGGCCTCCAAAGTCACGCTGCTGAGTGCCGACACTGTGCTCCGCCATCTGGGTCGCTCCGAACAAACCATTGTGGATGCGCGGGCCACACCCCGCTTCAAAGGGGAGGTGGAGCCCTTGGATCCGGTAGCAGGCCACATCCCTGGGGCACTCAACCGCCCATTCATCCAGAATTTGACGCCCGAGGGCTTTTTCAAGCCAGCTGCGGTGTTGCGCGCAGAGTTTGACGCATTGCTCGGTACGCAGTCTGCGCAGCACGTGGTGCACCACTGCGGCAGCGGGGTGAGTGCCATCCCCAACCTGCTGGCGATGGAAGTGGCAGGCTTGACGGGCAGCGCCCTGTTCGCAGGCAGCTGGAGCGAGTGGTGCAGCGACGCCACCCGGCCCGTGGCCAAGGGCTGAACGCGTCCTTGGCCCCTACAGAAGCGTCTTAGACCCCGTATTTTTTCAGCCACTGCGTGAGCCGCGCCCAGCCGTCTTGGGCGGCTTCCTTGCGGTACGAGGGCCGATAGTCCGCATGAAAGGCGTGGGGTGTGTCCGGGTAGACCACAAATTGCGAGGCCTTGGCAGGGGCAGGTCCACTGGCCAGTGCGGCTTTCATCGCATCCACCGTGTCCAAGCCAATACCAGTGTCGGCGCCACCGTACAAACCCAGCACAGGGCCATGCAACTTGGCCGCCACCTCCACAGGGTGCTGCGGCGTGAGCGGGGTGCTTTGCCCCACGAGACGTCCGTACCAGGCAACGGCCGCTTTGACCAGCGGTTGGTGCGCGGCATACAGCCAGGTGATGCGCCCACCCCAGCAAAAGCCGGTGACGGCCAAGCGCTGGGTGTCGCCGCCATGGCGCGCGGCCCAGGCCACCGTGGCGTCCAGGTCCGCCATGACCTGGGCGTCGGGCACTTTCGAGACGACTTCCGCCATCAACTTGCCCATGTCGGCATAGCTCGAAGCGTCGCCCTGGCGCGCCATTAAGTCGGGCGCAATCGCCAGGTAGCCGAGATGCGCAAGACGGCGTGTGACGTCGGCGATGTGCTCGTGCAAACCAAAGATCTCCGGCAACACCAGCACCACCGGCGCGTTGGTGGCACCCTGGGGCATGGCGCGGTACGCGGGCACCGGGAAGCCACCCACCTCGATCTGCACCTTGCCGGCCAGCAAGCCTTCGGCCGAGGTGTGCACCAGCGTCTGCCCCGTCACGGGCAGCACCGCGGCGGCGAAGCCCGCGCCAGCGGTGGCTGCCATGGCGGTGCGGCGGGTGGGCTGGGTACCGCCCTCTTTGGCATCTAACAGGGATTGCGCGTCGTTCAGGGTGTTGGTGTTCATGGCAATGGGCTCGGTTGGTGAATGAAAATTGGGCGGCGATTAATGGGCTTGGTCCCAGTTGGGGCCCAGGCCCAGTTCGGCCAGCAGGGGCACTTTGAGCGTCGCCACTTCGGCCATCAGGCGGGGAACCTCGGTTTTGACCCACTCCACTTCGGCTTGCGGCACCTCGAACACCAGTTCGTCGTGCACCTGCATGATCATTTTGGTGGCGCGGTGTTCGTCATCAAGCACCTGCTGCACTTTGACCATGCTGAGCTTGATCAGGTCCGCCGCTGTGCCCTGCATGGGCGCGTTGATGGCGGCGCGCTCGGCGCCCGCACGGCGCTGGCCATTGGGCGAACTGATCTCGGGCAAATACAGGCGTCTGCCAAACACCGTTTCGACATAGCCGCGCGCCTTGGCCTGGTCCCGGGTGTCATCCATATAGCGCTTCACACCCGCAAAGCGCGCGAAGTAGCGCTCGATGTAGTTTTTGGCGGCGTTGTTGTCGATGCCCAGGTTGCGCGCCAAACCATAGGCACTCATGCCGTAAATCAGGCCAAAGTTGATCACCTTGGCGTAACGGCGCTGCTCGCTGCTGACCTGGTCCACGGTTACCCCGAAGACCTCGGCGGCCGTGGCACGGTGCACATCGAGTCCCTGGTGGAACGCCTGCAAGAGCGCGTCGTCGCCGCTCAGGTGCGCCATGATGCGCAGTTCGATCTGGCTGTAATCAGCACTGGCAATGACACTGCCAGCGGGCGCTACAAAGGCCTCGCGCACACGCCGACCCTCGGCGGTACGGATGGGAATATTCTGCAAATTCGGGTCGTTGCTCGACAAGCGCCCGGTCACCGCCACGGCTTGCGCGTAATGGGTATGCACCCGCCCCGTGCGGGGATGGGCCAGCTGCGCCAGCTTGTCGGTGTACGTGCCCTTGAGCTTGGCCAGACCCCGGTGCTCCAAAATCTTGGCGGGCAGCGGATAGTCTTCCGCCAGTTTTTCCAGCACTTCTTCGTCGGTGCTGGGCGCACCGGTAGCGGTTTTTTTAACCACCGGCAAACCCAGTTTGGTGAAGAAAATTTCGCCAATCTGCTTGGGGCTGCTTAAGTTGAACGGTTGACCCGCCAGCGCGTGGGCCTCGGTCTCCAATTCCAAAATCCGTGCGCCCAGCGTCTGGCTTTGGGCGGCGAGCGTGGGCGCATCGATCAGCACGCCGTTGCGTTCGACCCGGTAGAGCGCCTCGCTGCTGGCGATCTCCAACTCGTAGACAAAGCGCAACTTCTCGTTGGCGGCGATTTGCGGCCACAGCAGCTGGTGCACATCCAACGTCATCTCGGCGTCTTCGCAGGCGTATTGCGCCGCGCGGGCCACGTCCACCTGGTCAAAGCAAATCTGGCTCGCGCCTTTGCCACACAGATCTTCGAAACTCAGGCCGCTGCGCCCCAGGTGGCGCTCTGCGAGACTGGCCAAACCATGGGGCTTGTGCACTTCGAGCACATAGCTTTGCAGCATGGTGTCGTGCACATAGCCCTGCACTTCAATGCCGTGGTTGGCGAACACGTGGCGGTCGTATTTCACGTGCTGGCCCAGCTTATGGCCTTGCGCATTCTCGAGCCAGGGTTTGAGCAGCGCCAGCACCTCGTCACGGTCCAGCTGGTCGGGCGCTCCGGGGTAGCGGTGCGCCAGGGGAATGTAGGCGGCCTGCCCGGCCTGCACACTCAGGCTGATGCCCACAATCTGGGCTTGCATCTCATCGAGCGAGGTGGTCTCGGTGTCCACGGCCACCAGATTCGCGCCCTGCACCAGCGCCAGCCAGCGCTCCAGCGCCTCGCGCGTGAGCACCGTTTCATACTCCGTGGCGCGCGCTGGCGCTGGGTCACCAGAGTCACCAAACAGGCTGGTCTGGCCCTGCGGGGCTGCAAGCCCCTCTGAGAACAAATCGCCACCCTCCGTGGCTGCGGCCGCCGGTGCCTGTTTCGCCATCTGGGCCGCAGCAGTGCGGGCCAGGCCCTTGAAGCCCACGCGCTCGTAAAAGGCGTGCAAGCCCGCCGTCTCTTCGTCGCGCACCCGCAACTCGTCAAACGCGGGCAGCCCCGGCAGCCACGGCTGCAGGTCGCAGTCGGTCTTGATGGTGAGCAACTGGCGTGCGGTGGGCAGCCAGTCCAAGGCCTGGCGCAGGTTATCGCCGACCACGCCTTTGATTTCATGGGCGTGGGCCACCACGCCCTCCAGGCTTCCGTACTCCTGCAACCATTTCACCGCGGTTTTGGGGCCGACTTTGGACACACCCGGCACGTTGTCCACCGTGTCACCCACCAGGTTTTGGTAGTCCAGCATCAGGTGGGCGGGCACGCCAAATTCTTCCTGCACCCCGGCCAGATCGCGGCGCTTGCCGTTCATGGTGTCAATGATGGTGATGCGTTCGTTGACCAATTGCGCCAGGTCTTTGTCTCCGCTGCTGACCACCACGTCCATGCCGCGCGAGGCCGCCAGCACCGCCAAAGTGCCAATCACGTCGTCGGCTTCCACGCCCGGTACATCCAGCACCCGCATGCCCAGCAGGTGCACGACTTCGTGGATCGGCGCGATCTGCAGGCGCAAATCGTCGGGCATGGGGGCACGCTGCGCTTTGTACTGGGGATAAATCGCGTCGCGAAAGGTCGGGCCCTTGGCGTCAAAAACGCAGGCCACATAGGCGGCGGGCACCTCTTTTTTGAGGGCTTGCATCATGTTGACCATGCCGCGCACTGCCCCCGTGGGCGTGCTGCTCGGGTCGCCCGGCACGGCCCGCAAATCGGGCATGGCGTGGAAGGCACGGTACAGATAGCTCGATCCGTCGATCAGCAAAAGGGTGTTGTCAGAGGCTTGCATGGGGGCATTTTGCCTGTGAGGGCGCGCTCTACAATGGGCGTTGACCTTTTGGCGGCGGACTCCCCGTGCGCGGCCCATCTCTCAGCGTTCTTCACACAGGTTGGATTCATGGCGGTTTACACGGAAGTTTCATTCGAAGAGGCCAGTGCCTTGTTCGAACACCTGGGGCTGGAACGCCTGACCGCCCTGGAAGGCTGCAGCGGCGGCATCGAAAACACCAACTACTTCGCCCACACCGAAGGCCCCAGCTATGTGCTGACCCTGTTCGAACGCCTCACGCACCAGCAACTTCCGTATTACCTGCGCCTGATGGCGCATTTGGCCTCCCACGGCGTCGCCGTGCCCAAGCCCACACCCGACGCCCAAGGCGAAGTGGTGCACACGCTGTGCGGCAAACCCGCTTCGGTGGTGAGCCTGCTGGCAGGCAAAAGTGAATTGGCCCCCAGCGCCGCACACTGCGCGCAAGTGGGTGCGGCCTTGGCGCGCATGCACCTGGCGGGTCGCAGTTTCAATATGCGGCAAGATAATTTGCGCGCCCTGCCCTGGTGGAACGAGACCGTGCCGGTGGTGGTGCCGCACCTGGAGGCGGCGCAGGCCGCCCTGTTGCAGTCGGAATTGGCCTACCAGAACCATGTCGCCACCTTGGCAGGCTATGCCGCGCTGCCGCGCGGGCCCATCCACGCCGATTTGTTTCGCGATAACGTCATGTTCTTGCCGTCAGCGCCCGATGGCGATGCGCCCGCGCTCGGCGGTTTCTTTGATTTTTACTTTGCCGGCAACGACGCCTGGGTGTTTGACATCGCGGTGTGCTTGAACGACTGGTGCGTGGATTTGGACAGTGGAGCCAGCATTGCCGAGCGCGAGCATGCGTTTCTAGAGGCCTATGGCCGCGTGCGCCCCTTGGAAGCGGCAGAGCGCAAGCTGTTGCCCGCCATGCTGCGCGCGGCCGCCTTGCGTTTTTGGCTCTCACGCCTGTGGGATTGGTACCTGCCCCGCGAGGCCAGCATGCTCAAGCCCCACGACCCCACCCGATTCGAACGGCTGCTGCGTCAGCGCATCGCCCACCCCGAGAACAGCCTATGAAACTCCATATTCTTCCAGCCCGACAGGGTGTCGTGTGGGTCAGAAAGGGCATCCGAACCTTTTTCCGGCAACCGCTGGCGCTGTCGGGTTTGTTCTTTATTTTTATGGCGCTGATGTCCGTTTTGAGCCTGGTGCCGGTGCTGGGCAATGCGCTGGCCTTGGGTCTGCTCCCCGCAGCGACGCTGGGTCTGATGGTCGCCACCCAGCTGGTGACCCAAGGCAAGTTTCCCAAACCCCTGGTACTGCTGAGTGGATTTCGCGCGGGCCGCACAAAATTGCGTGCGATGGTGGTGCTGGGCGCCTTGTATGCCGCGGCCATTTTGTTGACGATGGCTGCCAGTGCACTGGTCGACGGTGGAAAATTTGCAAAGTTGTACCTGCTCGGCAGCAGCATGGATGCCGATATCTTGCAAGACGCCAGCTTCAAGTCGGCGGCGATGCTGGCGATGGCGCTGTATTTGCCGGTATCCCTTCTTTTCTGGCACGCGCCCGCTCTGGTCCATTGGCATGGGGTGTCGCCCATCAAAAGTTTGTTCTTTAGCGCCGTGGCGTGCAGCCGCAATATGGGTGCCTATATCGTTTACAGCCTGGTCTGGTTTGGACTGTTCCTGGGGGTGAGTACCGTAGCAGCCCTGCTGGCCATGCTGATCGGCGGCGAAGAAAGCGTGGGATCGGTGTTGTTTCCCTGCGGGCTGGTGATGGCAGCCATGTTTTTCACCTCCATCTATTTCACCTACGCCGACAGCTTCGACGCCGGGACGGACGTGCTGGCCTGACCCCGCGACCCGCCGGGGTGCAGTAACGCGTCGACACGGCACTGTCACACAAGGGTCGTAGTCTTGGCACCTTCGAGCCTCACTGCCATGCTGATCAAGACCGTGCCGCCCCTGAATTCCCGATTTTTCTGGTCCCGGCTTGCCATCGTGGTCTTGTCAGGCGCCTGCGCCTTACCCGTTTCTGCGCAATCCGCCACGACGGCAGCAGCGCCACCTGTTCTCAATGTACCCGTCGCCCTGCGCTTGATCGACTTTTTCCAAATGCCTGTAGGCGCCAAAGGCCTGGTGCTCAGCGATCAGACACGCCAAGCCCAGGGCCAACAAGTCCGCTTGGTCGGCTATGTGGTGCAGCAGGAAGTTGCCACCTTGGGGCAGTTTCTGCTCACACCGCGGCCCGTGCTGATGAGCCAGCACGCCGATGGCGAGGCGGATGACCTTCCGCCCGCCACCGTGCTGGTCCGCTTGGCGCCCGAGCAGCAAGCGTGGGCTATCGCCCATGCGCGTGGTCTGGTCGAGGTGACGGGCACTTTCGATACCGGCCGCAAGGAAGAAGCAGACGGGCGCGTCTCGTGGTTCCGCTTGCAATTGGGGCCCGATGCCGTGCGCACCATGAACCCGTTTGAAGTGACGCAGTACCTGCACAGCCTGCAGCACACGCATTGACCCATTCACCCATTGCCCCCTTGACTTCCTTCCGCCATTTGTTTCAACCCAGCTTGCTTGGACACACCATGAAAAATCAACGATCGCTTCGCTGGACTGCAGTGGCCTTGAGTGCCTTCTCTGCGGCGGCATTTGCCGCGCCCACCGTCACCCGCCTAACACCACCGAGCGAGCTTTTTTCCAGCGGCCAGGCGGCCCCCGTCATTGCGCGCTTTCTGCCCGGCCAGCGGTTTGACTTGCAGGCCACGGTGCGCCCTGACGATGCGAGCAAGCGCATTACGAGTGCGCAATTCAGCATCGACGGCAAAGCGGTCGAGTCCGCTGCTGCGCTCAAAGTGTGCGAGACCGCTTGCCTCAAAGGCGTGCCGGCCAACGCCACCTTGGCCACCGTCCGTGCCGTCGGCGTCCAACAAGCGGGCGTCCACCAACTCCGTGTGATTGCCACCCAGAGTGACGGCCAAACCGTCACGGCGGTAGGTAACTTTGAGGTGGTGCCGCTGGTGGCGGGTGGCCAAAAAATCAAAAACATCATCATCATGCTGGGCGACGGCATGGGGGCTGCGCAGCGCACGGCCGCGCGTATCGTGGCGGGAGGCTATGCCCAAGGCAAGGTGATTACGCCGCTGGCGATGGACACTTTTCCTGTGACTGGCATGGTCAAAACGGCGTCGCTCAACTCAGTGGTCACTGACTCCGCTCCTGGTATGACGGCCTATGTGTCAGGCAACAAAAACAACAACAATGAAGAAGGCGTGTTCCCGGACGACACGACCGACCCCTTTGACAACCCCCGTATCGAATACCTCAGCGAATACCTGCACCGCACCCAGGGCAAGGCTCTGGGACTGGTCACCACCGCCGACGTGTTTGACGCAACCCCCGCGGGCAACGCGGTGCACACCAGCAGCCGGGGCGCAGGCACCGGCATCGTCGACCAGTACCTGGACGACCGCCAACTGACCGGATTGGCCGTGTTGATGGGTGGCGGGCGCAAATGGTTCCTGCCCTCCACGACCCCTGGCTCTGCGCGTGGTGACCGCACGGACTATGCTTTTTCAGGCACTGAGGCCCATACAGCGGACATTGTCAAACGCTGGGGCGCGTCGCCAGGCGCGTTGGACAAAGACCGCAATTTGCTGGATGACTTCCAACACGCCGGTTTTCAGTACGCCAGCGACAAGACCAGCTTAGATGCGATCAACCTGGACCAGACCGACCGCTTGCTGGGGCTTTTTGCGCATTCGAATATGAATGTGGCCTTGGACAAAATGGACGGCCGCCGCAACAAAGCGCGCGGCATTACCGGCCGCGTGGTCGACGACTACGGCTTCCCTGACCAGCCCATGCTCGATGAAATGACGGCCAAAGCATTGAAGGTGCTGGACCACCAGAAAAATGGCTTCGTGCTGATGGTGGAAGGCGCATCGATTGACAAGCAAGCCCACGCCATGGACACCGAGCGTTGGATGCTGGACACCTTGGAGTTTGACCGCGCCATCGCCCTGACCCAGGCCTATGCCGCCAAGCGTGGCGACACCTTGGTGATCGTGACGGCCGACCATGAATGCGCCGGTGTCGCCTTGATTGGCGGCTCGCGCGTCAGCGATAGCCGCTTGCAGGCTTTGGTGCGTGAAGGCGGCGGCACCGCCCTGCGAGACGCCGTGGTGGGCGTGTACGAGCAGGCGGGTTTCCCCAAGTACCGCATCGCCGCGGACGGCTACCCTGAGACGGTGGACATCGACAACCGCCTGTTGGTGGGCTATGGCGCAAACAGCGACCGGATGGAAGACTTCCGCACCAATGAGCGCCCGCTGCAAGACAGCCAGCAACCCTTTGTCAAAAAAGAGCCTCTGGCTGCCTATCCTGCCGCTCCCATGGCGCGTGATTTGGATGGCAAATACATGGTCACTGGCCAAGTTCCCGGGGACAGCGCCGTGCATACCGCCACCGACATTCCCTTGTCCGCGTTCGGTCCGGGCGCCTACGCGTTTACCGGGGTCATGGACAACACCGACGTGTTTTTCAAGCTGGCGCAGGCCTCCTTAAAGGGCGCTATCTTGCCAGCAGGCTTTGCCGCTGCCCCCAAACGCTAGCTCGGCGCGACTCCGTTCTAAGGGGGCGCCCGGGCGGGCGGCCAATGGTTATCCGTGTAAACTGGTCTAACCGCAACGCAAGTGGCAAATTTGGGTTTTATGCGCTCCCAATGTGCATGCGGCGGTATCCAATGACCCGCTTAAAGGTAGCCATGAATCCGTCTAGTCTCCACACGCTGAGCAATCTGGTTGCGCGTAGGTTCACCAGGCTTGTGGTTGGAGGCCTGTTGGCTGGCGTGGGCTTGGTCGCTGTGGCCCAAACCACCAAGAAATCGGACTTTGTGGCGCCGCCCGCCAACGCAAACATCAATTCCTGCTCCATCTCCGAATTTCGAACCCTGGCCCTGACGACCCACGACGCGCAGGAGCGCAGCGAAATACTGACCCAGTGGCTTAAAACCAATTCTGCGTCCTGCTCGACGTACCAAATCTTGCTCTTGAGCAGCAACCGCTCCCAGTGGATGGGCACGGCGGATACCGCCAAAGTGGCGGGCCTGTTTGACCAAATCATCGAAAGAAAGCTCAAGCAGGATCCACAGGCTTTGAAAGCCATGTACGGGTCGGAAGGCGCAGCAGCGGGCGGCAGCAAGAAGAAAAGCGAATCGGCCGGGGCCAGTACTTCGTCCATTGAGCCCGGTGGCGCGGCACCTCCGCCCGGAACCGTCATGCTGGCCGCGGGCGCAGCGCCAGCCGCCGTCGCGGTGGGTGCTGCGCCGGCTGCGACCGCCGCGCAAAGCATCAATATTTCTCTGGGTGCGAGTGCTCCGCAAGCCGAAGACCTCACGCGCAAACTGCCTTTGGACTCGGAGCCCAAACCCGTGTTTCCGCCCGAGCGGGGTCGGCAGTTGAAAAACTATTTTGGCAAGTTGCGTACCGAGATGATTCGCAACTACTTCATGGAAAACAGTTCTCCGGGGAATTGCCCCGAGGGTTTGACCTTTAGCAAAACCGCGGGATGCGAGAGCCGGGTTGCCGTGCCCTGGAAGTTCGGCGAGCCGCTTCCCCCGAGTGCCAAAAGCTTCCCTATCCCCGAACCCCTGCTTTCTAAGCTGAGCTTTTATCCTGGCTATCAATTTGTCCGGGTGGGCACCGATATCCTTGCTCTGGAAAAAGACTCGGGCAAAGTCGCTGATGCGGTGCTCAATATGGGCAAGTCGGGCTAGATTTTCCGTCCGGAGCAGTCCGCGACGCGCCTGTGCTCAACAGCCCTTTTTTCTGACGGACGGCTCCATGAAAACCCTCAAAATCGTTGGCCTGGTCCTAGGCGGTTTGGTGCTGCTGGCCATTGCAGGCATTGCGGCAGTCTGGGCGCCTGACCGATCTGCCGAGGATTTGGCGACACGTTGGGCTCCACCGCCTTCCCAATTCACGGTGATCGACGGCATGAAAGTGCATTTCCGTGATGAAGGCCCGCGCGACGACCCCCAACCTATCGTCTTGTTGCATGGCACATCGGCCAGCCTGCACACCTGGGACGGCTGGAGCGCTGCGCTGCAAGCAAAGCACCGCGTCATTCGCGTCGATTTGCCGGGTTTTGGTTTAACCGGCCCGACCGCCGATGGCAACTACCAGATGCCTGTCTACTCGCGTTTCGTCATTGCGCTGATGGACCACCTCCAAGTCAAACAGGCCGTGCTGGCGGGCAACTCCTTGGGTGGCTACGTGGCTTGGAAGACAGCGGTGGACTACCCCGCGCGGGTAAGCAAGCTGATCCTGGTCGATTCCGCGGGCTATACCACCACCGCAGCATCGGTACCGATTGGCTTCAAGCTGGCGCAAATCCCGATGCTCAGCGCTTTGATGTCCAACATCCTCCCGCGCCGCGTGGTGGAGTCGAGCTTGCGCAATGTCTATGGCGACCCGTCCAAAATCAGTGCCGACCTGGTGGACCGCTATTACGAGCTGGCGCTGCGCGCCGGCAACCGCAAGTCTTTGGCAGCACGTTTTGCGCAAAACAAACCGGGCGAATTTGAAGCACAAATCCCGCAGATCAAACAGCCGACCTTGATCCTCTGGGGTGGCTTGGACCGCCTCATCCCGCCTGAAAACGCCCAAAAATTTCACCACGACATCGCGGGAAGCAGTCTTGTGGTGTTTGACACTTTGGGGCATGTGGGGCACGAGGAAGATCCGGCCCTTACCGTGGCGGCGGCGCAGGCGTTTTTGGCGCGTTGACCCCATGGAAAACGATCCAGCGCGGTTGGAACGCGCCAGAGCGCAATGGCGCTGGCGCGGCCATGAGCGGCCGCCATTTGCGCAGGTCCCGGCAGAGGGACAGGTCTCGGTGTGGGATTTTCCGCGCCCGCCAGCCCTGGTGCGTGAAACACGCGAAATCGTGATTCATTGGGGAGAGACTTTGGTGGCCCGAACCCATGGTGCCTGGGCCGTCAGAGAGACTGCGCACCCGCCGACCTTTTATCTGCCTCTGGTGGACGTCAACCGCACGCTTTTGCGCGCTGCGGGCGGCGGCTCGTTTTGCGAGTGGAAAGGCCCTGCCCACTATTGGGATCTGGTCGAGGGCTCCCGCCGCCTGGAACACGTGGCTTGGAGCTATCCACAACCCTTGGCCGGTGCAGAAGCACTGGCGGACTGCATCGCGTTTTATGCCCACCCCTTCGCGTGCACCGTGGGCGGTGCACCGGTGACTCCCCAGCCGGGCGGGTTTTATGGTGGATGGGTGACGCCCGATGTGGCGGGGCCGTTCAAGGGCGATCCGGGTAGCAGCGCTTGGTAGCAGCGCCATGACAGGTCGGTTTTCAGCCGTAGACCATTTTTCATACTCGTTCTGGTCATGCCCAGGGAGTTCACCTTAAGAAACAATCTCTGGCGTCAGTTCTTGAATCGCCTGAAAGTGTGTGAGATACACCTTGCCGCTCAAACCGGCGAGAAAGTGGGTTTTTTCTAAACGGTCCATCACCGGCCCCTTCACTTCGGACAGGTGCAGTTTGATGCCCGTGTCACCCAGTCGCTTTTCTATGGCTTCCAAACTTTCCAGGGCACTGGCATCGATGTCATTGATCGCCGAGCACTGCAACACGACATGCATTAGCTGGGGGTGACTGGCCACCGCGTTATTGATCTGGTCTTCCAGCGCTCTGGAGTTTGCGAAATACAAACTCTCGTCCACCCGCAGACTCAGCAATTGCGGACTGGTTTGCACCTGGTGCCGGGTCACATTACGGAAGTGCTCCGTGCCCGAAACCAGGCCCACCTCGGCGATATGGGGGCGACTGGTTCTGAACAGATACAAGGCCAAAGACAGACCCACCCCGACCACCAAGCCCAATTCAACGCCTAAGGACAGCGTTGCCAACAGCGTTGCCAACACCGCCGCAAAGTCAGGTTTGGAATAAGCCCAGGTTCGCTTCAGAATGCCAAGATCTACCAGCGACAGCACCGCCACCACAATGGTTGCAGCCAAAGTGGCCTTGGGTAAGAAATACAAGGCGGGCGTCAGAAAGACGGTGGCCAAGGTGATGCCCACCGCAGTCAAAACCCCTGCGGCCGGGGTTTGTGCACCCGCATCAAAATTCACCACCGAACGGGCAAAGCCCCCGGTCACTGGAAACCCTCCGGTCAATGCCGCAGAGATATTGCTTGCCCCCAAGGCAAACAGTTCCTGGTCAGGCTCAATGCGTTGGCGCCTTTTGGCGGCCAAGGTTTGCCCCACCGAGACCGACTCCACAAAACCCACCACGCTGATCAGCAGCGCAGGAACGGCCAACGACTTCCAAAGCGCCATGTCCCAAAGGGGGGCGGTCAAAGGCGGCAGACCTTGGGGCACGGTGCCCACAATTTTGAGGCCCTGCGCTTGCCAGTCGAAAGCCCAGGTCAGAACCGTGCTTGCCGCGATGGCCGCCACAGGCCCGGCTTTGGCAAGGAAGTCTGCAGGTCGGGCAGCCATGCCCCAACCCACCAGCAAAGGCTTCAAACCCTTGCGTACCCACCACAAAAACGCCATGGCACTCAGGCCAATACACAAGGCCAGCATGTGGGTTTTGGGAATCTGGCTTGCCAAAGATTGAACCAGGTCAACAAAGTTGTCGCCCGTGGCATTGACGCCCATGATGGTCTTCAATTGGCTGGTGGCAATCAGTACCGCAGACGCGGAAATAAAGCCAGAAATAACAGGGTGGCTTAAAAAATTGGCCAAAAAACCCAGCTTCAAAATCCCCATGAGCAAGAGCATGCAGCCCGACATAAACGCCAAGGTGATGGCGACCGCCCAATAGGCCTGGGACCCCGCCAGCGCGTGCTCGCCAATGGCGGCGGCCGTCATCAGTGATGCCACTGCCACCGGCCCGACCGCCAATACCCGGCTGGTGCCAAACACGGCATACAGCAGCAAGGGCGCCACACTGGCGTACAGCCCCACTTCAGGCGGCAAGCCTGCCAGCAAGGCATACGCCAAGCTTTGCGGAATCAGCATGATGGTCACGATCACGGCAGCGATGGCGTCGCTTGCAAAGGTCTCGCGTTTGTAGGTCGAAGCCCAGTCCAGCAAAGAAACCGAGGGCAGATAGCCCCGCCAGGCAGAAATCTTGTTCATCAACCCTTCATCTCCGGTTGCGCCAGCCATTCGCGGCCCTTGAGCATGGCTTCCCAATACAAGGGTGGAAGAATGCGCTCTTTGAGATACCAGGCCAGCGCGGACGGCTGGGTGCCGTCGATCAGCCACTTCGGAAAGCTGGGTGACAACTTGCCACCATAGGTGAACTCGGCCAGAACAATCTTGCCGCGCTCTACCGTCAAGGGGCAAGAGCCATAACCGTCGTATTGGGCCTCGCCTTGGAGTTGGCCCATGGCGACCAGCACATTGTTGGCCACCACCGGTGCTTGCTTGCGTGCAGCGGCGGCAGTTTTGGCATTGCTGGTATTGGTCACGTCGCCCAACGCAAAAACGTTCACATAGGTTTTGTGGCGCAGGCTGGCGGGGTCGACATCCACCCAGCCCGCGGCATCGGCCAAGGGGCTCACACGCACGAAGTCGGGTGCTTTTTGTGGAGGCACCACGTGGATCATGTCAAAGTCACGAACCACTTTTTCTTTGCTA
>CANFLX010000006.1 GCA_947447985.1 Comamonadaceae bacterium
GATCTTCGTCACGGAAAGAATAAGGCAGGTTGCCTACGTAAAGTTTGTTGCCCATGAAAGGACTCCTCAAAATAACTCAAAACGCGATGGAGTCCAAAACCGCAATCAACAAACCAATAAAGACTTAGAGCAGACGCGAAACTGACCATACACCGCAAACCTGCTATGCCGTTTAGCCGGCAAAGCGCAACCATTATGCGCTTATTCATACAAAGCGTGCATATTTTTCGCAAAACGGGATAAAAAAGTACGATTTTTGCCTACAAACGGCCATTTTGGGTGACCCAGCACACCAGGGCGGCGGCTGTCAGAGCGGATACCATCGACCCATGGAAGCATTTCTTATCTCCGCTGGAATCGTCACATTGGCCGAAATGGGCGATAAAACACAGTTGTTGGCGCTGGTTTTGGCGCTGCGTTTTCGCAAGCCCTGGCCCATTGTCCTGGGTATTTTGGTGGCGACGCTGGCCAACCACGGCCTGGCTGGGGCTGTGGGCGTGTGGGTGACGGAGTTTGTGGGGCCGCTGTATTTACGCTGGTTTTTGGCTGGGTCCTTTATTGGTATGGCGGTCTGGATGCTGATCCCCGACGCCATTGACGACGACGAGGCTGAGTCGGCACCGCGCTGGGGGGTGTTTGGAACCACGGTGGTGGCCTTCTTTTTGGCAGAGATGGGCGACAAGACGCAATTTGCGACCGTGATGCTGACGGCGAAATACCAGACCTATGTCGGCGTTGTCGCCGGCACCACTTTGGGCATGATGATTGCTGACGCGCCGGTCGTCTGGCTGGGCGAACGCATGACCCGCTTGGTACCCATGCGCGTGGTGCACACGGTCTCGGCCCTGGTATTTGCCGCGTTGGGAATTGCAGCGCTGGTCACGGGCTAAAACAGGGCTGGTGGGTATACTTAAACCCTAGCGCCAATTTGCTCGAGCTTGCGGGCGCTTAATAAATACAGCTAAACCCGGAAACCCCGCGATCACTTGTTTGACCCGGCTCCGCGTTTGGCGTTGCCGGGTTTTTTTATGCTGATCGCCGTACCTCAAACCATGCACTTTGACGCGCCGCTGGCCCTGACCAGCGGTGCGTCCATCCGTGCCTACGATGTGAGTTACGAGACCTACGGCCAACTCAACGCGGAGCGCTCCAACGCAGTGCTCATCTGTCACGCGCTGAATGCATCGCACCATGTGGCCGGGGTGTACGCCGGAAAAGCCAAGTCGGAGGGCTGGTGGGACAGCATGATCGGCCCCGGCAAGCCACTGGACACCAACCGGTTTTTTGTCATTGGTGTGAACAATTTGGGCTCTTGCTTCGGCTCCACCGGCCCCATGCACGTCAACCCCGATCGGGACGACGGCCAGGTCTACGGCGCAGACTTTCCGGTGGTGACGGTGGAAGATTGGGTGAACGCCCAGGCTTTGCTCTTGGACCGCTTGGGCATCCAGACCTTGGCGGCGGTGATGGGCGGCAGTCTGGGCGGCATGCAGGCGCTGGGGTGGGCCTTGCAGTACCCCGGCCGCTTGCGCCATGCAGTGGTGATTGCCAGTGCACCCAACCTGACCGCAGAAAACATCGCCTTCAACGAAGTAGCACGGCGCGCTATCGTCACCGACCCCGACTTTCATGGCGGCCATTTTTACCAGCACAGCGTAGTGCCCAAGCGCGGTCTGCGCATCGCCCGCATGATTGGCCACATCACCTACCTCAGCGATGACGTGATGAACGAAAAGTTCGGCCGGCAGCAAAAAGGCGCCCCCACGCTCCCCGAGGGGGCCCTCGCGGCTCGGGGTGACCCGTCGCCGCTCGACGCGGGCGCAGCAGCCTACAAGTACTCCACGCAGGACGTGGAGTTCCAAATTGAGAGCTATTTGCGCTACCAGGGCGACAAGTTTGCCGATTACTTTGACGCCAACACTTACCTCCTGATCACCCGTGCGCTGGACTATTTCGACCCCGCACGCGCGCATGGCGGCAGCCTGACGCGCGCGCTGGCAGTGGCGAAGGCCAAGTTCTTGCTCGTGAGTTTTGTGACCGACTGGCGTTTCGCACCAGCGCGCAGCCGCGAGATCGTGAAAGCCTTGCTCGACAACCAGCGCGATGTCAGCTACGCCGAAATCGACGCGCCACACGGGCACGATGCCTTTTTGTTGGACGACCCGCGCTACCACAGCGTGGTGCGGGCCTATTTCAACAACGTGGCGCAGGAGGTGGGCGTATGAGCGACCAAGCCATCCAGCACGCCTTGGCACAACTGGTCCCGCGCGGCTCGCGCGTGCTGGACCTGGGCTGCGGTGACGGCGCCATGCTGGCGCACCTGCAGGCCACACGCGGATGCAGCGGCTACGGAGTGGAAATTGACGATGCCAATGTGCTGGCCTGCGTGCAGCGTGGTGTCAACGTGGTTCAGCTCAATCTGGACGAAGGCCTGGCCTTGTTTGACGATGCTTCGTTTGACGTGGTGCTGCAGATCGACACCTTGCAGCATCTGCGCAATGCCGAGGTGATGCTGCGCGAAACCGCACGCGTGGGGCGCATCGGCATCGTCGCCTTCCCCAACTTTGCGCACTGGCCCAACCGCCTGAGCGTGTTGCAGGGCCGCATGCCCGTGACCAAGCGCCTGCCCTACCAGTGGTACGACACACCCAATATCCGCGTGGGCACCCACGCCGATTTGGGGCAATTGGCGCAGCGCGCGGGCCTGAAGGTGGTCGACAGCTTTGGCCTGCAAGACGGCAAGACCGTGCGCTTCATGCCCAACTGGCGGGCCGGTACATCGGTCTACAAGCTGGCGCGCTGAGCGCCGTTCTGCTGCGCGCCTTCCGCCATGTCCGCCGCAGACAAGCCCCAACTCGCACCGGTCACCTGGGGCCAGGCCCTGCGCTTTTGGTTCAAGCTGGGCTGCATCAGTTTTGGCGGACCTGCGGGGCAAATTGCCATCATGCATCGCGAGTTGGTGGAGCAGCGGCGCTGGATTTCAGAACAGCGCTTTTTGCATGCACTCAATTTCTGCATGCTGCTGCCCGGGCCCGAGGCGCAACAACTGGCCACCTACTTGGGCTGGTTGATGCACCGCACCTGGGGCGGTGTGGCGGCGGGCCTGCTGTTTGTACTGCCGTCCTTGGCTCTGCTGATCGGCCTGAGTGGGGCCTACATGGTGTTTGGCACGACGCCCTGGCTGGAGGCGGTATTGTGGGGCGTTAAGCCCGCCGTGGCGGCACTGGTGCTGCAAGCCGTTTACCGCATTGGCAGCCGTACCTTACGCACACCGCGGCGCGCGCCCTTGTTATGGGCGATTGCGCTGCTGAGTTTTGTGGCGGTCGCGCTGGTGCAAGTGCCGTTTCCCGCGGTCGTGCTGGCAGCCGCGCTGATCGGCGCTGTCGCGCAAAGGTTCTGGCCGGGTCAGTTTGCCAATGGCGGCGCGCATGGGCCTGCTGCTTCAACGCACAATTTAGATTCGACGCCGTTCTGGATCGGCGACGACACTGCGCCACCAGCCCACGCACGCTTCACAAAAGTTCGTTTGGTGCGTGTGCTGGCTGTCGGCGCCGCACTGTGGCTGCTGCCCATGGCGGCGCTCATGGCCGTCTGGGGCTGGGATGGCACGCTCACCCGCATGGCCTGGTTTTTCACCAAAGCGGCTTTGCTGACCTTTGGCGGGGCTTATGCCGTGTTGCCCTATGTCTACCAAGGCGCGGTCGACCAGTTCGGCTGGCTCAGTGCCGCGCAAATGATGGACGGCCTGGCGCTGGGCGAGACGACACCAGGGCCGCTGATCATGGTGGTGGCCTTTGTCGGCTTTGTCGGCGGCTGGGGCCAGGCGGTGCTGGGCTCCGGAAGTCTGCTGTGGGGCGCAACGCTGGCGGCCGTGGTGGTCACCTGGTTTACGTTTTTGCCGTCCTTTGTTTTTATTCTGGCGGGGGGGCCCTTCATTGAATCCACCCACGGCAAACTGCAGTTCACTGCGCCCCTGACCGCCATCACAGCGGCGGTGGTGGGCGTGATTGCGAGTTTGGGCGTCTTCTTTGTGCTGCATATTGCCTATCCTCGCGGCCCGGCTGCGGGCCTGGATGTAGCGGCCTTGGGGCTGGCAACGGCTGCGGCTTATGCGCTGATACGCAGAGGCTGGGGCGTGGTGCCGGTGATCGCAGCCTGCGCTGCCATGGGATGGGCCTGGCGCTGAGCTTCCCAAGGGGGGGCGCTCAGCAGCCCAGCTGGTTCGCCAAGTCCAACAGGTCGCGCGCATGGAGGTCGTTGACCGCAAGCGCCGTGACGTCTTTGGGGTGCAGGGCGCCATATTCCAGCGCTCGCTCCACATAGGCCGTTTGTAAACCGCAGGCTCTGGCGCCTGCCAGGTCGTCATGGTGGGCAGCCACCAGCATCACCTGTTCAGGCGCCACATCGAACACCCGCGCGACGCCGCCATACGTGCGCGGGTCGGGTTTGTAGGCATGAAACGTCTCGGCGCTCAAAATGCAGTCCCAGGGCAGATGAGCCTGCTTGGACAAGCGTGTGAGCAAGTTCAGGTTGCCGTTGGACAAGGTGCAGACAAGGTAGTGCTGCTTAAGGCGCGTGAGCCCTTGCACCACGTCGGGCCAGGGCGAAAGCCGGTGCCAGACGCGGTTGAGGTGCGCGCGTTCCTCCTGCCCCAGATGCGCCAAGCCGAAGTCGGCCACCAGGCCGTCCAGAATGCGCCGATGCAAGTCGTCAATCAAGGTCCAAGGCCATTCGCCCGACATCACGCGCGCCATGGCCGGCACATAACCTTTCCGCCAGGCCAGCGCAAACGCATCGCCATCCACCTGCGGATAGTGCTCCCGCATCTCGCGCACGATGCTGCCGTGCCAGTCCACGACCGTACCGAAAATATCAAAGGCAAGCACCTTCAGTGCGCGCGGCTCCAGGGGGTTGGCAGACAGAGATGGCATAGGACGGCCCGGTGGCATTTGAGAAGCTTGGGAGGATAGCGCCAAGCGTGGCATCATGGCGCGCTGCGCAGCGACCCCGACCCTGCGCCTTGTTCACGGAGACTGCCCCATGACCGCCCGACTGCCTGACACCGCCCTCGATACCTCTCAAGTCCTGCACCAAGTGAGCCAGGCCTGGGACAGCGACATCCTTGCGCGCCTGAGCGACTACATCGCCATACCCGCCAAATCCCCCGCGTTTGACGCCGACTGGGCGGCCCATGGCTACCTGGAAACCGTGGTGCGCAACACCGCGCAGTGGATCGAGGCCCAAAAAGTCGCAGGCTTGACGCTAGAGATCGTGCGCCTGCCCGGTCGCACGCCCGTCCTCTTGTTTGAAGTGGCCGCGACCCGCAGCGCCAGCGACACGGTGAGCGCGCAAACCGTGTTGATGTACGGCCACCTGGACAAGCAACCCGAATTTTCCGGCTGGCGCAGCGACCTGGGGCCTTGGACGCCCAAGTACCAGGACGGCAAGCTTTATGGTCGCGGCGGCGCCGATGACGGCTACGCCGCCTACGCCGCCATCGCCGCGATTCAGGCGCTGCAATCCCAAAAGGTGGGGCACCCGCGCATCATCGGCTTGATCGAGACCTGTGAAGAAAGCGGCTCTTACGACTTGCTGCCCTATGTCGATGCGCTGCGCACCCGCTTGGGCGACGTGGGCCTGGTGGTGTGCCTGGACTCGGGCGCAGGCAACTACGACCAGCTATGGTTGACCAACAGCTTGCGCGGCATGGCCAGCGGCGTGCTCAAGGTGGAGGTGCTGACCGAAGGCGTGCATTCGGGCGACGCCAGCGGCGTGGTGCCCTCGAGCTTTCGCATCTTGCGCCACCTGCTCGACCGCCTGGAGGACAGCGCCACCGGTCGCCTGTTGCCTGAGCGCTTTCATTGCGCGGTGCCGCCTGAGCGCATGGCGCAGGCGCAGGCCACGGCCGACATCTTGGGTGACGAGCTCTACAAACGCTTCCCCTGGGCGCACTACGACTGCGGAGGTGCCAGCCAGTTTGCGCTGCCCACCACCACCGACCCCTTGCAGGCCCTGCTCAACCGCACCTGGATGCCCACGCTGAGCGTGACCGGCGCCGATGGCTTTCCGGAAATGAAAAACGCCGGCAATGTGCTGCGCCCCTACACCGCTTTCAAGCTCTCGCTGCGCCTGCCCCCGCTGGTGGAAGCCGCCAGCGCTGTGCAAGAACTCAAAGCCCTGCTCGAGGACAACGCGCCCTACCAGGCCAGGGTCACGTTTGAAGGCGGCGGTGGCGCCACCGGTTGGAACGCACCCAGCACCGCACCGTGGTTTGAGCAGGCCTTGAATGCGGCCTCGCAAGCGCACTTCGGTGCGCCCTGCGGTTACATCGGGCAGGGCGGCACGATTCCGCTCATGAACATGCTCAGCACCGGATTTCCCAAGGCCCAAATGATGGTCTGCGGCGTGCTCGGCCCCAAGAGCAACGCCCATGGACCCAACGAGTTTTTGCATGTGCCCTATGCCAAAAAGCTCACAGCAGCGGTGGCCCAGGTCATTGCCCGCTTTCCTTAAATTCTGCATTCAAAGGTTTGTTCATGCGCACCGCCCAACTCTCCGAAATCACCACCCCCCACGGCGCTACGCTGGCACTGCGCGACTGGCCGCTTGCCGAGGGTGTTGTGCCCCGTGCGCTGGTGTTGATCGTCCACGGTTTGGGCGAACACAGCGGGCGCTACGAGCATGTCGCGCAGCGGCTCAACGGCTGGGGATTTGCGGTGCGCGCTTTTGATTTGTGTGGCCACGGCGGCTCCAGCGGCGCGCCGGGCAGCATGCCGGACGACAACCGCTTGTTGGACGATCTGGCCACCGTGATGGACCGCAGCCGTGCCGAACTGGCACCCGGCACGCGCCTGGTATTGCTGGGCCACAGCCTGGGCGGACTGATTGCCGCGCGCTTTGTGTCGCTCCACCTGCGCGCGGTGGACGCGCTGGTCTTGTCCAGCCCAGCGCTGGATGCGGGCCTGAACGCGTTTCAAAAGTTCTTGGTGGCCACGCTGCCCGCTATTGCGCCCAATCTGCGGGTGGGCAACGGCTTGGATGCGACTTATCTCTCGCACGACCCCGCCGTAGTCGCCGCCTACCGCGCCGACCCGCTGGTGCATGACCGCATTTGCGCACGGCTGGCACGTTTCATTGCCCAGGCAGGCTTGCAAACGCGGGCACTGGCCGCGCAATGGACTGTTCCCACCTTGTTGATCTATGCAGGGCAAGACCGCTTGGTCAATCCCGCAGGCAGCCGCGACTTTGCAAGCAAAGCGCCCGGCGCAGTGTTCACCAGCCAGTGCTTTGAAGACCTGTACCACGAGATATTGAACGAGGCCGACAGCGCACCGGTCTTTGCCTTGCTGCAGCAATGGCTGGACCAGCACGCGGGCGCGTGATCTGGGTCGTTTCAAACGCCGCGTTAAGCCAGCAGCGCCAGCGCGGCCAATGCCGCCGTCTCCGCGCGCAACACCCGCGCACCCAGCGACACGGGCATAAAGCCACAGGCCACGGCGGCCTCTTCTTCGTTGGCGCTCAGGCCGCCTTCGGGCCCGGACAAAAATACGGCGGATGTGGTGGCGTGGTCGGCGGCCCAGCTGCGCAAAGGGCGCGAGCCCTCGCGCAAAGAAAGCAAGAGGCGCTCAACCGATGGTGCCTGGGCATCGCTTGCGGCCAAAGCGCGCAGCCACTGGGCCAATGGCGCCACCGCTTGCACCTGGGGCACGCGGTTGCCGCCACACTGTTCGCAAGCGGAGATCGCCACGCTTTGCCAGTGCGCCACTTTTTTTTCCGCGCGCTCACCGGCCAGGCGCAGCACACTGCGCTCGCTGGTCAAGGGTTGGATGCTGGCCACGCCCAGCTCTGTGGCTTTTTCAATCAGCCAGTCCATGCGTTCGTTGGCTGGCATGACGACCGCCAGGTGCACCGCACGCGGGGCCTCGCGCTCCACTGTGTGGTGCGCGCCGACCTGCACCTGCACATGGCTGCGTCCCATTTGGGTGACGGTGGCGTCAAACTCACCGCCAGGGCTGTTGGTGATGGCACCCGTCTCCCAATGCGGCCCGTGGTTGAACAGGGTGATGCTGTCGCCGGGCTGCAGGCGCAGCACCTGCACATGGCGCGCCGCACCCGCGGGGAGTTCGAGCAGATCACCTGTGTGCAGCGGGGCCGGGCAGTAAAAACGCGGCATGGCTTACGCAGCTCCCGGGCTGCGGCCAAAACCAAACACGTTGGGCTCTTCAATGCCCTCGATCTGATCGACCAGGCGCAGCAAGGGTTTGAGTTCGCGGTAGCGGGCGCAGGTGGCACGGATGTAGCCGATAAAGCGCGGCGCATCGACCAGGTAGTGCGGCTTGCCATCGCGCAAGGTCAGGCGGGCAAAGATGCCGGCAATTTTGAGGTGGCGTTGCAAGCCCATCCACTCCACGGCCCGGTAAAACACCCCGAAGTCCTCGCCCACCGCAAGCCCGGCCTCGCGTGCCTTTTGCCAGTAGCGCACCACCACGTCCAGACAAAAACTTTCATCCCAGCTCAGGAATGCATCACGCACCAGACTGGCGATGTCATAGGTGATGGGGCCATACACCGCGTCCTGAAAATCTAAAACGCCCATGCGCTGGCCGTTCTCCGGCGCCATCAGGTTGCGGGGCATGAAGTCGCGGTGCACATACACACTGGGCCAGGCCAGGTTGTCGGCGATGATGGTCTCGAAGGCCCGCTCCAGCACCTGGCTTTGCGCGTCGGTCAACTCCAGCTTGCGGTGCTGGGCGATGTACCACTGGGGAAACAAGTCCAGCTCGCGGCGCAGCAGGGCGTGGTCGTAGGGCGGCAGCACACCGGGCAGCGAGGCCTTTTGCCAGGCGACCAAGGTGTCTACCGCCTGCAAGTACAAATCCAGGGGTGGCGCTGCCTGCGGGTCCATGACTTGCATCATGGTGCGCGCACCCAGGTCGGTGAGCAGCAAAAAGCCCTGCGCTTGCTGCCAGTCCAGTACCTCGGGCGCTCTCAGGCCAGCGTCGTGCAACAACTTCGCCACCTGGACAAAGGGTGCGCTGTTCTCCTTGTCTGGCGGGGCGTCCATGATGACCAGGCTGGCACCATAGACAGCGTCTTGGACATCGATGCGCAAATAACGGCGAAAGCTGGCATCGGCAGAGGCCAGGCGCAGGCTGAGGGGCAGCAGTCCAAAGCGCGGCTGCAGCGCGGCCAACCAGGTCTGGAACTGGCGCTCGCGTTCGGGATCGGACCACTGCACGGGCGCGTGCAATGGAGTGGCTGGGGGGGTGAATGCAGTAGGGCTCATGGATAATCCATTTTCTATCTTTTTGTGACGGGCCTTTTTCCTCCCATGGCTTCTTTTGAACGTGACGCGACGTGCAGGTCGCCCGGTGCCGGCCTGCGGGCGGTGGTGGGCTGGCTCAGTCTGTGCGCGTTCGCGTGGAGCGCTGCGGCACAGGCACAGACGGTCCCCAAGAACGCGCCGCTTGTCCTGGAAGGCGACCGCCTGCAAAGCCGCACCGACAGAGACGCCACCTTGGAAGGTGATGCAGAGCTGCGCAAGGGCGGCACGATTATTCGCGCCGATCGACTGGATTACGACATGCCGACCGACACGGCGCGCGCCACCGGGCATGTCTGGGTGCAGCGCAACGGCAACACCTACCAAGGCCCCTACCTGGAGCTGGGGATAGACGCGTTCCAGGGATTTTTTACCGCGCCCAGCTATGAATTCGGGCAAAACGGTGCGCACGGCCAGGCCACGCGGGCCGAGTTTGTCGACAAGGCCCACATGACGGTCTACCAGGCCAGTTACACCACCTGCAAGCGCCAACCGGGCCCCGGCTGGTTGCCCGACTGGGTGCTAACCGCGGCACGCATCGACATCGACAACGACGAGGACATCGGTCTGGCACAAAGTGCGGTGCTGAGCTTCAAAGGATTTCCGCTCTTGCGCGTGCTGCCGATCAGTTTTCCCTTGTCCGAAAGGCGCAAGAGCGGCATGTTGTCGCCCACCCTTGGCCTGGACAATGCCAACGGTCTGGAGCTGTCCACACCGTATTACCTGAACATCGCACCCAATCGCGATGCGACCTTTACCCCCACCTTCATGACGGCACGGGGGGTGAACTTGGGCACAGAGTTTCGCTACTTGGAACCCCAGTATTCCGGTACCGTCCGTTTGAGCTACATGCCCACCGATAAGCTGCGCGACGCGCAGCGCTGGGACGCCTCCATCGTCCACAACGCCAAGGTCGACGTGCCAGTGGGGCAGGTCACCTTGGCAGCGAACCTGAACCGGGTCAGTGACGACAACTACTGGCGCGATTTCACCAACAGCAATGCGATCAATGCCGGTGGCGCCATTGCAGGAGCGACGCAACGGCTCTTGCCCGCAGAAATGGCCACCTCCTGGAGCCACGGCGATTTTTCATCCACGTTCAAGGTCTTGAAGTGGCAGACCCTGCAAGACCCGACAGCCCCCATCGTTCCGCCCTATGACCGGGTGCCGCAGTGGAGCGGGCGTTACGCAAAAAGCAACACGCAAGGGGTGGATTGGTCGATCGATCTGGACATGACGCAGTTCCAGTCCGACCGCAATCTGACGCTGCAAGCCAACGCCCAGCGGGCCTTTGGTCTGGCCCAGATCAGCTACCCCATGCTGCGCCCCGCGGGCTTTGTGACACCAAAGCTGCAATTGCACACCACGGGCTACCAGTTCGACGCCTTGGTGGCAGGCCAACAGACTGCGAGCAGCACGGTGCCCACCTTCAGCTTGGACAGCGGCCTGGTGTTTGAGCGCGAAGCCCGCCTTTTTGGACGCAGCTTGATACAAACCCTGGAGCCTCGGGCGTTTTATGTCTACACACCCTTCCACGATCAAAGCCTGCTGCCCAATTACGACACGGGCGCCAACGACTTTAATTTTGCAACCATCTACACCGAGAACGCCTTTGTCGGAAACGACAAAGTGTCCGACAACAACCTGCTGACCCTGGGGCTGACCACACGCTACATCGACGCGGACAACGGCGCACAGCTCGCCCGATTCGGGCTTGCACAGCGTTTGCGGTTCCAAGACCAAAAAGTCACCTTGGACGGCAGCGGCAGCGGCGCAGCCTCGGGGGTGAGTGACATTCTGCTGGGCGCCGCCGCCAACCTCACGGACCGCTGGGTCCTTGACTCCACCGTGCAGTACAACGTGCGCAATGAACAATCCGTACGCGCAGTCATTGGCGCTCGCTACAGCCCCTCCAACTTCCGGGTTTTCAATGTTGCGTACACCTTCCAGCGTGACTTAAGCGAGCAAATTGACACCAGCTGGCAATGGCCACTGAGTGACTTGGGAGCAGCCCCAGAGACCGACCTTGCCGAAGGGCGTTATTACGCACTGGGTCGCCTGAACTACAGCCTGAGCGACGGCCGCTTGGTCAATACGGTACTGGGCGTCGAGTACGATGCAGGTTGCTGGATTGGACGCATGGTGATGGAGCGTGTACAGACCAGCGCAGACACCTCGAACCAACGATTGATGTTTCAACTCGAGTTTGTCGGCTTTACCCGTGTGGGACTGAGCCCGGAAAAAACCTTGAGCTCCAACATTCCGTATTACCGCAATCTGCGTGACTCTGGGGCTGCCAGTAATACGATCCGAACCTATGAATGAGCCATTGACCACCATGACTTTGAAACATTGCGCCGCAGCGGCCATCACCCTGGTAGTGCTGTTTACAGGGCTGACACCGGTGCGGGCACAGAGCAGCCAGGCGGCCGACTTTATTGTTGCGCTGGTCAATTCGGAGCCGATCACGGACGCTGAGCTGCAGGCCCAAATCAAACAAATGAAAGAGCAACGCGCACAGCAACGACAAAGCGTCCCGCCCGCTGGCGAACTGCGCAGCGCCGTGCTGGAGCGCATGATCAGCGACCGCGCTCAACTGCAAGTGGCACGCGACATGGGTCTGCGCGCTGATGCCGCCACCATCGACCAGGCAGAAGCCAATTTGGCTGCGCAAAACCAGATTGATGTTGCGCAGTTTCGCAAGCTTCTAGAGCAGCGCGGCATGTCGTCTGCTGCATTTCGGGCTCAATTGGCGGATCAAATTTTGCTCAACCGCTTGCATGAACGCGAAGTGCTGTCCCGGGTGCGCGTGACCGACAAGGAAGTCGAAAATGCGCTGGCGGCACGGCAAGTTGCCAACACGGACCCCTTGTCACAGGAAATTAATCTCGCGCATTTGCTGGTCGGTTTGCCCGAAAAACCCAGCGCATCGCAAGTCGCGCAGGGGCAAGCCAAAGCACAACGCTTGCAAGCCCGTTTGCGGGCGGGCGAGAGCTTTGAATCACTTGTCAAGGAGCAGTCTGATGCGAGCCGGGAGTCTGGCGGTCAAATCGGACTGCGCCGCGCGGACCGTTATCCATTGATTTTTGTCGAAGCAACCAAGGACTTAACGGTGGGGCAGGTCTCGGAGCCGGTGCGCTCGGATGCGGGGTTTCACCTGATCAAAGTCGTTGACCGCCGTGCCGGCAGCCTGGTGCAGACAATGACGCAAACCCATGCCCGCCATATCTTGCTGCGTCTGACTCCCGAACTCACCCAAACGCAGGCGCTGGCGCAGCTAACCCTGTTGCGTCAACGCATTGTGTTGGGTAGCACCAGTTTTGAGGCCGCGGCCCGTGAGGTGTCGCAAGACGCAAGCGCGCCACAAGGCGGCGACTTGGGATGGTCCAGTCCAGGCATGTTTGTGCCCGAATTTGAAGAGACCCTGGACCGGCTCAAGCTTCAGGAAATCGGCATGCCCATGGTCTCGCGCTTTGGTGTGCACCTGATGCAAGTACTGGAGCGCCGCACGGTGGAACTCACGCCCTCGCAAATGCGTGAGGCCATGCGTGCAGAGCTCCGCGCAAAGCGCACGGAAGAGACCTACCAGGCCTGGGAACGTGACGTCCGCAGCCGCGCGTTTGTGGAAATTCGCGAGCCTCAATAAATGGACTTTCGCATGTACATGCCCCGGGTAGTACGCTGATGCAGCACGTCGCCCGCAAGCGTTTCGGCCAGCACTTTTTGTCGGACGGCGGCATCATCGATGCAATTGTCGACGCTATCCAGCCACTGCCGGGCCAACACATGGTGGAGATCGGCCCGGGACTGGCGGCGCTCACGCAACCCTTGGTAGAACGGCTGGGCGCCCTGTCCGTGATTGAACTGGACCGCGACCTGGCGCAGCGCCTGCGCGGCCACCCGCAACTCACGGTGGTGGAGTCTGATGTGTTGCGTGTGGACTTTGCGGAGTTGGCGCGCACGCAGTGGCCAGGTTCGACGGACAAATTGCGCGTCGTGGGCAACCTGCCGTACAACATCTCGACTCCGATTCTTTTTCACCTGTTGGATTACGTTGACGTGGTGCAGGACCAGCATTTCATGCTGCAGAAAGAGGTCATTGACCGCATGGTGGCAGCGCCCGATACCTCGGACTTCAGCCGCCTGAGTGTGATGCTGCAGTGGCGCTACGCGATGGACGATGTGCTCTTTGTTCCCCCGGAAAGCTTTGATCCGCCACCCCGCGTTGACAGCGCGGTGGTGCGCATGGTGCCTTTGGCGGCGCCCCCCCACATTAACGTGAAGTTGTTCAGTGAGTTGGTGCAAGTGGCCTTCAGCCAGCGCCGCAAATTGATTCGGCATACCCTGGGGCGCTGGCTCGAAGAAAAAAACTTTGCGGGGCATTTCGACCTGCAACGGCGGGCTCAGGAAATCGCAGTGGCGGATTATGTGGCGCTGGTTCAGGCGCTTGGTTAAAGGCGGGACCAATTGGGCATAAAAAAGCCCGCTTGCGCGGGCTTTTTTATACGAGCACGTGGACCCGCAAATAACGACTTTAAGCAGCTGCGAGCCAGTAACCCGCATTAAACGGGCTGCTCATGCGCAACGCCAGGGGCGATACGTCAATCAAAAAGTCGCTGGGCAGCTTCTCGCCGCTGTCGGTATCCTCGGTGGCAGAAACTGCCACAGCGGCTTCACCGTTTGCCTGAATCGCCCGTTCTGCTTGGCTGGTTTGTGCAGAACGGGCTACAGAAAAGAATAGAAGCACCGGAACGGTATCTTCCGCTCCCCCCAGTAGTCGGCCGTGTCGCGGAAGATATCGAGCAACTGCTCGCGCGCTTCTTTGTCAAACTTGGCGTTGGCTGGAATGTGCTCAAGCACAGCGATAAAGCCAGGCTGAGGGCCCGACTTGTGAACCGGGTCGGTCATGCTGTCGTACAGTGAGTCAAAGTTCTTGCCCGAGGTGGTGGCGAGCGTGAACTGTGCGCCGATCAGGTCGAGCACGTCTTGCTTGGTCTGGGCGCTGCCCAAATTAGCGTACAAGAAGTGGTGCCCCAAACCTTGGGCTGCTTCTTGCAAGTCCGACACGCGAAATGCGCGTATCGATTGAACGATATTCGTTCTTACGGTTCGAAGTGGTGTGTCCATCCTCGATTCACTTTCATCAATAAAAATTCAATTCAAGGCACGATCGTGCGAAAACTCGCATAGTGATCAGCCGTGTAGTAACAAGCGTCTGGTGCAGTGGCTGCGCCACCGCACACGATTCTTTGGGCCCCACGGTCTCGCGAGCCTGGCGTTTTAACGGTGTATTCCCGGTAATAGCCACGCTTTTGCATAGGCAAAAGTCGTTCGCGGTTACCGAAGACAACACCGTCTTTCTCATAAGGAAATGGGACGCCACGTTGAATGTTGCGATAGGTCTCGACGCCGGGCGCAGGCAGAGCCTGCAGCGAAATCGTCGGAATTTGTCCGCTGTACGCTTGCGCCAACGGACTGCTCAACAGGCCGACCGACAGGAGGATGATCCCCCAGTTTTGCACCAAACTGGTGCATTGACCTGTCCAGCGCTTTACCACTTTGAGGCCGCAAACCACGTAAAAACCCTGTCAACAATCAAAAAACTACCCAAAACCCAAGTTTCATTGTCGCTGATCCGGGGAAATTGCGCAATACCCCGCGGCCAAGACCACACAGAAAATTAAGGGTTTACCCCTTATTTTTCAGTTCAAGGCCTGGTTGGCTGTTCGGCGGGGGAAGACGGCGCGCCAGGGTCAGGGGTCGAGATGGCGCGTCAGTTGGTCGTTGCGGCTGTCGCCCAGGCCTTGGGGCCTGGGTTTGCGCACCGCGGGCTGGCCCAGAATACTGACAAAAAAGGCGTCGGCGCCGGCTTTGCCGGCGGCGTCCATGTGTCCGATCAAGGTGGCGAAATGCACGTCCGCCGCATCGGCCTCGGTGCTGCCAAAACGGCAGGCAAAGTCCCAGTAGTCCACGCCTTCAGGCAGTGCCGCGCGGCGCTGGCGCGCCACGTATTTGCGCACCTCGTGTTTGCTGGCGTCGAGCAGGCGGTCGCGGTTGCGGCCTTCAACCTGAAGTTGGAATAGTTTTTTCATACGGCCTTATCGCACCGCGTTGGCGTCTGCCACCGTCAGCGCAGTCATGTTGACGATGCGCCGCACCGTGGTACTGGCGGTCAGCACGTGAACCGGTTTTGCGGCTCCGAGCAGGACCGGGCCGATGGCGATGTTGCCACCTGCAGCGGTTTTGAGCAGGTTGTAAGCGATGTTGGCGGCATCAATATTGGGCATGACCAGCAAATTGGCGTCGCCCTGCAGCGGGCTGTTGGGCATGAGGGCGGCGCGGGCTTCACCATCGAGCGCCACATCGCCATGCATTTCGCCGTCCACTTCCAGCCAGGGCGCGGTTTGTTGCAGGATCGCCAAGGTCTCGCGCATCTTGATCGCGCTGGGCTCGTTGCTGCTGCCAAAGTTGGAATGGCTCAGCAGCGCCGCTTTAGGCGCAATGCCAAAGCGCAGCATTTCTTCGGCGGCCATGACGGTAATGCGGGCCAATTCACCTGCCGTGGGGTCGTAATTGACATGGGTGTCGACGACAAACACTTGGCGGCCTGGCAGCATCAAACCGTTCATGCACGCGTAGATCGATACGTCATGCTTGCTTTCCAGCGGCGCCGAATGGCGCTTGCCAATCACCTGGTCGATGTAGTTCAAATGCAGCGCAGTCGTGCCCCAGGTGCCGCAGATCAGGCCGTCTACATCGCCTTTGTGCAGCAGCATGGAACCAATCAAGGTCAGGCGCCTGCGCATTTCGATCTTCGCCACCGGCACGGTGACGCCTTTGCGCTCCGCCATGCGGTGGTAGGTTTGCCAGAAATCGCGGTAGCGGTGGTCGTTTTCCACATTCACCACGGCGTAGTCCTGGCCCTCGCGCAGGCGCAGTCCGAACTTGGCGATGCGCTCTGCAATCACGGCCGGGCGGCCTATCAAGGTGGGCATGGCCAGGCCTTCGTCCACCACGATCTGGGTGGCGCGCAACACGCGCTCGTCTTCGCCCTCGGCAAAGGCCACGCGCTTTTTGAGCGCGTTTTTGGCCATCGCAAAAATCGGGCGCATGGTCGTGCCCGAGGCATAGACAAAGCTTTGCAATTGCTCGCGGTAGGCGTCCATATCGGCAATCGGGCGCAGCGCCACGCCGCTGTCGGCAGCCGCTTGCGCCACGGCCGGGGCGATTTTCATCATCAGGCGCGGATCAAAGGGCTTGGGAATCAGGTACTCGGGGCCAAACGCCAGCTGCTCACCGGCATACGCCGCTGCCACCACGTCGCTTTGCTCGGCCTGCGCCAGCTCCGCAATCGCGTGGACGGCGGCGATTTCCATCTCAATGGTGATGGTCGAGGCGCCCGCGTCCAAGGCTCCCCGGAAGATGTAGGGAAAGCACAAGACGTTGTTGACCTGGTTGTGAAAGTCACTGCGGCCGGTGGCCATAATGGCGTCGTCACGCACCGCCTTGACTTCGTCGGGCAGGATTTCAGGCGTCGGATTGGCCAGCGCAAAAATCAGCGGCTTGGCCGCCATGCTTTGCACCATGTCTTGCTTGAGCACGCCGCCCGCCGAGAGCCCCAGAAAAACGTCGGCACCGGCAATCACATCACGCAGGGTGCGCGCGTCGGTTTTTTGGGCAAATACTTCCTTGTCCACGTCCATCAGCTCGGCGCGGCCTTGGTAGACCACACCGGCCAGGTCGGTGACAAAAATGTTTTCGCGCGGAATACCCAGTTTGACCAACAGACCCAGGCACGCCAGCGCCGCAGCACCCGCGCCGGAGGTGACCAGCTTGATTTTCTTGGGATCTTTGCCCACCACCTTCAGGCCATTGAGAATCGCCGCGCCCACCACAATCGCGGTGCCGTGTTGGTCGTCGTGAAAGACCGGGATCTTCATGCGTTCGCGCAACTTGCGCTCCACATAAAAACAGTCGGGCGCCTTGATGTCTTCGAGATTGACGCCACCAAAAGTGGGCTCGAGCGAGGCGATGATGTCCACCAGTTTGTCCAGATCGTGTTTTTCATTGATCTCAATGTCAAACACGTCGATGCCGGCAAACTTCTTGAACAGCACGCCCTTGCCTTCCATCACGGGCTTGGCGGCCAGCGGTCCAATATCGCCCAGGCCCAGCACGGCCGTGCCATTGGTGATCACGGCCACCAGGTTGCCGCGGCTGGTGTACTTGAATGCGTTGTTGGGGTCTTTGACGATTTCTTCGCAAGGCGATGCCACACCCGGTGAATAGGCCAGTGCCAGATCATGCTGGTTGATCAGCTGCTTGGTCGGAGTGACCGAGATCTTGCCCGGTGTGGGGAACTGGTGGTACTCCAGTGCCGCTTGGCGCAGTTGCGCCTTTTTCTCTAGTGCGTCAGCGTCGTGGTGGGGCGAGTTGGGGTGCGTATCGTGAGCCATCGTGCGTCCTGGTGCGTGGGCGGAGCCTGCAAACCGGGTGTCGCGGCCCGCTTGCGGGTGAGGGAGCGATTGTAGACGCCGCCCTTACAGCGAAGCGGTCTAAAGCACCGTGGTCTTGCTGAGCTCCATACGCCGTGCGGTTTGCTTGCCGGTCAGCACAAAACCGCGTTGCTGGCCATCGGCGTCCAAGAAGCGCCAGGCGCCACTGGTTTGTGCGGCCTCTGCGTCCAGCGCGTCGGCCACCCACTGACCAGGTGTGGCGGGGTGCGGTGCAGCCACCACGTTGGGCAAGGCTGGCGTTTTGACAGACATCGGCATCAATGGAAACACCAGGGGTGTCGGCGTTCCCGCCAAGGTGGCTGCCAAGGCGCGAGCGGCATTCATGATGGGCATCACATACGGCAGGGTGCGTGCGCCGGCGCTGGCGTACTGCGCGCAGTCGCCCAAGGCATAGACATGTGCGGCGCTGCTTTGCAGCAAAGCATCCACCACCACGCCGCGCTCGCAGTGGATGTGCGCCGCCTGGGCCAGCGCCACGTCCGAGCGCAATCCAATGGCGCTGAGCACCAGGTCTGCCTCCACCGTCTCGCCGTTGGCCAGCGTAGCTTGCAGGGGTTTTGCACCCGTGCTGCTATGCAGCGACTGCACGGTCGTTTCGAAGTGCCAGGTCACGCCCATGCCCGACAGGGCGGCTCGCATTTGGGTGCTCGCGCCTTCGGGCAGCAATGCCGCCAAGGGGCGCTGCGCCGGATCCACCACGTGCACCGTGTGGCCGCCGAGCACCAAATCGTTGGCAAATTCACAGCCGATCAGGCCTGCGCCCATGATCAGCACCGTCTTGGGGTCCGCACCCAGATGCTGCTGAAACTGCGCCAGATCGGTGAGTTGGTTGATGGACTGCACTTGCCCGGCAGCGTCGCCTTCCAACGGAATGCGGATAGGGTGCGCGCCGGTAGCGAGCACCAATTGCGCATAGGCCACTGGGTGCGCTACCCCGTCAGCGCCCGCTACCGACATGCTCTGCCCGCGGGTATCGATGGCGTTAACTTGCGTGTGCGCATGCAAGGTCAGGTTCAAGGTCTCGGCCATTTTGGCGGCGGGCGTAGTGACCAGCTGCTCGGCGCTGCGTTTTTGTGCGCAGGCATTGGACAGGGTGGGCTTGGCATAAAAGTCACCGCTGTCGGCGGTGACCAGCACGATGGGCGTGGTCGTGTCGAGCTTGCGAAACTCGCGCGCCGTCGTCCAGCCCGCCAAACCGGCGCCGATGATGACCAGCGCCGCGGCCTCGGGCGCCGAAGGGGGGGTGGAGGCGGCGCTCAATCAGACCACCACGACTTCAAAGTCTGACTTGGCCACACCGCAATCGGGACAGGCCCAGGTCTCGGGCACATCGGCCCACAGGGTGCCGGGCGCCAAGCCATCTTCGGGTCGGCCAGCGGCCTCGTCATACACAAAGCCACACACGATGCAGATATAGGTTTTCATGGTTTTTTCTTCCAATTCAATTCGGGGATGTTAAGGGGCAAACGCGTCGCTCAGTGCGCCTGCACGGTGGCGAGCACGGACTGGTAGTGCTTGGCGTGGCGTTCTTCGACTTTGGTGAGTGCGGCAAAGCGCTTTTGCGCGGTGCCCAAGGTGGTCTTGAGCGCAGTGGCTGCCTGCAAGGTCGCTTGGAAGGCCGCTGCATGGTCCTTGCTCTCGGCGATCTGGGCGTCGATTTCAGCGATCGCGGCAGTGTTGCCTTCGGCTTCGGCCGTTTTGCGAAAGCCAGGGTACATCTCGGTGTATTCGTAGGTCTCGCCGTCAATAGCCACTTGCAGCATTTTTGCGGAGGTCATGCTGGCCTTGGGGTAGAGCAAATCAAGGTGGCCGAAGGCGTGCAGAATTTCTTGCGCTGCCGTTTCTTCGAAGGCGTGGGCCGTGGCCTCGTCGCCCAAAGCACGCGCCAGCTTGGCGAAGTACAGGTATTTGGCGTGCGCCATGGACTCGCCCGCAAAAGCAGATTCGAGGTTGGCCAGGGTTTTGATTTCGGGGCGGCTTGGAGTGGTCATGGCAAATTTCCTGGTGAGGGTTACAAAGTACCGCTGGGGTTAAGTCAATCGGTATAGCTTGAATCATAGGCAAATGCTATGGTTTAAGCCAATTGGAAATGGCTAAGGTCGCCATAGCGCAAGCTCCCCTCACAAATTATGGGCAGAGCAAGCGGCCCGCACCGTGTGACAGAGCACGAAACGCTATGGGCGCACTCACAGTTTGAGTTCGAGTCTGGCTTGCCAATTCACAAAGCTTGGCGCGGTGGTGAGCGTGGTGTCGCGCTGGGCTTGGCCAGCGGAGTTGGAGGTCAGCAAGGTCCCGCCAGTCAGGTAATCGCGCGCGGTGAAATTGCTGGCCACCACGCGCAGTTGCGCGCGCGGGCTGAAAATCCACACCACGGTTGCGTCTGCCACCAACTTGTCGCTTTGAAACACGTCTTGCGCATTGGACAAGCGGGTGGTGTAGCCGGGGGTGAAATTCAGATTGCCGCTGAACTTGAGCGGCCAGCCCCTGGGCTGGTAGTCAGCACCGAAGTTGGCGGTGCCGTCTGGCTGCTGGTCCAAGCGGTTGTTGGGGCCGCTCACCCCATCAAGGCTGGAGCGAAACAGACTCAGGTTGGCGCGCAGGTCCACGGGCGGGGCGTGCGCAAGCCATTCCGTCAGCCTGAGTTTGGCTTCGAGTTCCACGCCTTGTGTGGTGGCGGCACCGACGTTTTGCATGCGCGCGACCCAACGCGGCACGTTGGACCAGGACACGCTTTCGAGCGTCGTTTGGCTGCGCATCACGTTGCTGATCTGGCGGACGAAAAAATTAGCGCTGAGCAAACCACCGCGGGACAAGTAGTGTTCAAACGCCAAGTCCACGCCCGTGGCCAGCTCCGGCATCAAGTTGGGGTTGCCAGCAGTATCCGGTTGCAATTGCGTGTTACTGCCTGAGGCCGGGTACATGGTGTTTTCTGTGTGCGCGGCGATCAAGTTGGACAAATAGGGTGCTCGGTAGCTGCGCGTCAGGCTGGCGCGCCACTGGTCCTTCACCGCCAGATCGGGCCGCCATACCGCGTGCAACAGCGGGGTCAGCACCTGGCTGTCGTTGCCCACTTCGTCGGCTCCTGCGCTCACGCTGCCGCGTGTGCGAATGCCCTCCCAGCGCAGGCCCGCGTGCGCTGCCCAGTGCGGATCAATCTCCCATTCGTCTTGCGTGTACACGGCGGCACGCACGCTGCTGGCCAGCAAATTGCCGTCAAAGTCGGTGAGCGCCGCTTCACCAGCGCGTCGGGAACTGGCGGTCTCGTTGCGCTGGTTGGACTCCAGCTCCACCCCGCTGACCAGGCTGTGTTTGTCGGCTATGGACTGGGTGTATTTGGCAGTCGTGCTCCAGGTCGTGTCCTGCTGGTCGGATTGCGTGTCGCTAGGGTCCGGGTGATGGCCGCCTAGGTAACTTTGCCAAGCCTCGTTGCGCCATTGGCTGCGCCCCAGGCTGCTGTTGAGCAACCAGCGCCCGCCGCCCTCCATTTTGTGGGCCCAGCTGCCGGCCAAACGCAGGCTGTTGTAGCTGCTCTCCGAGGTGCCTGCACTGCTGTCATAGGGCGCTTGGCCGGCCGTCTGCGTGAGCACGCTGCTGCTCTGGCCTTTGCGTTGGGTGGCGATCAGCATGGGCATCAGGGTGAAGGTGTCGCCGCCTGCACCATTCCATTGCAGGCGCGCGTTGGCGTGCAGCATGTCACGCTGGCTGGTGGAGGCCGTGGACTCGACCTGGTTGACCTGCGTGTTGGTGACCAGGTTGTCGCTCAAGGTGGTCTTGACTTGGTCACTGTTGCGCTCGCTGTGCGCCACCGCCACCGAGACGTTGTAGTTCACCCCGTCCACCGTGTCGTTGCGCGACCACGACGCGCCCGGTGAGGTGTGGCCGTTTTCCACAGAGGTCCCCAGGTTGAGGTTGTTCAGGGTTTTCGCGTAGCCGCCCCGGGTGATGATGTTGATCGTCCCGGCCACCGCTTGTGCACCAGTCTCTGCGGTTGGTGCACGCAGAATTTCAATGCGCTCCACCTGCTCAGGCGCAATATCGTCGGTCGAAAAGCCCCGGGGTGCCCGTTCACCATCAATCAAGATTTGGGTGTAGCCGCTGCCCAGCCCCCGCATGCGGGGTGCACCGCCCTGGCCCGGGCGTCCGCCCACGGTCACGCCAGGTAAGCGCTTGAACAATTCACCGAGTGTGGAGTCGCCATAGCGTTCAATCTCTTCGCGCCCAATGACGATCTTGGCGGCCGTGGACTGGCGGCGCTCTTCCGTCTCGCGGTTGGCGCGAATCTCCACGGCTTTGAGTTCGGTGCCTTGCACCTTGGGCGTTGCGTCCGCAGGTGCTTCCGGCGCGGCGGACTGCTCTTGCGCCATCAAAGAGGCACTGGCCAAGCCCAGCAGCAGCGCAGCTAGGCGCGTCGGAATCCTTGCGTTCGTCATAGTGGGTTGCTGAAAAATAGGCCGACCTTAGCCGCTTCAGGTAAAGCGCGGATGTCAGCCGGGCCGCTTAGGCGCGCATCAGCGCTTCAATGGCGTCGATCTCCACCGGCACGCCACGGCTGATCAACTCGCAACCGGTGTCGGTGACGATGGCGTCGTCCTCGATGCGGATACCAATGCCGTGGAACTGCTCGGGCACGCCGGGCGCCGGGCGCACATAGATACCCGGCTCAATGGTCAGCACCATGCCTGCACGCAAAACGCGCGCGGGCCGGTTGACGATGGTCTCGCCGGTAAGTGCGTCGCGCCGGGTGGTGGCCTGGCCGATTTCGCTGGGTTCGGTGTAAGCGCCGCAGTCGTGCACATCCATGCCCAGCCAGTGGCCGGTGCGGTGCATGTAGAAGGGGAAGTACGCCCGCTTCTCAATCACGTCTAGCAGGCTGCCCACCTTGTTGGCATCGAGCAGTCCCAGGTCCAGCATGCCCTGCGCCAGCACTGCCACGGTCGCCTCGTGCGGGTCAGTGAAGCGCGCGCCAGCACGCGTGGCCTGCACCGCAGCGTGTTGCGAGGCCAGCACCAGTTCATACAGCGCGCGCTGCGGGCCGGTGAACTTGCCGTTGGCCGGAAAAGTACGCGTGATGTCCGAGGCATAGCCGTCGAGCTCGCAACCTGCGTCAATCAGCACCAGCTCGCCGTCACGCACCAGGCCGGCGTCGGCACGGTAGTGCAGCACGCAGGCGTTGTCACCTGCTGCAACGATGGAACCATAGGCGGGGCACTGCGAACCGTGCCTGCGAAACTCGTGCAAGAGCTCTGCGTCCAGGTGGTATTCACGCACTTCCTGGCCCGCACGCAGCATGCGCGCGCTCAGCTGCATGGCGCGGATATGGCCACCCGCGCTGATTTGCGCGGCACGGCGCATGGTGTCTTGCTCAGACGCGTCTTTGACCAGCCGCATTTCATCCAGCGGTTCGCACAAGTCGCGCTGCGAAGTCGGGCACAAGGTGCCGTAGCGCACCCGGTCGCGCAGCGGCTGCAACCAGCCGTTGACACGGGCTTCCAGCCCCTTGTGCGTCGCAAACGGGTACCACACGGTGTCACAGCCATCCATCAACAGCGGCATGCGGGTGTCGAGCTCGTCGATGGAATAGGCCTCGTCCACACCCAAGGCAGAAGGTGCCGCCTGCGGCCCCAGGCGTCTACCGTCCCAGGTCTCGCGCTCCAGGTCTTTGGGCAGGCAAAACAAAATGCTTTTGCCGCTGCCGGTAATCACCAGCAATGCGCGCGGCTCGGTAAAGCCACTGAGGTAATGAAAGTAGCTGTCGAACCGGTACAAAAAATCCGCATCGCGATTGCGTTGCTGCTCAGGCGCGGTGGGAATCAGCGCAATGCCCTTGGCGCCCATGTGGGCGGCCAGACGGGCGCGGCGCTCGGAGTAGTGGGATGCGGTGGTGCTCATCCGCACATTCTAGAAGTGCGGATGGGGTGTTGGCCGCGTGGGGTCTAGGGTGCTGCGCCCGCCGACCCGAGCCACATGGCGATCAACGGCAAGATTCCCATTCCTTTTGATCTGGATACCGAACGGCACCGTTATCTCCGCGTTCTGCAAGGCTAATATGCTGCGCATGAACCCTACTTTGCGCTGTGGCAGCGTCTTGAGCTTGCTTTCATTGCTGTTCGTCTGGTCCACCTTGTACGGGTGCGCGCCACTACCAGCCGCTGAAAAAAGAGCGCCATTGCCCGCGGATGTCCAGGCCTCCTACGCCTGGTTGAACCGGGTTACATGGGGTGCCACAACGAGCGCCGCGCAGCAATTGGCCCAACTTGGGCAGCGGCAGTGGTTACAACAGCAATTGCAAGCCAGTAACAGCGATCTGCCCGAGCCTGCGCGCACCACGGTGCACGCCATGACCGTCAGCCAAACGGGACTTACCGACCTGGTGCTCAAAATGGAGCAGCAGCGTAAGGACGCTGACAGCGTCAAAGACGATGCCGGGAAAAAGCTGGCGCAACAGGCGTATCAAGCGGAGATGTCTAGACTGGCTCGCGAAGCGGCAACGCGCCACCTGCTGCGAGCGCTCTACAGCCCCGCGCAAGTGCAGGAGCAGATGACCTGGTTTTGGCTGAACCACTTTAATGTGCACAGCGCCAAGCACAACTTGCGCGCCATGGTGGGCGACTATGAAGAGAGTGCATTGCGCCCCAACGCGCTCGGACATTTTCGTGACCTGCTCGGCGCGGTCGCCTACCACCCGGCCGTGCTGCGCTACCTGGACAACGAACAGAATGCCGATGGGCGTATCAACGAGAACTTCGCCCGCGAACTGATGGAGCTGCATACGTTGGGAGTGGACGGGGGCTACAGCCAAAGCGACGTTCAAGAGCTTGCCAAGGTGCTGACCGGTGTAGGCGTCAATTTGGGCACCAGCAATCCCACCATCCGCAAGGGCCTCAGCCACTGGTATGTGCGCCGTGGCCTGTTTGAATTTAATCCACAGCGCCATGACATGGGCACCAAAACCCTGCTGGGGCACCACGTCTCAGGTGGAGGCCTGCCGGAAGTCGACGCTGCGCTCGATATCTTGGCCGGTCACCCTGCGACCGCGCGTTTCGTGAGCCGTAAATTGGCCACGTTTTGGCTCTCAGACACCCCACCACCAGCGCTCATCGATCGCATGGTTAGCACCTGGAAGGTCACAGACGGACACATCGCCAAAGTCTTGGAGACTTTGTTTACCGCGCCAGAATTCATGAATGCGCCGCCCGCCAAGTTCAAAGACCCGATGCGCTACGTGGTGTCCTCGGTGCGGCTGGCCTATGACGAAAAAGTGGTTCTCAACGTGGGCCCCATGCTGAATTGGATCAATCGCATGGGCGAGCCCCTGTACGGACGCCAAACCCCCGATGGATATCCTCTGGTGGCCTCGGGCTGGGACAGTGCAGGCCAATTGAACACGCGCTTTGAAATTGCCAAGGCCATCGGCTCCGGCAGTGCAGGCCTGTTCAAAACCGAAGGCCCGCAACCGACAGAGAGGGCCGCTTTTCCGCAGCTTGCCAATGCTTTGTATTTCCAATCGATTCAAGCCACCCTGAGTGCCGCCACGCGCGCTGCGCTGGAACAAGCGAACACGCCGCAGGAGTGGAATACTTTTTTGCTTGCCGCACCTGAGTGGATGCAGCGCTAGCCACTGGGGTCTCGAATGCATCGCCGCCATTTTTTAAGCACGACTTTGCGCACCACCGTGGCCGCGACGTTTGGCCTGCCGGGCATTGCACTGCATGCGAAAACCAGCAGCAGCACTGGAACTCCTAAGTTTCTGTTTGTGTTCCTGCGCGGAGGCATGGACGCAGCAAGCCTGTTGGTGCCCACGAGCAGCAGCTTCTACTACGAAGTCCGGCCCGATATCGCGATTGCCAAACCCAGCTCCGAGTGGTCCAGCGCATTGCCGCTCACGTCGGACTGGGGATTGCACCCTGTGCTGCGCGATTCCTTGTATCCGATGTTTCACCAAGGCGAACTGGCGTTTGTGCCCTTCAGCGGTACGGGCGATTTGTCGCGCAGTCACTTTGAAACCCAAGACAGCATTGAGCTAGGTCAGCTCAACAACAACACCATCAACTATGGCTCAGGCTTCTTGAACCGACTGGCCGTGCAACTGCAGAGCGCTCAAGCGGTGCTGCCCATGGCCTTTACCGATCAATTGCCGATGGCATTGCAGGGCAGTCTGCGAGTGCCCAATACGAGTCTGCGCAATCTGTCCAAGCCCTCGGTTGACGCACGCCAGAGCAGCGTGATTGCGTCAATGTACAAAGGCAGCCGCCTGGAGGAGTCTGTGCAAAGCGGTTTTTCCGTTCGTGATCAAGTGATGCGGGAAATGGCTGCCGAGATGGACGCCGCCAGCCGGGGCGCGATGACCGCCAAGGGCTTTGAACTGGAGGCCCGCCGAATTGCCCGCTTGATGCGCGACCACTACGCGCTGGGGTTTGTGGACGTGGGCGGCTGGGACACCCATGTGGCGCAAGGCGCCGCCGCCGGGTACCTGGCAAGTCGTTTGGACGAGCTCGGTCAAGGCCTGGCCGCATATTCCCAGGAGATGGGTGCCCAATGGGGGAACACGGTGGTGGTGGTCATGAGCGAATTCGGTCGTACCTTGCGGCAAAACGGCAACCGCGGCACCGACCACGGGCACGGCAGCGTGATGTGGGTGCTAGGCGGGGCGGTGCACGGCGGGCAAGTCGTGGGTGAGCAAGTGCCCATCCAAGCGACAACGCTTTTTCAAAACCGCGACTACCCTGTATTGAACGAGTACCGCAGCGTATTGGGCGGCATTTTCAAGCGCCTGTGGGGCTTGAACGACGGCCAACTCCACCATGTTTTTCCTGGTTATGGCGGCGCCCATGACTGGGGCCTTGTCTAACGGGCGTTCAAAGCGCTTGGCGCTTTAAGCGCATCAACAGCCCCACCGGCATCATCGCGAACGACAGGCGCTCTTGCGGCGGCAGTCCGTCCGCCGTACCCACGTGCGAGATATGAAACCGGCCCAAAAGCACCGTCATGGCAATTTTCATTTCCAACAGCGCCAGGTAGCGGCCAGGGCAAATACGGGGGCCCGCGCCAAATGGGGTGGACATGCGTTTGGCAGGGTTGTGGACTTGCAGCCAGCGCTCAGGGCGAAACTCGGTGGCGTGATCTACCAAGTCTTCACGCAGCGTGTCGCTGCGCAGCAGGTTGATCACGATGGTGCCCCGGGGCACCTGCACATCGCCCACTGCCAGGTCGCGGTTGGCTTGCAGGGGTAACTGCGGCCCCACGGGCTTGAGGCGCATGGTTTCATGGATGCAGGCTTGCAGGTAGTGCAATCCATCCATCTCTTCCATGCTGGGGCTGTGGGGATCGCGCACCTGGGCTTGGATTTCGTCTTGGGCCTGTTGCAGGGCTTCGGGGTGCGTCCACAACAGGTGAATCATCCACGCAATGGTGTTGGCCGTGGTGTCTTCGCCGGCCAACAACATTGTCAGCACATTGCCCGCCACCTGTGCATCAGTCAAGCCACTGTCGGGCTTGTCCGCTTCGGCAATCATGGCTTCGAGCAGATTGCTCGGACTGGTGCGCAACCGCGGGTCGTGCTGCATGCGCATGCGTGCCTGCGCGATAAAACCATCGACCGCACGGTTGACCTCCACCATGCTGCGCGCCAAAGCCCGGTCGGCGGCGGATGGCAGCAGCCGCCACAGCGGCAAGGGCGCAGTGATGCGCCTGAACAGCGCTGGAAAAATCTTGTCCAGATGTTGCTGAATGACGTCGGTGTCCGAGCCCAAGGTGTCTACGTTTGCGCCAAAGGCCAAGCCGGCAATGGTGTCCACGGTGTAGCGCATCAAATCGCTTTGCAAATCGATGGGGTCGGGGCTTTGCGCAGCACGCTCCCAACGCTTGCCCAAGCGCTGAGCCACCTGCACCAGCGCCGGAAAATAGCGGCGCACATGGCCGGGATCAAACCCGGCCATCACCATGCGGCGCTGGCGCAGCCAATCGTCGCCCTCGGCGCTGAACACCCCCGGTTGCAAACCCATTTCCTGCCCGATTTCGCGCAAGCGGGCAGTGCGGCTAAATCCCGAAGGGCGATCGCGCAGCACCTTGGCCACGGCAGCATGGTCACTCACCACCAGCAGCTCACGCCCGGGCACACGCAGCTGGTAGTACGGCCCATAGATGCGCGCCCAGTTCTCCAGCTTCAGGTGCAAGGACGACGATCGAAATTGCAATGCATTGCCCAAGAACGCAACGCCGCGCGGGCCTGGCAGGTCGCGAAGCCTGCGTAATCCAGGGGCTGTTTCAGTCGTCGATGGGTGAGCTGCCATGGAAGCCTTGTCGGTGAATGGAGTGCCGGCAGGTCGTGCCGAACTGCGCGGTCAATCGTAGTGCAAATCCGATGTGACTCGGCAATCGGCGCCTGACCGGCCAGGTGTAGCATTGCCCCACCAAAACGCCACCAGGGCCGGTTCATTCCCGACTTCTTGCAATGCAGTGACGATGCCCCGAAAGTATTCCATGACGATTGAAACCACAGACACCGTGATCGTGGGCGCAGGCCAAGCCGGTGTGGCCATGAGCGAACACCTGACGCGCCTGGGCGTGCCACACCTGGTGCTGGAACGCGACCGCGTGGCCGAGCGCTGGCGCTCGCAGCGTTGGGACACCCTGGCATGTAACGGGCCGGCCTGGCACGACCGGTTTCCCGGCATGGAGTTTGAGGGCCTGGACCCCGACGCCTTTGCCTCCAAAGACGATGTGGTGAACTACCTGCAAGCCTACGCACACAAATTTGGTGCGCCCATTCGCACCGGCGTGGAAGTGACCCGTGTGCAGCGCAACCAAGGACGCCCGGGCTTTACGGTGGACACCTCGCAAGGGCAGATCGAGGCGCGCAATGTGGTGGCCGCGACGGGCCCCTTTCAGCGGCCGGTGATTCCACCCATCGCGCCCCAAGACCCCGGCATCGTGCAAATGCACTCCGCGCAGTACCGCAACCCGTCGCAGCTGCCCCCCGGCGCGGTGCTGGTGGTGGGAGCTGGGTCTTCGGGCGTTCAAATTGCCGCCGAGCTGCAACGGGCGGGCAGGCAGGTTTACTTATCGGTGGGCGCGCACGGGCGGCCTCCGCGTGCCTACCGCAACCGCGACTTTTGCTGGTGGCTGGGTGTGCTGGGCGAGTGGGACGCGCAGGCGATGAAGCCAGGGCTGGAGCACGTAACCATTGCCGTGAGTGGCGCAGACGGAGGCCACACGGTGGACTTTCGCGCACTGGCCCACGAAGGTGTGACGCTGGTGGGCATGACTCGCTCGTTTCAGAACGGCGTGGTGCAGTTTGAACCCGACCTGGCCGAGAACATTGCACGCGGGGATGAAAACTACCTCTCGTTGCTCGATGCGGCGGACGCCTTTGTTGAACGCAATGGCCTGGACCTGCCGCCAGAGCCCCAAGCCCGCGTGCTGCCGCCGGACCCCGATTGCCTCAGCAACCCACGACAAAGCCTGGACCTCAGGGACGCTGGCGTGGGCACCATTCTCTGGGCCACCGGCTATGCCTTGGATTACAGCTGGCTGGCGGTGAACGCCTTTGACGCCCACGGCAAACCGCAGCACCAGCGGGGCGTCTCCAGCGAGCCGGGCATCTACTTTCTCGGTCTGCCCTGGCTCTCACGCCGGGGCTCGGCGTTTATTTGGGGCGTGTGGCACGATGCCAAGCATGTGGCCGACCACATTGACAAGCAGCGCAAATATTTTGCCTACGAGGATGCCGCACAGCGGCTGGCGCACCACAGGGCTTAGCTTGCTTGAAGCTGGCCAAGAAGTTTGGCTAAAAAGGCGTCGCATTGGTCGAGTTGCGCGGCCTCCACAAACTCATCGGGCTTGTGGGCCTGCGTGATGGAGCCCGGCCCGCACACCACCACCGGCACGCCAAGGCGGGCGGTAAAAAGTCCGCCCTCCGTCCCAAAAGCGAGCTTGAGCACTTCGTTGTCGGGGTGGAAGGAGCGCACAAAGTCCACCGCGTCTTGGGTAGGTGAGGTGTCCAGGCCAGGGTAGCTGTTGACCTCCACGATCTCCACGCGGGCCTCGGGCACCATGGTTTGGGCTTGCGCTGTGATGCGGCTCGCTGCTGCCTTCAATACGTCAACCAGCGCATTCGGGTCGTCATGGGCAATGTTGCGGATTTCAAAATCAATCTCGCAGCGGTTGGGCACGATGTTGAGCGCCACGCCGCCGTTGAACTTTCCCACGTGCAAGGTGGTGTAGGGCACGTCATAGGCCTCGTCGCGCGCGCCCTGGAGGCTGATGCCGGCCTGCAGCTGACGCACCTCACTCACCAGATCACAACCCAGGTGCAGCGCATTGATGGTGAGCGGCGCCTGGGCCGAATGGCCCTCGCGCCCATGGCAGGTGGCATGCAGCGCCGTCTTGCCCTTATGGCCCATGGCCAGGCGCATCAAGGTCGGTTCGCCGACGATGCACAGGTAAGGACGCACCGGCGCCACCTGGAGCAAGTCCAGCAAACGGCGCACGCCGACGCAGCCGATTTCTTCGTCATACGACAAGGCCAGTTGCAAAGGCCGCTTCAGGCGCAATGTTGCGGCCTCTATCATCGCGTGCACAGCACAGGCGATAAAGCCCTTCATGTCAGCGCTGCCCCGCCCGTAGAGGCGCCCGTCGCGCTGCGTGAGGGTGAATGGATCTAGGGTCCAGGCCTGGCCGTCCACGGGCACCACGTCCGTGTGACCCGACAACACCACGCCAGGCACATCGGTCGGGCCAGTGGACGCAAACAAATTGGCCTTGGTGCCTGTCTCGTCAAACACCAGGCGTGACGCGATACCGTGGGCTGCCAGAAGTGCGCGCACCTGCTCGATCAGCGCCAGATTGGTCTGGCGTGTCACGGTGCGGTGACCGATCAGTTCGGCGAGGATGGCGAGACTTCGGGTCGTACTCATGCCTGTGCCATGGTTCAACGGTCACCCGGCACGCCGTAACTTGGCGCTTGAGAGGGGTCAATCGCACGCTGGCGGTAGGCCGCAACCTGGGGGGCAAACTGCGTCCACAGGTGGGACAGCTCTTCGATCGGGTTGCCTTCGGTCCAATCCACCCGCAAGTCCACGATCGGCCAGGACACATCGTCTACCACCAACAGACCTGCGGAATGCACCGGCCCGGCTTCGCCACCACTTCGCAAACCGGCGTGCATGGCCTGCATCAAGCGCTCGGCCAAGGGGCCTGTAGAGGCCTCAAAAGCTGCCAGCATCTGTGCAGGCACCTCACCATGCGCCAGCAGGTTGCCAGCACACACCGCATCCACGCCCAAAGCCTGCGCAACCACCCCCAATCCACCCGAGCCACTGAAGCAGGCGGTGCCGCCTTGGGCATCGAGCAAGGCTAATTGGCGGTACTCAATATGAGCGGCCGAACTGCGCAAAATGTCCAGCGCCTGCGCTGCCGTGGCGCCGCGCGCCATCAGGTCCAGCGCTTTGTCCCCCAGCGAGGGGTCGGTAATGTTCTGGCTAGCCACGGCGCCCACCGCCGCACGCGTGCGGATACAGCGGGCAGCCACGGCAGGTGAGGAGGACGACACCGCAGCGCCCAGCTGCCCGGTCCATGCGCAGCGCGCCACGATGCTGAAAGTCATGTTGGTTTACGCCTCTGGAATGACGGCGATGGCGTCAATTTCCACCAGCCACTCGGGACGCGCCAGGGCGCTGACCACGAGGCCGGTGGAGACGGGGTACACGCCTTTGAGCCAGCGCCCTACGGTGCGGTACACCGCTTCACGGTAGCGCGGGTCGGTCAGGTAAATCGTGATTTTGCAAATATGGCCGAGCTCGCTGCCGGCCTCGCGCAAGAGCATGTCGATGTTTTTCATGGCCTGCTCGGCCTGCCCTGCGGCGTCGCCAATGCACACGCTTTCGGAGCTGTCCAGGTCCTGGCCGATCTGGCCGCGCACAAACACCATGGACCCCTTGGCCACCACGGTTTGGCACAGGTCGTTGTCGAGCTTTTGCTCGGGGTAGGTGGTGCCGGTGTTGAACTTGCGGATTCGCGTGTGGGTGGTCATAGCAGGTCGGGCGTGGGTGCGAAATAGTCAGTGGACAGAAGCGAGGTTCAATTCTAGGTTTGGGCCGGGCCGCAAGCTGTCACCTTGGGTCCAGGCGGTGCACAATCAATGTGCGAAAGTTCGAATCTGCTACTTTTGCCGTACATGAGCACCCCTGAGCGAAAACCCACCGTCGAAGATTTTGCCCGTATTGGCGGCCTGGAGGCGCTGGTGCGCGGCGGGACCTTGTCGGTCTATCCGCTGGTGCTGTACCGGGCCTGGGGCAGTGCGGCGGTGGTTTCGCAGATCTACTTTGTGGTGGGCGTGGTGTCGCTGCTCACAGCCCTCATGGTGCCTGCGCTGGCGCAGCGCTTTCCACGGCGGTGGATTTATCTTTTTGCCTGTGGTTTGTATGCCGCGGGCGCACTGCTCGGTGCATTCGGGGGCCTGTGGGTGACGGCGGCACTCTTGCTCAGCGTCATGGCCGCCGCCTTGTCTTTCGTTTGCTTCAACTCCTACGTGCTGGACCACATCGACAAAAGCGAATTCAGCAAGCTGGAGACGCTGCGCTTGTTTTATGGCGGTTTGGGCTGGGTGGCGGGACCGGCATTGGGCGTTTGGCTGCTGTCGGTGGGCGCGTGGGCCCCGTTTGCCGTGGTGGGTGCTGCGGCTGGGGTGATTTTGTGGCTGGTGTGGGTCACACCCTTGGGGGAAGGTAAAACGATTGCCAGGGCGCAAGGCCACAAAACCAGCCACCCATTGGCGCATGTGAAGCGCTTTTTTGCCCAGCCGCGCATGGTGACGGGTTGGCTGATTCCAGTGGTCCGTTCCTGTGGCTGGTGGTTTTACTTTGTGTATGTGGGCATTTTTGCCCTGGAAAACGGCTTAGGTGACAAGGTGGGCGGCATCGCGTCATCGGTGGCGAATATGGGGCTTTTTCTGGCGCCGCTGATGCTGCGCTGGATGCGCAAACACTCGGTGCGCACGGCGGTTCGGGCGGGTTGTCTGGGCGGCGGCGTGTTTTTCATTGCAGGCACTTTGGTGTCCCCTTGGCCTTGGGCCACCGTGACCACACTGGTGCTGGGCACGGTGTTTTTGGTCTTGCTCGATACCTGCGCGGGCTTGCCCTTTTTAATGGCGGTCAAACCCTCAGAGCGCACCGAGATGTCGGCGGTGTATTCCAGCTTTCGCGACGCCTCGGGAATCATGTCACCCGGCATTGCATGGGTGGTGTTGCAGTTCGCGCCCATCGAGGGCTTGTTTGCGGTAGCGGGCTTGGCGCTGTTGGCGGCGTGGCTGGTCGCGGGTCAATTGCACCCCGACTTGGGGGTTCCCGGTGCCGAGCGCGTGCGAGAGCGGTCGACCACAAAAGTGTAGGCAACAGACAATCGGCAGCCTGTGCGCTCCAGTGCGCTTATGCTTGCGCCTTGCATTGAAAGACCACCAAGAGGAGCCCCCCATGAATGCACGCGCCACCTTTACCCGCATGGAAGAAAGCACCAAAGACGATTGGGGCATCATCGTGCCGGAGGTCATGCAGTCCGCCAAGCAGCTGCCTGACCGGGTGATTGCGCACCTGCGGCTGCTCGAGAACGACTACGGTGGCTTTCCGATCGACCGCTACAGCCATTCGCTGCAGACCGCCACCCTGGCGCTGGCGGACGGGCGCGATGAAGAGTATGTGGTGTGTGCGCTGCTGCACGATATTGGCGACACGTTGGGCTCCTTCAATCACCCGGACATTGCCGCAGCGATCCTCAAACCCTTTGTAAGCGAGGCCAATTTGTGGATGGTGCAAAACCACGGCATTTTTCAGGGCTACAACTTTTTCCACCACATTGGCCTGAACCGCGATATGCGCGACATGTTCAAGGGCCACGCCTATTACGACCAGGCCGAAGAGTTCGTGGCGCTGTACGACAACCGTGCCTTTGACCCCGCCTTAGAAATACTGCCCATGAGCACCTTCGAGCCGATGCTGCGCAGGCTCATGGCCGCGCCCAAAAACTCTGTTTACAAAGCCGCGATGGACGAAGCAAAAACGTCTTAACAACATGCCCCACACGCCCGACCACATTCGTACCGACGACACGCGCATTGGCGCGGTTCGACCCCTCATTACCCCCGTACTGCTGCAAGAGCAGTGGCCGGCATCCGAAGCCGTGTTGGCCACCGTAGAGCGCAGCCGTGCTGCGATTTGTGATGTGCTGCACGGGCATGACGACCGCTTGATTGTGGTGGTGGGCCCGTGTTCCATCCACGACCACGAGCAGGCCATGGAATACGCGCATTGGCTCAAGGGCCAGGCCGATGCATTGGCGGGTGAATTGGTGGTGGTGATGCGCACCTACTTCGAAAAGCCGCGCACCACCGTGGGCTGGAAGGGCTATATCAACGATCCGCACCTGGACGGCAGTTTCTCGATCAACGAAGGACTGGCACTGGCGCGCAAGCTGCTTCTTGAAATTGTGGGCATGGGCCTGGCGGTCGGAACCGAGTTTTTAGACCTGCTCAGCCCGCAGTTCATCAGCGACTTGGTGAGCTGGGGCGCGATTGGCGCGCGCACCACCGAGAGCCAAAGCCACCGCCAACTGGCCAGCGGTCTGAGTTGCCCGGTGGGCTTCAAGAACGGCACCGATGGCGGCGTGAAAGTGGCCAGCGACGCGATTCTGGCGGCCCAGGCAAGCCATGCATTCATGGGCATGACCAAGTGGGGCCAGGCCGCTATTTTTGAAACAGCGGGCAATGACAACTGCCATGTCATCTTGCGCGGCGGTAAACAGCCCAATTACGCAGCCGCCGATGTGGCGGCGGCCTGCGCCTTGTTAAAGGGAGCCGGTCTGCGGGAACAAGTGATGGTGGATGTGTCGCATGCCAACAGCAGCAAACAGCATGTGCGGCAAATCGAGGTGGCACAGGATGTGGCGGGGCAAATTGCGGGTGGCGACTCGCGCATTGTCGGCCTGATGATCGAGAGCCATTTGAAAGAGGGGCGCCAGGACATCGTCCCGGGTCAAGCGCTGCAGCGGGGGGTGTCGGTGACCGATGCCTGCATCAGCATCGAACAAACGGGTCCCGTACTACAGGGCTTGGCACAAGCGGTGCGCGCGCGGCGCTTGTGCTGAAACGTAAAACCGCTGCCTAGGTCGTGCGGCGTGGCACCATGGGTCCACGGCCTTCGATGTGCCGGAAGTTGATGCGACCTTTGCTCAGGTCATAGGGTGAGAGCTCCAGCGACACGCGGTCACCCGCCAGGATGCGGATGTGGTTTTTGCGCATTTTTCCAGCGGAATAGGCAATCAGCTGGTGGCCGTTGTCCAAGGTGACGCGAAAACGAGTGTCTGGCAAGACCTCGTTCACAACGCCCATCATTTCAATCAGTTCTTCTTTAGCCATGGTGTGTCCTTTGACGCAATTATCGTCGCAGTTGAAAAAGTTAGTGGGTACGGGTGGTGTCACGCACCCAATTGATGCCCTGGGACAAAGCGTATTGCGCGGCATCGTCATGGGTCAAAAAGTCATCGCAAAAGCGCATCACGCGGTCGGTGCTGGCGCTGCCGCGGCCGCTGGCGATGGAAACCTGGGCTTCAAAGCGGCCGCTGCCCAAGGGGCGGGGGCAGGCGGCAATACGGTATTTGCCAATGGTCACGGGAGACAGGGGAGAAATTATTGTGTTCTGAATCATTCAAAGTCATGCGCATGCGCCGCTGGCAGGGACACTATGCAATAAGGAAAAAAATACCACCGAGCCGTGAGAAGCTGGCGTAGCGCCTGACAAATGCTGAATTGACGACCCCTCTGCCCGAGGACTGTGCCGGTCTGCGCAAGGGCAACCGCACGGTCAATTCGCTTGTGGCGATGCGGCTAATGTACCACGTGCACTATTTTTGACGCCCTTTATGCCAAAACGAGGAAAATACGAGCCATGAAAGTCTGCATACTTGAAAACGACGACATCGATCCTTCTGTCGTGCCTACCTATCAAGGGTATGGCGCTATGTTTGTGCGCCTGTTTCGCGATGCGGGCGCCGATTGGGAGTTTGATGTTTTCCACACACCTTCGGGCCAGTACCCGGAGTCGTTTGACACCTACGCTGCTGTGGTGCTTACGGGCAGCAAGGCCGATTCTTTCTCCGACGAACCATGGGTGGTAGAACTGCGTCGCCGTGTGTCCTTGCTGTTGGAGCAGAACAAGAAATTGCTTGGCATCTGCTTTGGCCACCAGTTGATCGCACTGTGCCTGGGGAGCAAGGTCGGACGGGCACCTCAAGGCTGGGGTGTAGGACGCATGTCCTACGATTGGCACGCAGCGGATTTGCCCTTGGCTCCCGAAGATGGACGCATGTCTCTGTTGGTCAGCCACCAGGACCAAGTGTTGGAATTGCCCGAGAACGCCGTTTTATTGGCCAGCAACGCCCATTGCCCGATTGCGGGCTACGCCATTGGCGAAGAGGTGTTTTGCGTGCAAGGACACCCGGAATTTGTTGAAGACTACAGCGCGTTTTTACTGAATCGCCGACGCGAGCGCCTGGGCGAGGACCTGTACCGCACCGGTGTTTCGAGCTTGCAGCATGGCCATGACGGCCTGGATGTCGCGCGGATGATGGTGGCGTTTGTTGAGGGCAAAGCGGCCGCCTAACTCACTTTCCCACACCGGGTTCAGCTGCGCTGCATGATTCCCGCAAGTACGCTGGGTGCAAGACGCTGCAACACCGGAACCGCACGTGCTTTTCCAACCCAAATGACAGGGCGGCCTTTGTTTATTCCGGCAATCACTTCACTGGCTGCTTGGGCTGCTGAAATCTTGCCTGTGCCTCTGCCCTGCGTCATGGCGGTGTCAACGATTGGCATCACCGCCTCGATAACTCGCACAGCACTCCCCTGAAGTTGCACACGAAGCCCTTCGCTGAACAAATGCAAACCCGCTTTCGTGGCACTGTATACCGCTGCGGTCCGCTTTGGTACAAAAGCCAATCCCGATGTGATGTTCACCACAGTCGCCTGCGGCTTGCTTTTCAAATGGGACAGTAATGTTTGGGTTAGCAGCACGGGTGCTACGAGATTGATGTCAACTTCTAGGCGCACCTGCGCGGGGCCGTATCCGTCTTCATCCATGCGGACATTGTCTTGTACGCCCGCATTGTTGATCACACAAGCCAGGTCTGGAAAATCTTTGACCCACTGCACTGCTTGATTAGTGAGTGATGCCACATCTGCGAGGTCACACACCACTGTGTCAATCAAGGGATTGCGAGCCTTCAGTGCCTGCAAACGCTGAACGCTACGACCAAGCGCCAATACAGGCACTCCGGCTTGGGCGAGTTGCAATGCCAATTCTTCACCAATTCCTGCAGTGGCACCGGTGACCAAGACGCGGGGCGGGCCCGAATGGCTACCCGCACCTAATGTGCCTCTGTTGTTGCGTGATTTGGAATTCATAATTTGCAACTTTATACCCCGCCACGGATACCCTTGAGGGCATAGGTTCTTCCAGCCCACAAAACAGACAGCCCCCGCGCAGATTTTGCGTCGGGGGCTTTTTTGTGTGCGGGCACCTGGGTAAGGTGCTGTAGTGCAACGCGGGCTTGTGGCCGTGGTCGACGGTTGTTCCTGGTTCGAATCACCGATGCACAAAGTGTAGAACTAAGCCCGTGACAGCGGATTGCGTTCTTGTCGCGATATTCAATATTTTTGGCATACTCTGCCTAATTGATATCCATTGAGGACAGAAAAATGAAGCTAGACCGGTTTGATCGCCAGATTTTAGAAGTCCTGCAAGTCGATGGCCGCATCAATAATCAGGACTTGGCCGATCGCATTGGCCTGTCGGCATCACCCTGTTTACGGCGCGTACGGGCGCTGGAAGAGGCGGGCTTGATCGTGGCTTACCGCGCGTTTCTGGATGCGCGCAAACTGGGTCTCACATTGATGGCGCTGATCCATATTTCTATGGACAAACACACGCCGGAGCGCTTTGCTAATTTTGAGGCCTCGATTGCAGTGCTGCCCGAAGTTTTGGAATGCCTGCTCATTACCGGGCAAGACGCCGACTACCAGCTCAAAGTGGCGGTGCGCGATATGGACCATTACCAATCACTCTTGCTGAACCAGGTCACCCGCATCGAGGGCGTGACCGGTGTGCACTCCAGCTTTGTGTTGCGACGGGTGGTCGATAAAACGGCGCTGCCAGTGAGCGCGGCGGGTCTCGACGATTAAGGCTTGTGGCCTGTTAACGGGCGTCTGGTAACTCGATTTTGACCTCGAGCACGTCCAAGTTGTCCTGGCGTTCCATATTGACTTTGATGTCATTGGGATTGATGTTGATGTACTTGCTGATGACAGCGATCAAATCACGCTGCAAGTCTTGCAAATAATCGGGTTCGGAGGCGTTGCGGCCACTGCGCTCGTGTGCCAAGATGATTTGCAGGCGTTCCTTGGCGACACTGGCCGACTTTTTCTTCTCACCTAACAAAAACGAGAGGAAGGACATGCTCTTATTTCCCACCAAAAATACGCTTGAAAAAACCTTGCTTGGGGGCTTCGATAAAGCGCATGGGCTTGTCGACACCTAAGAAGCGGTCGATCACGTCTTTGTAGGCTTCTGCCACATCACTGCCTTCCATGTGAACCGCAGGCACGCCTTGGTTTGAGGCTTGCAACACCGATTCACTCTCAGGAATCACACCGATAAGTTTGATGCGCAAAATATCTTGAATGTCTTCCAAGGAAAGCATTTGGCCCTGGTCCACGCGCGCCGGGTTGTAGCGGGTGATGAGCAAATGCTCTTTGATGGGATCCAAACCCTCGATCGCTCGTTTGGTTTTGCTGGCCAACATGCCCAAAATCCGATCGGAATCACGCACCGAAGAGACTTCGGGGTTGGTCACCACCAAGGCTTCATCCGCGAAATGCATGGCCATCAGCGCGCCGGTTTCGATGCCTGCAGGCGAATCACAGACGATGTACTCAAAGTCCATCGCAGCCAAGTCGTTGAGTACTTTTTCGACGCCTTCCAAGGTAAGGGCATCTTTGTCGCGCGTTTGCGATGCGGCAAGCACGTAAAGGTTGTCGCACTGCTTGTCCTTGATCAAGGCCTGGTGCAAATTGGCTTCACGCTGAATAACGTTGATCAAGTCGTACACCACGCGGCGCTCGCAACCCATGATCAAGTCCAAGTTTCGCAAGCCCACATCAAAGTCAATCACCGCGGTTTTGTGGCCGCGCAAAGCCAGACCCGAAGCAAAACTGGCACTGGTCGTCGTCTTGCCTACGCCGCCTTTGCCTGAGGTGACCACAATGATTTTTGCCATGGATAAAGTGTCTTTCCGTATATTTGGGTCGTGATGATGAATTTTACGATTTCAACGCTTCGATGATGAGTTTCTCTTTTCCATCGTCGCTCAAACGAATTTGTGCTGGTTTTCCAAGCACATCGCCTTCGAGTTCTTTTTCTGTGGTGCGGTAGATCCCTGCAATCGAGACCAACTCGGGCTCCATGCACAAAGCAAAAATGCGGGCACCGGCATTGCCTCGGGCACCGGCCATGGCTTTGCCACGCAAAGGCGCGTACACATGGATGTTGCCATCGGCAATCACCTCTGCACCCCGATTCACCATAGCCAGAACGACCAAATCGCCACCACGGGCATACACCTTTTGACCTGAGCGCAAGGGCTTGGTTACCACCATGGTGGGCACCTGCACAGGATCACGGGTCGCGGGCGCTGCCGGTGCGCTGGGTTTGGCTGCATGCTCTGCTGCCGCAACGCTTGCTACAGGCCCAGCTTTCTGGGGGATAGATGACGCCACGCGGCGTGGCTCGGGTGGTGCTTCGGTCAAACCCAGGCGCTGCGCGACCGAAAGACTCGCGGCATCCAAACCCCGCACAGCCATCGGAACCAGTTTGCAGGCACCCAAGGCCTTGGTGAAGAGCTCCCACTGAGGATGCGGCAAGCTGATGCCAGTGTGGGTAAAGTCGATGACGACGCCATCGGTGTCAAAAAAATCAGGACTCTCGCCTTTGGGGCCGAAGTTTTTGCTGAGTTCAGCGGCCGCAATGGCCAAATCACCGGTTTTCAGGACCAGAGCGACCAAAGTGAGCTGAGCACTTTTCAGTTCAAACGCCGCAGGAGCGGCACCCGAAGGTGTGGCAGAAAAAAGGTCCGTCACAGGATTTTGGGTGAATGTGGCACAAGGCGATTTTACCGTATGCAGGCTCTTGACCGAAGAAGATGTTCAATGGTCTGAAGTCGTCTGTCTTTGTCTCTTTTGGTGTTGTTCTCTTATTGTCTTAATTCTTTATTTAAAGAGTAGTAGTAGTAGTTAAGGAGCCGCTGTTTCTGTGGACAAGTCAAATTTTTTATTTAATTTCAAGGACTTACAGTCTGACAAAGCTTGTGCATGGCGCTGTTTTTTGTGTAAGGCTCATGAGGATAAGGTTGTGATTTAGCGCTGCGCTGTGCATAAGTAGGTTCTTGTTCGGGTCTTATCCACAGGGTTTTCAAAGCCTTGAAGCGGGCTCTGTGGTACTGTCAAATGTGCCTTAGGCATCAAAAAGTGAAGGAACTGGATCATGGCCTTGCTGATTTTTGGGTTGTTGGTATTTTTGGGGACGCACGCTTTGCGGTTTGGAGGCGATGCGCGGCGTGATGCGCTCATTGCGCGTTTAGGTGCTGGGCGCTTCAAAGGCTTGTACTCCGCGCTCTCGGCCATTGGTCTGGTATTGATCGTTCTTGGTTTTGGTATGGCCCGCGAGATGCCTGTTCTGTTGTGGGTACCACCTGCGGGCATGCGGCATCTGACTTTTTTATTGATGCTTGTTTCGATGGTGCTATTGGCAGCCGCTTATGTACCACGCAACGCAATTCGCGCCCGTCTGCATCACCCTATGGTGCTCTCTGTCAAGGTCTGGGCCTTGGCCCATTTGATCTGCAACGGTACGCTGGCCCATGTTGTCTTGTTTGGTGCCTTTTTGCTGTGGAGTGTGGTGCTGTTCAGGTCATCTCGCCGTCGGGATGCGCTCCAGGAGGTGCAATACGCTCCAGGCGAAACCGTGCCCACCTTGATCACCGTGGGTGTTGGGGTATTCGTTTGGCTGGTGCTTCTGGGCTGGTTGCACGGAATTTTGATTGGCGTGCGTTTGATTGCCTGAAGCGGTGAAAGCAGTGAAAGCGGTTTAGAGGTGAAGAAAAAACTGAATCGCCATCTTCGCAATAAAGCCCACCATGCCGAAGGAAAGTCCTAAGAACAGGACGAAGGTACCAAACTTGCCTGCTTTGGATTCCCATGCCAGATGGCCAATGATGAACAGCATGTACAGCATGAATGCGCCCACCCCAAAGGTGAGGCCAAAGCTGGCAATCTGGTCTTCGCTGTAGCCCCACATCAGTGAGAAGCCGTTACGGCAGAGAGCGTTAGGTCTTGTTGGCGGCTTGGAAGATTGCTGGTGTCCACCAAATCACGGTAAGCATGCCAGCTGGCGTGGCCCAAAAGTGGAACCACAGCGACCATACCCAACAGCAAGGAGCACAAGCCCAGCAAGGTCATGACCAGCAAGATGGCAGCCCATATCGCCATAGGGATTGGATTTTTGAGGACCACACTCCAACTGATCAGAATCGCTTGCAAAAGTGAAACCCGTCGGTCCAGCAACAAGGGCATGGTCACCACGCTGGATGCAAAGATGGGTGCGGCCATAAAGCCACCCAAGGCAAGCCAGATTTCAAACAAATAACCCTCTTTGGCACCAAGGACATAGCGTAAAAAATCAAGCGGACTGTGAATGGCAATGGGTGATAGCAAGGTAATCAATGCTGCGGAGGTCAGCACCCAACCCGTTGCCGCCACCGCAAGCAGCAAGCCGAACTGCACCATGCACCAGTAGTCGTTGCTGCGTTTGTCATGGTGGCTCAGCTGCCAGTTGCTCCAGGTCGTCCAAATCGTGCGCCAGCCATAAGCTTGCTTGTTTTCCAGGTCCCGGCTGAGGGCGTACAAGCTGGCTGCCAGCACAGGCGCCACGAACAAAAAGCCAGACAGGGCGCCTGCCAAAAGCCAGAATCGGTCATAGGCGATCAAGGCAATAACCGCGCCCACAAGTGCCAAAACCAATCCATGGGCCAGGCTGATCCAGCGCAGTTGCACCAGGTCGCGCATTCCCAGCACCAGCCATTGCAAAGACTGCAAAACGGTGACTTGCCGAATCATGGTGAAAGGGGGGTGTTCGTGCGCCATGGTTCGAGTGTAAGGATCTGACGCTGACAGGCAAATGTCGGCGGCAACAGGCGCGGGAGTCGATAATCACTTTTTAGGAGAAAACCCCATGACCAGACCCCTGTTGAGCGAAGCAGACATACACCCCGCGATCCGAGACGTGGTCTCCAAGCACCACCGTGAGATCGTGGATGAAGTGAAGGCCGCAGTTGCAAAGCATGCGGTCGTCGTCGTTGGCATGTCGATGAACCCCATGCCCAAACGGGCTCGCGCCGCCTTAGACCAAGCCGGTGTCGCTTATGAATACCTGGAGTACGGCAGCTATTTCAATACCTGGCGCAAGCGCAATGCGTTGAAAATGTGGACCGGCTGGCCCACATTTCCCATGGTGTTTGTCAAAGGCACCTTGGTAGGTGGCGCCTCCGATGTGCAGGCCTTGATCGCCAGCGGCGAGTTGAAAAAGATGCTGGCTTAAGCCTTAGCCGTGCCAGGGCCCGCGGCGCAGCATGTGGGCATGCTCAGCGTCCAGGGTTTTTTTCTGCTGGGCGTCGAGCGCCGCATAAAAGGTCTTGATCGCCTCGTCGCGTTTGTCCATGTAGGGCTTCATCAGCTCTTCATGTTGCGTGCGCAGTTGGTGCATCTTGTCGATGCGCTCCGGGGTGCTTAGCCTTTCCATCTCCTCACGCTTGGGCGGCGCAGGCAGTGCCGACACGGGGGGCTTCATGGCAGCGGCAAAGGCATTCCAGGCGGGCTCCTGGGCTGCGGTAATGTGCAATTTGCTTTTGAGTTCGCTCAGGTGTTTGTTCAGGCGTGCTTCCATGCGCTCGGGTGACATCATGAGGGCGTGGTGCATGCCGAACCAAGCAGCGTGCTCGTCCGGTGGGGGTCCCATTTGGGCGGCAGCACCCAGTGCCAATGAAGCCATACTGCCGGCGACGAGAAGGGTTTTCCAGGTTTTTGTCATAGCTCAGTCTTTCCAATGCTGCGCTGTTGCGGAAATCGCCAGGCAGTGGTGTCAGTGTGCGAGCGCACTGTGTCGCTGAGATGGCTCAATCGCAAGGCTTTGTAAAGTTGCAGGCCTGCGTGAACGAAGATTATTTTGAGGGTTGATCGTGTTTAAAAATTTGATGGTCTATCGCTTGTTGTCCCCCTGGGGGATGTCCCAAGCCCGCTTGGAAGAGGCACTGCGAAGTGCGCATTTTGTGGAGTGTGGCCCGTCCCAGGAAAAATCGGTGGGCTGGGTGGAGCCGCGCGGCCAGGCCCATGGGGCCTGTGTGGAGGTGGTGGCGGGCCAGTGGATCCTGAAGTGGATGATGGAAGTGAAAAGCGTGCCCGGATCCGTGGTCAAACGCAAAGTACAGGAACAGGTGGCACACATTGAGGCGGACACCGGTCGCAAGCCCGGCAAGAAAGAAATCCGTGCGCTCAGTGACGATGTTCGCCAGTCCTTGCTGCCCATGGCGTTTACCAAACAGAGCAGCGTGACCCTGTGGCTAGATCCCCAGGCCCAGCGCCTGGTGATCGATGCGGCCAGTGCCGCCAAGGCCGACGAGGTGCTGACCAGCTTGATCAAAGCAGTGGATGGCTTGGCCTTAGGCCTGGTCGACACCCAAACAGCGCCCGCCACCGCCATGGCGCATTGGCTGGGGACGCAAGAGGCGCCACAGGGCTTTAGCGTAGACCGCGAGTGCGAACTTCGCGCCGCTGACGAGTCCAAGGCGGTGGTGCGTTACACCCGCCACGCCCTGGACACGGACGAAGTGAGCCAACACATTGCCCATGGCAAAGTACCCACCCGTTTGGCACTCACCTGGAACGACCGCGTGTCCTTTGTGCTGACCGATGCCTTGCAACTGAAAAAGCTGGCGTTTTTGGATGTGGTGGCAGACGAGTCTCCGGCCTCGGCCGCAGACCGCGACCAAGACCACTTCGATGCCGATGTTGCCATCGCTACCGGCGAGTTGGAACGCTTGTTGCCTGCCTTGTTTGACGCCTTAGGCGGCGAAAGCGCAGTCGTCTGATCTGAATCAGGGGGCGACCGCGTAACCCTCTTCGACAATGGCATGTGCCAGCATGTCGCGGGCTTTCTCGGAGTGCACCTGTACTTTGTTGGCGCTGCGGTCGATAAGCACTTTGGCCTCGGGATCCACCCGCACAATGGCGGCGGTCACGGCTTTTTCGCAATGGCCGCAGGTCATGCCGGTAACGGTGAAAAGTTGGTCCATGGTGGGCTTTCTTGAATAAAGTGGAACTGAAACGATGGCTATTCGCCCTGAGCTTAACCTTGCGTCGCTGCCCTTAGATTCAAGCCCTGCGCTTACAAAGTTCATTTTCTTATGACGAACCCCTCTCCTGCGACTGAATGTTCTTTGGATATTGGCATTGGCGGCATGACCTGCGCCTCCTGTGTCGGGCGGGTCGAAAAAGCCCTCAAGAAAGTGCCTGGCGTGCACAGCGCCGCCGTGAATCTGGCCACCGAGTCGGCCCGTGTGACTTTTCCGGCGGGATCGGATCAGGCCGCCCCCATGGAGGCCTTGTTGCGCCGCGCCGTTCGGGATGCGGGCTACGAGCCCAAAGAAGCGCAGGCCGCGATGGACGCCCCTGACGCAGGCCCGTGGGCGGGATTTGCGCCCGTCGCTTGGGGTTTGGCGCTGTCCTTGCCTTTGGTGCTGCCCATGCTGGGCGACGCCCTGGGCCAGCATTGGATGCTCCCCGCGTTTTGGCAATTTGCCTTGGCAACGCCGGTGCAGTTGGTGCTGGGGGCGCGCTTTTATGTGGCGGGCTGGCATGCCCTGAAAAATCGCAGCGGCAATATGGATTTGCTGGTGTCGCTGGGAACCACCGCGGGCTGGGCCCTGTCGGTGTGGCTGTGGCTGAGTGCGCCCGATGGCGATATGGTGCATTTGTATTTTGAAGGCTCCGCGCTGGTGATTACGCTGGTGCTCTTGGGCAAGTGGCTGGAGGCGCGGGCCAAACGGCAAACCACCTCAGCGATTCGGGCCTTGCATGCCTTGCGGCCCGAGCGTGCCCATTTGCAGCGCCCCGAAGGCGAGGTCGATGTGCCCGTGGCCGAGGTGCTGGTGGGCGACACCTTGGTGGTCAAGCCCGGCGAGCGCTTTGCTGTGGACGGTGTGGTCACCGAAGGCGCAACCCAGGTGGATGAATCCATGCTCACTGGTGAGTCTCTGCCCGTGGCGAAAGAGCGCGACGCTCGCGTCACCGGCGGCTCCATCAATGGGGAAGGGCGGGTGCTGGTGCGGGTGACCCAGGTGGGTTCGCAAACCATGCTGTCCCAGATCATCCGGCTGGTGGAGGACGCGCAGGCCGCCAAGGCGCCCATCCAACGCCTGGTAGACCAGGTCAGTGCGGTCTTTGTGCCGGTGGTGCTCTTGCTGGCGGTGGCGACGCTGCTGGGGTGGTGGTTGACAGGCCACAGCTTTGAGCTGGCCCTGATTCGCGCGGTGGCGGTGCTGGTGATTGCCTGCCCCTGCGCGCTGGGTCTGGCCACACCGGTGGCCATCATGGCAGGCACGGGTGTGGCCGCCAAGTACGGCATCTTGATCAAAGATGCCCAGGCCCTGGAGTTGGCACACCAAGTGACAGTGGTGGCTTTTGACAAGACCGGCACGTTGACGGTGGGCCGGCCGCAGCTCACGGCCTTGGTGCCGCTGGAAGCAGCCTCGGGGGCGGTGGCGGATCCCGATGCGCCCGTGGACCCGGCCTTGTTGCAAATTTGTGCAAGCTTGCAAAGTGGCAGCGACCACCCGCTGGCGCATGCGGTTGTGGCCCGCGCATCCGCACAGTCCGTGGGCCTTTTGCCCCTGTCGGATGCCCGTGCTGTCTCGGGGCGTGGCACCGAGGGCCTGGTGGCGGGCGCGCGCTACGCCTTGGGCAGTTTGCGTTGGATGCAAGAGTTGCAAGCGCAGCCCGCATCCACCTCGCCTGAAGGGGCCGGGTGGGCGGCCCAGGCCCGCCAGTTGGAGGCGCAGGGTGCCAGCGTGTCGGCCCTGGCCCACCAGGTCAACGGGGTGTGGGCTCTGCGCGCCTTGCTGGCTTTTGCTGACGAACCCAAACCCGGGGCCAAAGAGGCGATAGCGCAACTGCGGGCCTTGGGCATTCGCGCGGTCATGGTGTCGGGCGACAACTGGGGCGCTGCCCGCGCGATGGCGCGCCGCCTGGGCATGGATGCCCGCGTCGGCAGTGAGGAGGTGCTTGCCGAGGTGTTGCCGGGCGACAAGGCGGCCAAGATCACTGCGCTCAAAGGGGGTTCACTGGCGCAATACACGGTGGCCATGGTGGGCGACGGGGTGAACGATGCGCCCGCTTTGGCAGCGGCCGATGTGGGCATGGCAATGGCCAATGCGGGCGGCGGTGGCACCGACGTGGCCATGCAAGCGGCTGGCATCACGCTGATGCGCGGTGAGCCGCGTTTGGTGGCTGCAGCCCTCGATATTTCCCGCCGCACCGTGACCAAGATTCGGCAAAACCTGTTCTGGGCCTTTTTCTACAACGTGGCGGGTATTCCGCTGGCCGCGCTGGGCTACTTGAACCCGGTGCTGGCGGGTGCTGCCATGGCGCTGAGCTCCGTCAGCGTCATGGCCAATGCCTTGCTGCTCAAGCGCTGGAAGGGACCCTGAGCCTTCGCATGGCGCGGCCCCCTAGCTGAGGGGCTCAGTCCGCAAGCGTGGGGTAGTCGGTGTAGCCGTGTGCACCACCCCCGTAAAAGGTCATGCGGTCTGCGGGGTTGAGCGGCGCACCTTCGCGCAGACGGCGGGTCAGGTCCGGGTTGGCAATAAAGGGTTTGCCAAAGGCCACCAAATCCGCCCCGTCTGCCAAAGCTTGCTCTGCCAAGGGCATGTCATAGGCGTTGTTCACCATCCAGGCGGCATGGCCACCGGCGTTGCGGTAGGTCTGGCGCAGCGCGGCATAGTCAAAGGGCGCGTCGCCTTGTTGGAAGTCGCGCTCGGCGCCGGTGGAGCCTTCGATCACATGCACATAGGCCAACCCCAAGGGGGCGAGCTCTTGCACCATGTAGTTGAACAGGGGCTGGGGCTGCGGATCAAACGCGTCGTTGGCGGGGGTGACGGGTGACAAACGCAGGGCCACGTGCGCCCCGCCGATGTCGGCACAGACGCCTTGCATGACTTCGAGCAACAGGCGTGCGCGGTTTTCGATGCTGCCGCCATAGGCATCGGTGCGGTGGTTGGAGCCGGAGCGCAAAAACTGATCCAGCAAATAGCCGTTGGCGGCGTGCACTTCCACACCGTCAAAACCTGCAGCGATGGCGTTGCGCGCTGCGTTGCGGTAGTCGGCCACGATGCCGGGCAGTTCTTCCAGACGCAAGGCACGGGGTTCGGAGGTGGGCACAAAGCGGGGCGTGCCGTCGGAAATGAGCACCGTCTTGGTCTTGGCGGTGAGGGCCGAGGGCGCCACTGGCGCTTGACCGCCGGGTTGCAGGTCCACATGCGAGACGCGTCCCACATGCCATAGCTGCATGAAGATCTTGCCTCCGGCGGCATGCACCGACGCGGTGACTGGCTTCCAAGCCTGCACTTGCGCTTCGCTCCAAATGCCCGGCACGTCAGAGTAACCCTGGCCCTGGTGGCTGATTGCCGTGGCCTCGGTGATGATGAGCCCTGCGCCGTTGTTCGGGTCGGCGCGCTGGGTGTAGTAGGTCACCATGGCGGCGTTGGCCAAAGCGCCCGGTGCGCGGTTGCGCGTCAAAGGTGCCATGACTGCGCGATTGGCCAAGGTGATGGGCCCGAGAGCCAGGGAGTCAAACAAAGTGGTCATAGGGGCCTTCTCAATGGCAGGTGGTGGTGGACGCTCAGCGGACAATGCAGGCCTGTACCCCATCTGGAGATTTCGTGACCTCAGCGCTGCGTCCCTTATTTTGGCTTGCTTTGGCGCTGTCGGTGGGCGCGGCTGTCTCCTTGGGTGTCACCCGTTTTGCCTATGGTCTTTTGTTGCCCGGCATGCGCACGGATCTGGCTTGGAGTTACACCCTGGCCGGCGCCATGAATACCGCCAATGCGGTGGGGTATCTGCTGGGTGCACTGGCCATGCCGTGGCTGATGCGGCGGGTCTCGCCCACCGTCTTGCTGTGGCTGGGGTCATTGCTGGCCGCTTTGTTTATGGGCTTGTGCGGCTTTTTTACCGATGCCTCGGTATTGTTGGTGCAACGGCTGCTCGCCGGTTTGGCCAGTGCCTTGGTGTTTGTGTCGGGGGGGTTGTTGGCTGCGCGCTTGGGCAGCCGTGCGCCGGCACAGGCGGGTTTGCTGCTGGGCGTGTATTACGGCGGAACCGGGCTGGGGATTGTGGTGTCTGCCTTGTTGGTGCCGTGGGTGCTTGACGCTTTTCAGGATGCGGTGCACAGCTGGCGATTTGCCTGGTGGGCCCTGGCACTGCTGTGTTTTTTCGCGACTGCGCTGTTGCGCTGGCCTGCGCGGGTCATGGCGCAATGGGAGCAGTTGCCTGCGGCCGATACGGTGTCGTCTTCGGGTGTGGCGTTGGTGTTTCGCGTGCGCCCTTTTGGCTTTGCGCTCGCGGGCTATGGCTTGTTTGGCGTGGGCTACATCGGCTACATGACCTTTGCGGTCGCCTTGCTGCGCACGCAGGGCGCGAGTGCGCAGGCGGTGACGGTTTTTTATGGGCTGCTGGGCTTGGCGGTGGTGGCGTCCTCGCGCATTTGGGCGGGTTTGTTAGACCGCCATCGCGGCGGCGGCGCCATGGCGCGCCTCAATGCGCTGCTCGGGGTGGCCGTGGTGCTGCCGGCATGGACGCAGAGTTTTGCCGTAGTGGTGGTCTCGGGCTTGTTGTTTGGCGCTGTGTTTTTGTCGATCGTGGCCTCCAGCACTGCGCTGGTGCGCCACAACCTGCCGCCGGCTGCCTGGGCCACAGGCATCAGCGCTTTCACCATCGTCTTTGCGGCCGGCCAAATCGTTGGGCCCACGCTGGTGGGCTGGATTGCAGACGGCAGCGGCGGCCTGGAGCGCGGCCTGCTGGTGTCTGCTCTCACGCTGTGGCTAGGGGCGTGGTTGGCGTGGCGCCAAAAGCCCCTGACGCTTGTCGCTTAGTGCGCTGCCCGCAGCAGGTCTGCGGCTTTTTCCGCAATCATGATGGTCGGCGCCGTGGTGTTGCCGCCGGTCAGGGTGGGCATGATGGACGTATCGACCACCCGCAAGTTTTGAATGCCATGAACGCGCAACTCCGCATCGACCACGGCCATCGGGTCGCTGTGCGGGCCCATTTTGCAGGTGCCGCTGGGATGGTATTCGGTGTCGCTGTGGTCGCGTAGAAACGCTTCAATCTGCTTGGGGTCGTTGCGGTCTACCGGGTACAGCATCTCGCCCCGGTAGTCGTCGAAAGCCTTGGCTTTCAAAATATCCAAGCCGATTTGGGTGCCTTTGACCAGGGTGGGTATGTCGTCCGGGTGTTGGAAGAAAGCGGGATCAATCAAGGGTGCATCGGTGGATTTGGCGCTTTGCAGCGTGACGCTGCCCCGGCTCTTGGGGCGGCACAGTGTGACGTGCAGTGTGTAGCCGTGGCCCAGGTGCATTTTGCGGTTGTGGTCGTCCACGATGCCAGTGCACAAGGCCAGTTGGATGTCGGGTTTGTCGGCACTGGCATCGGTCTTTAAAAAGCCCTGCGATTCGGCCACGTTAGAGGTGATCCAGCCGGTGCGTTTGTTGCGCCATTCAAATATGGATTTGATAATCGTTGCCGTTCCGCTCAGTGACACACCGAGTGCCACCTCTTTGCGCGGCGTGCGCTGAATCAGGACGGTGGTGATGTGGTCCTGCAGGTTTTGGCCGACGCCGGGCAGGGTGTGTACGGTGGGAATGCCGTGGGCCTGGAGCTGTGACTGGGGCCCGATACCCGAGAGCATGAGCAGCTGGGGTGAGCCAAAGGCGCCGGCACTCAGAATCACTTCGCGCGCTGCCGTGACTTGCACCGATTTGCCGTCGTGAAGGTATTGCACGCCTGTGGCGCGCTTGCCGTCCATGAGCACGCGTTCGGTGTGTGCGCCGGTGACCACCGTGAGGTTGGCGCGGCTCAGGTATGGGGTGATGTAGGCCTTTGCAGCGCTGCAGCGCTCTCCGTCAGCTTGCATGGCCTGGGTGGGGCCGCAGCCGAGTTGCTGTTCGCCGTTGTAGTCGGCGGTGCGTGGCAAGCCGGTTTGTTCGCAGGCTTGCAAAAACACCTCGTTGATCGGGCTGGGGCTGCGCAAATAGCTCACTTGCAGCGGGCCGCCAGTGCCACGGTAGGCGTTGTTGCCAAAGCAGTGGTTGTTCTCTGAACGCTTGAACAGAGGCAACACTTCGTCGTACGACCAACCCGGGTTGCCCAAGCTTGCCCAGTGGTCGTAGTCGGCCTTGTGGCCACGCGTGTAGACCATGGCATTGACCGAGGTGCTACCGCCCATGACTTTGCCGCGCGGTTGGTAGCCGCGCCGGCCGTTGAAGCCCGCTTGTGGCACGGTTTCATAGCCCCAGTTGTTCAGGTTCAAAGGCGCGCTCACCGCAAACCCCATGGGTGCATGGATCAACACCGAGGTGTCCGGCCCGCCGGCTTCGAGCAGGCACACGCGCACCGAAGGGTCCTCGCTCAAGCGGCTGGCCAGCACGCAACCGGCGGCGCCTGCGCCGACGATGACGTAATCAAATGGAGAGGAGCTGTTCATAGGAGTCTTTCGTATGCGGTAGGGGGATCGGTGAGGCGGGTGTAGCCTTTGGCTTAATCGCGGTAGTCGCTGCCCATGCGGTCGAGTTTGCGCAGCAGAGCCGGCCAGGCAAAAGCGCCACCCAGGCCACTGGTTTGGGTGCGCATGGCGTGGCCTACACCGTCCAAAATGCGCGGGTCCACCTGTGTCAAAGCCACGCCACCGGACTGTGCCGCAAGCTGGATTTGGCAGGTGGATTCAAAGTTGTACATCAGCAAAAACGCTTCGGGAATGCTGCTGCCTACGACCAACAAACCGTGGTTGCGCAGCATCAGGTGATTGGCCGTGCCCAGATCGGCTTGCAGGCGTGGTTTTTCCTCGTCGTGCAAAGCCACCCCTTCGTAGGTGTGGTAGGCCAGTGACGCCAGCACAAAGGTCGATTGCTGGCTGATGGGCAGCACGCCACCGGCCTGCGCGCTCACACCCACGCCTGCGCGCGTGTGGGTGTGCAGCACGCAACCGGCGTCTTCGCGCACCGCATGCACCGCACTGTGAATCACGAAACCAGCCCGGTTGACCGGGTGCGGCGACTCGCTGAGCTTTTCACCGTTTTGGTCAATTTTGATCAGGCTGCTGGCCGTGATTTCTTCAAACAGCATGCCGTAGGGGTTGATCAGAAAGTGGTGCTCGGGGCCGGGAATGCGGGCGCTGATGTGGGTGAAGATCAGGTCGCTCCAGCCGTAGGCTGCGACCAGGCGGTAGCAGGCGGCCAGGTCGACGCGCAGCTGCCATTCTTCGGGGCTGACCTGGTCTTTGAGTGAGGTGCTGGACATAGTGGAGGTCTCCGCGTGAATGGGGTGATGGGTCACTCTACCCCAGCCTCTGTGCGATAGCACTTAGGGGAAAGACTAGGAAATGTCTCGCCCGCGTCTCCCAAAACGAGCGCGCCAGTAAAATCGCGCTCCTTCCCCTGCTTTGACTGCCTGCCATGCTTTATCCCCAACAGTTTGACGTCATCGTCGTCGGCGGCGGCCACGCCGGGTGCGAGGCTGCGCTGGCGGCCGCGCGCATGGGCAGCAAGACGCTGCTGTTGACGCACAACATCGAGACCCTGGGGCAGATGAGTTGCAACCCCTCGATTGGCGGCATCGGCAAAGGCCATCTGGTCAAAGAGGTCGATGCCTTGGGCGGCGCCATGGCCTTGGCAACCGACGAGGCAGGTATTCAGTTTCGCATCCTCAATTCCAGCAAGGGCCCGGCTGTGCGCGCCACACGTGCGCAGGCCGACCGGGTGCTGTACAAGGCCGCGATCCGGCGCATGCTGGAAAACCAGCCCCATTTGTCCATCTTTCAGCAAGCGGTGGACGACTTGCTGGTCGAGGGTGACCGGGTGGTGGGCGCTGTCACGCAAATTGGTTTGAGCTTTCGCGCCAAAACGGTGGTGCTTACCGCCGGCACTTTTTTGGACGGCAAGATCCATGTGGGCATGAACCACTACGCTGCCGGACGCGCGGGCGATCCGCCTGCGGCACGTTTGAGCGCGCGCCTCAAAGAGCTCCAGCTTCCGCAGGGCCGCCTGAAAACCGGCACGCCACCGCGCATTGATGGCCGCAGCATCGACTTCAGCAAATGCCTGGAGCAACCCGGCGACGGCATGCCCGGCGGCATGAGCCCGGCGATGCCGGTGTTCAGCTTTATGGGGCGTGTGGAGCAGCACCCGCAACAAATGCCGTGCTGGATCACGCACACCAATGCGCGCACGCACGAGATTATTCGCAGCGGCTTTGACCGCAGCCCCATGTTCACCGGCAACATCGAGGGCGTGGGCCCGCGCTACTGCCCCAGCGTGGAAGACAAGGTCAACCGCTTTGCCGACAAAGAGAGCCACCAGATTTTCCTGGAGCCCGAGGGCCTGACCACCCACGAGTACTACCCCAACGGCATTTCGACCAGCCTGCCCTTTGACATCCAGTACGACCTGGTGCGCAGCATGGCGGGCTTGGAAAACGCCCATATTCTTCGCCCCGGTTATGCCATTGAGTACGACTACTTTGACCCGCGTGGTCTGAAAAGCAGTTTCGAGACGCGCCATATTGGCGGCTTGTTTTTTGCCGGGCAGATCAACGGTACCACCGGCTACGAAGAGGCTGCGGCCCAAGGCCTGTTTGCCGGCGTGAATGCGGCGCTGCAAGCGGGCGCTCGCACGGCCTGGAGCGCAGACACCTGGCTGCCTGGACGGGACGAGGCCTACCTCGGCGTGCTGGTGGACGACCTGATTACCAAAGGCGTGACCGAGCCTTACCGCATGTTCACCAGCCGCGCGGAGTTTCGCTTGCAGCTGCGTGAGGACAACGCCGATGTGCGCTTGACCGAAACCGGGCGCGCCCTGGGCTTGGTCGATGACGCCCGCTGGGAGGCGTTTTGCCGCAAGCGGGAGGCTGTTTCACGTGAAACCGAACGCCTGCGCTCGATCTGGGTCAACCCCAACAACCTGCCTGCCGAAGAGTCGCAGCGGGTGCTGGGCAAATCCATTGAGCACGAATACAACCTGGCCGACTTGCTGCGCCGCCCCGATGTGCGCTACGCCGACTTGATGGGCATGGACGGCGGACGCTATGCGGATGCCGCACTCACGGCCGCTGCGGATGGCACCGCCTCCGATGTGTTTGTGGCCAGCGTGATTGAGCAGGTAGAGATTGCTGCCAAGTATTCGGGTTACATCGAGCGCCAGAAAGAAGAAGTCGGCCGCGCGGCCTATTACGAGAACTTGCGCCTGCCTGCAGAGTTGGACTACATGCAGGTGTCGGCCCTGAGCTTTGAAGCACGCCAGCGGCTGAACCAGCATCGCCCCGAAACGCTGGGCCAGGCGTCTCGCCTCTCGGGCATCACGCCCGCCACCATCTCGCTCTTGTTGATTCACCTGAAAAAAGGCAATTTCCGTGAATTTGCCACGCCCGTGCCCTTGCCGCAGGAGCATGCGTGAGCAAGGCTTTGGAGGCGCCGCTGCGCGCCGGCCTGCAGTCGCTGGGCTTGGATCTGAATGACGCGCAGGTCGAGGCCCTGCTGGATTACCTCAGCCTGATTCAAAAATGGACCCGGGTGTACAACTTGACGGCGGTGCGCGATCCGCAAGAAATGCTCACCCACCACTTGCTCGACAGTTTGGCCGTCATTGGCCCTATGCGTCAGCAGCTGGCTGAACGGGGTTTGAGCGAGCCGCTTCGGGTGTTGGATGTGGGCTCGGGTGCGGGCTTGCCGGGTGTGGTGTTGGCCATCTGCTGCCCTGCCCTGACGGTGCATTGTGTGGACACGGTGGCGAAAAAAGCGGCCTTTGTTCAGCAGGTCGCAGTGAGCCTGAAGTTGCCCAACTTGCGCGGCATCCACGCGCGGGTGGAGAGTTTGACGGAGCCCTACGACCTGGTCTGCTCGCGGGCCTTTGCGTCGCTGGTGGATTTCACGACCTGGTCGGTTGCCGCCTTGGCGCCTACAGGGGTATGGATGGCGATGAAGGGCAAAGACCCGCAGGCGGAAATAGACGCCTTGGACGCAGCGCTGCACGTGTTTCACGTGGAACCGTTGCAGGTGCCGGGCCTGGAGGCCGATCGCTGCCTGGTCTGGATGCGTCGCGCCTGAGCCTTGCTAACGTAAACTCGACCCCTCACTTCAGGACTTCCATGTTTGGCGTTAGCGATTACGGCACCTTTGTTGTCACCATTTTGGTGTTTTTGCTGATTCCCGGCCCGGGCAATCTGGCCCTGGTGCTGTCGACCAGCAAGGGCGGTGTGCGCGGCGGTTTGGCGGCCACTCTGGGGGTGATTGTGGGCGACCAGGTGCTGCTGTGGTTGGCGGTGGCGGGTGTGGCGGCTTTGCTGACCGCCTACCCTGCCGCCTTTCAGGTAGTGCAGTGGGTCGGTGCGGGGTATTTGGCGTGGTTGGGCGGTTTCATGCTCACATCGAAAGCAGGCGCGCCGTCGGCCATCGATATCCGCCCCCACCATTACCTGCGCCAAGCCCTGTTCATCACCCTGCTCAACCCCAAGGCGATATTGTTTTACATGGCTTTTTTCCCTTTGTTTGTGGATCCGGTGCAGCAACAAGGCTTGATCACCTATGGCGTGATGGCCGCCACGATTGCGGCGCTGACCTTTGCTTATGGAATGGGCGCTACTTTGCTCACCCACTTTTTTGCCGAACGCGTGCGTGCCAACCCTTTGATTGGCCGCGTCTTGGAAAAAGTAGCCGGTGTTTGTTTGATCGGCTTTGGCCTCAAGCTGGTGGCCTCGCAATGATGCGGGCACGATCCGTTCCACGTGAAACCCAATTGCGGCTAGCCCCTTTATTTTTCCAGCGACACTGACCATGGCCAAAATTTTCTGCATTGCGAACCAAAAAGGTGGCGTTGGCAAAACGACCACCACGGTCAACCTGGCTGCGGGTTTGGCCAAGTTGGGTCAGCGCGTGCTGATGATTGATTTGGATCCCCAGGGCAATGCCACCATGGGCTCGGGCGTGGACAAGCGCAGCATTCAGCTCAGCGTGTACGACGTGCTGCTTGAGTCGGCCAGTGTGGCGGAGGCGCGTGTTCGCAGCGACAAACTGGTGGCTGCGGGCTGCAGCTACGACATCCTGGGCGCCAACCGCGAACTCGCGGGCGCGGAAGTGGAAATGGTGGAGTTGGAACGCCGTGAGCGCCGCCTCAAAACGGCCCTGGCGGAGGTCGACAAGGACTACGACTTTGTGCTGATCGACTGCCCGCCATCGCTGTCCATGCTGACCCTCAACGGCTTGTGCTGCGCCGATGGCGTGGTGGTGCCCATGCAATGTGAGTACTTTGCCCTGGAAGGCCTGACCGACCTGGTCAACACCATCAAACAGGTCAAGGCCAACTTGAACGACGACTTGCGCATCATCGGTTTGCTGCGCGTGATGTTTGATCCGCGCATCACCTTGCAGCAGCAGGTGAGCGAGCAGCTCACCGCCCATTTTGGCGACAAGGTGTTTGAGACCATCATCCCGCGCAATGTCCGCTTGGCCGAGGCGCCTAGCTATGGTTTGCCTGGCGTGGCGTTTGACCCCAATTCCAAAGGTGCGCAGGCTTTTGTGGCCTTTGCGGCAGAGATGCTGCGCCGCTTGCCCAACGCACACCAAGACCGATGAGCACCCCTGTCTTGTTGCTGCCCGGTTGGCAGAACTCCGGCCCCGCCCATTGGCAAAGCCGCTGGGAAGCCCTCTACGGCTACCAGCGCGTGGAGCAGCACGACTGGATGCAACCCCTGCGCGGCGACTGGATCACCCGGCTCGAAGAAGTGGTGCTTGCACAGCCCTCTCCTTGCGTTCTGGTGGCCCACAGCCTGGGCTGTTTGCTGGTATCTGCTTGGGCAGCCTGCTCGCGCAACACGCACCGCGTGCAAGCGGCCTTGCTGGTGGCCCCGGGTGATGCAGAGCGTGAAGAATTGCGTCCGGTGCTGCACAGCTGGTCGCCCGTGGTGATACAGCGCCTGCCCTTTGCCAGTGCGCTGGCGGGCAGCCACAACGATCCCTATTGCAGTCTGGAGCGTGCGCAGTGGTTTGCACAGGCCTGGGGTGCGCAGTGGCATGACTGCGGACATGCCGGACATATCAACGCGGATTCGCAGTTAGGCGACTGGCCCGATGGCCACGCACTGCTGCAGTCTCTCCTCTCCAACAAGGAAGCCCACCATGGCCACTAAAAAACCCAAAGGCCTCGGAATGGGCCTCGAAGCCCTGCTGGGCCCCAAAGTCCAGGACACTGCGCCTGACACCTCCCTGGACGCCAGCCTGCCCACCACCCTGCTGTTGGGCGACATGGTCGCAGGCATCTACCAGCCGCGCACCCACATGGACGAAGGTGCGCTCTACGAGTTGGCCGAAAGCATCAAAGCCCAAGGCATCATGCAGCCGATTCTGGTGCGAGAGCTCGACGCCGCACGCGCCAATGCACACCGGCCCGAGGGCTCGAGCCGCCCGGTGTATGAAATCATTGCCGGCGAGCGGCGATTTCGTGCGGCCAAGCTCGCGGGCCTGGACCGGGTTCCGGTGCTGGTGCGCAATGTGGCGGACGAAGCGGCCGCCGCCATGGCCTTGATCGAGAACATGCAGCGTGAAGACCTCAATCCGCTCGAAGAAGCGCAGGGCCTGCAGCGTTTGATCAAAGAATTTGGCCTGACCCATGAGCAGGCCGCGCAATCGGTGGGCCGTTCGCGCAGTGCGGCCAGCAACCTCATGCGGCTGCTCAACCTGGCTGAGCCGGTGCAGTCCATGCTGATGGCTGGTGACATTGACATGGGCCATGCCCGCGCCCTGCTCGCGCTGGACCGCGCCACGCAAATCACCGCCGCCAACCAGATTGCCAACAAAAAGCTCTCGGTGCGCGAAGCCGAAAGCCTGGTGAAAAAACTGGGCGCCGAGTTTTCTTTGGTAGCCTCCAAGCCGAAAAAAGAGAAGTCGCGTGACCTGAAAAGGGTTGAGGAAGAGCTGTCGGACTTGTTCCAAGCCCAGGTCGAAGTGCTTATCAAAAAAAGAATTAAACGAGCAGGCCGCATCGAAGAAATGGGCGAAGTGGTCATTCAATTTGGATCACTCGAAGCGCTCAATGGCTTGATTGAGCGCCTTGCGCCCAACGGTAACCGTTAGTTACCGATGAAGGCTTCTCACGACCTTCCAACTCCGCCCCGCAGTCGCTGGCGTGCTGCGCCGCCTTGGCCCTTGCCGGCCCTGCTGAGCTGGGGTGTGAGCTGGGCGGCATTTCGTATTCTTTTGCTGCGCGACTGGCCCATGGGCTTTGCCTTGCTTGTCGCAGCCCTGTTGGGTGTGGTGCTGAGCTTGTGGGGCGACAGCTGGTGGCGAAAGGCGGTGGTGGCCGCGGGGTTCCCGGTGTCTTTTGCCTTGAGCCTGCCGCTCTTGGGCCTGGGTGATATGCCCGCCTGGGTCTGGTTGCTGCCACTGGTGGTGATGTTGCTCGTCTACCCCATGAACACCTGGGCCGACGCACCCTTATTTCCCACGCCAGCACAGGCGCTGTTGTCCTTGCCGGACTATGCCCCCTTGCCCACCGGCGCGCGCGTGCTTGATGCGGGTTGCGGCTTGGGGCACGGCTTGCTGGCACTGCGCAAGGCGTATCCCCAGGCGCAGTTTTACGGCTTGGAGTGGAGTGCTTCTTTGCGTTGGCTCTGCGCAATGCGCCTGCCCTGGGCCCAGATCAGCCGGGGTGACATTTGGCAAGCAGACTGGTCGGGCTACCAAATGGTGTACCTGTTTCAGCGACCCGAGAGCATGCCCAAAGCGGTCGCCAAAGCGCACCAAGAACTTCGCGCTGGTGCGACCATGGTGAGCCTGGACTTTGAGGCCACCGAGCTTGTGCCAACCCATCGCTATAAGGCAAGCGATGGCAAAATGGTATGGATTTACAAAACGCCCTTCATTTTTGCAAGGCCCTAGCATGTCCGTTCCCCAGCACGCCACCGCACCTGTTGCCTCGGCGGCCCACGTGGTGTTGTTTGCGATGTCGACGTTGGCGGAGCGCCGTGACGCCGATACCGAAGCCCATTTGCTGCGCGTGCAAGGCTACGTCCGCCTGCTCGCGAACGCCTTGCAGCAAGTGCCTGCATTGGCGCCGATATTGACGGCGGACTACGTGGACCATTTGGTCCAAGGCGTGCTGTTTTATGACATCGGCACGCTGGCGATACCTGAGCGCATTTTGCTCAAACCCGGGCATTTCACCCCTGAAGAACGCAGCACCATGCAAAGCCATACGGTGCGCGGATACAAGGCACTTTTACAGGCCGAAAAAACCTGCGGACCCGCCGACGCCTGGCTGCAGATGGCCAAGGAATTGGCTTTGTCGCACCATGAGCATTGGGACGGTCAAGGCTACCCAGAACAACGCGCGGGCGATGCCATTCCCTTGTGCGCCCGCATTGTTGCGGTGGCCGATGTGTACGACGCCATGGTGAGCAACAAGGTCTACAAGAAGGGCATGTCGCATGCGCAGGCGGTGGAATGCATTGCCGCCGAACGGGGCGCCCAGTTTGATCCGGTGGTGGTGGACGCTTTTCTGTCCTGCGCTGCCGACATTGAGCAGGTGGCACGCCGCTATGCGGATACGGATCAGGACCTGCAACAAAAAATGGAAACCCTTGCCGAATCCATCGCCGAACACTCGGTGATGTAACACGCACAACGCTACAAGTTATGTCAAACCGCCTTACGCAAATCGCCACCCGCACCGGAGACAGCGGCACCACCGGCCTGGGTGACAACAGCCGCGTGTCCAAAAACAGCTTGCGTGTGCATGCCATGGGAGATGTGGACGAGCTCAACTCCCACATTGGCGTGCTGCTGTGTGAGGCCATGCCCGATGGCGTGCGCAAGGTCCTGGTAGAGATTCAGCACCAACTGTTCAACCTCGGCGGTGAGCTGTCCATCCCCGGCTTTGAGCTGCTCAAGGGCGAGGCAGTACTCGCCCTGGATGAAGCCTTGGAAGCGTACAACCGCGACCTGCCCCGCTTGCAGGAGTTCATTCTGCCGGCCGGTACCCGGGCTGCGTCTTTGGCCCACGTCTGCCGCACCGTGGCCCGCCGGGCGGAGCGCGCGGTGGTGGCGCTGGGCAATGAAGAGGCGCTCAAAGAAACACCGCGCCAGTACCTCAATCGCCTGTCGGATTTGATGTTTGTATTGGCCCGCGTGCTCAACCGCCACCGCACCGATGGCACCGTGGGCGACGACGTCTATTGGAAAAGCGAGCGCATGGCCGCCAAGGGCTAAGGTTTCGCTGCGTTGCGGCTTATCGTGGCGCCAAAATCGCCATGGTGATGCGCGAGATACAGCTCATGTCCCCCGCATCGTCGCGCAGTTCGATTTGCCACACATGGGTGGTGCTGCCCCGGTGAATCGGACGTGCAGTGCCGGTGACCCAGCCGCTGCGCACGCCTTTGAGGTGGTTGGCATTGATATCCAAACCCACTGCGCGGTAACCGGGCGGGCACGAAAAAGCGGCTCCGCAGGAACCAAGTGTTTCCGCCAGCACGACCGAGACGCCACCATGCAGCAAACCATAGGGTTGGCGCGTGCGCTCATCCACCGGCACGCGACCCACGAGGTAGTCGTCCCCCACCTCCAAGAACTCAATGCCCAAATGGCTGTCGGCGGTGCCGGTGGTGCCTTGGGTCAACAGTTCAACAGAGACGGGCTTTTGCCAAATGCGCATGGGTCAGTCCTTGACATCAAAACCACCACTGTAGCCACCTTCAAGTGGTCGCATGCTGATCCGCAGTCACTCAGGCGAAAGTCTCGGCCAGCTTCGCAATGTGCTGGGGAGAAATGCCGCAGCAGCCGCCCACCATCGATGCGCCCTGGTCCACCCAGCGCTGCGCCCAGCCGACATAGGACAGAGGATCCAGGTCCTCGCGGATATCCAGAATGACCGCATTGGCCGTGGCCTTTTTGGACTGCGCGGGAAAGGCGTTGGCATACACCCCGATATCGACCGACGCACCCGCGATCGCCTGCTTGGCCGCAACCACGGCCGCTTCCATGACTTCTGGCTGGCTGCAGTTGAACAAAACCGCCTTCGCGCCCAAAGCCAGGGCGGCGTGGACGGCGCTGCTCACCGTCTCGCCAGAGCGCAACACCGGGGTGTCGCCCTCGGGCTCATCGTCCAGGGTGAACGAAATCCACAGAGGTTTCGCGTTGCCATTCAAGGCGGCATGTACCGCATGAATTTCGGCAATCGAGCTCTGAGTCTCGGCCAGCCAGACGTCGACCAAGTCATCCATGCCGGCGATCAATACCTGGTGAATGCGCACAGAGGCCTCACGCTCAAACAAGTCAGGCCGGTACGAGCCCAACGCAGGCGGCAAGGAGCCCGCCACCGTCACAAGGCGCGCGGCGGCGTCTGCACTGGCGCGCGCCAGTTCGGCCGCCAAGCGGGCCAAGGCCACGCCCTGGTCGTCAAACCGCTCCTGCCCGATATGAAAGGGCACCACCGCATAGCTGTTGGTCGTGATGATTTGGGCGCCGCCCTGTACAAAGGCATCATGCGCCTGCCGCACAAACTGCGGGCCTTCTAACAGCGCGAGTGCCGACCACTCTGGTTGCTGAAAGGGTGCGCCCATGCGCTTGAGTTCGCGGCCCATGCCACCGTCCAGAATTTTGATGCCTGCCATCGTTGTCATCTCCAAAATGAAGTGTTCCTACGCATTGTGCCTGCCTGGCCTGTCAGCCAGTCGGTGGTTTCCACGCGGTCACCTCAATCTCAATTTTCATGCGCGGATCCAGCAGACCTGCGCACACCATGGTGGCGGCTGGCCGGGCTTGCCCCAGGTACTTTCGTAGCACGGGCCAGCAGGGTTCAAAGTCGGCGGTATTGGGCAAGATATAAGTCACCCGCACCACATCGTCCAAGTGGGCGCCTGCTTGGGCCAAGGCGGCGGCAATGTTTTTGAAGCACTGCTGCGCCTGCTCGCGCACGTCATCGGAGATGGTCATGGTGGCGTAATCAAATCCGGTGGTGCCAGAGACCATGATCCAATCACCTGCAACTACGGCACGGGAGTAGCCAATGTCGGTTTCAAAGCGAGAGCCGGAGCTGATGGTGTAGCGCTTCATACGGAGTCCTATGCCCTGCAGGTTGTGAAGCATGGGATGCTAGCAGTCGCCGCAGTCTCAAATGCCATCCAAAATTTGAATAGTAGTACCATGGCGCGTTCAACTCTGTGCGCAGACGACCCCCTGTTGCGCGCAATTTGGAATATGACATTGCACACCGGCATGGCGGCGTCCATCGACAGGAGACGGTATGAACGAAAACACCAAGGCTCCGCAAGCCACCTATGTCTCTCTGACCGCCGGTCAGCGGGAAATGCTGTTGGAGTCGCCCTTGTTGCAAGGGGTGCCCTATGAATCAGTGTTCGATTGGCTGCACTACACCCCCGTGCGTGCGCTGCAGCACGGCGAGACCTTGATTGAAAGCGGTGTGCACCATGGCAAATTGTTTTTGGTTGTCAGTGGGCAGCTCTCAGTGTGGTTGGATCCTGCACCTGAAATGCCTGACGACACCGTGGTGCAGCGCGCCCTCTCCGGCCCCGAGGTGGCGCGTATTTTTCCGGGGCAATCGCTGGGCGAGCAAGGCCTGATTGACGGACAGCCGCCTTCTGTGTGGGCTATCGCTGCTCGGGAATCCCGGGTGTTGGCTATTCCGACCGAAATGGCCTGGCAGACCATGCAGGCAGAACCCAAAATTGCGCTGAATTTGCTGCGCATGCTCTCGGATCGCGTGCGTCAGGCCAACGATGGACTGCGCGGCGCCATCGCCAATCAGCAACGCTTGGCACGTGATGCCGACACGGACGCACTGACCGGTTTGCACAACCGGCGCTGGATGGAAAACATGTTTCCACGCACTTTGCAGCGCTTTCAAACGTCCGAGCGGCCAGTGTCGGTGCTGATGGTGGACATCGATTTTTTCAAACGCGTCAATGACGAGTTCGGCCACGCGGTCGGTGACCAAGTGCTGCGCGAATCCGCCCAGCGGCTGCTGCGTATGCTGCGCCCGGCAGATCTGTGCGCGCGCTTTGGCGGGGAAGAGTTTTGTATTTTGCTGCCCGACTTGGACGCGGATCAGGCCACCGTGATCGCCCAGCGGGTGCTGGCGGCGTTTGACGCCGAACCGCTGCCCCTGGACTCAGGCGCCACGCTCAAGATCAGCGTGTCCATTGGCGTGGCCGATTGGGACCACGTGGCAGGATTTCAGGACCTGGTGCGTGCGGCGGATACCGCCCTTTACCAAGCCAAGCGCGACGGCCGCAACCGGGTGGTCACGGCACATCGCAATTCCTTAAGCCGCTAAGCGCTGCTCAAGCTGGGCCTTGGTGGCCACCAGCTCTGCGGGCAGGTGGTAGGCCAACTGGGTAAACAGCTCGGTGTGCAGCGCGATTTCGTGCTTCCAGTCGGCTTTGTCCAAACTGGTGACCGTGGCAAATTGTGCTGGAGTGAAGTCCAGACCGTCCCAGGTGATTTCGCCGTAGGTCGGGCTCACGCCAAAGCCGGTTTCCTGGCCCTTGGCCGTGCCTTCCAGGCGGTCAATCATCCACTTCAGTACGCGCATGTTTTCGCCGTACCCTGGCCACACGAACTTTCCGTCCTCGCCTTTGCGGAACCAGTTGACACAGTAAATGGCGGGCAGCTTGGCGCCCTTGGCGCTGAGCGTGTTACCCAGGTTCAGCCAGTGCTGGAAGTAGTCGCTCACGTTGTAGCCGGTGAATGGCAACATGGCAAACGGGTCGCGGCGAACCACCCCTTGCTGGCCCACGGCTGCCGCCGTGGTTTCAGAGCCCATGGTCGCGGCCATATAGACCCCTTCCACCCAGTTGCGTGCTTCGGTCACCAGTGGCACGGTGGTGGAACGGCGGCCGCCGAAGATGAACGCGTCGATCGGCACGCCGGACGGGTCATCCCAGGCGCTGTCCAGTGCAGGGTTGTTGCCTGCAGCGACCGTGAAGCGCGAGTTCGGGTGGGCCGCCTTGGCGCCGGTGTCGCGCGCAATTTGGGGCGTCCAATCCTTGCCTTGCCAGTCGATCAGGTGATCGGGCATGCTGCCCGTGTCTTTTTCCATGCCTTCCCACCAGACGTCGCCGTCATCGGTCAGCGCCACATTGGTAAAGATCACATCGTGGCCCAGGCTGGCCATGCAGTTGGGGTTGGTGTGGTAATTGGTGCCGGGGGCCACGCCGAAGTAGCCCGCCTCGGGGTTGATGGCATACAGCTTGCCGTCGGAATGGGGCTTAACCCACGCAATATCGTCGCCAATGGTGCTGACTTTCCAGCCATGGAAGCCCTCGGGGGGCACCAGCATGGAGAAATTGGTTTTGCCACAGGCGCTGGGGAATGCCGCTGCCACATGGTATTTTTTGCCCGCCGGATTGGTCACACCCAAAATCAGCATGTGCTCGGCCAGCCAGCCCTGGTCGCGGCCCATGGTCGACGCAATGCGCAGCGCAAAACATTTCTTGCCCAGCAAGGCGTTGCCGCCGTAGCCGGAGCCGTAGGACCAGATTTCACGCGTTTCGGGGAAGTGCACGATGTACTTGGTCTTGTTGCACGGCCATTTCACGTCGGCCTGGCCTACGGCCAGCGGCGCACCCACGGTGTGCATGCAAGGCACAAAATCGCCGTCGGCTCCCAGCACGTCATACACCGCGCGGCCCATGCGGGTCATGATGCGCTGGTTGACCGCAACGTAGGCGCTGTCGCTGATCTCGATGCCGATGTGGGCGATGTGGGAGCCCAGCGGCCCCATCGAGAACGGCACCACATACATGGTGCGCCCGGCCATACAGCCGTCAAACAAGGGGTTGAGCGTGGCGCGCATTTCGCCGGGCTCCATCCAGTTGTTGGTCGGGCCGGCGTCTTCTTTGCGGGTGCTGCAAATGTAGGTGCGGTCTTCCACGCGGGCCACGTCGCTTGGGTCGGAGCAGGCCAAAAAGCTATTGGGACGCTTGGCGGGGTTGAGCTTGGTGAAGGTGCCTGCATCCACCAGGCGTTGGCACAGGGCCTGGTATTCCTCTTGGGAGCCGTCACACCAGTGGATGGCAGCGGGCTTGCACAGCGCCGCCATGTCGGCGACCCAGGCAATCAGCCGGGGATGTTTGACAAAGTCCGGCGTGTTGAGTTCCAGCCCGTGCATTACAGGTGAGTTCATTGAAAAGCTCCAAAGTTTAAAAATCGTCTTTTCAAAAACCACACAGGGCCGCGTCTGGACTTTGAAAAGACCGCTCATGCGCCGGGTGCCAACGTGCGGAAGGCAATTTTAGAAAGCCGTACTGGAGTTACAAAGCGATTACAGCCAATAGTTATGCAAAAACCGCATAATTATTGGCGCGGCTTTTCCGCCCTGAAAATGTGCTTTCCCGTGGCTAGAGTGTCTCGGTGTGGCCGTCGACCGCGAGTTCTTGCCCCGAAATCCGTGCGCCTGCGCTGGAGGTCAGGAACAGCGCGAGACTGGCGATATCCTGGGGGTCAATCAAGGTTTTGAGGGAGGCGGCTTGCACCATTTCCTGGTGCACCTGCGCATGGCTGCGCCCGGTTTTGAGCGCCTCGGCGGCGATCACGCGGTCGATGCGTTCGCCCGCCACCGACCCGGGACAAATACAGTTCACGCGCACCCCGGCGGGGCCTAACTCTTGCGCCAGTGTGCGTGTCAGCCCCCGGATCGCCCATTTGGCCGAGGCGTAGGGTGCGCGTCGGGGGAATCCGAACAGGCCCGCGGTGGACGACATATTGATGATGGAGCCGCTGCCCTGGGCGCGCAAAATGGGCGCCGCCAGGCGCGCGCACAAGAACGCAGAATCCAAATTGATCGCCATGCACTGGCGCCAGTCGGCCAGGCTGATGTCTTCCACGTTGGCGGTGGGTCCGGCCACGCCCGCGTTGCTAATGAGCACATCCAAGCCCCCAAGGTGCGCGATCCCAGCCGCGAAGAAGGCGGCAACCTGAGACTCGTCACTCACATCACAGACGATTCCAGCGAGTGCGGGCCGCGAAGCGAGCGTGGCATTCAAGGCCGACACATTGACGTCGCAAATGAACACCCGAGCCCCGGCTGCTGCAAAGGCGTCGGCCATGGCCAGGCCGATCCCGGAGGCGGAGGCGGTGATCAAAACACGTTGATTGGAGTGGGTCATGGTGAGATCGGCGGCAAGTGGCACAAGCCGCCACTGTAGCGTTGCGCCGTGCCCGATCACGTTAAAAAGCGCCTTCGATCGCAGCCTGCGCGACTGAGGCGAAAATCGCGACCATGAAATTTCGCTTATCCCGCCCTCTGCAAAGTGCCTTGGTGATTCTGGGTGCTGTGCTTTTGTTGTCCTGGGCTTATCACCGCTACGGCGGGCTCGGAGTCGCTGGGGCCTTGGGTGCGCTCGTGATGTGTGCGCTGGTCTACCTGTCGCGCTTCATCAAGGTGATGCGCCTCGCCGCCCAGCGCCCGGTGGGCCATGTAGGCAGCGCGGTCATGTTGAACGCCCGCCTCGGCAAGGGCATGCCCTTGCTTCGCGTCATCGGCACGACCGGTGCGTTGGGTCAGGCACTGACCGAGCCTGGCGTGGAGCCGGAGGTGTTTCGCTGGACCGACGAGTCGCTTTCCAGCGTGGAATGTGAATTTGTGGACGGACGGCTCACGCGTTGGACCTTGCTGCGACCCGACGCCGAAGTCCCGGACGCAGCCCAGTAAAATCGACTACTTCGCTTTTCAGCCTCATCTTCCAAAGGACTACTCCCATGACCGCCATGCCCCCATCCATGTCTGACCGCGACGGAAAAATCTGGATGGACGGCCACATGGTCGATTGGCGTGACGCCAAGATCCACGTCCTGAGCCACACGCTGCACTATGGCTGCGGCGCATTTGAGGGCGTGCGGGCGTACAACACCTCCAAAGGCACGGCCATCTTCCGCTTGGAAGAGCACACCGAGCGCTTGTTCAACAGCGCCAAAATTTTGCGCATGAACATCCCCTTCACCAAAGAGCAGGTGATGGAGGCGCAAAAGGCCGTGGTGCGTGACAACCACCTCGAGAGCTGCTACCTGCGCCCGCTGACCTGGATCGGTGACAAGAAGCTGGGCGTTTCGCCCAAGGGCAACACCATCCATTTGATGGTCGCCGCCTGGGCCTGGGGCGCATATTTGGGTGAAGAGGGCATGAAACGCGGTATCCGCGTGAAGGTCTCCAGCTACACCCGCCACCACGTCAACATCACCATGACGCAGGCCAAAGCGGTGTCCAACTACACCAACTCGATTCTGGCCAATATGGAAGCCACGGACGACGGCTACGACGAAGCCATGCTGCTCGACACCAATGGCTTTGTGTCCGAAGGCGCAGGAGAAAACCTGTTTGTGGTGAAAGACGGCGTGGTCTACACGCCCGACCTTTCTGCAGGCGCCCTCAACGGCATTACCCGCAACACCGTGATGCACATCTGCAAAGACCTGGGGCTGGAGCTGGTGCAAAAGCGCATCACCCGCGACGAGGTCTATATCTGCGATGAAGCCTTTTTCACCGGCACCGCCGCGGAAGTCACGCCGATTCGTGAACTCGACCGCATTGCCCTGGGCAAAGACAACTACGTGGGCACGCGCGGACCGATCACTGAAAAAATCCAAACCGCGTTTTTTGACATCGTGAATGGCCGCAACCCCAAGTACGCGCACTGGCTGACCCTGGTCTAAGCAAGCGCCCATTCCGCACCGAAAGCCGCTATGTCCTCATCGACCATCACCCTGCTGGCCAAAGACCTCAATCCCCAAGGTGGCGTGTACTGCCCCAGCCCCTTGGCGGACATGAAAACCTGGAACACCCATCCCAAGGTTTACCTGGACGTGGCCCACAGCGGCCAGGCCAAGTGCCCCTATTGCGGCACCGTGTACCAACTCAAGGACGGCGAGCATTTCGAAGGGCACTGAGGGCGCCGCGAGGGCGCACAGGCCATGACCCGCACCCTGCTCATCGCGCCCCAATGGATTGGCGACGCGGTCATGACCGAGCCCTTGCTGCGCAGGCTGCAGGCACGCGGCGAGCGCACCACCGTCGCGGCCTTGCCTTGGGTGGCGCCGGTCTACCGTGCCATGCCGCAGGTAGAGCGTGTGATCGAATTTCCTTTTGCCCATGGCGGTCTGCAGTGGTCTGCCCGGCGTGCGATGGCGCGCGAACTGCACGGCCAGTTTGAGCGCGCGGTGGTCTGCCCCAATTCACTCAAAAGCGCTCTGATCCCTTGGTGGGCGGGCATTGCCGATCGTGTGGGTTACCACGGCGAATCCCGTTGGGGCCTGCTCAGCACCCGCCTGGCCAACCCGTCCAAAACAGACCGTCCACCCATGGTGGCGTTTTACGGTGCGCTCAGTGGCGAAGACAGTTTTGCCACTGAGCAGCCGCAGCTCACTCTTGCGCCCACTGAGGTAGCGGCAGCACTTGCACCCTTGAAACTGGCCCGTGGCGCTTACGCGGTCCTGGTGCCCGGCGCGGAATATGGCCCTGCCAAGCGCTGGCCCGCGGCCCACTTTGCGGCCTTGGCGCACCAGTGGGTGCAAAGGAGCGGGCAGGCCATCGTCTTGTTGGGTTCTGCCAAAGACGCGCCCGTTTGCGCTGACATCGCACAGGCGGTGCTGGCGTCAGGCGCGGGCGTTTGCCTGGACTTGTCGGGCCGCATCGGCCTGCGCGAGGCCATGGCGCTTGTCAGCGCAGCGCGTGCGGTGGTGAGCAACGACTCCGGGATGATGCATGTGGCAGCTGCTTTTGCTGTGCCGCAGGTCGCTATTTTTGGGTCATCGAGCCCGCGCCACACGCCGCCACTCAGTGCCCATGCCCGCGTGGTCTGGCTCAAAGACGACCCCGATTACCGGCCCGCACTGGACTGCGCGCCCTGTTTTGAACGCGTCTGCCCCCTGGGCCATACCCGTTGCTTGCAGGACGTGAGCCCGCAAAGGGTGCTGAATTTGTTGCCTTGAGGGCCGACTAAATCAAGGGATGGGTGAAAATCGGCCCACCATGAAATCTGCCGAATCCGATCTCCCGCAAGCCGCCAGCCAAGCCCCCCAACTCTTGCGCCCCCGTGGCTCCAACCACGTGGGCATGCGCCAGTTCAATGAGCGGGTGGTGTTGCAGGCGGTGCGTCTGCATGGCAGTGTGCCCAAGGCAGAGCTGGCGCGCCTGACGGGCCTGAGTGCCCAAACCATCGGCCTGATCACCACCCGCCTCGAGGACGACGGTTTGCTGCTGCGCCAAGCGCGGGTACGCGGGCGCATTGGCCAGCCTTCGGTGCCACTGGCGCTCAATCCTGATGGCGCCTTTGCGCTGGGTATCAAGCTCGGTCGGCGCAGCACCGACTGCCTGCTGGTGGACTTCACGGGCCAGGTGCGCCAACGCCAAACCGTGAATTACGACTTCCCCGATGCGGCCACTTTGCTGCCCACCATCGCCGGGCAAATACAGGCCATAGAGCGTGGCATGGAAGGGCTGGCGCCCCGGCTGGTGGGTGTGGGCGTGGCCGCCCCGTTTAACCTGGGAGGCTGGCACAAGATGCTGGGCTTGCCCCAGGCCAGCTCCGACCGCTGGAACCAGATTGACCTGGCCGCCGAAGTGCAGGCCATGACCCCCACACCGGTGAGCTTTGCCAAAGACACCCAGGCTGCCTGCGTGGCCGAATTGGTGGCCGGGCGTGGGCGCGACTTGAAAAGCTTTTTGTACTTGTTTGTGGACACCTTTGTTGGGGGTGGCGTGGTCATCAACTCCCACCTCCATGGTGGCGTGCATGGCAACTCCGGTGCGGTGGCGTCGCTGCCCTTGCATTTGGCCGCATCCCAAGCAGGAGGTCAGGGTGGGCAGTCGCCCGAACAATTGATTGGGCAAGCGTCTTTGTGGGAGCTGGAGCAGCGTTTTCTTGCTGCCGGTTTGGCGCCAGACGCCGCCTACGACGACCGCGCCACTGCGGCACCCTTTGCAACGCACACCGCGCAGTGGATTGCCAATGCGGCACGGGCGCTGGCCCATTGCGCCGTGGGCGGTACGGCCTTTATGGACCTGGACGCGGTGGTGATTGACGGCTCTTTTTCGCGCACCATGCTCACGCAACTCTTGGCGCAAACCACCCAGGCGCTGGACGACTACAACTGGGAGGGCCTGTGGCGTCCGCAGTTGCTGGCGGGAGACATTGGTTCTGATGCGCGCGCCCTGGGCGGGGCCTTGTTGCCCCTGCACGAAAACTTTGCCCCGGACCGGGACTTGTTTCTTAAGGCGATGGCGTAGCCGCCTTGCCCAGGGGCAAGCGCAGGGTAAAGCAGGCACCGCCACCTTCGCGGTTGCTGCAACGGGCCGTGCCGCCGTGGCGCAGTGCGATGGACTGCACCAGTGCCAGTCCCAAGCCGACCCCGCCGTCTTGTTCTGACGCGCCGGGCAGCCGGTAAAAGGGCTCAAAAATGCGGGACTGCAAGGCCTCGGGAACACCCGGGCCCTGGTCTTTGACATCAATCACCGCAAAGCCTTCGGTCTGGTACAGCGCGAGTTCGGCGTGTGTGGCGGCGTGGCGGCCGGCGTTTTCCAGCAAATTGCGCAAGGCGCGGCGCAGCAGTTTGGCAATGCCTGGCACCAGCAACACAGAGGCCTGGGTGTCCAAGGTCGCCCCGGTGCGCGCGCACTCTTCGGCGGCCAGGCCCACCAGGTCGACGGACTCGACCGTGCCCAAATCGGCCTCTTGTGCGTCTAAGCGGCTGGCCAGCAAAATTTCGGAGATCAGTTGGTCCAGCTCGCCCAGGTTGCGTTCAATCTCGGGCTTGCGCTGCGCCAGCGCTTCGGGCGAGCCTTGGCCCATCAGTTCCAAACCCATGCGGATGCGCGTCAATGGTGAGCGCAACTCGTGCGAGGCGTTGGCCAAGAGAGATTTTTGCGATGCCAAGAGCGCATCGCGCGCCTTGACCAAGGCTTCGATTTGGCCAGCAGCCCGGTTAAAGCTGTGCGATAAAAATGCCACCTCATCCGCACCCGCCTCAGAGACCCGCACGCTGAGCTCACCATCACCCCAGCGCTGCACGCCGCTTTGCAGCGCTTCGAGCCTGCGGGTGAGTCGGCGAACGATGGGGTAGGTGGCCAAAGCCACGGCCAGGGCCACCAGTGCCAGTGTCCAGAAAAATCCAAACGCGGCAATCCAGGGCCGGTGCGGCGGCCGGGGCAGGTGCAAGTGCATGGTTTGGCCATCTTGCATTTGCACGACAAACTCGGGGCCGCGACCGAAATGGCCTACGGGGTCCTCACCCGCCTCGGAGGCAGCGTGCGATGCAGCCTCTGCATCATGGCCTTGGCGTTCCTGGGCCTCGTTCCCCAGAGGCTCGCCCGGGCGCATCATGTGGGCACTGCCGTTGCCAATCACCTCGCCCTGTGTGTTGCGCACCACCACTTCGCGCAGCGGCGGCTCGGCCGCCATGCGCCACACCACGCCGACTATGAAGGTGAGCACAGCGACGGCCAGCACCACCGCCAGCCAAATGCGCACATAGAGCTTTTGCAACATGCTCAGGGCCCCGGCAGCAGCTTAGTCTTGCTGGCGCGCAAACACGTAGCCAACGCCGCGCACTGTCAAGATCCGCTTGGGCGTCTTGGCGTCGTGTTCAATGGCCGCGCGGATGCGGCCCATGTGCACATCAATCGAGCGGTCAAAGGCATCGAGCTCGCGGCCCCGCACGGCTTCCATGATCTGGTCGCGTGTCAGCACCCGACCGGCGCGCTCTGCCAGCGTGACCAGCAAGTCAAACTGGTACGAGGTCAGCTCACAAGGCTTGCCCGCCACTGTCACGGTGCGGGCGTCGCGGTCAATCTCTAAGGATCCAAAATGCAATACCGCGTGACCATCGGTCGCACTTTCTGTCTCGGTTTTACGGCGCAGCACGGCGCGTATACGCGCCAGCAATTCCCGCGGCTCAAAGGGCTTGGGCAGGTAATCATCGGCACCGATTTCCAGGCCCACGATGCGGTCCATGGGGTCGCCCTTGGCGGTCAGCATGAGCACCGGCGTTTGCCCCAGAGCGCCTGCCAGGCTGCGGATGCGCCGGCACACTTCCAAACCGTCGATATCGGGCAGCATCAAGTCAAGAATGACCAAGTCCACCGCGGGTGCACCCAGCGGCGGTTGGCGCAAGCGGTTCAAGCCCGACACGCCGTCGCCCACCCGCTCGATGCTGAAGTCATTGAGCTGCAAATACTCCGCCACCATGGCGGCCAAGCGGGCGTCGTCCTCGATCATCAACAGGTGTTTGGTCATGGCTTCAGTCTAGTGGTGCGCGTCGCTTGCGAGGTGCCGCGCACCTAAAGCATGGGTAAAGTTGCGTAAACACGGCGTGTGCCAGCGCACCGAGCTCAAGGTGGGGGCGGGGCCTTGTGCAGCCGTGTTGCCAGGGCTACCAACACCAGCACCGGCAGACCCAGCAAGGCGGTGGCGGTAAAGAAGTTCGCATAGCCAAACGCGTCCACGTACTTGCCCGAAAACCCGGCCACAAACTTGGGCAGCAAGAGCATCATGGAACTCAGCAAAGCGTACTGCGTGGCCGAATACTGCACATTGGTCAGCGACGACAAATAGGCAATAAAGGCGGCCGAGGCAATCCCAGAGGCGAGGTTGTCGGCCGAGACCACAAACACCAGCGCGCTGACGTCGTGCCCCAAGGTGCTGAGCCAGGCAAACAGCAGATTGCTCGCAGCGCTCAGTACGGCTCCCAGCATCATGACCCGCATCACCCCCAGGCGCAGTGAGAGCAGGCCGCCGACAAAGGCCCCCAGCAGCGTCATGAAAACACCAAACACTTTGGTGACCGCAGCCACTTCGTCTTTGCTAAAGCCCATGTCCACATAAAACGGGTTGGCCATGATGCCCATCACCACATCGCTGATGCGGTAGGTGGCAATCAAGGCCAGTATCAAGGCAGCGTGCCAGCCGTAGCGCCCCAAAAAGTCGGCAAACGGTGCCACGATGGCGCCGCGCAACCATTCACGGGCATTCTTTGCCGGGGGCACTGGCGCAGCCACCGGCTCCGTGGAGAACAGCACCGTCAACACCCCGGGCAGCATGCTCAGCGCCATCACCAGGTAGGCGGTCTGCCACGGTCCATGTTGGTAGGCCGTTGCCACGCCTTGCACAGCAGACGGCACCTCAGCGCGTGCGGCAATCCACAGGGCACCGGCACCGGCCCAGATCATGGCCAGGCGGTAGCCGGTCTGGTAGGTAGCCGACAGTGCCGCTTGGTGGCCGCTGTCGGCCGATTCAATGCGAAATGCATCGAGGGCAATGTCTTGCGTGGCGGAGCCCACGGCCACGGCAATCGCGCACCACACCATGGGCGCCAGGGCCTGCTGCGGATCGGTCAGGGCCATGCACACCAAAGCGCCCATGATGAGCGCTTGCGACGCCAGCAACCAGCTACGGCGCCGTCCCAGGGCTTGGGTGAGCAAGGGAATCGGCATGCGGTCTACCAGCGGCGACCACACCCATTTGAAGCCATAGGCCAGCCCGACCCAGCTCAAAAACCCGATGGTGGTGCGGTCAATGCCCGCCTCGCGCAGCCAAAAGCCCAAGGTGCCAAATACCAGCAGCAGCGGCAGGCCCGCTGAAAAGCCCAAAGACAGCATGCGCAGCGACGCAGGCTCGCCATAGACTTTGATCGCCTGCCACCAGCCGTTTTTTTCAGGCTTGACGTCAGCGTTTGCGTTGGTAGGGGGTGTAGCGGCGGCCATCGGGGAATAATAGCTGCAGGCCTGCGGGCTGTTTGGACGTTTGTGAGGTGTGCTGATGGCAATGGTTTTATTCAGGCGCTATGCGCTGGCGGCGTTAATAGGTGCAATGGCTTGTGCTGCGGCCTGGGCGCGCGAAGGCGTGGACGTCGGCGAGCGCTCGGTGTTTGTGGGTGCGGTCAGTGCCGAATCGGTGGAGCAGCAAGCACAGGTGCAATACCGGCAAACCCTCAAGGCTGCCGCCGACCAGCAAGCGCTGGGCCCGTCCGACAACGCCCAGGTACGGCGCTTACGCGCCATTGCAAAAAAAATCATTCCGTTTACCGAAGAATGGAACCTGCGTGCAAAACAGTGGCAGTGGGAAGTCAACCTGATCGGCTCCAACCAGATCAACGCCTTTTGCATGCCGGGCGGCAAGATCGTTTTTTACACCGGCATTCTGAAAACCTTGCAGCTCAGCGACGACGAGGTTGCCATCGTGATGGGCCATGAGATCGCCCACGCCTTGCGCGAGCATGCCCGCGAACAAATGGGCAAAAGCACCGCGACGGCGGTGGGTGCACGCATCGGCGGCGCCTTGCTGTCGGGCTGGCTGGGCATCGACCCGCGCATTACCGACAGCGTGGCGCGGGCGGGCGCCAACTTGCTCACACTTCAATTCGGCCGCGAAGACGAGACCGAAGCCGATCTGGTGGGCATGGAGTTGGCCGCCCGCGCAGGTTTTGACCCCCGTGCCGGAATCAGTCTGTGGCAAAAAATGGGGGCGGCCAACAAAAATGCGCCGCCGCAATGGCTGTCCACCCATCCCTCCGACTCCAACCGCATTGCCGTGATGGAGGCCAATTTGCCCAAGGTCATGCCTTTGTATGAGCGAGCGCTTCGGTGAGCGCACAGGCGCCATTCCATACACTCCTGTATTGAATGGCGATACACTGCGGCGATGCCATTGAGGTGGCTCCTACTGCACGAAAGTCTGCCGATGTCCGAAGCCATTGCCTTGCCCAACGTATCCCGCGTGCTGCGCACTCCTGAGGAGTGCTTTGCGAATCTGCCCGACTTTCCTTATGCGCCGCACTACACCGAGGTCGGCGGTCTGCGCATCGCACACATTGACGAGGGCCCGCGTGACGGCCCGCTCGTGCTCTTGATGCATGGCGAGCCCACCTGGTCCTACCTGTACCGCAAGATGATTCCGGTGCTCGTAGCCCAGGGCTTGCGCGTGATTGCACCCGACCTCGTGGGCTTTGGCCGCTCCGACAAACCGGCACGTGCCCGCGACTATTCCTACCTCCACCATGTGCAGTGGATGAAAGCCTGGGTGCAGGCCAACGACTTTCAGCACATGAGCTTTTTCGGCCAGGACTGGGGCTCGCTGGTGGGTCTGCGCGTGGTGGCCGAAATGCCCGAGCGCTTCGACCGTGTGGCGCTGGGCAATGGTGCACTGCCCACCGGCACCATGGAGGTGCCCGCTGCGTTCAAGATTTGGCGCGCCTTTTCGCGCTACAGCCCGTGGTTTCCCATCGGGCGCATCGTGAAAGCTGGTTGCGCCCAAGGCCTCACGCCCCATGAAGTCGCGGCCTATGACGCGCCTTTCCCCAGCCGCGCCTACCGGGTGGCGGCCCGGGTGTTTCCGGGCTTTGTGCCCACCACACCGCAAGACCCCGAGCGCGCACGCAATGAAGCGGCCTGGGAGGTGTTCAAGCGCTGGGACAAACCCTTTATCACCCTGTTCAGCACCCGCGACCCGGTAACCCGGGGTGGCGAAGTCATGTGGCAGCAGCAAGTGCCCGGTGCAAAAGGCCAAGCGCACACCAAAATTCGCGGCGCGGGCCATTTTTTGCAAGAGGACAAAGGCGCCGAACTGGCTGAGCACCTCGCGGCCTTTGTTCGCAGCGGCCTGAAATAAGGCGCCTAATGGGGGGTGCCCCGCACTGGGGTGCGGCACCACCAAAGGCCCCATGCTCCCCCCGCCACCTTCAATCGCGCAATCCCCCGGCTACCTCACCAAGCAAGAAAACATCGCCATCGCGGGTGTGGCGGAATTGGTGATTCGCTCCTTGCTGGACAAGCAACAGTTTCACGATCCGCTGGAAGCCGCACTGCGGCTGGGCATCTCATCGGCCACCTGGCCCTTGTTTGGCTTGCTCTGGCCCTCGGGCGCACGCTTGGCCGAGCGCATGGCCCGGCGCCCAGTGCGCGCGAGTGAGCGCATCTTGGAAATCGGCTGCGGCCTGGCGCTCTCCAGCCTGGTGGGTCACCGCCGCGGAGCGGATGTGACGGCCAGCGACTGCCATCCCTTGGCGGGTGCCTTTTTGGCGGAAAACGTGCGCCTCAACGGCCTGCTGCCCCTCAAATACCGCCATGGCCAATGGGGCAGCCTTCCTGCGGCGTCGGAGTTCGACGGCCCTGCACCGGTGTCGGCGCTTGCTCTGGCCCTGCCCGCCGCCCCCGACCTTGCCATCGCTGGCCAGTTTGAGTTGATTATTGGCAGCGACATCCTCTACGAGCGCGACGAAGCCGGCACCTTGGCCGCCTTCATTGAAGGCCACGCTGCGCCGCAGGCCGAAGTGTGGGTGGTGGACCCCAACCGGGGCAACCGCGCGCACTTCCACCGCCACATGGCGGCGCTGGGCTTTGCAATGCACGAAGAAAAACTAGACCGGCTGGCGCTCTTGGGCGTGGACGCGTACCACGGGCGCATGCTGACCTATACCCGCGTTCAGCGGCCCTGAAGCAAGTCCAGCACGCTCACCCGATAAGCACCCACGGTCGGCACGATGGCAGCGGCCAGCGAGACCAGGCAGGCCAGCGCAGGAACCCACAGCAGCTCCGTCGGCCAGGCCCAGGCGCCGATCAACAACGTGTTGTCCAGCTGCAGCATCCACCCGATCAGCAGCGCGAGCGCTTGCCCGCCTGCGATGCCGATCAGCGCTGACATGACACCCAACCAGAGCGCTTCGCCCAACAGCAGCGCGGCAATTTTTCTGGGCGGTGCGCCCAGCATGCGCAGCAGCGCCAGGTCTGCGCGGCGCTCGCGCACCGCATTCAAGAGGGCGATGAAGACACTGAGCCCCGCCGTCAACAAGAGCACACCGGCAAAGGCGCGCAAGACATCGGTGCCCAAGCCCAGCATGCTCAGCAGCCGGGTGATCTCGAGCGCAGGTGAGGCCGCCTGCAGGGCCGTGGTGGTGTTCACCCAGCGTGGAAAACTCATGGCTGCCAAAGGGGTCTGGTACTGCACCAACGCCAGGGTGACTTCACGTGCTTTTTCCTCGGCCGCGTGGTCTTCATCGTGATCGTCATGTACGGCATGGTGGTCTTCGTGCACCTTCCAGGTGGAGGCGGTGTCGGTCACGATGAGGCGGTCGATCACCGTGCCACTGGGCTGCAAGATGCCAACCACGGTGTAGGGGTCGGCCTCGTGCAGGTGGCCGCCCGCGCCCAGGCCATGGGAGCCCACGAAGGTATTGCCAACTTGCAAACCGAGCCTCTTAGCCACTGCGGCACCCAGCACCACTTCCATGGGTGCGCGCCACAGAGCGCCTTGCGACAGCGTGGCGCCATAGTGGCTCACGTAGGCCTGTGACGAACCTACGATGCGAAAGCCTTGAAAACTGTCGCCCAAGCTCAGCGGTATGACCGAGGCCACCAAGGGGTTGGCCGCCAGCGCTTGCACCGCCGTGAGCGGCACATTGCCTGTCGGCACATCGATGTGAAAGACGCCGCACAAAATCAGCTGCATCGGGCTGCCCTTGGCGCCCACCACGGCGTCAATGCCTGCCAGGTCTTTGTCAAAGGCCTTGTCCAGCTGAAGGCTCAGAAGCAGCAAGAAGGTAATGGACGCCAGTCCCAGACTCAGCAACAGCACATTGAGTGCCGCCGCCAGCGGCCGGGACCACAGGTAGCGCCAGGACAGCGCCATGGTTTTCACGGTGCGGCTCCGGTCGTCGAACGCGAGAGCTTCAAGGCGGTGTAGTGCGGCGCCCCGTCGGACAGGTTCTGGATGGCGGATGCCACACGCCCATCGTGGGTGGCGATCACCAAGGTCGCACCCTGCCGCTGCGCGGTGTGCAAGAGCAATTCCACTGCGGTGTGGGCCGCCTCGTCGTCCAAACTGGCGGTCGGTTCATCCGCAAGAATCACCTGGGGTTGCAGCAACACGGCACGCGCCAAGGCCACGCGTTGGGCCTGCCCGCCTGAGAGTTGCGCGGGTTTGCGGTGCGCCAAGTCGCCGACATCCAAGGCCTCCAGCGCGCTGCGAATAGGCCCATCGTCTTGTTCTTGACCTGCCGCCCATTGCGCCATGGCCAGGTTTTGCGCCACGGTCAGCGCAGCGCTCAGGTGGAGTTGTTGGGGCAAAAAGCCAATGGTTTTCGCCCGCCAGGCATCGGCTGGCGGGCCAGCGAGCTTGCCCAAGTCCTGGCCTGCAACCGTCAACCTGCCCGTGGCAGCTGGAACGAAACCAGCCACCAAGGCGAGCCAGGTCGATTTCCCACAGCCCGAGGGCCCGCTGAGCAGCACGACGCGGCCTTGCGCCACGTCCACGTCGGGGAAATGCAGCGGCGCAGCGCCTGCGTAGCCGTAGCTGAGTTGCGTACTGTGGATCAATGCCGCGCTCCCGTGGAACAGGCGGCGCAGACGCCGCGCACCGCAACGTCAACGCTGTAGCCCTGGTAACCCAGGGCCTGCAGCGCCAGCAAGGCGTTTTGGGCGGCGCGCTCCAGGTCGTCGGCGCTGGCTTGGAGCGCGTCGTTCAGGGGGCTGTCGCGGTGGCAGGTCTGGCACTCGAAGTGCGGAATGGTGTGCACACTCACCGGCATGGCCTGGAACCGGCGTACGCGATGGACATCGACCCGGCACAACAAGAGGCCGACCTGGGTGAGCCGATCGACCACGCGGTACAAGGTCACTTTGTCGAGCGATTGATGTTGGTCTTCGGCCAGCACCGAGAGCAGCTGCGCGTGGGTGTAGCTGGTGTCAGGATGCGCCAGAAACCAGCCCAGTACCAGGGTGGACGTAGGGGTGCGCCGCAGCCCATGGGCGACCAGTAATTCGTGAATGGGATCGAGAGGCTGGGACATGTCGGCACACATTAACGCAATTGAGTTGCAATACAATGTAACGCAAATTTGCTGCCCGTGATGCGCAGCACGTCAAGCCGATCCCTGTTGAAGGGTCCCACCAGAATATTTGCCCATGTTGCTGCTTTCCATTTTTCTCGGCACGGCCGTCGCAGGCATTGGAAGTGTCTTGTTTGCGGCTTGGATCAGCCCCAATGCATCAAGCCGTTTTGCGCCGGACATGCTCAGCTTTGCCGCGGGCGCCTTGCTGTCAACCGCCTGCATGCACCTGCTGCCCGAGGCATTGAGTGCAGGCGTGGAGCCACGCACCATTTGCATGGTGTTGCTGGCGGGCTTTGTCTTGTTCTTTGTGCTGGACAACGCCGAGCTTTGGCACCACGGACATGAGCATCCCCACCACCACGGACACGCTCACCATCACCATGGCGAAGAGAGCGAGGGCACATCGACAGGTGTGTGGGCCGTGTTGGTGGGCGACAGCGTGCACTGCTTCGCCGACGGGCTGCTGATTGCTGCGGCCTTCATGGTGCGCCTCGAGCTTGGCGCATTGGCGTCGCTGGCCGTGCTGGCCCATGAAATTCCCCACCATCTGGGCGACTTGGCGGTGGTGCGCCAAGGCGAAGTCGTGCGTCGCGGCGCAGTAATCAAAGTGGCGCTGGCTGGTTCGGTGACGGTGTTGGGCGGCCTCGTGGGATATGCCTTGCAGGATGCGCTTTTGCCGGCGGTTCCCTATTTCATGGCCGCGGCTGCCAGCAGCTTTACCTATGTCGCCCTGGCCGACCTGGTGCCCCAGCTTCAAAAAAACCACGCACCCCGCCAAGCGTACCGCCATATCGTATGGATGCTGGTGGGCATCGCGCTGGTGGCAGCAAGCACGCTGTTTGAAGTCTTCTGACGAGCGCCCGCCCTCAGGCCAGCAATGCCACGTTGCCTCCGGCAGCGGTGGTGTTGACGGTCACCGTGCGCTCTGCACAAAAACGGTACAGGTAGTGCGGGCCCCCCGCTTTGGGCCCGGTGCCGCTGAGCCCTTCGCCACCAAACGCTTGAACACCCACCACCGCACCAATCATGTTGCGGTTGATGTACACATTGCCGATGTGCGCGGCCTGCGCCAGCGCCAGCGCGCGGCTGTCGATGCGGGTTTGAATGCCGAGGGTCAGGCCATAACCCAGCGCGTTGATGTGCGCGATCACCGCGGCAGGATCACCGCTCCAGCGAACGATTTGTAACACCGGGCCAAAAATTTCGGCATTCAGGTTTGCAATATGCGCCACTTCAAAAGCGTGCGGTGCTACCAGGTTGGCCATGGAATGGGCGGTGGCGGACTTGGCCGCGCCAGGGCCTATCAACAGACGGTGCTGCATGTGCAAGCGCGTGATGTGGTCTTGCAGGGTGTCATAGGCCTCGCGGTCAATCACCGGCCCCACATCGGTGGCCAGATCCGCGGGGTCGCCCAGGCGCAATTCCTGGACCGCGCCGCGCAGCATCTCGATCACGCCGTCGGCGATTTCTTCGTGCACGCACAGCAGCCGCAATGCCGAGCAGCGCTGGCCCGCTGAGCGAAAAGCGCTGAGTACCGCGGCGTCCACCACCTGTTCGGGCAGTGCGCTGGAGTCCACCACCATGGCGTTGATGCCGCCGGTCTCGGCAATCAACGGGACGATGGGGCCGTCTTTGGCGGCCAGCGCGCGTTGTATGGTTTTGGCAACCGAGGTCGAGCCGGTAAACACCACGCCCGCTACGCCGGGGAAGGCCACCAGCGCTGCGCCCACGGTTTCACCCGGGCCATGCAGCAGTTGCAGCGCATGTTCAGGAACGCCCGCCGCGTGCAGCAAGCGCACGGCCATCGCTGCAATGGCTGGGGTTTGCTCCGCGGGCTTGGCCAGCACCGTGTTACCGGTGGCCAGTGCCGCGGCGACCTGGCCCATGAAGATCGCCAGCGGAAAATTCCAGGGGCTGATGCACACCCACACGCCGCGCGCAGTCAGCGTGAGGGTGTTGGTTTCACCGGTGATGCCCAACGATGGGTGGCTACCCGCCACAAAGGACGCGCCATGTACAAGGGGCATACTGATGGGCTGCATGATGCGCTCGGCCTCGTCAGCGTAGTAGCGCATGAAGTCGATGGCCTCGCGCACCTCGGCCACCGCGTCGCCCCAGGTTTTGAAGGCTTCTTGGACCAACAGGGCGCACAAGGCGCTTTGCTGCGCTTGCAGGGTGTCGGCAGCGCTGCGCAAGATGCGCGCACGCTCTGCCACCGGTGTGGTGCTCCAAGCCGGATAGACGGCCTGGGCCGCATTGAGCGCCGCTGCCACGCTGTCGGCGGTGGCTTCCGGTACCGGGGCCACGTGCACCTCGCCAAGGGCCGCCAACAAGGGGTCGCGCATGGCGCTGACCGTCAAATCCAGCCCCGCGCTGTTGAGGCGTCCGCCTTGCGGTGCACCCAGCAAATCGGCGGGCAGTGGCAAGGAAGGCTGGGGCTCCAGCCAGAGGGGCGACACCAGCAGATCATCCAGGCCGACCGATTCGTCCGCCAGCTGGTGCACAAACGAGGAGTTGGCGCCGTTTTCCAGCAGGCGGCGCACCAGGTAGGCCAGCAGGTCTTTGTGTGCGCCCACAGGGGCATAAACGCGGCAGGCCACGTTTGGATTTTTGAGCACTTCGCGGTACACGCCCTCGCCCATGCCATGCAGGCGCTGCAGTTCAAAGCGCAGGCTGGCCTTGCCCAGGGCCTGCACCGGTGCGCGCCCGGCCAGTTGCAAGATTGCGGCAATGGTGGCCGCGTTGTGGGTGGCGAATTGGGGAAAGACCGCATCGGGCGCGTCCAGCAAAGCGCGGGCGCACGCCAGGTAGGACAGGTCGGTGTGGTGCTTGTGGGTGAATACGGGGTAGTGCGGCAGGCCCAGCTCTTGTGCGCGTTTGATCTCTGCGTCCCAGTACGCCCCTTTGACCAGGCGGCACATCAGCCGCACGCCATGGTGGCGGGCCAATGTGATGACGTGTGCAATCAGTTCCAGCGCGCGGGTTTGGTAGGCCTGCAGGGCCAGCCCCAGGCCGCGCCATTGGGGGTGGTGTTGCGCCACTTTGACGACCAGCAATTCCAGCACCTCCAGCGAAAGCTCCAGCCGGTCCACCTCTTCCGCATCGATGGTCAGGTTGATGTTGGCGTGTGCAGCCTGTTCGCACAGTCCCCAAACGCGGGGGACCAGCTCCGTCAGCACACGCTGACTTTGGGCATCTTCATAGCGCGGGTGCAAGGCACTGAGTTTGATGCTGATGCCGTCCTTGCGCTCGGGCCCCGCCACGGCGTCCGCGTGGCGGGCCATGGTGGCAATCGCGTCGCTGTAGCTTTGCAGATAGCGCAGTGCATCGGCGTCGGTGCGCGCGCCTTCGCCGAGCATGTCGTAGGAAAACGTCAGTCCGCCTTCGCTGCCTTTGCGCGCACTTTGGGCTTCTTTCAGGGCTTCCACCATGGTTTGCCCCAGCACAAACTGCCGTCCCAGCAGCTGCACCGCACGCAGCGTGGCAGCGACCACGGTTTTGGCGCCGAGCTTTCCCATCAGACCAGGTGCTGCGTCTTGCGGCAGAAAGTGTTTGGACAAGGCAATGGCCGCGCTGGAAATGCGCGAGAGCAGTTGGTTGCTACTGTCGGCAAAGTCAGCGCGGCCAAGTTGGTCTGCGGTCAGCGCAATGGCGGTGTCCATGTCGGGCACGCGCAGCAGCGCTTCGGCCAGGCGCATCAAGGCCAGCCCTTCGGCGCTGGAGATGGGGTATTCCTTGAGCAGGCTCTCCATGGCCCAAAACGGTGGCGGGTTGTCGCGCACGGCCTGCACCCAGGGGGCGGCTGCCCGCGCCGCAGCGTCCCAATCCAAGGCGCCTTCCAGGGCTTGCAGGCGGTCGGCCACGATGTCGGCTTCGGGTCGGTAGGGCTGGGGCAGGCGTTGCATCACGGTCATGGCAGAACTCGGTTATGGGTAGATGTAGAAAGCGCTATGTTCTTGCCTTTTATGAAAAATAATTCACTAAAATTTGCACCATATCCAGTCAAATATCCAGCATGCAAAGCACATCCCACGATTTAGACCGCACCGATTTGAAAATTCTGCGCGCGCTGCAGGCCGACGGCCGTATTGCCAACCTCAAGCTGGCCGAAGCCGTGTCTCTGTCGCCCACGGCGGTGCTGGCCCGGGTGCAACGGCTGACCAAGGAGGGTTACCTGCTGGGCTACGAGGCGCGCTTGAACCCGCTCAAGCTGGGCGCCGGGCTGATGGTGTTTGTGGAAGTGCTGTTGGACCGCACCACGCCCAACGTGTTTGAGGCCTTCAAGGCGGCCGTTCAGGTGCGTCCCGAAATCATGGAGTGCCACATGGTGGCGGGTGGTTTTGACTACCTGCTCAAAACTCGCATGGCAGACATGGGTGCCTACCGCGAATTTGCGGGCACGGTGCTGTGGCAGCTCCCCGGTGTGCGCGAAACCCGCACCTACCCGGTGATGGAGGAGGTCAAAAACACCACCCGCCTGCCGTTGGCAGGCTAGGTGCGGCTGCCAAAAATTGCCGACCCCACGCGCACCAGCGTGCTGCCGGCCTGAATGGCAGCTTCCAGGTCTGCGCTCATGCCCATGGACAAAGTGTCTAAATCGAGGCCGCTGGCGCACAAATCGTCAAACAGCGCTTTGGCTGCCTGGTGGACCGCCAACGCTGCCGCAAAGTCGGGTGCGGGTTCGGGAATCGTCATCAGGCCGCGCAAGCGCAGATGGGGCAGGCCTGCCACGGCCTGCGCCAGCGCCAGTGCCTCGTTCGGTGGGACGCCGGCCTTGCCCGCGCCACCGTCGATGTTGACCTGAATGCACACATTGAGTGGCGCCAATCCTGCCGGGCGTTGGTCGCTCAGGCGCTGCGCAATTTTGAGGCGGTCCACGCTGTGCACCCAATCGAAGTGTTCGGCCACCAGGCGCGTCTTGTTGCCCTGTACCGGTCCGATGCAATGCCAGGTGAGCCCCAGGGCCGCCAAGGCGGTGATTTTTTCAACGCCCTCCTGAATGTAGTTTTCACCAAAGTCCCGCTGTCCCAATGCGGCGATCTGTGCAACGGCATCAGCCGAAAAGGTCTTGGACACGGCCAAAAGCTGCACCGAATGGCGCGCACGTCCGACGGCCTGGCAGGCTGCGTCCATGCGCGCGTTCACGGTTTGCAGGGAGGATTCAAAGGTCATGGTAATCATTGCGATAATTGTCACCTAGGGTAACAAAGCGTGAGAACGGCTCATTCCGACGTGCGCCCGCCAAAAGGAGTTTTTGTGGATATTGCACAACTGTTGGCGTTTAGCGTGAAAAGCAAGGCGTCGGACTTGCATCTGTCCGCAGGACTGCCACCCATGCTGCGTATCCATGGCGATATCCGTCGGCTCAATTTGCCGCCGCTGACCCACAAGGAAGTCCACTCCATGGCGTATGACGTCATGACGGACGCCCAACGCAAGCGCTACGAAGAGGAAATGGAAATTGATTTTTCCTTCGAGCTGGACGGGCTTTCGCGCTTTCGCGTCAACGCCTTCAACCATTTGCGGGGCGCAGGAGCGGTGTTTCGTGCCATTCCCAGCAAAATTTTGAATCTGGTGGAGCTGGGCGCCCCTCCTTTGTTCGCCGAACTGGCCATGAAGCCACGCGGACTGGTATTGGTCACCGGGCCCACGGGGTCGGGCAAGTCCACCACCTTGGCGGCCATGGTCAACCACCTCAACGAAAACCATACCGGTCACATTTTGACGATTGAGGATCCCATCGAATTTGTCCACGAATCGAAAAACTGCCTGATCAACCAACGCGAAGTGGGGCCGCACACCCACGGCTTCTCGCAAGCGCTGCGATCGGCGCTTCGGGAAGATCCGGATGTGATCCTGGTGGGCGAACTGCGCGACTTGGAGACGATCCGCCTGGCGATGACCGCTGCAGAGACCGGGCACCTGGTGTTTGGCACCCTGCACACCTCGAGCGCGGCCAAGACCATCGACCGGATCATTGACGTATTCCCCGGCGAAGAAAAAGAGATGTTGCGCGCCATGTTGTCGGAGTCGCTGCAGGCCGTTATTTCGCAAACTTTGTGCAAAACGGTGGAAGGCGACAGCCGCATCGCAGCCCACGAAATATTGCTCGGTACCAATGCAGTGCGCAATCTGATTCGCGAGTCCAAGGTGGCTCAGATTTACTCCGCGATTCAAACCGGCAACAGCGTGGGAATGCAAACCTTGGATCAAAATTTGACAGACCTGGTGCGTGCAAAACGAATCCATCCGTCAGAGGCCCGTAGCAAGGCCAAGGCGCCCGAAAACTTCCCCGGCTAAGACGCCTGTTTCGCTTGCAACTGCATTCCAAGGAAAGCCCCCATGACCCGTGACCAAGCCGCCCAGTTGATTTCGGATCTGCTCAAACTCATGGTGTCGAAAAATGGCAGTGACCTGTTCATCACCGCTGACTTCCCGCCGGCCATGAAGATCGACGGTGTGATGACCCGTGCCTCCGACCAAACGCTCACGACCGAGCACACGGTGCTCTTGGTGCGCGCCTTAATGAATGACCGACAAGCTGCAGATTTTGAGCGCACCAAGGAGAGCAATTTCGCAATCTCGCCCACCGGGCTGGGACGGTTCCGTGTCAACGCATTTGTGCAGTTGGGCAAAGTCGGCATGGTGCTGCGGGTGATCCCTACCACGCCGCCCACCATTGACGGATTGGGCTTGCCGCGCATCTTGAAAGATGTGGCGCTGTACAGCCGAGGCCTGGTCGTTTTGGCCGGCGCCAGCGGTTCGGGCAAGTCCACGGCGCTGGCCGCCATGGTGGACTGGCGCAATGAAAAGTCGTTTGGCCACATCATCACCGTCGAAGACCCGGTGGAGTTTGTTCATCCGCACAAAAACTGCATGGTGACCCAGCGCGAAGTCGGGCTGGACACCGACAGCTGGGACTCGGCACTCAGAAACACCTTGCGCCAGGCGCCCGACGTCATCGTGATGGGTGAACTGCGCGACCGCGAATCGATGGAGCTGGCCATTGCCTTTGCCGAAACCGGCCATCTTTGCATCGCCACATTGCACGCCAACAGCGCCAACCAAGCCTTGGATCGCATCATCAACTTCCTGCCGGATGACCGCAGGCCGCAGCTGCTCATGGATTTGTCCTTGAACCTGCGTGCCATCATTTCGCAGCGCCTGGTGCCTCGCGTGGGCGAAAAAGGACGGGTTTCTGCGGTCGAGATTCTTCTGAACTCCTCCACGGTGGCCGATCTGGTGCGACGGGGCGATGTGCCTGAAGTCAAAGAGGCGATGAAGAAAAGCCGCGAGATGGGCATGCAGACCTTTGACCAGGCGCTCTTTGATTTGTACGAGTCGCGTACCATCAGTTACCAGGACGCGTTACGCAACGCCGACTCCATCAATGACTTGCGATTGGACATCAAATTGCACGGTAAAGACACCCGCGAAGCGGACCTGAGCGCAGGCACGGAACACCTCGAAATCATTTAACACCGGAACCCACACCATGACCCAAGCTTCTTCTGTCAACGCCAAGGAATACACGACATCCGCCCCGCAAAAAGTGGCCTTTCTGGGCCTGGGTGTCATGGGATATCCCATGGCCGGCCATTTGGCACGCGCCGGACACCACGTCACGGTTTACAACCGCAGCCCTGCCAAATCCCAAGCCTGGCTGGCAGAGTTTGGTGCTTCCCACGCCCATGCCGCCACCCCCCGGGAAGCGGCTTTGCAAGCTGACATCGTGTTTTGCTGCGTCGGCAACGACGACGACTTGCGCTCCGTGACCTTGGGCGCCAGCGGTGCGTTTGCCGGCATGCGCGAAGGCAGTGTCTTTGTGGACCACACCACGGCGTCTGCCACGGTGGCGCGCGAGCTCTATGCGGCAGCGCGCACGCTAGGCTTGCAGTTTGTTGATGCCCCGGTCAGCGGTGGCCAGGGCGGCGCGCAAAACGGAATGTTGACCGTCATGTGCGGTGGCGATGCTGCTGCTTTTGAGGCAGTCCAGCCGACCGGCATGGCGTTTTCACGCGCCTTCACTTTGTTGGGTGACAGCGGTGCAGGCCAGTTGGCCAAGATGGTGAACCAGATCGCGATTGCGGGATTGGTGCAGGGTTTGAGCGAAGCCGTGGCCTTTGGTCAGCATGCGGGCCTGGACATGAACCAGGTGCTCGATGTCATCGGCAAAGGCGCTGCGCAAAGCTGGCAAATGGACAACCGTGGGAAAACCATGGTGGCCGATAAGTTTGATTTCGGTTTTGCCGTGGACTGGATGCGCAAAGACCTGGGTCTGGTGCTCGAAGAAGCCAAGCGCAACGGCGCGCGGGTTCCGGTGACGGCGCTGGTGGACCAGTTTTATGCCGATGTCCAGCAGATGGGCGGTCGGCGCTGGGACACCTCCAGCTTGATCAAGCGTTTGAAATAAGGCAAGCGCTGGCGGCGGCGGAGATCTGCCGCCGCTGCCCCAAAAATTATTTTTGGGGTGCAGGTGGTACGAGGCGTGCGAGCTCGTCTTCGGTGATGACTTCTAGGACACGCACCATCTTTTTCACGCCGGGAACGCCGGTCACCACCTCGGTGACGCGTTTGGCTTCGCGTGCTGTCACCCGGCCCATGACATAGACCACGCCGCGTTCGGTGACAATCTTGAAGGCATTGGTGGTCAGGTCTTTGGCATCAAAAATCGCAGCGGTCACGCGGCCGTTGGTGACCAGATCGCTGGAGCGCTCGCTGAAGCTGGAATTGCCCATGACGCCGAGCTCATTGAGCACCGTACTGACATTTTCCACGTCCTTGACCAGCTTTTCAGCCAAGGCTTTGTCTTGAGCACTGGGGACTTCGCCGGTGATGAGCACCTGCCGGTTGTAGCTGTTCACACTGACGTGTGCACGTTCGCCGATATTCTGGCGAACTTGAAAAGCCGCTTTGATTTCGATGTTCTTGTCCTCGAGCTGGGTGCCTGAGCTGCGCCGGTCGGAAGCGACCATGCCTGTCACCAGCGCTCCTCCGGCCGCCAGCGGAAAACAGCCGCTCAATGACAGCACACTGCCCAAAAGCACCGCGCCCAGGGCCACAGGGCGCAATGCAGCCCACAGGCCCATGGAGGAAGGTGCGCGCGAGAAGGTTTTCATCATGAATTTTCCTGGTCGCCCATGAGTTGGGCATCAACGCCATCGCAGATGCAATGGAGGGTTAAAAGGTGGACTTCCTGGACACGGGCGGTGCGATCGTGCGGGACGCAAATGTGGATATCCGTGTCGCGCAAGGCCTGGTTCATTTTGCCGCCACCGCGGCCGGTCAGTGCCACGACCACCATGTCGCGCTCATGCGCAGCCTGCACGGCAGCCAGCACATTGGCCGAGTTGCCGCTGGTGGTAATGGCCAGCAATACGTCGCCGCTTTGACCCAGCGCGCGCACCTGGCGCGAGAAGATCACATTGAAGTCGTAATCGTTGGCAATCGCAGTGATGATGGAGGTGTCCGTGGTCAGGGCGATGGCGCCTAGTTCCGGGCGCTCGCGCTCAAACCGCCCGACAAATTCCGCCGCGAAGTGCTGCGCGTCCGCGGCAGAACCGCCGTTGCCACAGGCCAACACCTTGCCGCCACTGGTGACGCTGGCCAGAATGGCCTGAATCGCCTGCGCAATCGGCTTGCTCAAGACCTGTGCAGCCTTGTATTTAAGATCGGCGCTGTCAATGAAATGTTGCTCAATGCGTTGTTCAATCATGGCAGTAATGATACCGCGCCACTGTGAAACCCCTGCGAGTTAACACCCGCCTACTGCGCATCAAAGGCGGCGGGCAGCCAATGGCAGCCTTCGGGGGTGACTTCAATCACATCAAAGCGACACGGCGGCAGCGTGCGCACCCGCAGCAAGTAATGCCGGGCTGCCAGCACAATGCGCGCTTGTTTGGTTCGTCCCACGCTGGCCGCAGCGCTGCCATGGCTGATGGACTTGCGCCTGCGCACCTCTACAAACACCAGAGTGCCGTCGCGGTCACGCACGATCAGGTCAATTTCGCCACCACCGCGTCCGGGCGTTCGATAATTGCGGCATACCAGGCGCAGCCCTTGCTGTTGCAAAAACAGCAGGGCCTCGTCCTCGGCGGCGTCGCCGATTTTTTTGGTGCTGGCCTGTTTGGTGATGTTTGGAAGGAAACCCATTGGTGAGTGCCTCTTTTTCCTCTGCCCTGGCCGCGGCCCTGGAGGCTGCTGGTTCGCAGCATTATCCGCAAGGCGCTCTGTATGTGGTGGCCACACCCATCGGCAATTTGGCCGATATCAGCCTGCGCGCTTTGCACGTGCTGGCGCTGGCCGATCGCATCGCCTGCGAAGACACGCGCCACACCCAGGCGCTGCTGCGGGCCTACGGCATCGACAAAGCCAGCGCCCAACTGCTGGCCGTGCACCAGCACAACGAAGCGCAGGCGGCCCACACCGTGGTGGAGCTTTTGCACAGCGGACTGCGCGTGGCCTATGTGAGTGACGCAGGCACACCGGGTGTCAGCGACCCGGGTGCCCGCTTGGTGGCGCAGGTGCGTGTTCAGGGATTGCGGGTGGTGCCTTTGCCCGGCGCCAGCAGTGTGACGACCCTGCTCAGTGCGGCCGGGGTGGCACCCGACGGCGCTGGCAGCAGTGGCTTTGTGTTTGCCGGATTTCTGCCAACCAAGGCCACAGAGCGTGCGCAGGCGGTGCAGCGGCTGGCGGTGCAGCCCATGGCAACGGTCTTGTTGGAAGCGCCGCACCGCATTGAAGCCATGGCCCTGGCTTTGAACGTGCTGGGCGCGCGCAAGGTGACGCTGGGGCGTGAGCTGACCAAGCAGTTTGAAGAAATCGCCACCGTGCCCGCCGAGGGTTTGGTCGCTTGGCTGGCGCAAGACGCCAATCGCTTGCGCGGGGAGTTTGTGCTGGTGCTGCACCCCTTGGAGCAGCTGGCAGAGACGGTTCAGGACGACCGTGTGCTCAAACTCTTATTGGACCAACTGCCCCTCAAGACCGCCGTCAAGCTCGCCGCAGACATCAGCGGTGAGCCGCGCAATGACTTGTACCAGCGGGCGCTGGCACTCAAAGCGACGCCCGATGCAGCAGCGGTTGACTAGACTCGGCGGGCCAGTTCTGCGGCCTTGCCGGTGTAGCTTGCGGGCGTCATGGCCAAGAGGCGCTGCTTTTCTTCGTCTGGAATCGCAAGCGCTGCAATAAAGCCCTGCATCAACTCGCGCGTCATGGCTTCGCCACGCGTGAACTTTTTGAGTTGCTCATAGGGTTGGGGCAGTCCAAAGCGGCGCATCACGGTTTGAATCGGCTCGGCCAGCACTTCCCAGGAAGCGTCCAGGTCTTTGGCAATAGCCGCTTCGTTGAGTTCGAGTTTGCCCAAGCCGGTTTGCAAAGACTGGTAGGCCAGCACCGCATAGCCCAATGCCACGCCCATATTGCGCAACACGGTGGAGTCGGTCAGGTCGCGCTGCCAGCGGCTGATGGGCAGCTTTTCGCTCAAGTGACGCAGCAGCGCGTTGGCCAGACCGAGGTTGCCCTCGGCGTTTTCAAAATCAATCGGGTTCACCTTGTGCGGCATGGTGCTGGAGCCCACTTCGCCATCGCGCAGCTTTTGCTTGAAGTAGCCCAAAGACACATAGCCCCACACGTCGCGCGACCAGTCGATCAGGATGGTGTTGGTGCGGGCCACTGCGTCAAACAGTTCGGCCATGTAATCGTGCGGCTCGATCTGGATGCTGTAGGGCTGAAAGTGAAGACCCAGGCCCAAGGGCTCTGGCGTCTCAATCACTTTTCGGCTGAATGCTTCCCAGTCGAAATCTGGCCAGGCCGACAAGTGCGCGTTGTAGTTGCCCACAGCGCCGTTCATCTTGCCCAGGATCTTGACGCTGGCAATGCGTTCGCAAGCGGCTTGCAAACGCACCACCACATTGGCAATTTCTTTGCCTACTGTCGTGGGGCTGGCGGTTTGGCCATGGGTGCGGCTGAGCATGGGCACGTCGGCAAAGGCATGCGCCATGTCACGCAGTTTGAGCACCAGGCGGTCTAACTGCGGCAACACCACGAGGTCACGCGCTGCGCGCAACTGCAGCGCGTGGCTGGTGTTGTTGATGTCTTCGCTGGTACAGGCAAAGTGAACGAATTCACTGGCCTTTTGCAGTTCGGGGCGGGCTTCAAATTTGGACTTCAGCCAGTACTCGACGGCCTTGACATCGTGGTTGGTGGTTTTTTCAATGGCCTTGATGGCTTCGCCATCGGCCACCGAAAAGTTTTTGGCCAGTGACAAGAGGTAGGTGCGCGCGCCGGGGCTCAAAGGTTTGAACTCTTCAAAACCCGCGTCGCTGAGTGCGATAAACCAGGCCACCTCCACTTGTACACGCCGGTGCATATAGCCCAGCTCGCTCATCAAGGGGCTCAGAGTGGACAGCTTGCTGGCATAACGGCCATCCAAAGGGGAAATCGCGGAAATAGGTGAAGAACTCATGGTGAGATTGTAGGCACGTGTGTCTGTATAGAATGCAGCGATGACCGCGGAAAACACAAAAGCATGAAACTGATTGGTTCAAACTCCAGCCCCTACGTACGCAAAGTGCGGGTGGTGATGGCTGAGAAAAAGCTGGATTACGATTTCATCACTGAAGACGTGTGGGCTGCTGACACCACCATTTCGCAATCCAACCCCTTGGGCAAGGTCCCATGTCTGGTGATGGAGGGCGGTGAGGCGCTGTTTGATTCCCGCGTAATCGTGGAGTACCTGGACACGCTCTCGCCCGTGGGCAAATTGATTCCTGCCAGTGGCCGTGAACGCGCCGAGGTCAAGACCTGGGAAGCGCTGGCCGACGGCGTCATGGACGCGGCCATTCTTGCGCGTCTTGAAGCCGTGTGGCCAGGCCGCGCGGCGGGCGAACGCAGCCAAGCCTGGATAGCCCGGCAAATGGGCAAGATCGATGAGGTGCTGGTGGCCATGGCCAAGGCGCTGGGCGACAAGGCATTTTGTTCGGGCATTCACCTGTCTTTGTCCGACATTGCGGCAGGTTGCGCCCTGGGCTATCTGGACTTCCGCTTTCCGGCGGTGCAATGGCGTAGCGCGCACCCCAACCTGGCCAAGCTGCAAGACAAATTGGCGCAGCGCCAGAGCTTTATCGACACTTTTCCGGTCGCATAAAGGCTGCCGCGCACGGCGCGGTTTAGCTATTCGCGCGGCGTTTAAGCCAGCGCATCAAACTGCCCACCACGGGCAGTTTTTCATAGAGTTCCTCGGCGGCGTCCCAGTAATCACGGTGCAACACCACCCGCCCCTGCGCGTCGAACACCAGCTGCGACGCGCCCAAAATCACCTGTTCCTGGTGCTTGTGAAAACCGCGAAATTCGAACCGGAACTCCCAGGTCACAAAGCACTGCATGCCCTGGCAAACACGCTCGGTGATGACAAACCGCGGCTCCACCAAACTCACAAACATGTGGGCAAAAATACGCTTGATTTCGGCCAGGCCGGTGACGTCGTTGAAGGGGTCTTTGAAGCGCGCTTGCGGCGCGTAGTAGCGGTCCAGTTGCGACAGACTTTGCGGCGACAGGTTTTCAAAATAGGCCAATACCTCGTCAATGGTTTGTGCGGGTGTGTCGGTAGCAGGGTTCATAAAACAGCCTTTCGGACCAGAAAAAAGTACCAGCGGTTGGGCACGATGCGCAGTGCCTTCATCCACCAGGTAAAACGCTTGGGAAAATGGATTTCGAAGCGGCCTTGTGCCCAGCCCTTCAATATGGCCTGTGCCGCCTGCGCGGGCGTGATCAAGCCCGGCATGGCAAAGCGGTTGCCCGCTGTCAGCGGCGTCTCCACAAAGCCGGGGTTGATCACCGAAACACCAATACCGTTGGGCTTGAGGTCCAGGAACAGGGTCTCTGCCAAGTTGGTCAGTGCCGCTTTGGTCGGGCCATAGGCCAGGCTGTTGGGCAGTCCCCGGTAGCCTGCCACGCTGCTGACCAAGGCCACATGGCCGCTGCCCCGTGCGCGCAGTGCGGGCAGTAGCGCCTCAAGCACATAGAGCGCGCCTTCAAAGTTCACTTGCACATGGCGCAGCATGTCGTCCACATCCATGGCGCTGGCGCGCATCGCTTGGTAATGGCCGGCGCAATACAAAACGCAGTCCGGCAGTGCGCGTGCACGAATGTCGTGCGCACAGGCATGGACCGCCGCCCGGTCGGTGCAGTCCAATGCCAGCGCCGTGCTTCCGGGGTGCGCTTGAACAAACGCGTCCAGCGCCTCTGTCGAGCGCGCCGATACGGTGACCTGCGCACCTTGCGCATGCAGCGCCGATGCCGTTGCGCGCCCGATGCCGCTGCTCGCACCAATGATCCAGACCGATTTGCCACGCCAGTCGGTCTGTGGCGGATTGAGAGGAGTGAGCCAGGCCATGGCTTAGCGCTTGTAAAAGCTCAAGGTGACCTCACCCAGGTACACGCCAAATTTGCGCATGCTGGCTTTGTTGAGCATCACCCGGTCGTTGACCAGGTACATCCAGTCGTCAAACTGCACTTCGTACACGGTGCCATCCACTGGCAGCGCCAAGGTGTAGTTCCAGTGAAACGCATTGCCCTGCGTTTGCCCTTGCGCTTGGCCGACCACGTCGTCGGCCTGGCCTGTGTAGCGGCCACCGCCCAAGGCGCGCAGGCGCCAAACGCGCTTTTGCGTGCTGCCGTCGGCGTAGACGAAGTCTTCGTCGAGCACACCCTGGCCGTCCTTCCAGCTGCAATTCATGACCACGCTAAAGCGCTTCACCACCGTGCCCGAGCGGTCGGTGAAGACGCCGTAGGCATCCAGCGTGCCGTTGAAATACTGCTGCAAGTCCAGCACCGGCTTTTCAGCCCCGTAGCTGTCAATGCTTTGGCCCGCACAGCCACTCAGGCTGCCCAGCGTGGCTGCGCCCAGTGCGCTGGCGGCGCCGCCAAGGAGAAAACGTCGTTTCATGGTGACTTTCGAAGGAGTAAAAAATACAGCAGGCCCGCCGCGACCAATTTGAGCGCGCAGGGCACCAGACAATAGGCCCAGGTCAGGGCCTGCAGACCCTCCGCGCTTCGGATGCCGGGCGCATAGCCAAAGCCCGACAGCAGTGGCAAGGCCAAGCCCGCAGCCAGCGCCAGGTTGAGTTTGGTGGCCAGGTTCCACCAGCCAAAAAAGCGTCCACTGGCGGTGTCGTTTTGGTCAGCGATCACACCCGCCAACAGCGCGCCTGGCAAAGCCAGGTCGGCGGCCATGGCCATGCCGGAGAGCACGCAGACCGCTAAAAATGCAGTGGTCTCTCCGGTGCCCAATTGCGCGGCAAATGCAAAAACCGCGACCGACAAGACCATGCCCGCCAACCACGCCCGTTCCAAGCCCCAATGCTTGACGACACGAAGCCAGGGTGCCAAAGCCAGTGCCGCCGCCAGAAAGTAGCTGCCTAGAAACCAGGCCTCCATGGCAGGGGGCGCTTGCAGGCGGTCTTGCACAAAAAACAAGATCAGCGTGGCGGGTAAGGCGGTGGCAATGCCGTTGACCATGAACACAGACAGCAGCGCGCGAAATGCGGGCACGCTCCATGGCGCGAGCACGCTATCCGCAGGCCCCGAAACATTGCCAGCGTCCATCCGCGCTGGTTGAGGAGCGCGGCTCCAGGCCCACCACGCCAGCACCAGTGCCAGGCCCAGCAAGGCCGTGGTCGCAGGCATGCCAAAGGCCGTCGGACTGAGCGAGGCCAGCACCACGCCGGCCAGGCCAAAGCCTTCCCGAAAGGCCACCACACGGCTGCGCCCAAGGGCATCGCCACCCAGCAGGGCGCCCCAGGACTGGTGGAGGATGGTCAAAGTACTGAAGGCCAGGTAACACAGCAGCAGGCAGGCGCCCGCCCAGGCCCACAGAAAAGGCAGTTCGGTGACGGGCGGAAAAAACAGGCCAAAGAAGCTCAGCCCCAAGAGCAAAGCGGCCGCCGCGCCCAGTGCAAGCACATGGGTGGGAGACCGCGCAAACAAAGCGTCTGCCCAGCGTCCCAGCAAGGGGTCGGTTATGGCGTCCAGCAACCGCGCGCTCAACAGCAGCAGCCCCAGCCCCGCCAGTGGCACACCAAAGTGCAGCGCGTAGTAGTTGGGCAAGAGCACATACAAGGGCAGGGCCACAAAGGCCAGCGGCAAGCCCAGCAGACCGTAACGCATACCCTGGCTCCAGCCCAAAGACAGGCCTGCGCCCGGGCTGTGGCCGACGGTGTTGTCGCAGTGCATGGTGTTCATGGGGCGCGGTTCAGCGGATGGACAGCGTGCTGTCTGCGAGCAAGGCGCTGCGCAGGCGCGGCTCGCTGGTCGATGGGCTGAGCCAGATACCAAAAAACGCCCGGGCAAAAGCGGCGTCCTCCACACTAGAACGCAACCTGCCGTTGAAGTAGAAGCGTGCGCCTACACCCGGGTAATGCACCCCCGTGATGCGGTCACCCGCCTGCACGTCCACGAAGGCTGATTGCATGGCGGTGGTCCAGCCCGCCTCTTTACTGGCCTCTAGCGTTCCCATGCGGCGCATTTCCTGCAAAGAACTGTCGACCAGTGAGGCGGCAGACAAGGTACGCAAGTAACGCAGCTCCAAGGCAAAGGCATGCTCCACATACTGCGCGCTGCGAAAGCCGGCCTGCGTCCAGAGGGTGGCGTCAAACACATCCCACAGCAGGTAGCTCATGCGCCCCATGCCCTGCACCTGGCTCTGTGGCAAGGCCTGGGCGACTTCACGGGGAACGTCCCCCGCTGGCGCTTGGGCTTGGGCCGGCACGCTGAAGGCTTGCGCGAAAGCTGTCGCCACGGCCATGCGCAGCAACGCGCGGCGGGAGCGACGCAGGAGGCAATGTGCGGCCATAGGCCTTAGGCCGCAGGCCCCGGTTTGCGCAAGGTGTACTGCACCACGTCAATGTTTTTTTCCATGAAAGCCGCCTCGCAGTAGCACAGGTAAAACTCCCAAATATGCATAAAACGCCTGTCAAAGCCCAAGGTCAAGACCTCGTCGCGGTGTTGTAAGAAGGCCTCGCGCCAGCGCTTGAGCGTCTCGGCATAGTCAAAACCAAAAGCGTGCTCTTGCTCGACCTGCAAACCGGCGGCTTGCGCTTGTGCGCGAAACACGCTGGGGCTGGGCAAACAGCCACCTGGAAAAATGTACTGCTGAATAAAGTCGGTGGAGTTGATGTAACGCGCATAGAGTGCGTCATCGATCACGATACTTTGGATGCAAGCCCGTCCCCCAGGCTTGAGCAAGTTCGCCACACTGGCAAAGTAGGTGGGCCAGTACTCCTTGCCCACGGCCTCAATCATTTCCACCGAGCACACCGCGTCAAAGGGCGCATCGTTAATGTCGCGGTAGTCCTGCAAGCGCAATTCGGCTTGGTCGGCCACGCCCAGACGCTGCATTCGCTCCTGGGCAAAGGCCAGTTGCTCGGTGCTCAGGGTGACACCCGTCACATGGGCGCCAAAACCGGTGGTGGCCATCTCCGCCAGCGCACCCCAGCCGCAGCCAATCTCTAGCACGCGGTCACCGGTTTGCACGCCAGCCTGTTCTAGCACGCGGCGCACTTTGGCCTCTTGGGCTTGTTGCAGGGTTTGCGCCAGATTGCCGCCGAACAGTGCAGACGAGTAGTTCATGCTGGGATCCAACCAGCGCGTGTAAAAAGCGTTGCCCAAGTCGTAATGGGCGTGGATGTTTTTCTGGCTGTTGCTGCGGGTGTTGCGGTTGAGCCAGTGCTTCACGCGGTAGGCCAGTTGGCCCCACCAGCTGCCAAATATGGCTTGCTCTACGGCCGACCGGTTTTGCACCAGCACGCGCAGCAGGGCGGTCAGATCGGGCGTGGTCCAGTCACCGTCAATAAAGCTCTCCGCAAAGCCGATGTCACCCGATTTGAGCGCCGCGCCAAAGGCATTCCAGTTGTGCAAATGCAAGGTGGCGTGGGGCGACGCTTCACCGCCAAAGCGCTGCATTTGTCCATCGGGAAAATGCACGGTCAGGCTGCCATGGCGCAAGCCCTGCAACAGTTTGAGCACGGTGCGTGCGGCTGCCGGAACGCGTGCTGTGGAGGAAGTGCGGGCGTCGGTGTTGGTCGAGGTGCGGGTCATAGCGCGAAGAAAAAAGAGGGAGAAATCGTTGGTGAAATTGGCTTAGCGGCTCACCGCAGACGATGGTTCTGCCGGCAGGCGGAAAAACGGCACTCGCTTGATCCACAAGCGCAACGCTTGCCAATGGATGCGCCACACTACGGCCAACGTCATCAGCGGGTAGCCCAGCACGGCGCGGCGCAAAGCCCGTGGCGTGATGGGCTCCAGCGTTCCGCTGACGCTGGTTTGCAGCAGTGGGCCCTGTGCGTCGTCATAGTCAATGCGCGCCACGGTACGCGTCCGTGCTGCATCGAACATGAAACGAAAACGGTAGCCGCCCTCGACCGCACAAAACGGCGAGACGTGAAACACTTTGTTCGCCTGCAACTGCGCACCCCACTGCGCGGGGTCCAGCAGATAGCAGTGGCGCTGGCCAAAGGTGTTGTTGACTTCGACCACGATGGCGCGCAGGCTGGCGTCGCTGCGGTGGCAGTACCAAAAACTCACAGGCTTGAAGGCAAAGCCCAGCACGCGCGGGTAGCAGTGCAACCACACTTCGCCGTTCGCATCGTGAACACCTTCTTGCGCCAGCACACCATCCAGCCACGCCAACGCGCCGCCTTCCTCGGGGCCGCGCCCGTCGCCATGGTCGCGGTCGTAAAAGCTCAGCAGCGCAAAGCGGTTGCGTGCCAATGCAGATGGCGCGGCGTGCGCTGCTTGCAGGCCGCGCATGGGCAGCATCAAGAAATACGTGGAATAGGCAAACACATTGCGCGCCGGGCGCAGCCGTGTGTGGCGCACCTGCCCAAAGCCGATCAGGGCCTGGGCGGGTGAAGGCACCGCTGCGGTAGGCATGCCCATCAGCCCAGCAAGGGGCGCAAGCGCGCCGCCACATCCAAGCCCGACTTGAGCCCGTCTTCATGAAAGCCGTAGCCGGTCCACGCGCCGCAAAAATAGCTGTGCTGCACACCTTGCAACTGCGGCACCTCGGCCTGTGCACGAATAGCCGCCAGGTCAAACACCGGGTGGGCGTAATCAAAAGTACCGTGCACGGTCTGGGGGTCCATCTCGTGCAAAGGGTTGAGCGACACCACCACCGGCTGGGTGAAGGGCAGGGGCTGCAGCAAGTTGAGCAAGTAGTGCAGGCACACGCGTTGGCTGTCCGCACCGCCATCGGCCAGGGATGCGCGCTCGTAGTTCCACGCGGCCCAGGCCCGCCGGTGCTGTGGCAAGACCGAGGCGTCGGTATGCAGTACGGCACGGTTGGCCTGGTAGCCGATTGCGCCCAAGGTGGCACGCTCTTGCGCGCTGGCGTCGCCCAGCAATGCCAGCGCCTGGTCGCTGTGGGTGGCGATGACGACCTTGTCAAAGTGCTCGGTCTGTCCGGCGCTGGTAATCAAGACGCCATCGGCATCGCGGCGGATCTGCTGCACGGGGCAGTTCAGGCGTTTGTCGGCAATGCGTGCCACGATTTTGTCCACATAGTGGCGTGCGCCCCCCGCGACGGTGTGCCACTGCGGCCGGTTGCTCAGTTGGATCAGGCCGTGGTTGTGGCAAAACCGGATCATGGTCGCTACGGGAAACTCCAACATCTGCGCAGTCGGGCAGCTCCAGATGCAGCCCAGCATGGGCAGGAAATACCAATTCGAGAACTCGGTGGAGAACTGGTGCGTTTGCAGAAACTCGCGCAGTGGCTGCATCAGCTCGCCCTCGGCATTGCGCAGTGCAATGGCGGTGGCCAAGCGGTTGAACCGCACCACGTCGCGCAGCATGCGCCAAAAGCGGGGGTTGACCAGATTGCGCCGCTGGCTGAACACCGCGTTGAGCGAGGTGCCGCTCCACTCCAGGTGCTGGTGTTGCTTGCTTGCGGGCACTTGCACCGAGAAGGACATGTCCGAGGGAGCGGTCTCTACCCCGAGCTCGGCAAACAGTGCAATGAGTTGAGGGTAGGTGCGCTCGTTGAACACCAAAAAGCCCGTGTCCACTCCGTGGCTGCGCAGGCCCTGGGGCGTGTCCAAGGTGATGTCTACGGTGTGCGTGTGGCCGCCAAAGTAGCTGCCAGACTCGAACAGCGTCACCGCCGCATGCGGCTGCAGGCGCAGTGCGGCCGACAAGCCGGCGATGCCGGAACCAATAATTGCGACTTTCATAAGGAATTTGCCATAATCTGGTTACTATACGGTAATTCCGCGACTACACGGTAATTTTTTGCCATTTGCGGTTTTGCTGTTGCAGCGCAAAGCAATCGTGATGGAACTGCACACGGTTGTCATGGCCCCGACCTAAAATCAAAGCAACTCGAAGGACCGACATGCTTTATCCCGAACTCTTCCGTCAGCTTGAAGCCGTGCGCTGGGACATGGAGCGCGATATTCCCTGGGACAGCTTTGACCCCAGCCTGCTGACCGACGAGCAGGCCACGACCATCAAAATGAATGCGATTACCGAGTGGTCGGCGCTGCCCGCCACTGAGATGTTTTTGCGCGACAACCAGGGTGACAGCGACTTTTCGGCCTTTATGTCGATCTGGTTTTTTGAAGAGCAAAAACACGCCCTGGTGCTCATGGAGTACCTGCGCCGCTTTCGCCCCGAGATGGTGCCCACCGAAGAAGAGCTGCACAAGGTGCGCTTCACCTTTGACCCGGCGCCAGCGCTTGAGACGCTGATGCTGCACTTTTGCGGCGAAATCCGCCTCAACCACTGGTACCGCCGCGCCAGCGAATGGCATACCGAGCCGGTGATCAAGTCGATTTACACCCGCCTGAGCCAGGACGAGGCCCGCCACGGCGGCGCTTACTTGAAATACATGAAGCGCGCGATCCAAAACGTGGGCCTGGAGGCCAAAAGCGCGTTTGCCAAAGTGGGTGTACTCATGGCCAGCGCCCGGCGCACCGCGCAGGCCTTGCACCCGACCAATTTGCACGTCAACAAAGCGCTTTTCCCCAACGACACCATCCAAAGCCGCCTGCCCAACCCGCAGTGGCTGGAGCACTGGCTGGACCAGCAAATCAAGTTTGACGACCTGTGGGAAACCAAGGTGGTGGAGCGCATCCTGCACAACATGAGCCTTTTGCTGGAGCGCAGCTTTGCCACCGTACAAGAGCTCAACAAATACCGCAAAGAGCTCGCACGCGAGCTCGCCGCTTCACTGGCGGTGGCGGCACCCGCTGCCCAGGCATGAGCACGGCCTATCCGGCACCTGCGCTGCTGAACAAGATCTGCCAGCGCAGCGACCTGCCCGCCGCTCTGGCCCAGCTGCCCCGCCCCTGGGTGTTTACCAACGGTGTGTTCGACGTGCTGCACCGCGGCCACGTGCTGTATTTGGCACAGGCCCGTGCTCTGGGCGGCAGCCTGATCGTGGCGCTCAACACCGACGCCTCGGTGCGCCGCTTGGGCAAAGGCGATGACCGGCCGCTCAATGGCGAGGCGGACCGCGCGGTGGTCATGGCGGCGCAAGAGGCCGTGGGCCTGGTCACCTGGTTTGATGAAGACACACCGCAAGCGCTGATTGCGGAAATCCGCCCCGACATTTTGGTCAAAGGCGGCGACTACGACATGGCCGTGTTGCCAGAGACTGCACTGGTTGAATCCTGGGGTGGCCACGCGCTGGCGCTGCCCTTTGTGTCGGGTTACTCCACCACCGCCCTGGTCAAAAAAATCCGAGCGCAGAACCCGGCGTAAACCGAGCCTGCGGGCTCCACCGACGCGCTCAGCGCCTTAGGCCAGCGCGAAACTCTCTGCCTGCACATGGTCCCAGTGGCGGCGGTACAGCAGAGGCAGCTCGTCCAAGCTGCCACCCAGCAAACTGCCTTCCGGAATCTCGTTCAACAAAGCCTGTGCCAAGCTGGCCACGGTGTGGTCACCGGTGCGCCGCACGATGTGGTGGGCGGTGATGTCCTTGGGGTGTTGCACACCGGCCGCTTGCACCAGCTCTTTAAGCGCATGCAGGGTTTGCTGGTGGAAGTGGTACACGCGCTCGGCTTTGTCGGGCACCACCAGCGCCTGCTGGCGCAAGGGGTCTTGCGTGGCCACGCCGGTGGGGCAGCTGCCGGTGTGGCAGGTTTGCGCCTGCAGGCAGCCCAGTGCAAACATAAAGCCACGTGCGCTGTTGCACCAGTCGGCTCCTAGCGCCATCAGGCGGGCCACGTCAAAGGCGCTCACCACCTTGCCCGCACACCCGATCTTGATGCGATCGCGCAAGCCCGCGCCGCGCAGCGTGTTGTGCACCAGCATCAGGCCTTCTTGCAAGGGCGAGCCCACGTGGTCAATGAATTCAACAGGTGCCGCACCGGTGCCGCCCTCGGTGCCGTCCACCACGATGAAGTCGGGCGTAATGCCGGTCTTCAGCATGGCCTTGACCATGGCAAACCACTCCCAGGGGTGTCCAATGCACAGCTTGAAGCCCGTGGGCTTGCCGCCTGAGAGCTCACGCAGGCGGGCAATGAAATGCATCAGCTCCACCGGCGTGCTAAAGGCGCTGTGGGCCGCGGGCGATACACAGTCCACGCCCATGGGCACGCCGCGCGCCTGGGCAATCTCGGCAGTGACCTTGGGGCCGGGCAGCACGCCACCATGGCCGGGTTTGGCGCCCTGGCTGAGCTTGATTTCGATCAGCTTGACCTGCGGGTCGCGCGCATTGGCCTGGAACTTGTCGGCATTGAACGTGCCGTCGTCATTGCGGCAGCCAAAGTAGCCTGAGGCCACTTCCCAAATCAAATCGCCGCCGTGCTTGCGGTGGTGCACCGAGATCGAGCCCTCGCCCGTGTCGTGTGCAAAACCGCCGCGCTTGGCCCCTGCATTGAGCGCCTGAATGGCATTGGCGCTCAAGGCACCAAAGCTCATGGCCGAAATGTTGAACACGCTGGCGCGGTAGGGCTGCACGGTGTCGGGCCCGATGGTGATGCGAAAGTCGTGGCTGGCCACGGTACTGGGCGCCACCGAATGCGTCATCCACTCGTAGCCGTTTGCGTAGGCATCCATTTGCGAGCCAAACGGGTGTTTGTCGGAGTCGCCCTTGGCGCGCTGGTAGACCAGCGAGCGCTGCGAACGCGAGAAGGGCGCGGCCTCGGTGTCGTTCTCAATAAAGTACTGGCGAATCTCGGGCCGGATAAATTCCAGCATGAAGCGCAGGTGCCCAATCACGGGGTAGTTGCGCAAAATCGAGCGCTTGGCTTGCAGCACGTCGTGCACACCCGTGCCCGTTAGGTAGCCAAAAATGAGCACCGGCAGCAGGTGGCCGCCCTGCCCCCACTGGAACAGGCTGATCAGAAAACCCATCACACAGAGCGTAAATGCCAGGTAGCGCACGGGGTACACAAAGTGCAAGATCTTGAGCAGCATCAGCAGGTCTTTCAGGAGGGTGTGAGGGGGCCGGACGCGCCGAACCATACCATCAGCGCCAGCGCCCCCATGGTCAGGGCAATCAGCGCGTCCAGCATGCGCCAGGCCAGTGGGCGTGCAAACACCGGTTGCAACAAACGGGCACCAAAGCCCAAAACGGAAAACCACACCAGGCTGCCCCATGCCGCTCCCGCCCCAAACACCCAACGGGCTTCGCCGTGTTGGCTGGCAATCGAGCCCAGCAGCACCACCGTGTCCAGGTAGACGTGGGGGTTCAAAAACGTGAAAGCAAAGCAGCTCGCCAGCGCCGCGCCCAAACTCAGTGCGGCGCCATCGGCCGCCTGCAAGGCCTCGGCGCCGAAAGCCCGCCGCGCGGCCAACACGCCATACGCCGCCAAAAACAGCGCGCCGCCGATACGGGTGACCTCCAGAAACACCGGGCTGCTTTGCACCAGTGCGCCCAAGCCGGCCACCCCTGCCACGATGAGTAGCGCGTCCGACAAAGCGCAAAACAGCACCAGCGCCGCCACATGCTGGCGCAAGATGCCCTGGCGCAGCACAAAGGCGTTTTGCGAACCAATGGCCACGATCAGCGCCAGGCTGGTGGCAAAGCCGGTCCAGAAAACGCCGCTCATGCCTTGTGGGTGGCCGGTGTTAGCAGCAGCTCAAGGAGGCGCTGCAGGCTGTGTCGCACCGTGGCATCTCGCACCGCCGCACGGTCCCCGGCAAAGTGCTGCACTTCGCTCAGCACGCGGCCATCGACCGCCCAGCCAAACCACACCGTGCCCACGGGCTTGTCGGCACTGCCGCCGCCCGGGCCTGCTACGCCTGTCACGGCCAGTGCCACCTGAGTCTGTGCCTGCTGCGAGGCACCTTTGGCCATGGCGCGCGCCACCGGTTCGCTGACCGCGCCGTGCTGCGCAATCAAGGCGGCATCCAACCCCAGCATCTGCGATTTGGCGGCGTTGGAATAGCTCACAAAGCCGCGCTCGAACCACGCGCTCGAGCCTGCCAGGTCGGTGCAGGCACCGGCAATCAAGCCGCCGGTGCAGCTCTCGGCTGTGGCCAGCATCCAGCCGCGCGCGAGCAGCGCTTCGGCCAATGGCTGCACCAGCGCCGCCGTGGTCTCGGCTGCGTTTGGGGCGCTGCTCACCATGCCTGCCACAGTGCAATTACCAGCAAGGTGCAAGCCGCAGCGACCAGGTCGTCGAGCATGATGCCCCAGCCCGCTTTGGCCCAGGCCCAGCGGTCTGTGGCGGGGTCCAGGCCGTGGTACAGGCGATCGGCCCAGCCCACGGGGCCGGGCTTGACTGCATCAAAAAACCGAAACAAGGCAAAGGCCACGAGCTGCCCCCACAGGCCCGTGGGCATGACCAGCCAGAGAATGATCCACATGGCCACAGCTTCGTCCCAGACCACGCTGCCTGGGTCGAGTACACCCATGTTGCGCGCGGTAACACTGCACACCCACCAGCCCACGGGAACGGATGCCGCAATTAGCAGGGCCCAGCGCGCGTCGTTCATCCATGGCGAGAGCGCCAAAAACACCACCCAGGCCCACAGCGTGCCTGCCGTGCCCGGCGCAAAACGGCTCAGGCCCGAACCAAAGCCCAGCGCCAGCAAATGGGCGGGGTGGGCCAGCATGAAGCGCAGCGTGGGTCTGGCCGCAAAGCGCTTGCCGCTGGGGTCGGTGGGGTACACGGTTTCAGCTTGGGTCATGCGTTAAGGGCCAGGGGCAGCAGCAAAGTGGTCAAAGGACGCGAGTTCGAGCGATTCGGGCGCGATTGCACGCCCTTGGCTGTCCAGCAAAAGCAGTCCCCGCTCGGCGCGCATGGTACCAATGCGGGTGACCGGCGTGGCGCTCTGCAAGGCGGCCTGCGCTACGGCTTCGCGCTCGGTGGGTGGTGCGCAAAAAACCAGCTCGTAGTCGTCGCCACCCGCCAGCACACATTGCAGCGCGGTGTCCCGCCCCAACTGCGCGTCAAACTGCGCGGCGCCATCCGCAAAGTTTGCGCGTGCCGCCAACAGGGGCAAGGTCCGCTCCACCTCAATCTGTGCCCCTAAGCCGGAGCGCTCCAGGATATGGCCCAGGTCGCCCAGCAGCCCGTCGCTCACATCGGCGCAAGCAGTCGCCACGCCGCGCAACGCCTGGCCCAGGGCCACGCGCGCGGTGGGTTGCTCCAGCCGCGCGCGGGCCGCGTTCAACAGGTCGGTGGGCAAGGCGACTGTGCCTTGCAGGGCGCGCAGGGCCAGCGCCGCATCGCCCAAAGTGCCACTCACATAAATGTCGTCGCCCACCCGTGCGCCGCTGCGCAGCAGGGCGCTGGTGGGCAGCAGGGGCACGGCGCCCCTTGCAGGAACTTCGCCAAACACGGTGATACACATAGTGAGCGGCCCGCGCGTGGTGTCGCCACCGATGAGCTCACAACCGTGGGCATCGGCCAGCTGCAACAGTCCCTTGGCGAAAGGTGCAAGCCAGGCTTCGTCGGCCTGGGGCAGGGCCAGTGCCAGGGTAAAAGCCAGCGGCCGCGCACCGCAGGCCGCCAGATCGCTCAGATTTACGGCCAGACATTTGTGACCCAGGCGCTGCGGGTCGGTGTCGGCAAAAAAGTGGCGGCCAGCCACCAGCATGTCGGTGGAAATGGCCATTTGCATGCCAGGCGCGCTTTGCAGCAGCGCGCAATCGTCCCCCACGCCCAGCACCGCACGCGGCGTGGGCCGGGTAAAGAACCGGCGTATCAGGTCAAACTCGCCCATGGCCGCTGGCGCACCTCTCTAATGCAGGGTGCGCTTGCTGTCTACATCGCCGCTCAGGGCGTCGAGCACAAACATGGGAATGTCCACATCAAACTTTTCGCCGTCCTCTGCCACACAAAAGTAGCTGCCGTGCATGGTGCCGGTGGGCGTGCGAAGACGGGTGCCGCTGGTGTATTCGAACGACTGGCCAGGTTGCAGAAGCGGCTGCTGGCCGACCACGCCCAGGCCCTTGACCTTTTCGGTGTGGCCGTTGGCGTCGTTGACGTTCCAGCTGCGCGAAATCAGCTGCGCGGCCACGTTGCCGGTGTTGCTGATGGTGATGGTGTACGCAAACAGGTACAGGCCCTGGGCGGGAGAAGACTGCTCGGGCAGGTACTGCGGGCGCACGTCGACGCGAAACTGGTAATCGGAGGTGGTGTGCTTGGGCATGGCGCGATGCTAAGCTGAAAATCGGGTATGTTCGGCGCATTTCCACTTTGCCCTTGTCGCAGAAAGCCGAACCATGACGTACCGCATCGCCCCTTCCCTGCTGTCTGCCGACTTTGCCCGCTTGGGCGAGGAGCTGAAAAACGTCATCGCCGCGGGCGCCGACTGGATCCACTTTGACGTGATGGACAACCATTACGTGCCCAACCTCACCTTCGGCCCCATGATTTGCAGCGCGCTGAAACCCCACTCCAAAACCGCCGCGGGCGTGGCCGTGCCGATTGATGTGCATTTGATGATCTCGCCGGTGGATGCGCTGGCCGCATCGTTTGCCGAAGCGGGTGCGGACTACATCAGCTTTCACCCCGACGCCTCAAGCCATGTGCACCGCAGCATCCAGGCCATCAAGTCCAAGGGCGTGAAAGCCGGGCTGGTGTTCAACCCTGCCGAGCCGCTGGACGTGCTGGACTGGGTGATTGACGACATTGACCTGGTGCTCATCATGAGCGTCAACCCCGGATTTGGCGGCCAGAGCTTTATCGACTCGGCCCTGCGCAAGATCGAGGATGTGCGCAAGCGCATAGCCGCCACCGGCAAAGACATTCGCCTGGAAGTGGACGGCGGCATCAAAACCGACAACATCCGCCGCGTGGCCGACGCGGGCGCCGACACCTTTGTGGCCGGCAGCGCCATTTTTGGCAAGCCCGACTACAAGGCCGTGATTGATCAGATGCGGGTGGCGCTGGGCTAACCGTCGTCTTGCGCAAAAGCGTGCATGCCTGAGAGGATGAACTTCGAATGACAAATCCAGCCACTTCCCTTGGTCAATCCGTGATTGAGAACATGTCCTATGCCGTGATAGCAGTGGGCAACGACGGAGTTATCAGTGCTTGGAACAGAGCTGCGGAATTGATGCTCGGTTTCGATGCGAAGGAGGCGCTGGGGCAACATGCGAACCTTGTCATTCCGCCCAGCATGCAAGCCGCACATGGCAACTGCTTCTCAAAAGCAATGGCTGAACCCAAAGAGTTTGCCCTCCGCAAGGACATCACTTTGCCATTTATGCACAAGTCTGGCGCAATGATCAAACTCAAAGGTCACTTAGCAATCCTGAAGGATGCGGATGGCATTCCTCAAGGCTCCGCCGTGATTGGCGCAGTTGCGGAATA
>CANFLX010000007.1 GCA_947447985.1 Comamonadaceae bacterium
GATGAAGTCCGCGACCGACAACGCTGGGAACGTGATCAACGAACTCAAACTGGTTTACAACAAGACGCGTCAAGCTGCGATCACGAAAGAACTTTCGGAAATCGTGGCTGGTGCGGCTGCTGTCTGATTTTAATTTTTGGAGCAAAAAGTATGGCTCATGAGAACACCCATTCGAACGCAGGCGTTCAGGGCAAGATTGTTCAGTGTATTGGCGCGGTGGTGGACGTTGAGTTTCCACGTGACCACATGCCCAAGGTGTATGACGCCCTCAAGCTGGAGGGCACTGCCCTGACGCTCGAAGTGCAGCAGCAGCTGGGTGACGGCATCGTCCGTACCATTGCATTGGGTACTTCCGACGGTCTGCGTCGTGGCCTGATGGTCACCAACACTGGCGCGGCTATTACCGTTCCGGTCGGAAAAGCAACCCTGGGCCGCATCATGGACGTGCTGGGCTCGCCCATCGATGAGCGCGGCCCCGTGGATCAGGCTTTGACGGCATCGATCCACCGCAAGGCGCCCGCTTATGACGAACTCAGCCCCTCGCAAGAGCTGCTCGAGACCGGCATCAAAGTGATTGACTTGGTCTGTCCTTTCGCCAAGGGCGGTAAGGTCGGTCTGTTCGGCGGTGCCGGTGTTGGCAAGACCGTGAACATGATGGAACTGATCAACAACATCGCCAAGGCGCACAGCGGTTTGTCCGTGTTCGCTGGTGTGGGTGAACGTACCCGCGAAGGCAATGACTTCTACCACGAGATGGCCGACTCCGGCGTGGTGAACCTGGAAAACCTGGGTGAATCTAAAGTGGCCATGGTGTACGGTCAGATGAATGAGCCCCCAGGCAACCGTTTGCGCGTGGCTTTGACCGGTCTGACGATTGCGGAGTCTTTCCGTGACGAAGGCAAAGACGTGCTGTTCTTTGTGGACAACATCTACCGCTACACCTTGGCCGGTACCGAAGTGTCCGCGCTCTTGGGTCGTATGCCTTCCGCCGTGGGCTACCAGCCCACCTTGGCTGAGGAGATGGGCCGTTTGCAAGAGCGTATTACCTCGACCAAGGTTGGTTCGATCACCTCCATCCAAGCCGTTTACGTGCCTGCCGATGACTTGACCGACCCCTCGCCTGCAACCACTTTTGCGCACTTGGACTCCACTGTGGTGTTGTCGCGTGACATTGCTTCTCTGGGTATTTACCCCGCTGTGGATCCATTGGACTCCACCAGCCGCCAGCTCGACCCGCTGGTTGTGGGCGAAGAGCATTACGCCACCGCCCGTGCGGTGCAGGGTACGCTGCAGCGCTACAAAGAACTGCGCGACATTATTGCGATTCTGGGTATGGACGAGCTGGCTCCCGAAGACAAGCTCACCGTGGCCCGCGCTCGCAAGATCCAACGTTTCCTGTCGCAGCCGTTCCACGTGGCTGAAGTGTTCACCGGCTCGCCTGGTAAATATGTCACGCTGGCTGAAACCATCCGCGGCTTCAAGATGATTGTGGCTGGCGAGTGCGATCACTTGCCAGAGCAAGCGTTCTACATGGTCGGCACGATTGACGAAGCCTTCGAAAAAGCCAAAAAGGTCTAAGTCATGAACACCATCCACGTTGATGTGGTCAGCGCAGAAGAGTCCATCTTCTCGGGTGAGGCACGTTTTGTGGCTTTGCCGGGCGAAGCGGGTGAGTTGGGGATTTATCCCCGCCACACACCGTTGATCACCCGCATCAAACCCGGCTCGGTGCGTATTGAGATGGCCGACGGCAGCGAAGAATTTGTCTTTGTCGCTGGCGGCATCATTGAAGTGCAGCCCAACACGGTCACCGTGCTGTCGGACACCGCGATTCGTGGCAAAGACCTGGACGAAGAAAAAGCCAATGCGGCCAAAGCTTTGGCCCAGGAAGCGCTGAAGAACGCCAAGAGCGATGTGGACCTTGCGGTGGCTCAATCGGAGTTGGCCGTGCTGGTGGCACAATTGTCGGCTCTGCGCAAGTTTCAGCAGCGGCACTGAGTTTCCTCTGTACCGCGCAAAACCGCCTTCGGGCGGTTTTTTCATGGGCGGCGCGCACAGTACCTGCTTGGGGCCACACACACTTCATGAACTACCACGCACCTTGGTGGTTGCCAGGCGGCAACCTGCAAACCATCGTCGCCGCCAAACTGGGCAGGCGCTATCCGGACAAGGCGCCCACCTATGAGCGTGAACGCTGGAGCACTCCCGACCAGGACTTCATTGACCTCGATTGGCAGCGCGTCGGTGGCCCAAACTCAAAACCGCTGCTCGTACTTTTTCATGGTCTGGAGGGCACTTCGCGCAGCCATTACGCGGAGTCTTTTGCGCACTATGCCCAAGCGCAGCAGATGGACTACGTCGTGGTGCACTTTCGCGGATGCAGCGGCGAGCTCAACCTGGCGCCGCGCGCCTACCATTCCGGCGACTATGAAGAAATCGGCTGGGTGCTGCAGCGATTGCGCGCGAGCCATGCAGGGCCGATGGTTGCCGTCGGCATTTCTCTGGGTGGAAACGCCTTGCTGCGCTGGGCGCAAGAGGCCGGGAGTGAGGCCAGCCGAACCGTCAGCGCGGTCGCCTCGGTCTGCTCGCCCCTTGACCTGGCTGCCAGCGGCCAGGCCATTGGCAAGGGCTTTAACCGCCAGGTCTACACCCGCATGTTTCTGCAAACCATGAAACCCAAGGCGCTGCGCAAACTCGCGCAATTCCCCGGCTTGTTTGACGGGGAGGCCCTGCGCCGCGCGCGCGACTTGTATGAGTTCGACAACATCTTTACCGCGCCGCTGCACGGCTTTGGCAACACCCAGCGGTATTGGCGGGAAGCGTCGGCCCAACCCCACCTGCACCGCATCCGCCTGCCTGCCTTGGTGCTCAACGCCCGCAACGATCCCTTTGTGCCCGCTGCGTCACTGCCCTCCAGTCAAGACGCTGGCGATTGGGTTACGCTTTGGCAGCCGCAGGGCGGCGGTCACGTAGGCTTTCCCACCGGTGGTCCTCCGGGGGTGGTGTATGCCCTGCCCCAATCGGTAGGCGGCTGGTTGCGGAAACATTGCACCCCGCCCCACACTGCCTAGGAAACCAAGACATGGACGACATCGTCAAACAAGCCATGGCCAAATGGCCCAACGTGCCGGATTGCTATGGCTGGCTGGGGTTGGATGCACGCGGCAACTGGTACATGCGCGACGACCGCGCGCAGTACTGCGGCAGCTTCGCCAGTGGCCTGCCAGGCGCCAAAGGGTCGATGCTGCAGCACGTCAAATTGATTGACTTCATCGAGCGCAACTACGCCTGTGACGCCACAGGACACTGGTATTTTCAGAACGGACCGCAACGCGTCTTCGTAGAGCTGGAGGCCACCCCGCGCGTCTGGCGTATTGATGTGCAAGGCACCATCAGCACCCACGCCGGTGTGCAGGCCCAGTTTGAGGCTTGCATGATGGACGAACACGGCTGGCCCTACCTGCAAACGTCGGCCGGCTTTGGACTCGTACACACCCAAGATGTCGCAGCGCTTTCTGCCGCCATCGAGCACCATGGCTGGGCAGTGGAGGATGTCATCCGCGCTGAACTGCCCGTGCGATTCGGCTATTGCCAAAGCCCCCAAGCGCAAAGCGCAAAAGCCACCCCTTGAAAACAAAAAAGCCGACGCATGCGTCGGCATTTCATGAAGCTTGAGAAAACTTATTTCGCGGCTTCAGGCGCAGGTTTGGCTGGCTCAGGGAACTTGGCGCCACCCGCGTTGGCCATGTAGACCACGGCACGTGCGACTTCATAGTCGGCAAAATCACCGCCACCCTGCGCACCCATAGCGTTTTTGCCCTTCAGTGCCGAGTTCCACAGGGCGTCAAACCCAGTTTTGATGCGAGGGGCCCATGCCGCCTTGTCGCCAAACTTCGGTGCACCGGCAGCGCCGTTGGCGTGGCAGGTGGAGCACTGGGCTTTGAACACCTCTTCCCCGGTCTTCATTTCGCGGTTGGCATCGCGAATTTCCACCGCACCGACTTTTTGAATCCGCTCGGCCACCGACTTTTCCATGTTGACCGCGCCGGCAGCGGGCTTGCCAGCGGAGTTCACGTAATGCACCAGGCCAATGATCATGAAGATCGGGATCACAAAAGAGAAAAACACCGCCATCAGCAGTTGCTTGGGGTTTTTGATCGGGCCGGTGTGTTCCTCTTCGTGTGCTTCGGTGTGGCTGTGGTCGCTCATGGTGTCCTCGGGTGTTCGGGGCTGGTAAATCAGCCCATGATTATAACGGGGCACTCAGGGGAAACGCCCTACAATCCAAGGCTTGCTGTGCGGCTGTAGCTCAGTGGATAGAGTATTGGCCTCCGAAGCCAAGGGTCGTGGGTTCGATCCCCGCCAGCCGCACCACTTTTTCATGTCAAACCGTCTCAGATGGCCCCAAAAAAGCCAATTCCCATAGATACGACGGTTTTTTGATAGTCTCACTTCACCTCATCTGGTAGCATGACATACCGCCAGATTGGCGGCATTTTTGGCGGTATCTGCAAATACTGCCAGTCCACATACCGCCAGCAAGGTGAAGCATGGCTCTGAATGACACGTTCATAAAAAACAGCACGAAGCACAGTGGCAAGGCCGCTGGCGACAAGTACACCGATGGCGGCGGCATGTATTTGCTTGTAACTGCTGCCGGTAAGTACTGGCGCATGAACTACAGGTTCAATGAGAAGCGCAAGACACTGGCCTTGGGTGTTTACCCCACCGTACCCCTCGCCGAGGCCAGAAAACGCCGCGAAAAGGCCCGCGAGCAGCTTTCCAAGGGCATCGATCCCAACGCCGCCAAGCGTGAAGAAAAGCAGATCAAAGCAGACTTAGCTGCCAACACATTCGAGCTTGTCGCTCGCGCATGGCTAAAAAAGACGGCGGTTACCCGCAAGGAGATTACCCAGACCCGCATCACAACCCTGCTTGAGCATGACGTATTCCCGTTCATCGGGGGGCTGCCAATCAACACGCTGGGGCCGAGGGATGTACTCAACAAGGCGCTGCGCAAGATTGAGGGGCGAGGATCGGTTGATACAGCGCACCGCGCCAAGCAGATTTGTGGACGCATATTTCGCTATGCCGTTGCGGTGGGACTGGCGGATCGCGACGTGACTTCCGACCTCCGTGGAGCGTTGGCGGAAATTCCAAAGTCTCACTTTGCCGCCATCACTGATCCCAAGCAAGCTGGCGAGTTGATGCGATCCATCTACGGATACACAGGGCATCCCGGTACGGTGGGGGCGTTGAAGCTGGCCCCGCTAGTATTTGTGAGGCCCGGCGAGCTTCGCAAGGCAGAGTGGGCAGAAATTGATTTTGATGGTGAAGAGTGGCGCATTCCGGGCGCAAAGATGAAGATGGGCGTTGACCATATCGTCCCGCTCTCCGCCCAAGCCTTGGCCATCTTGCGAACCGTGCAGACCATCACAGGTCAGGGTCGGTATGTTTTCCCAAGTTTGCGGTCTGATGAGCGCCCCATGAGTGAAAACACGCTGAACGCGGCCTTGCGTGGAATGGGGTATAGCAAGGACGTACATACTGCGCACGGCTTTCGTGCGATGGCACGAACCATCTTGGACGAGGTGCTGAGTGAGCGAGTTGATCATATTGAACATCAACTTGCGCACACGGTTAAAGACCCTAACGGTAGGGCATACAACCGGACAGCGCACCTTTCCGCCCGAAAAAAAATGATGCAGCGATGGGCGGACTACTTGGACAAGATACGCACCGGGGCGGAAGTTATACCGCTGCGAGGTGCAGCTTGAAAAGCGAACTTCTGGTTCTCTTGTCTGAGCCTGCCATTAAGTCACTAAAGCCCTCCCCAACGCACGGTGGCGCTGCTTTAGTCTTCCTAGTAGCTTCGGGCGCGCCCCTGCCAGACATGACTCTAATTGCATCAACACCCCGATTGAAGGTGGATTCCACACCGCACGGATTTAGAGCCAACTTTGCAAAATGTGCGCAGGGGCGCAGGGTCTATCCGTCAGAAGTAAGGACGCATGCTTTGGCGCACGCTTTTGGCAACGAGACCACTGGGCCGTACGCTCTGGGCAATCCGCTTGCCGGGCGGAATCGCCTGATGAAAGACTGGGCGACCCTTTTGCAGGGCGTGCCATTACAGACCAACAAATCTTTTTCCTTGAGGGCCGCATGAGCAACAAAGCGATACCAGCGCCACATAGTCTTGGGCTACCGGAACTGGAAAGGCACCTGCAACGCCAGAACAAAAAACACCAACAGGATGGCAAAAAAATTTTTGAGTTAGTCGTGCAGCAGCAGGCTAGCGCAAAGGCCCTGAAGCCCTTGGTTTACGAGGAGTCGCTTTGGCAGCTAATTTTGTACGCGCTAGACCATCGGACGCAAATCACTTCACGCGCAAACCAAGGTAAGAGTTCGGCACGGCGAAAGGCGAAAGTTTCTGACGACAGAGCCAAGGTCTTTGGCTGGTGCAACGCCAACCCAGCGCTTGCCCGATATCCGTATAAGAGTTCGGTGGATTTGGCTGGAGCAGCGACCAATATATCTGCACTAACCTCGGTCAGGGACTACATCAGCGAGTGGCGAAAAGAGCATCCGCTAAAGTAATTTTTCGGTGGTGCATGCAGACCGAAAAATCACCTGCGCATCCGCTTGCTATGACGTTTCTTGGTAATTACATTGAGGCATCGCGTGCAACGGAATGCATTTATGTCTCAGCCCACATCACAAAATTGGTTCGACCAAACACCGGATTCCGCCTACCTGCGGGAGCGGCAATTAGTTGGCGATTCCCGCCACCCCAACTCCCCAAAACTGCTGCCGATAAGCCGCGCTTCGCTTTGGCGCATGGTCAATGATGGGCGGTTTCCCAGACCGCATAAGCTTGGGCCAAAAACTACGGCTTGGCTTTGCGGCGATGTTCGTCGCTATTTGTTGAGCGTTTCCAAATGACTCTGCACAAAAAAAACCAACACGGCGGCAGAAGTTACCTACAGCCCCAGTTCTCGCAAATTCCAGCAGACCTAAAGCTTCACGCTAGATGGATCGTCTGGCGAGAAGGTAAAACCCCTTGGGATGCAAAATTCCGCAGCAGTAAGGCAAGCTCTACCGATCCGAACACATGGGCAGACTTTAAGCAAGCTTGCACAGCGTTTGGTGAAGGTGGCTATGCGGGTGTAGCGTTTGTCTTAGCCGGTGACGGCATAGTGGGTGTTGACTTGGACGATTGCGTGGTCGATGGCAAGCCAACGGAAGAATCGTTGGCGATGATGCAGTACATCGGGTGCGAATACATCGAACTTTCGCCTAGTGGAAATGGTCTTCGTGGTTTTGGCTATGTGCAAAACCCACCCCGCCGAGGACTCAATAGAACCATCAATGGGCTGAGGGTCGAACTGTACTCAACCGCTCGATACCTTACCGTTACCGGTCATGTAGTAACGGCTGGGCCGATGGCCCAACTGCACGGCTACTGTGAGCTTCACCAAAGATTGGCAGGTAGAGAGATTACAGAAGAGACAGAAGTTACTGAAGTAACAGAAGAGACAGAGTTCTATTCTTCTACTGAGCTTCAAGTGGCCTCAAGTGCTGGGGTGTTTCCGGTGGAAACGCTACCAACTTGTGTTGGGCAGCGTAACCAGTGCATATTTTTATTAGCAAGGCATTTGAAATCCACCTACCCCAATGGTGACGTTGAGGCGATGAGGGACTTGGTCATTGAGTGGCATCGTCAGGTACTGCCTTCGATTAGAACCAAAGAGTTCCATGAATCATGGCTCGGATTCACCATCGCATGGCGCAAAGTCAAATTTTTAAACGGCACTATGAGTGGGATCCTTTCGGGGCTGGACTCAGAAGACGGGCCAAATCCGGGCAGCGTCCTTGGGGCAGACGGTCAAAAGCTGTATCAGCTTTGCTCAGTGCTACAGGCACGCGAAGGAACTAAGCCGTTCTTTCTGGACTGCCGCACCGCTGGCAAAGCCATCGGGATCTCACATCTGTACGCAAACAACCTGCTAAACGAGTTTTGCCATCGGGGCCTCATGGTGCGGACTTTCAAAGGGGTGCGGCGCAAGGCCAGCCGTTACCTTCTGAAGGGCGTGCAATCGTAAAAGTGATTTATTGGCCCTTATGCACCCCACCCCTTGCCCAAGCAATAACACGGCATATTTCCTGTCACCGGCTTGCTTAAAAACGATCCGCAGCAATGTTTGAATCCAGTCTTCCCTTGGGGCCTGATCAGTCAGTGCAGCCATTGAAAAGTATGTAAGAACGTCCCTACACCTAAGTGACGATGCGCCTTAGCGTTGTGTTGGAAACCGACGGTTTCCTGTTCAATTACTGACACATTGCAGCAACTGTTCGCATATTGGCTCCCCTGCGCGTGGTCTGAATTGCGGTATCTTCGCAGCCATGACCGACAAGCCCTGCGCCTTTTGCACTCTGCCGGAGTCCCGCATCATTGATACCAGTGAGTACGGTGTAGTGATAAGGGACGGCTTCCCGATTTCCCCGGGTCACACCTTGGTGATACCCAAGCGCCACATTGGCTCGTTCTTTGACTTGACCGCAGATGAGCGGCAAGACCTCCTAGCGCTCCTTGAGCGCGCCAAGACAGTGCTTGAAGCTGAGTTTCGGCCCGACGGTTACAACATCGGCATCAACGATGGCCCGGCTGCGGGCCAGACAGTCCCGCACCTGCACATCCACCTTATCCCCAGATACAAGGCAGACCTGCCAGATCCCCGTGGCGGGGTACGGTGGATCATCCCAGAGAAGGCCGATTACTGGTCTACGCTTTGACTCCGCAATTTTTGCAGTCGAAAACAAAAATGACCGGCCTGGCGGACGCTCAGCATTAACCACCCACCAAATGGAGTCACCATTCAAATGAAGTTTATAAAAGGAAAGCAATACTCCAGAAATGATGTTTGGAAGGCTTATCACCCGGGCGCAGGGGAAAAGCCCAAAGGCGGCCCTTGGGATACCGGGTACACCGTTGAAGGTAATGAACTGATTGCCTTCTTAAACATTGACGCTGCAGGCAGGACAGGCCACGATTTTGACAATGCATATGACCCAGAGACAGAGATATTGACATGGTTCGGAAAGCCAAATGCCCACTCGGGACAACCGACGTTTGTCAAAGTTTTGAATGGCGGATTAACGCCCTTGTTCTTTGCCCGATGGGACAGCAAGAAAACCAACTTCACTTTTCTTGGATGTGGAAATGTCCTTTCATTTGAAGATGCAGTGGAAATTGCGGAGGGACAATCCACTATACGACTGCGCTTGTCGTTGAGTCGCCCAACCGACCCCATCGGGTCAGAAGGGGTAATTGACGCAGGTGGGCAAAGTATTCCAGTCTTTGCCAAACGTGCAACCATGCTGGTTAATCGATATGAGCGTGACCCAGCCAAGCGGCGGCGATGCATTGAGCATTTTGGTTATGGATGTCAAATTTGTGGCTTCAAATTCCCTGACCTTTACGGGGAACTTGGCAGTGATTTTTGCCATGTTCACCATATTGAGCCACTTGGTGAGGTCGGTGGAGAGCTAGACATTGATCCAACCGTTGACCTTATACCGGTCTGTGCCAACTGCCATGCCATGCTTCACCAGCGAAGCCCTGCACTCAAGCCTGCCGAACTTCGGCAGTTGTTGCGGAAGTAGCCTAGGCACTCCATTTCATACTCAACCGATGCGAGCGAAAAATATTTGGAACGCCTTTTGTGTGCGCTTCAGCATTGCCAAGGAGTGCGTGCCGCTGTTTGAGTTCACAGTCAACGGAACCGTCGCCACCAAGACCATAGGTAAAGCCGCATCCACCCGCTCTGTGCTGGCACGGTCAGCGGAGATGGAGGCAATGATCCTGCGTGAGGCAGGAAAGCTTTTGGAGGACTGGGAGTCAAAGCGGCACAAGCTTGACGGATTGATCTACTGCATGGGCTGGAAGCAGCAAGATCACTTCATCCCTCTGTACATTGGCAAAGCCGAGACATTCGGCAAAGGCGATGGCAACCTGTCTGCCAACCTGCAGAACATCCACAGTGATCGCTCCAAGTTTGCACGGTGGGGCCACAACTATGCGTATCACATCGGTGACCTCAGCGCGTGCGTGTTGCCGGGACATTCACCTGACAAGGCCACGAGGAAATACTCCCAATGGGCGCAGACCATGTTTGTTGCAGCCAATTGCTCAGAGCCGGTTCTGAAGGAGCAGGTCTATTTTTGGTGCAAAGCTTGGAACCCGGCGCATGTGGGCATTTGGGAGGAACTCGGGCCAACTTCACTGGCCTTTTTGGAGTACCTGCTGATTGGAGTGGCGGGAAGGATGTCACCCAACCTGCTTAACCGCGAGGGTAATGAGCGGCCCGGGGGCCGTAGCCAAGTGGCATAAGGAACAAGTCGCTCTGGCTAGGTCAATTGTCCAAGCCGCAGTACGCAACTCAACGGTACCTTGAGGTCAACAAAGTTTTGTCACGAATTGACATTTAGGCACTTCAAGGTTGATGTCAGATGCGTACGAGTGCTTCGCAGACACCTCCCTTATTTGCTTGCCTACTGGTTGATCACTCAATCAGTTCAAAGTGTGGAGCTTGCTCAAGTTCACTCGCTGTCTTGAAGTGGTGGCAATTGCTTATGCTACTTGCATGCGTAAAGAGCTTTGTCTGCTGTGCAAATAAGCCCGGTGGGAGTTGGATGCCCAATAATTGTTGTGACATTTGAGCGCGGTGATATCAACCCGCAATAGTCGTCATACCAAGCTTGGCCGTTAAGGCTACACACCGTCGTTTGACAACACGTTGTTATCTGCGGTGGTGGCGAACCACCACCTCCACAAGCAGCGAGCAGTGCAATCACGCCAAGCGTGGTAACGAATTTCGCGTATTGCATAAATATCCACAAAAACTGGTTAAATCGATGGGTATCCTATCCCGTGGTTCTTTGTCCGTCAAGCAATCACCATCGTGGGCATGGCAAAACCATCCCCTCAATTCGCTGGCGACCCTGTGCTTGTTGCACTGGGAGCGGCAATTCGCAGGGAACGCTCTGACCGAGGCTTATCCCAAGAGGCGCTGGCAGTCGATGCGGATCTCGACCGCTCCTACATGGGTGGTATCGAGCGGGGCGAACACAACCTGACGGTAATGAACGTGGTGAAGATCGCTGGAGCCTTGAAGCTCAGCCCCTCTGGGTTATTCATTTCTGCGAGCCTTTAGCCTCGCCGCTGTTTAACTTCGGCCGTTGCCCAACGGGCAATTGGGTGTTACCGTGAACGCAGAGGTCTCATCCAGACCTTCACAGGATCAACCCATGAAAAAGATTTCACTCTTTCTTGCTTGCCTTGCGGTTGCAGCCAATGCGATAGCGGCATGCCAATGCGCCTGCGTCAACGGACAGATGCAGTCGCTTTGCAGTAGTTCTTTAGACCTTCCTGCCATGTGCATGGGGCTATGCCCCCTCGCCCCACCATCCATACAGCCATTGCCGTCACTGCAGATTCCACCGATAGGTACGCAGCAATGTACACAGAAGCAGGTTCTGAACCCGTCCACCGGACGGTATGAGTGGCGATCCGTCTGCCAGTAGCAAATTTTTATATACCCCCGCCAGTCTGCATTTCAAAAACAAGGGGGTGGGTTGAGCAGATTTGAGTGTATGGCTCAGACCGCGCAATAGGCCGAAAACAGGGGGTGGGGGTACGGTGGGGTCAGCCGTCTGGGAAGCTGTGATGGGCGAACCAACGGCGCTGGAAAAGCAAAGTATTCATCGGTGGCAAAGTGAGAAATGAAAGTGCTGGCCCATGTTGTGAAGCGACACACCAACAGTTTTGGCGGTATTTATGGCGGTATTTTTCGCATAAATTGGATATTTTTCCTAATTTGCCAATGGTGGTTTGAATAATTCGATCCCCGCCAGCGCACCACTTTTTCATGTCAAACCGTCTCAGATGGTCCGCAAAGGATCGTGATGTGGGCGGTCTCCGCACCCTCAGTCGCAAAGAGTCGTAAAAGTTGAACGACTTTGCCGCCTTAGGGCGTGCACAGTTTCCCCGCTGTTGTTCTAAATCAAAGGTGCTACCGCGCCCTGCGCCTACGATGATCCCTTCCGGTCAGACCTACTTTGGGCTCCGAAGGCTTAGCGATCAATGGGGGTGCTGTGACCAAAATCTTCCGTCTACCGACGTCGCGATGGGCTTACGCAGCTGTTGCAGCGGTGGTTGCCGGCGTGGCGTACGTTGGGGTGAACGATTGGAGGGGCCCGGAAGTACCGGTGGCAGCCGTCATGCGGCGCGACTTTGTCCAGAGTGTTGTGGCCAGCGGTCACGTGGAAAGTCCACACCGAATCGATATTGGCTCGCAAATGACGTCTACCGTCACGCGAATCCCTGTCAGTGAGGGCGATGCCGTCAAGGCACGGGACGTTCTCATAGAGCTGAGCTCCACCGAATTGCAGGCGGCAGAGCGACAGGCCTCGGACGCAGTCTCCCAGGCCCGGGCAAAACTCCGTCAACTCGTGGAACTGCAAGCACCGGTGGCCGAGCAGACGCTGCGTCAGGCCCAAACCAATGAGCACAACGCGCAGCTTGCCTTGTCGCGCAACCAGACTCTGCATCAGCAGGGATTTATCGGTGACGCTGCACTGGACGAGGCGCGCAGGATCGTGGACCTTGCGGATTCCCAAGTCAAAGCCGCGCAAAAACAAGTGGAGACGACACGCCCGTCGGGCAGCGACTACGCCATAGCCGAAAGCACGTTGAGGCAAGCCCAGGCCGTGGCGGATGGTGCACATTCACGGGCCCGCTATGCGGTCATCCAAGCGCCCGTCGACGGCATCCTTATCGGCCGCAGCGTGGAGGTGGGTGACGTGGTTCAACCGGGCAAGGTCTTGATGACGCTGTCCCCCCAAAGCAAGACCCAGCTGGTACTTGCGATTGACGAAAAGAACTTGCCGCTGATTGCAGTGGGACAAAAAGCCATCGTCTCGGCGGACGCCTATCCTCAGCAGAAATTTGAGGCAAGGCTGGTCTACATCAACCCCGGAGTCAACGCGCAAACCGGCGCGGTGGATGTCAAACTTGATATTGACAAGCCTCCCACGTTCTTGCGGCAGGACATGACGGTATCGGTAGATCTGGAAGTGGCACGCCGGCCACAGGCCTTGCTGCTGCCCATCGTGGCGCTTCGAGACGTTGACAGCGCCACGCCCTGGGTATTGCAAGTGAGCAACGCAGTGGCGGTCAAGACGCTCGTGAAACTGGGTTTGCGCAGCGGAGGCTTTGCTGAGGTGCTTGCAGGCCTGAACGAAGGCGACAGGGTGGTGTCCGGTGCGCCATCGATTGCGGTAGGTGCACGGGTTCGCGCAACAGCATTGAAGCCCTAAAGCCGAGGCACATGTTTACCACCTGGCTTCCCTTCGAATGGATTGTTGCGATCCGTTTCCTGCGGGAAGGCCGCCTGCAAACGCTGTTCATCATTGCTGGCGTGGCCATTGGCGTGGGCGTCATTGTCTTTATGTCTGCCCTGCTGTCCGGTTTGCAAGCAAACTTTGTACGACGTGTCCTCTCAACACAGTCCCATATTCAGTTGGTTCAGCCCAAACAGGTCACGCGTCCATTGCGCAGTGGGGATGATGCACCCAAAGGCCAGGTAGAGGGCGCTATCGTTCAGCCGCCGCTGCAACAAACCAAGTCCATAGACCAATGGCAGGCCATCGTTGCGCAAGTGCGCGCCATGCCGGGTGTCAATGTGGTGTCGCCCGTGGCGACGGGACCGCTGCTGGTGGTGAGAGGCAACGCCACACGGGCCGTGACGGTGTCGGGCATCGAACCGGAAAGCTATTTCCGTATCGTTGATTTCAGCGACAAGCTGTTGCGCGGCAGCTTGCGCATGTCGGGATCCGGCATTCTGATTGGCAACGAACTGAGCACCGACCTGGGGGTCGACGTGGGGGACAAACTTCATATCACCGCGGCCAATGGTGCGACCAGCGTTCTGACGATTGCAGGGGTGTTTGATCTCGGTAACAAAGGCGCCAACCAGCGAACTACTTTTACGGTGCTGCACACCGCCCAAAGCTTGTTGCAGCTGCCAGGTGGCGTGACCACGATCGAAGTCAATTTGCAGGATATTTATGCGGCCGAGGACATTGCACAACACATTGCAAGCACCACTGGCGTAGAGGCTGACAGCTGGATCAAGAACAGTGCGCAGTTTTTTTCGGCCGTCAAGGCGCAGAGTACCGCCAACACCGCGATTCGTTTTTTTGTGGGCTTGTCAGTGGCCTTTGGCATCGCCAGTGTTCTGGTGGTGTCGGTGGTTCAAAAATCGCGCGAAATCGGCATTCTTCGCGCCATGGGAACTTCCAGAGAACAAATACTTCGTCTGTTTTTGTTGCAAGGTGGACTGCTGGGCTTGGGTGGATCCCTGGCAGGCTGCGCAGTCGGCGCTCTCTCCTTGGTGATGTGGCAACAGTGGGCCCGCAATGCGGACGGGACGCCTTTGTTTTTGCTGGAGTTTGACTCCACCATGTTCGGAATTGCCCTGGCACTTGCAACCCTGACCGGATTGCTCGCCGCTCTGGCGCCAGCCCTGCGCGCCGCACGCCTTGACCCGGTGGTGGCTATCCGTGGATAAGGAGCCCGTTGTTCAACTGCAGAGCGTGCGCAAGGCCTTCAACGTGGGCACACAGTTTGAGACGGAGGTACTGCATGGCATTGACCTCACGCTGCATCGCGGCGACTTCTGTGCTGTCATGGGTCCTTCGGGATCTGGCAAAAGCACCTTGCTCAACATTGTGGGGCTGCTGGACCGGCCGACCTCTGGCACTTTGCGGATCGGGTCGGAAGAAACCACCACGCTCGACGACAAAGAGCTCACGCGCCTTCGCGGCCACACCATCGGGTTTGTATTCCAGTACCACCACCTCATCACGGCCTTCACGGCCTTGGAAAACGTGATGATCCCCATGCTGAGTGCAGCAGGTTTTCCCAACGCAGCCATGCGCGAACGCGCTGCGCAGCTGATCGACAGCGTGGGTCTGACGAACTGGAAAGACAACCTGGCAGGGCACTTGAGCGGCGGGCAGCAGCAGCGCGTGGCGATTGCCCGCGCTTTGGCCATGGGCCCCGCGGTGCTTCTGGCGGATGAGCCTACGGGCAACCTGGATACCAAGAGCGCTGACGCCGTTTTCGCGCTCTTGCGAAAGGTGAACCAAGAGCACGGCACCACCATCCTTTTTGTCACGCACAACCCCAACCTGGCCACTTTGTGCGACAAAACAATTCAGGTCGTTGACGGACTCCTCACGCAGTAAATGGGACCAGCAGCTTGCGCACTTACACCCCGTAACGCCTTACCCACTCCTGCTCCAGCGGACGCACCCAGGAGCCGTGGGGCTCCGGCAGCGCAGGAGCGGTTTGTGCCAGTTGCCCTGCTTGCGGCTTGGCGCCAAACAAGGCGCGCTCGGCGGCAGACATGCGGTTCACCTCCAACACGGTCGGGTCGCCCCAGATGGCGATGTCTGCCTTGCGCGCCTGTGCAGCGGGGCTGAGCAAAAAGTTGGCAAACACTTGGGCCCCCGCTTGCGCCCGTGCGTTCACCGGAATCGCCACAAAGTGCGTGTTGCCGATGGTCCCGCCGCTGAACTGAAAGCTGACGGTGCTGGGTGCCAGGCGCTGGGCTGCAATTTCATTGGCTGCCTCGTTGGGGTTGAAGGTCAGGGCCAGCAGCAGATCGCCGTCGGACATCATTTGCCGAATCGCAGCGGCGCTGGCCGGAAACTGCTTGCCCGCACGCCACAGCTGGGGGTGCAAGGTCTCCAAGGTTTTCCACAGCGGCGCAGTGACGCGCACAAACACCTCGGGTGTGCAGGGTTGGTAGAGCGCCCGCCGTTCAGGCGCAGGCGTCAGGTCCAACAGCATTTGCTTGAGAAAGGTCATGCCGTGAAAGTCGGGCGGGCGTGGATAGCTGGTGCGTCCGGGGTGGGCCGCCGCAAACGCCAGCCAGGCAGCCATATCGCGCGGAGGCTGCGCCACACGTTTTGCATCGGCCATGAAGGTCAGCTGCGCCATGCCCCAGGGCGCCTCCATGCCGTGTACCGGCTCGGAAAAATCTTGCAGGGTGGTGGGCTTGCCCGTGACGTCCACATTGGCAAATGCGGGCAAGGCCTCGGCAAAGGGCCCGAACAGCAGACCTTCGCGCTTCATGGTCGAAAAGTTCTCGCCATTGATCCACACCAGGTCCACACTGCCTTCGGTTTTGCCTGCAGCCTTTTCATCGCGCACGCGCTTGACTACGTCTACCGTGTCCACGACTTTCACATGCACGACCTTCACGCCAAACTGCTGCTGGACTTGGTCTGCGGCCCATTGGATGTAGCTGTTGATGGTGGGGGCACCACCCCAGGCGTTGAAATACACCGTCTGGCCCCGTGCTTGCGCCAGAGTGCGCTGCCAGGCAGGGGTGTCGGCATGGGCGGCAAGGGGAGCGAAAGTGCCTGCGAGCCAGCCGATGGCTTCACGCCGTGTGAATGTCAGCGGAAGCGTCATTGCAGCAAAGCTTGTGCAAATTCGCGGGCGTTGAAGGTTTCGAGTTCTTCCAACTTCTCGCCCACACCAATAAAGTAGACCGGGATGGGGCGTTCGCGGGCAATGGCGGCCAGCACACCGCCCTTGGCTGTGCCATCCAGCTTGGTAATGATGAGACCGGTCAGGCCCAGCGCATCGTCAAAAGCGCGCACCTGGGCCAGGGCGTTTTGCCCGGTGTTGCCGTCAATCACCAGCAGCACTTCTTGCGGGCAGGCGCCCAGCCCTGACGCATCGCCCGCCTTTTGCACCACGCGCTTCATTTTTTTCAGCTCTTCCATCAGGTGCAGCTGGGTGGGCAGCCGCCCTGCGGTGTCAATCAAAACCACGTCTTTGTTGCGCGCCTTGCCGGCGCACACGGCGTCGTAGCTCACCGCCGCTGGATCGCCGTTTTCCTGGCTGACGATCTCGACCGTGTTGCGATCTGCCCAAACCGTGAGCTGCTCGCGCGCGGCGGCCCGGAAGGTGTCGGCGGCTGCCAGCAGCACGGTCGCACCCTCGTCGGCCAGGCGGTGGGTGAGTTTGCCAATCGAGGTCGTTTTGCCTGCGCCATTGACCCCGGCTACCATGATGACCGTGGGCGTTTGCGCGCCCAAGGTGAGTGGTTTCTGCAGAGGCAGGAGCAGCTGGGTGAGGCCATCGACCAGCAGCGCTTTGAGTTGCGCCGGTGTCTCGGCCTGGGTGTCTTTGGCCTTGCGGCGCAGCGCGGCGATCAAGGTTTCGGTCGCAGCCACGCCCGCGTCCGCCATCAGCAAGGCGGCTTCCAGGTCTTCAAACAGCGCCTCGTCAATGCGGCTTCCGCCAAACACCGACGAGATGCCTTTGGCCGTTTTCCCCAGGCCGGCACGCAGGCGCGCCAGCCAGCCTTGGCGGCCCTCTGCAGCGGGCGGTGCGGCGCTGGCTTGGGTTTCAGTGGGCGTGGGGGCCGCGACTTCCGGGGCTCGAGCCTCAGCATTAGGGGGTACGGGCGCCGGAGGCGCTTTTTTGAAAAAGCTGAACATGTGTGCGTTCTTAGAATGCAGCATTCTATGAAACACTATTTCAACCGCGTGGCACCTTCCTTCTTGGCGGCCTTGCTCGCCACCGCGCTGCTGAGTGCGCCGCCCCAAGCGCATGCTGAGGGCGCGCGACAGTTCACGCTGTCCAACGGCATGACGCTCATCGTCAAACCCGACCACCGCGCACCCACGGCGGTGCACATGCTGTGGGTGAGGGTGGGCTCCATGGACGAAGTCGATGGCAGCTCGGGTGTGGCCCATGTGCTGGAGCACATGATGTTCAAGGGAACGCCCACGGTCAAAGCGGGCGACTTCTCGCGCCGGGTGGCGGCCCTGGGAGGGCGCGAAAACGCCTTCACCAGCAAGGACTACACCGGCTACTACCAGCAGATTCCCACGCAAAAACTGGCCGATGTGATGCAGCTCGAAGCCGACCGCTTTGCGCACAACCAGTGGAGCGACGAGGACTTTCGCAAAGAGCTGGAGGTGGTGAAAGAAGAACGTCGCCTGCGCACCGAAGACAACCCCCACGCCCGCCTGTTTGAGGCCATGACGGCCACGGTCTACCAGGCCTCCCCCTACCGCCGCCCGATTGTGGGTTGGATGAGCGATCTGGAGTCTTTGCAGCCCGAGGACGCGCGCGCCTTTTACCGCCGCTGGTACACACCCGCCAATGCTGCCGTGGTGGTGGCGGGCGATGTGGACCCGCAGGCGGTGCGGGCACTGGCCGAAAAATACTATGGCGGTCTGGCCCGTACGGAGCTGCCGCCAAGAAAGCCACGCACCGAGCCCGCCCAAAGCGGCATGCGGCGCCTGGACTTCAAGGCACCAGCGCAGCAAGCGTATGTGGCTTTGGCTTTCAAGGTGCCCGGTATCCGGGCCGCAGCCGGTGGCGGCGTGACCTGGGATGCGCAGGCGCAGGACGCTTTGGCCTTGACGGTGCTATCGGCGGTGCTCGATGGCTACGACGGGGCGCGCTTGGAGCGGGCCCTGACCCAGTCGGATGACCATGTGGCTGACAGTGCGGATTCGCACTACAGCGCCACCGCGCGCGGGCCGGTCACCTTCATGCTGTCGGGCGTTCCTGCGACCGGAAAAACCAGTGCTGCGCTCGAAGCGGCCTTGCGCGCCGCGGTGAAGCGGGTGGCCGATGAAGGCATTGCAGCGGGCGAACTCAAACGGGTGATCAACCAATGGACGGCCAGCGAGGTCTACCAGCAAGACAGCGTCTTCAACCAAGGGCGCATGCTGGGTGCCAATTGGGCTATGGGGCTACCATTGAATTTTGAGATTGATGTGATGGAGCGCTTGCGCAGCGTCACGCCCGAGCAAGTGCAATCGGTGGCGGCGCGCTACTTTGGTGACGACGAACTGACGGTGGCTACGCTCTTGCCGCAAGCACTTGATTCCATGCGCAAACCCAGGTCTCCCCTGCCAGGCGCGCGGCATTGAACCGAGGCCACGACACCATGACATTCCCTTTTCTGCGCATTGCGCTGGCCCAGGCGGCACTGGCGCTGTTGCTGTTTACACCGAGTGCCCGGGCCGCCTTGCCCATTGAACGCTGGACCCACGCGACGGGCGCACAGCTGTATCTGGTGCAAAGCCCCGGCATTCCCATGGTGGACGTGCAGATCGACTTTGATGCCGGTGAGCGCCGCAGCCCGCCGGGCAAAACCGGCTTGGCCGGACTCATGGCCTCCGCCACGCGCAACGGCGTCAAAGCGGCACCTGGTTTGGGCGCCTTGGATGAAAACGCGCTGGGCGAAGCCTGGGCCGATCTGGGCGCCTCGTTCACGGCGGGCGCAGGCAATGACCGTTTGACCTTTTCCTTGCGCAGCCTGAGTTATCCCGATGTGCTGGCGCAGGCCACGGCACTCGCTGCACGCCAAATGGGCGAACCTGCGTTTCCAGACAAGCTGTGGCTGCGCGACCGGCCCAAAATGCTGGCCAGCATCCAAGAGGCCAACACCCGACCGGCCACGGTGGCCGCGCGGGCCTACGGTGCTGCGGTGTATGGCAGCCACCCTTACGGCCGTGAAACTACCGAAGCCGACCTGAACAACATCAGCACCGCCGACATGCAGGCCTTGCACGCGCGCTGGGTCCGGGCCTGTTATGCGCGCATCAGCATCGTAGGTGCAGTCGACCGGCCGCAGGCCGACACCTTGGTGTCGACCCTGCTCGCACGCCTGCCCCAAGGCGCTTGCGCCCCCTTGCCGCCTGTGGACGAGGTGCAGCCACTGATTCAGTCGGTGGAGCAGCGCATCGCGTTTGACGCGGCCCAGGCCCATGTGCTGGTGGGGCAGCCTGGCATCAAGCGCAGCTCGCCCGACTTCTTCGCGCTGCTGGTGGGCAACCATATTTTGGGCGGCGGCGGCTTTACCGCGCGCCTGACCGAAGAGCTGCGGGAAAAGCGCGGCCTCACCTACGGCGTCTACAGCAGCTTTGCACCTGCTTTGCACGCGGGCGCCTTCACCATCAGCCTGCAAACCCGCCCTGACCAGGCCCAGCAAGCGCTGGATCTGGTGCGCTCAGAGCTGGCGCGCTTTGTGGCGCAGGGCCCGACCGACAAAGAGTTGCAGGCGGCCAAAGACAACCTGATCGGCGGCTTTGCGCTGCGCATCGACACCAACCGCAAGCTGCTCGACAACGTGGCCAATATCGCCTGGAACGACCTGCCGCTGGACTACCTGTCCACCTGGACGGACCAGGTGCAGCGCATCAGCGCCCAGGACATCCGCGAGGCCTTTGCGCGCACCCTGACGCCGCAGACCATGGTCACCATCGTGCTGGGCGGAAAATAGGGCGTCGCATGAGCAAAGCCTTCACCAAAGAAAACCCGGATGCGGACGAGGACGAACTGCAGCTCCCGACCCTGCCGCCCGGGGGCAAAAACTACATCACCCCTACCGGCTATGCCACCTTGCGCGCCGAATTGCTGGCGCTGATCGATGTCGAACGTCCCAAGGTGGTGGACACCGTGCATTGGGCAGCCAGCAACGGCGACCGCTCGGAAAACGGCGACTACATTTACGGCAAAAAGCGCTTGCGCGAAATCGACCGGCGCATCCGCTTCTTAACCAAGCGGCTTGAAATCGCGGTGATTGCCGAGCCCAGCCTGCACTTTGGCAGTGAGCAAATTTTTTTCGGTGCCACCGTCACGTATGTCGACGACGTGGACGAGGAGCGCACGGTGCGCATCGTCGGTATTGACGAAGCCAACAGCGCATTGGGTGAAGTCAGTTGGGTCTCGCCGATTGCACGCACCTTGCTTAAGGCCCGGGTCGGTGATGTGCTGCGCCTGGTGATGCCGGAGCGTGTGGCCGAGATCGAAGTGCTGGACGTGCGCTACCCGCAAGCACCTGAACCTCCACCGACCCCCCCCGAAGCGGCTTAGTCGGCGCGTTTGCTGCGCTGCGCGCGCATCACCACCGGCGAACGCTTGAGTTTGGCCAACACCGCATCGAGATGCGCGCGGTCGCGCACGGCGATCACAAAAAGCAGCTCTTTGACGTCCTGCGTGCTGTCCGGCGCCGTCTCAATGTGCACGATGTCGGCTTCCGAGGTGGCCAGGGCCGAGGCGACCTGGGCCATCACCCCTTTGCCATTGTTGACGGTCACGGCCAAGTCCACTTCAAAGGCCCGGGTGGGCTCGTCGCTCCATTCCACACCCATGAAACGTTCGCCGTCTTTGTGCTGCAGGCGCACGGCGGTAGGGCATTCGGCGGAGTGCACGACCAAGCCTTCGCCACGCCCCAGATAACCCACAATCGCGTCGCCTGGAATGGGGCGGCAACAGTGCGCAAATTTCACCGAGGCGTTTTCACTGCCGTCCAGCGTGAGGGTGCCCATGCCGTGGGAATTGCCCGCCGCAAAACGCTCGCGCGTCAGCAGCAAGGCGTCTGGTTTCTCGCCGACATCGCCCAGCAGCAGCACCAAGCGCTTGGCCACGATATTGGCGATGCGTTTGCCTAGGCCGATGTCGGTCAGCAATTCCTGGCGGTTTTTGCTGCCGGTAAAACGCAGCAATTTGTCCCATACCGAGGCCCTTGTTTGCGGATCGGGGAAGGCCTCGATGCCTTCCGCGCGCAGCGCTTGGGCCAGCAGTTTGCTGCCAAGCTCTTCGGACTCGGTCAGCTCCATGGTCTTGAGGTGGTGGCGGATTTTGGAGCGCGCACGCCCGGTGCGCACAAAGCTCAGCCACGCCGGGTTGGGCGTGGCATCGGGGGCCGTAACGACTTCGACCACATCGCCATTTTTGAGCGTGGTGCGCAGCGGCACCTGCTCGCCGTTGATGCGCGCGGCCATGGTGCGGTCGCCCACATTGCTGTGGATGGCATAAGCAAAATCCACCACGGTCGCTCCGCGTGGCATGGCCATGATCTGGCTCTTGGGCGTGAACACGTACACCGCGTCGGGGAACAAATCGACCTTGACGTGCTCCCAAAATTCCGCCGCGTCACGGGTTTCATCTTGGATGTCCAACAGCGACTGCAGCCACTGCGTGCCCAGCCTGTCATTGGCCTTGTCTTGGGGGTTGTTGACCTTGTACAGCCAGTGGGCCGCCACACCCGATTCGGCCACCACATGCATGGCCTCGGTGCGCATTTGAAACTCCACGTTGATGCCGGCCGGACCCACCAGCGTGGTGTGCAGTGACTGGTAGCCATTGACCTTGGCAATCGCAATATGGTCTTTGAACTTACCTGGCACGGGCTTGTACAGCTGGTGCAACAGCCCCAGTGCGGTGTAACAGTCGGTGATTTGCGGCACCAGTACGCGAAAGCCATAGACATCGGTCACCTGCGCAAAGCTCAGGTGCTTGTCGTGCATCTTGCGGTAAATGGAGTAGAGCGACTTTTCACGCCCGGCGATACGCACGGGCATGCCGTGGGTAGCAAAAGTCGCCTCCATCTCTTGCTTGACCTTTTGCAGCAAGTCGCGGCGTCGGCTGCGGGCTTTTTCGACGGCTTTCAACAAAACCGCGTAGCGCCAGGGCAGCAGGTGCCGAAAGGCCAGGTCTTGCAACTCGCGGTAGGTTTGGTTCAGGCCCAGGCGGTGCGCAATGGGGCTGTAGATGTCCAGGGTTTCTTGGGCAATACGGCCCCACTTGGCGCGCGGCATGTCGCCCATGGTGCGCATATTGTGGGTGCGGTCGGCCAGCTTGATCAATATGACCCGCACATCGCGGGCCATGGCCAAGAGCATTTTCCGGAAAGACTCGGCCTGGTTTTCTTCGCGGGTGTTGAACGACAGCTTGTCGAGCTTGGTCAGTCCGTCCACCAACTCGGCCACCGGAGAGCCGAATTGCTCAATCAGTTCGACTTTGGTGACGCCGCAGTCCTCCATCGCGTCGTGCAAGAGTGCAGCCATCAGGGCTTGGGCGTCCAGCTTCCATTCGGCGCATTGGCTGGCCACGGCAATCGGGTGGGTGATGTACGGGTCGCCACTGCTGCGCAGCTGCCCCAGGTGCGCTTCATCGGCAAAACGGTAGGCCTGGCGCACCTGCGCCACTTCGGCCTCGCTCAGGTAGTCAATTTTTCCTAGCAGTCCGCTAAATCCCGCCGCGGCGGTCAAAACCGGCTCAGTGGACTTTGGAAAGGACTTTTGCAATTTACCCATGCTTGAAATGTAGCGCGCATGCCTGCCGCTTGCTTGCGGTCTGTTAATTTTCACAAAAAAAGGCAGCAGAAACGAATTCCTGCTGCCTTGGGTCTCGCTGGCCGCCTGAGCGGCCTACCGCGAGATTTACTTCACAGAAGCCGCGCTCACGTAGCCTGAAACGGCAACCCATTTGCCGTCCTGGATTTGCGACAGACGGGAGGCATCGCTGCCCAGGCGCTTGGTGGGCGAGAAAGTAGACTTTGCTGCACCAAAGATGTCCGGCTCAATCGTCATGGTGTCCATGACCTTGATGAAGCTGTCGGTGGTCAGGTTTTTGCCGGCTTTGTTGGCGGCATTGGCAAAGGTGTTGACGATGATGTACCCATAGACCGAGAAGACGGTGGGGTCTTCGTTGAACTTGGTTTTGTACTTGTTGGCCCAGAACCGGATGGGCTGCGAGGCTTCATCGAGGTAGGGGTTTTGCACCGTCATGGTGGCGTAGAGGCCGTCCATGGCCTTGCCCCCGATTTTGTGGATCAAGTCGGTGTACGACGCGCTGGAGCCCAGGAAGATGGGGCTGAAGCCCAGCTTGCGCGCAGTGCCAATGGTGCCGATGGTTTCACGGATGATGGTACCCAAGACCACCATCTCGCAGCCGCTGGACTGCAGCTTGGAGACCTGCGATGAGAAGTCGGTAGCGCCACGCTTGTACGAGGTTTTCTCAGCGAAGTCCATGTTCAGGGTTTTGAGGCCTGCCTCGGCGCCACGCAGGACTTCCAGACCGAAGTCGTCATCCTGGTAAATCGTGCAGACTTTTTTGACGCCCTTTTCTTTGACCAGACTGGGCAATGCAATGCGCATTTGGTCAAAGTAGGTGGCCGCAAACGAGTACTTCAGGCGGTGAAAGGGCTCGTACATTTCGCGCGCCGCCGTGATCGGGAAAAAGTTGATCACGTTCTTTTCAAACTGCACCGGCATCGCCGCCATGTTTTGGGCGGTACCAATGTGACCCAGCATCATGAAAATCTTGTCCTGGTTCACCAGCTTTTGGGCTGCCAGCACCGACTTCTTGGGATCGTAGCCATCGTCTTCAACCAACAGTTTGAGCTTGCGGCCGTTGAGTCCGCCTTGTTCGTTGATTTCATCGACCGCCAGCATCATGCCCAATCGGGCCTGCTTGCCAAAACCTGCCAGTGGGCCCGACAAATCCTGGATCGAGCCCAGGGTGATCTCGTCCTTGCTCACACCTTGCTGTTGGGCGTGGGCCAGCGTGCCCACCAGGGAAAATGCCGCAGCCACTGCGGCTACAAAATACTTGGGTTGAAAACGCATGGGTTTCTCCTAGGGTTAACGAAAAAAAGGGGTGGCGCTTACTTGCCGTTGGCAACTGTTTTCCACTTGCCGTCTTGGATTTGCGACAAGCGCGACGACTCGCTGCCCAGTCGTTTGGTGGCGGTGTAGGTGAGCTTGGGGGTGCCGAAAATGTCGCTGGGGACTGTCAGGCTGTTCATGGCTTTGACAAAGCTCTCGGTGGTCAGCTGGGGTCCGGCTTTTTGCGCGGCCTGGATCATGATGTCCATCATGATGTAGCCGTAGGCCGAAAACACGGCGGGCTCTTCGTTGAACTTGGTTTTGTATTTGTTGGCCCAAAAGCGAATGGGCTGCGAGGCCTCGTCGGTATAGGGGTTCTGCACCACCATGGTGGCGTAGATGCCGTCCATCGCCTTGCCGCCAAGCTTGTGGATCAGGTCGGTGTAGGCCGCCACCGATGCAAAAAACACGGGGCTGAAACCGGTCTTGCGCGCTTCAGCCACGGTTCCAATCGTCTCGCGAATGATGGTGCCCAAGACCACCAGTTCGCACGAGGCAGACTTCATTTTGGCGACCTGGCTGGAGAAGTCCGTCGCACCGCGCTTGAACGAGGTTTTTTCGGTGAGTTCCATGTTGATCGTCTTGAGACCCGCTTCGCTACCCCGCAACACTTCCAGACCAAATTCGTCGTCCTGGTAAATGATGCAGACTTTTTTGGCGTTCTTGTCGGCCACCATTTGCGGCAAAGAAATGCGCATTTGGTCGTAGTACGAACTCAAGAGCGCGTATTTCAGTTCGTTAGGCGCTTCGTACATTTCGCGCGCTGCGGTCAGCGGCATGAAGTTCACGACCTTCTTTTCAAACTGGATAGGCATGGCGGCATTGTTTTGCGCCGTACCCAAATGGCCTGCCATGATGAAAATCTTGTCCTGGTTCACCAGCTTTTGGGCGGCCAACACAGCACGCTTGGGATCGTAGCCCGAGTCCTCGACCAGCAGCTTGATTTGGCGTCCGTGCACACCGCCTTGCTCATTGAGCTCTTCGATGCGCAGTTGCATGCCGTTGCGGGCTTGCTTGCCATAGCCTGCGAGGGGGCCTGACAAATCCTGGATGGTACCCACCACGATTTCGGTTTTGCTAATGCCTTGTTGTTCGGCGGCATGCAATGCGCCGCCAGCGAGCATGCTCACGGCCAGGCAGATCAACGAAGAGAGTTTGAAAGTGGGTAAGTTCATAGAGGTTTGCAATCGAGGGTGTTAAAAAGAGGGGTTGAATCGTGGCTTTAGCCCGCGTACATGGCTTCGATCTGCGGCATGTATTTCTTCTCCACCAGCTTGCGCTTGAGTTTCATGGTGGGTGTGAGCTCCTCATCTTCGGCGCTGAGTTGGGTGTCGAGCAAGAAGAACTTTTTGATCTGTTCCACGCGCGCAAATTTTTTGTTGACCCGTTCGAGCTCACCCTGGATCAGCGCCTGCACTTCGGGTGCACGGGTCAGGCTGGCGTAGTTGCTGAACGGCACATCCATGTCCTGCGCATACTTCTCGACGTTTTCCTGGTCGATCATGATGATGACGGTCAAGTACGGCCGCTTGTCACCGATGACCACGGCGTCGGTGATGTAGGGCGAAAACTTCAGGTCGTTTTCCAGCTCACTCGGCGTGATGTTTTTGCCACCCGCCGTGATGATGATGTCCTTCATGCGGTCGGTAATGCGGAAGTAGCCATCGGCGTCGCACACGCCCACGTCACCCGTGTGCAGCCATCCGTCAGCGTCTATGGTTTCTGCGGTTTTCTCAGGCAGGTTGAGGTAGCCGGCAAACACGTTTTTGCCCCGTACCAAAATTTCGCCGGTGGCGGGGTCCAGCCGCACTTCGTTAAAGCCGGCTGCCGGACCGATCGATCCCGGCTTGATGGCCGTGGCCGGCACGCCGGTGGAGGCGCCACAGGTTTCGGTCATGCCCCAGACCTCGAGCATGGGCACACCCAGCGCCAGGTACCAGCGCACCAAATCAGGCGAAATGGGCGCAGCGCCTGTGACCAAAAAGCGGGCGCGGTGAATGCCAATGAGCTTGCGCACATTGTTGAGCGCCAGCCACTGCGCCAGGCGGAACTGCATGCGCAGCCCCTGGCCCACCGGCTTGCCAGCCAGCACCAGGTCGGCAATGCGATGGCCCACACCAATGCCCCAGGCGTACACCGCTTGTTGCAATGCGCCCGCCTCTTTGAGCGAAATCATGACGCCGGAGTAAAACTTCTCCCACACACGCGGCACGGCCGTGAAGACGGTGGGCGCAATCTCCCGCACGTTCTCGGGGATGGTCTCGGGGTTCTCGACAAAGTTGATTTTGGAGCCGGTGTACAGCGCAAAGTACTCTCCACCCATGCGCTCTGCGATATGGCACAGCGGCAAAAAGCACATGCGCTCATCGGTCTCGTCCTGTGCGACCAGGGTGTTGTAGCCGCGCACGGTGTAGACCAAACCCTGGTGCAAATGCATGGCGCCTTTGGGCTTGCCGGTGGTACCCGAGGTGTAGACCAAAATGGCCAGGTCCTCGGGCTGGCACTGCGCAACGCGCGTCTCTAAGGCCTTGGGGTGGGCCGCCAAATAGGCCTTGCCCAGCACGCGCAAGGCGTCCAGGCTGATGATGTCCGGATCGTCGAGCTTGCGCAGCCCTTCCATGTCAAACACCACGATCTTGCGCAGCAGCGGCAGGTTCGCCCGCACTTCCAGCGCTTTGTCGAGCTGCTCGTCGTCTTCAACAAACAGCACCACGGTGCGTGAGTCTTCACACAGGTATTCCACTTGGCTGCTGGCGTCGGTGGGATAGATGCCGTTGGACACGCCACAGGCCGACAACACCGCCAGATCGGCCCACACCCATTCCACCAGGGTGTTGGCCAGGATCGAGGCGCACTCACCCTTGGCAAAGCCCAGGCTCAGCAGGCCACCGGCAATTTCTTGCACCGCTTCGGCTGTCTGGTTCCAGGTCCAGCTGCGCCACAGGCCGAGGTGCTTTTGGCGCATCCACACATTGGGGCCGCGCTGGGTTACCGCGTTCCAAAACAGGGCGGGAATGGTTTCGCCGGACAGCACGACTTCGTGCTGGGGCTGGATGTGGCTGAGATCCCAAAGTTGCGTCATACAAATGCGTGGCCGCTGGCTGCGGCGCTAAGGGGGGTCAGGTGGTAGGGGGTGAGCGACATACGGTTTAGCGCCATGTTTTTTTCTTTTTCCAGCGGCGCTCGGTGCGCACACCGGCTTCTTTGAGCCCGAGGTAGAACTCTTTGATGTCGTCCTTCTCGCGCAGATGGGCGCAGGTGTCTTCCATCACGATGCGTCCGTTTTCCAGCACGTAGCCGTAGTCCGAGGCATTGAGTGCCATGTTGGCGTTTTGCTCGACCAGCAAAATCGTGGTGCCGCGCTCGCGGTTGATGCGCACCACAATTTCGAAAATCTCTTTGGTCAGCTTGGGGCTCAGGCCCAGGCTGGGCTCGTCCAGCAACATCAAATCGGGGTTGGCCATCAAGGCGCGCGAAATGGCCAGCATCTGCTGCTGGCCACCCGACAACAGGCCCGCGTCCTGGGTGCTGCGCTCGCGCAGAATCGGAAAGTAGCCGTACACCGTTTCGATATCACGCGCCACGCCATCGCGGTCGCTGCGGGTGTAGGCGCCCATCAGCAGGTTGTCGCGCACACTCAGCAGGGGAAACACCTCGCGGCCTTCGGGCACATGGCTCAGGCCCTGCTGCACGATAAAGGACGGGTCTTTGGCGGTGATGTCCTGGCCTTTGAACTCGACCGAGCCTTTGCGTGGATCGATGATGCCGGAGATGGTTTTCAGAATCGTGGTTTTACCGGCGCCATTGGAGCCCAGCACGGCGGCAATCTCGCCACGCCGCACTTGCAGGCTCACGCCCCGAATGGCCTTGATCGGGCCATAGGCGCTTTCGACGTTCAGAAGCTTGAGCACCGGCTGGTCGCTGATGGCGGGTGGCAGACTGCTCATGGCGCACCTCCTGCGTTGGCGCGCGGGCTCAGGCCCACGGGGCGGCGCAGCGAGGACACGTCGTCCACCGTGCCCAGGTAGGCCTCAATCACCCCGGGGTCGTTTTGCACTTCGCGCGGCGTGCCCATGGCCAGCACCTCCCCTTGGTTCATGGCCAGCACCCGGTCAGAGACTTTGGACACCAGGCCCATGTCATGCTCCACCATCAGCACGCTGATGCCGAGTTCTTGTTGAATGTCTTGAATCCAAAACGCCATGTCGTCGGTTTCTTCCACGTTCAAGCCGGAGGAGGGCTCGTCCAGCAGCAAAAGCTTGGGCTCGGTGCACAGGGCGCGTGCCATTTCCACCACCTTGCGCACGCCGTAGGGCAGGCCTGCCACAAAGGTATCGCGGTAGTGCTGCAGGTTCAAAAAGTCGATGACTTCTTCGGCTTTCTCACGGGATTGCAGCTCAGCCTCGCGGGCCGTCGACGTAAAGAACAGGTCTTGCCAGAAACCACTTTGGCGGTGCGTATGGCGCCCGATCAAGAGGTTGTGCAATACCGAGGCGTGCTCGAACAATTCGATGTTTTGAAAAGTGCGCGCAATGCCCAAGGCCGCCACGTCTTGCGGTGCCTGGTCGGTCAGCTTGACCAGGCCCTCGGGGCCTTGGTAGTCAATGGTGCCCGTGGTGGGGGTGTAGATGCGGCTGATCAGGTTGAACAGCGTGGTCTTGCCCGCGCCGTTGGGGCCGATCAGTGTGAACACCTCGCCCTGCTTGACGTCGAAGCTGACGTTGTTGACCGCCAGCACGCCGCCGAAGCGCACGCTCAAATTGTGGGCCGATAAAAGGGTCGCGGTCATTTCAGGCGGTCCGATTTTTGGAAGGATTTCTGCCGCTTGAACATGCCTTTGCGGTAGAACGGAAACATCTCTATGTAGGTGCGCACCTTGAGCCAGCGCCCATACAAGCCCATGGGCTCAAACAGCACAAAGGCGATCAGCACCAGGCCATAAACCAAGCCTTGCAGACCGGGTGCCTGACCCACCACAGTGGGCAGATAGTCTTTGACCATGGCAATCAGCTGCGGCATGGTGATGAGGAAAATCGCGCCCAAAAACGCGCCGTGGATGGAGCCCAGGCCGCCAATCACAATCATCAGCAGCAAGTCGATGGACTGCAAAATATTGAACTGGTCGGGCGAAATGAACTGCAGCTTGTGCACATAGAGCGCACCGGCCACGCCTGCCAAGCCGGCCGACAGCGCAAACGACAGCGTTTTGTAGCGCGCCAGGTGAATGCCCATGCTTTGCGCAGAGATCTCAGAATCCCGGATGGCCACAAACGCCCGGCCGGTGGGCGCGCGCAGCAAGTTCACGATGCCCAGCGTGGCCAGGACCGTGATCAGCAGGCACAAAAAGTAAAACTGCACTTCGGTCTCCAGCACCCAGCCAAACAGGTCGGGTTTTCCAATGTGCATGCCCGCATTGCCCCCGGTGACCGACTCCCAGCGGGCCAGCACCTCTTCGACGATGAAGCCGAAAGACAGCGTTGCCATGCCCAAGTAAATGCCTTTCACCCGCAGAGCGGGCAGACCGACCACCCAGCCTACGGCGGCCGACAGGGCGCCAGCACCCGCCAGCGCCACGGGGAAAGGCACACCCGCATTGCTCAGTACCGCCTGTGTGTAGGCGCCTACGCCCAAGAAGGCCGCGTGCCCCAGTGAAAACAAGCCCGTAAAGCCCGCCAGCAGCATGATGCCCAGGGCGGCGATGCTGTAAATCAGCACAAAGGTCAGTTGCGCGAGCCAGTATTCGGTAAACAGCCACGGTGCTGCCAGCAAAGCCAGCAGCAGCACGCTGTACCAAAAGGTGTGGCCGCCGTGCTTGGCCAGCGAAATGTCCTGCGTATAAGCAGTTTTGAAGATGAAACGCATGGGATCAGACCTTTTTGCGGAGTTTTTCGCCAAACAGGCCGTTGGGTTTGACCATGAGCATCACCAGCACCACGATGTAGGCGGCGGTGTCTTTGAAGCCGTCTGGCAGGTAAAACCCGGCAAAAGACTCCACCAGCCCGATCACCACACCGCCCACAATCGCGCCGGGCAAGCTGCCGAAGCCGCCGACCACCGCCGCGGGAAAGGCCTTGAGCCCGATGAAGCCCATATTGGCGTGCACAAAGGTAATAGGCGCCAGCAGCAGGCCCGCAAGACAAGCGACCGCCGCGGCCAGACCCCAGGCAATGCCGTTCAAACGCTTGACGGGAATGCCCATGTAATACGCCGCCAGTTGGTTTTGGGAGGCCGCCTGCATGGCAATGCCCAGTTTGCTGTAGCGAAACAAGGCAAACAGCAGGGCACACAGCACGCCGGTGGCGGCGATCACCACCATCTGCTCCACATTGAGCACCAGACCGGCGACGCGCCAGATCTCGTCCTTGTAAGGCACCGGCAGCGCCAGGGTGTCGGTGCCCATGCCCGGGATCATGGTGATCAGGCCCCGCGCCACATAGCCAATGCCGATGGTGAGCATGACGATGGAAAACGCAGGCTGCCCCAGGATGGGCCGGATGACGGCAAACTCGATCAGCGCGCCCAAGAGCGCCATGCCCACGACCGCAGCCAGGACCGCAGCCCAGTAGGGCCAGCCCAGAATGGTCATGCCCACCAGACCCGCAAATGCGCCCAGCATCATCAGCTCGCCTTGGGCAAAGCTCACCGTCTCGGTCGCCTTGTAAATGAGCACAAAGCCCATCGCGATCAGACCGTAGATGCAGCCCTGCGCTACCCCGCTGATCAGCAATTGAAAAAACTGCACCATGTCTCCTTGTGTTGTGCAGTCGATTTATAGCGGCCTACCTCGAAATCCTTGATAGGGTTGTTACTGACTGAGAAACAAATACTGACAATTTTGTTTTGACAGAGTCAATTTTTGGGAATTTCGCGAGGCCGTCCCTGGTCATCAATAGCCACATACGTCACAAGGGCTTCGGTCACTTTGATGTACTGGCCTTGGGTGCGAAAGCGTTCGGCAAACACCTCTACTTTGACGGTGATGGAGGTGCGACCAATCCGTGACACTTTCGAGAAAAACGACAGGATGTCGCCCACACGCACCGGCTGTTTGAAGATGAACTCGTTGACCGCCACGGTGGCCATGCGGCCCTGCGTGTAGCGCGCCGGCAGCACCGAACCTGCCAGGTCCACCTGCGCCATCACCCAACCGCCAAAAATGTCGCCGTTGGCATTGCAGTCGCCCGGCATGGGAATCACCTTGAGCACCAGCACCTGGTCGGTGGGCAGTTCAACGCCAGCAGGGGCTGAAGGGGTGGCGATGGGGGCGGATGTGGCGTGAGGCAAAGTGGACATGGGCACAATCGGAGTTTGTTGCTTTGAATTGTCTCCCATGCGCTCCTTTGGCCCGTCTGCCGACTCCCCCCGTACTTTGCCTGCCGCCAGCGGCGCCGCTGCCAGCGATGACCCCGGGCGCAAGGCCGGCGACTGGAGCACCCTGAAGCGCTTGTTCCCCTACCTCTGGGCCTACAAGTGGCGCGTGGTGGTGGCCCTGTCGCTCATGGTGGGCGCCAAAGTGGCCAATGTGGGCGTGCCGCTCTTGCTCAAAACCCTGGTCGACACCATGAGCCCCCAGCCGGGCGCGGCGGCCGCCGTATTGGTGGTGCCGGTGGCATTGCTGGTGGGCTATGCGGCGCTGCGCCTGTCCACCTCGCTGTTTGCCGAATTGCGAGATTTGGTTTTTTCTAAAGCCACGGAAGGTGCGGCGCGCAGCATTTCGCTGGGCGTGTTCCGGCACTTGCATTCCATGAGCTTGCGCTTCCATCTGGACCGCCAGACCGGGGGCATGACGCGCGACATAGAGCGCGGCACCCGCGCCGTCCATTCGCTGGTGTCGTTCTCGCTGTACAGCATCATCCCCACCCTGATTGAAGTGGGTTTGGTGCTGACGCTGCTGGCCGTCAAGTTTGATGTCTGGTTTGCCGGCATCACGCTGATTGCGCTGGCGCTGTACATCAGCTTCACCATCAGCATGACCGAATGGCGCACCCAGTTTCGCAAGCGCATGAACGAGCTTGACTCCAAGGCGCACACCCGCGCCATCGACTCTCTGCTCAACTTCGAGACCGTCAAGTATTTCAATAACGAGGAATTCGAGGCGCAGCGCTACGACGAGAACCTGGAGCGCTACCGCCTGGCCGCACTCAAGAGCCAGCGCACGCTGAGCATTTTGAATGCGGGTCAGCAGTTCATCATCGCCAGCGGCCTGGTGGCCATGCTCTGGCGCGCCACCCAAGGTGTGGTGGACGGCCGCATGACGCTGGGCGATCTGGTGATGGTCAACGCCTTCATGATTCAGATCTACATCCCGCTCAACTTCTTGGGTGCGATCTATCGGGAGCTCAAGCAAAACCTGGCGGACTTGGAAAAAATGTTTGTGCTGCTGGAGCGCGAACAGGAGATCGCCGATGCGCCCGACGCCCATGCTTTGTTACTCCCGCAAGGGGCCGACAGCGCGGCCGTGCGCTTTGCACAGGTGGGCTTTGCCTACGAGCCTGCGCGCACCATCTTGCACGACATCAGTTTTGAGATTCCAGCGGGCAAAACCGTGGCTGTGGTGGGTCCGTCGGGCTCGGGCAAGTCCACCCTGGCGCGGCTGCTCTACCGGTTTTACGACGTGCAGCAAGGCAGCATTTCGGTGGCAGGGCAAGACATCCGCACGCTGACCCAAGCCAGCTTGCGCGCCGCCATTGGCATCGTCCCGCAAGACACGGTGTTGTTCAACGACACGGTGCAATACAACATTGCCTACGGCCGCCCTGGCAGCAGTCTGGAAGAGGTGCAAGCGGCAGCGCGCGCCGCCCACATCGACACCTTTATTGCCAGCACGCCCGCGGGCTACGACACCATGGTGGGCGAGCGCGGCCTCAAGCTCTCCGGCGGCGAAAAGCAGCGCGTGGCCATTGCCCGCACCTTGCTGAAGAACCCGCCGATTTTGATTTTTGACGAGGCCACCAGCGCCCTGGACTCGGCCAACGAGCGCGCCATCCAGGCCGAACTTGCCCGCGTGGCACACAACAAAACCACCCTGGTGATCGCCCACCGCCTGTCCACCGTGGTCGATGCGCACATGATTTTGGTGATGGACGCAGGTCGCATCATCGAACGTGGCAGCCACGCCGAACTGATGCAGGCCCAAGGGCGCTACGCCCAGATGTGGGCCTTGCAGCAAAGCGGCGAATAAGGCGCAAATCCCCCTTCCATAATCCCGCCCATGGAAACCAAATGGCTTGAAGACTTTGTGTCGCTGGCAGAAACCCGCAGTTTCAGCCGATCGGCCCAGCTTCGCCATGTGACACAACCGGCGTTTTCCCGCCGCATCCAGTCGCTCGAAGCCTGGGTCGGTGTGCAATTGGTGGACCGCAGCGCCTACCCCACCCACCTGACCCCGGCGGGTGCCGCGCTGTATGCCCAAGCCTTAGACCTCTTGCAAGCCCTGCATGCGGCACGTGACCAATGCCGTGCCACCGTCCCCGACGCCCCGCCTCTGGGACAATAGGCGTCTGTCCCCTGAACGCTTCGCACTTCCTCTTTATGACTTCCTCGGCAACCTCCCTGACCCTGATTCGACCGGACGACTGGCACGTGCATTTGCGCGACGGCCAGGCCTTGCACACCGTGGTGCCGCACACTGCCGCCCAGTTTGGCCGTGCGGTGGTCATGCCCAACCTCAAGCCGCCGGTCACCACCGCTGCCCAGGCCCAGGCCTACCGCGCGCGCATCGCCGCCGCCGTACCAGCGGGCATGCACTTTGAGCCGCTGATGACGCTGTACTTAACGGACATGCTGCCCCCCGACGAGATTGTCCGGGCCCGCGATGCCGGTGTGGTGGCGGTGAAGCTCTACCCCGCAGGGGCCACCACCAACAGCGATGCCGGAGTGACCGACATCCGCAAGACCTACGCCACGCTCGAAGCCATGCAACGCGCTGGTATGCCCCTGCTGGTGCACGGCGAGGTCACCGACCCCGAGGTGGATTTGTTCGACCGCGAAGCGGCGTTTATTGACCAGCAGCTCATTCCTTTGCGGCGCGATTTTCCGGAATTGAAGATCGTGCTGGAGCACATCACCACGCGCGATGCGGCCCAGTACGTGCAAAGCGCTGGCCGCCATACCGCCGCCACCATCACCGCCCACCACCTGCTGTACAACCGCAACGCACTGTTCAAAGGCGGTATCCGTCCGCACTACTACTGCTTGCCGGTCTTGAAACGCGAGACCCACCGGCTGGCGCTGGTCGATGCCGCCACCAGCGGATCGCCCCAGTTCTTTTTGGGCACCGACAGTGCGCCGCATGCGGCGCAGCTCAAAGAGCACGCCAGTGGCTGCGCAGGTTGCTACACCGCCCACGCGGCCATCGAGCTGTATGCCCAGGCCTTTGATGCCGTGGGCGCAATGGACCGGCTGGAAGGCTTTGCCAGTCTGTTTGGCCCGGACTTTTATGCCCTGCCGCGCAACACCAGCACCATCACGCTGCGCCGCGAAAGCTGGACACCGCCCGAGAGCTATGCCTTTGGCGAAGCCACGCTCAAACCGCTGGCCGGTGGCGAAGCCCTGCAGTGGCGACTGGCCTAGACCGCATCGACTGGACCGCGCCCTGGCTGGCGCCTTGGCAGGCGCGGGGCCAGGCCATCGCGGATCGTGTGGTCCGTGGCGACAGCTGCGCCCAGGCGCTCAATGCATTCGGCAGTCCGGAATCGCCAGTGCGCTTTGTGGCGCAAGAGGTCTTGCCCGCCGCAGAGGCCTACGAAGCCTATATCTACCGCACCCGCCAGGTGCCCACCCGCGAGGGTTTGCACGATTTTTTCAACGGCCTGTGCTGGCTGCATTTTCCGCACACCAAAGTCCGGCTCAATGCCCTGCAGGCCGAGCAAATTGCACGCAGCGGTGTGCACAGCGTGCGGGGTGCGGCACGCGATGGCATTACCGTGTTTGATGAAAACGCAGCGTTTTTTCAGGGGCCAGACGCGCTGTGGCAGGCGCTGACGGCCAAAGATTGGCAGCAGTTGTTTGTGACCCTGCGTCCGCAATGGGCGCAGGCGCAGCTGGTGTTGTTTGGCCACGCCTTGATGGAGAAGCTGGTCACGCCGCGCAAAGGTATTACCGCCCATGTGTACCGCGTGCCCTCCAGTGCGCGGGGACTGGCGGAGATCGACGCCTGGATGGCGCAGGACCTGAGCGCGGACAAACTCGCCTCCAAACCCTTTGCTCATTTGCCGGTGCTGGGCGTACCAGGGTGGTGGCTTGCCAATGCCGAATTCGGGTTTTACGACGATGCCTCGGTGTTCAGGGCGCCCCGCGCTCGGAACGAAACCGTATAAAAGCCGCAAATTTCTTGGGCCCAAAAACGGGCGGTGCGTTGGCACGCGGTGGCTTGGACATTAATATCCCCGCCATCGGCCCGCCGAATAGGTGAGGCAATGTTGTTTGCTAGAAAGGTGATTCATGAAACGTATCTTGTTGTTGGTGCTGACCAACGTCATGGTGGTGGTGGTGCTGGGCATCGTCGCCAGCCTGTTGGGTGTGAACCGCTACCTCACGACCAATGGTTTGAACCTGGGTGCTTTGCTCGGTTATGCGCTGATCATGGGTTTTGGTGGCGCGTTTATTTCGCTCTTGATCAGCAAGCCTTTGGCCAAATGGAGTTCAGGCGTGCGCGTGATCGAGCAGCCGCAAAACGCCGACGAGGCCTGGATTGTCGAGACCGTGCGCAAATTTGCCGACAAGGCGCAGATCGGCATGCCGGAGGTCGGCATTTTTGAAGGTGACGCCAACGCCTTTGCCACCGGCGCCTTCAAAGACTCCGCCTTGGTGGCGGTGTCCACCGGGCTGCTGCAAGGCATGACGCGTGAAGAGGTAGAAGCCGTGATCGGCCATGAAGTTGCCCACATCGCCAATGGCGACATGGTCACCATGACCTTGATTCAGGGCGTGATGAACACCTTTGTGGTGTTTTTGAGTCGCGTGATCGGTTACGCGGTCGACAGCTTTTTGCGCAAAGGCGATGACCGCGACAGCGGCCCCGGCATGGGCTACTGGATTACCACGATCGTGCTCGACATCGTGCTGGGCTTTGCCGCAGCCATGGTCGTGGCCTGGTTTTCGCGTCAGCGGGAGTTCCGTGCCGATGCGGGCGCCGCAGAGCTGATGGGCCGCACCCAACCCATGGTGAACGCACTGGCACGCCTGGGTGGCATGCACACGGGCGAGCTGCCCAAAAGCGTGGCCGCCTTTGGCATTGCTGGTGGTATCGGCCAGCTGTTCAGCACCCATCCGCCGATTGAAGAGCGCATTGCGGCGCTGCAAACCCGCTGATTGGCCATGATGAAGGACCTGGCCGACTATTTTTCGGCAGAAAAGCAGGAAAGCTTGTTATTCATCGCGGCAGGTCTGGTTGCCATTGGCGTGGCCATCTGGCTTTGGAGCAATGGCCACCGCCTTCGCTATATGGCCATTCCCCTGGTGTCCATTGCGCTGGTGCACCAGGTCGTTGGTACGACCGATTACTTGCGCACGGATTCTCAGGTTCAAGCGCTCGCAGCGCAGTCGCAAACCGTACCTGCGCAGTTCAAGCAAGATGAATTGAGCCGCATGGACACGGTGATGAAGAACTTTAAAACCTACAAAGCCATCGAGATCGCTGTGTTGATCGTGGGTGTGTGCCTGATCGTGTTCTTGCAGCGCTTCGATGCGGCTGCAGGTGTTGGCGCCGGCTTGGTGCTTCAGGCCGCTTTTACCCTTGCACTTGATATGTTTGCCGAGGCAAGAGGGCAGGACTACATCCGCGCGCTCACTGAATTTGCGACCTAGCTGTAAGCTGGTAATCGGCGCCTGAAGCGCCGATGCGCCCGCCTCAAGGCAGCAGGTCCAGAGCCAGCGCCTCGGCCACCTTGATGCCGTCCACCCCCGCCGACAGAATGCCGCCGGCGTAACTCGCGCCTTCGCCTGCGGGGTAGAGGCCGCGCAAGTTGGTGCTTTGCAAATCCTCGCCCCGGGGGAGCTTGAGCGGGCTGGAGGTGCGCGTTTCAACGCCTGTGAGTACCGCGTCGGCCATGTCAAAGCCCTTGATCTTGCGGCCAAACACGGGCAGGGCGTCACGGATCGCGTCAATCGCAAAAGTGGGCAGGCTCCCGGCCAAATCGCCCAGCTTCACGCCGGGTCGGTAGGAAGGCTGCACGGTGCCTAGTGCCGTGGAGGCACGCCCCGCCAAAAAGTCTCCGACCAGTTGCCCGGGGGCCTCGTAGCTGGCGCCGCCGTGCACATAGGCGGCGGACTCTAAGGTGCGCTGAAACACGATGCCCGACAGAGGGTGGGCGCGTTCGACGCTGGCGCTTTGACCCGCGCCCATGGCTTTGGCTTCAGCGGCATAGCGCACACCATCCTGCGCGCCAAACGCAGCGACAAAACTCGCTTCATCTTGCGGGTAGTCGCTCGGGTCAATGCCGACCACGATGCCGGCGTTGGCATTGCGCTCGTTGCGCGAATACTGGCTCATGCCGTTGGTAACCACACGCTCGGGCTCCGAGGTCGCTGCCACCACTGTGCCACCGGGGCACATGCAAAAGCTATAGACGCTGCGTCCGTTGTGGGCATGGTGCACCAGCTTGTAATCGGCCGCGCCCAGGAGCGGGTGGCCCGCGTGGCGGCCCCAGCGTGCGCGGTCGATCACGCTTTGCGGATGCTCAATGCGAAAGCCCACCGAAAAAGGCTTGGCCTGCATGGCCACGCCGCGCCCCCACAGCATGGCAAAGGTGTCGCGTGCGCTGTGGCCCAGCGCCATCACCACGTGGCGGGCCTGCAGCTCCTGCAGGGCGCCACTGGCCAAGTCCAAGACCTGCAGCCCGCTCATGCGCCGCACATCGCCCTCTGTGCTCGTGCGGATGTCGGTCACGCGTTGGCCAAAGCGCACTTCGCCACCCAATTCGATGATGCGCGCACGCAGGTTTTCCACGACTTTGACGAGCTTGAACGTGCCGATGTGGGGGTGGGCCTCGACCAGGATCTCGGGCGGCGCACCTGCGGCCACAAACTCTTGCATCACCTTGCGCCCCAGATGGCGCGGGTCTTTGATCTGGCTCCACAGCTTGCCGTCCGAGAAGGTGCCTGCACCGCCCTCGCCGAACTGCACATTGCTCTCGGGGTGCAGGGTGTGCTTGCGCCACAAGTCCCAAGTGTCTTTGGTGCGTTGGCGCACGGCGGGCCCGCGTTCCAGCACCAAGGGGCGCAAGCCCATTTGCGCCAGCAGCAGCGCGGCAAACATGCCGCAGGGCCCAAAGCCCACCACCACCGGCCGCTGCGGCAAGGCTGACTGGGCTTGGCGCACCAGCGTGTACGCCATGTCGGGTGTGGCACCGATGTGGGGGTGGTCGGCAAATTGCGCCACCAAGCGCGCCTCGAGCGCAGGGGCCAGCGCCACATCGACGATAAACACCGCTAGCAAATCGGCCTTGCGGGCATCAAAGCTGCGCTTAAAGACTTCCAGGCGCTGAATATCGGACACCGCCACGCCCAGCGCTTGCGCGGCCATGCGGGTCAAGGCGGCAAGCGGCTGCGCCGTGGGTCGGCGGTCTTCCTCGGTTTCGCTGGGCGCATCGGCAGCACGCCGTGCATCCACGGGCAATGCCGAAAGAGGAAGTTTGAGTTCGGTGATTCGCAGCATGTTCAGGGCTTGGAGTTATCAAGCCAGCGGGCCGCGTGGCAGAAATTAATGCGCAACAAGCCCCATTTGGTTCAAGGCCTCAGCGAGGTGGCCCACGCTGCGCTCTACGTTGTGCAATTTTTCCAGGCCGAAGAGGCCGATGCGGAAGGTCATGAAGTCGGCCGGCTCGTCGCACTGCAGCGGCACACCCGCGGCAGTTTGCAGGCCCAGCGCCAAAAACTTCTTGCTGCTGTGCATATCGGCGTCGGTGGTGTAGCTCACCACCACGCCAGGCGCCTGAAAGCCCTTGGCTGCGACGCTGATCAGGCCGCGGCTCTCAAACAGGGCGCGCACCTGGTGGCCGAGGTCGAGTTGCTCTTGACGCACCTTTTCAAAGCCATAGGCCTGGGTTTCCATCATCACTTCGCGCAGACGCGTCAGGGCGTCGGTGGGCATGGTGGTGTGGTACATGTGCGTGCCTTTTTCGTAGGCCTCCATCACTTGCAGCCACTTTTTCAGGTCGCAGGCAAAGCTGCTGCTGGTGGTGCTGTCAATCGCGGTGCGCGCCCGGGCGCTGAGCATCACCATGGCGCAGCAGGGCGAACCGCTCCAGCCTTTTTGCGGTGCTGTGACCAGCACGTCCACGCCCGTGGCTTCCATGTCCACCCAAATCGTGCCCGAGGCAATGCAGTCCAGCACAAACAAGCCGCCGACCTGGTGCACCGCGTCGGCCACGGCGCGCAGGTAGTCGTCGGGCAATATCATGCCGGCCGAGGTTTCCACGTGCGGCGCAAACACCACCGCAGGCTTTTCTGCCAGGATGGCGGCCACCACTTCGTCAATCGGGCAGGGCACCCAGGGCGACTGCGACGCCTCGCTGGTACGCCGCGCCTTGAGCACGATGGACTGGGCAGGAATCTGGCCCATGTCAAAAATCTGCGTCCAGCGGTAGCTGAACCAGCCATTGCGCAGCACCATCACTTTTTTGCCGCTGGCAAACTGGCGGGCGACCGCTTCCATGCCGAAGGTTCCGCTGCCAGGCACCAGCACGCTCGACGGCGCGTGGTAAACCGACTTCAACATGCCCGAGATGTCCCGCATCACGCCCTGAAAGCGCTGCGACATGTGGTTGAGTGCGCGGTCGGTGTAGACCACCGAAAACTCGAGCAATCCGTCGGGATCGATCTCTTTTACCAGTCCAGCCATGGCAGTCTCCTTGTGTGTTTGTTAAGAGCTGAATAAAAAGTTCATCACGTCGCCGTCTTTGACCACGTATTCCTTGCCTTCGGCACGCATCTTGCCCGCGTCTTTGGCGCCCTGCTCACCTTTGAATGTAATGAAGTCATCAAATCCAATGGTTTGAGCACGGATATAACCTTTTTCGAAGTCGGTGTGAATCACGCCTGCCGCCTGCGGGCCGGTGTCGCCCACATGTATCGTCCAGGCGCGCACTTCTTTCACTCCGGCGGTGAAATAGGTTTGCAGGCCGAGCAGGCTGTAGGCCGCGCGGATCAGGCGGTTCAGGCCGGGCTCGGTCTGGCCGAGTTCTTCGAGAAACATCTGGCGGTCTTCATCGCTCATTTCGCTCATCTCGGCCTCGAGCTTGGCGCTGATCGACACCACCGGTGCGTTTTGCGCCGCGGCAAAGGCCTTCAGGCGGTCGAGCATGGGGTTGTTCTCAAACCCGTCTTCGGCCACGTTGGCCATAAACATGGCGGGCTTGGCGGTGATTAAGAAAAACTGCTTGAGCAAGGGCAACTCTTCTTTGCTGAAGTCGATGGTGCGCACCGGTTTGGCTTCGTTCAGTGCGGTCTGGCACTTCTCCAAGATGGCTACCAGCTTGATCGACTCTTTGTCGCCCGAGCGTGCCAGCTTGGTCACGCGGTGCAGGGCTTTTTCAACCGCGCTCAAGTCCGCCAGGCACAGCTCGGTCTGAATCACCTCAATGTCGGCAATCGGGTCCACCCGGCCGGCGACGTGGATCACGTTGTCGTCTTCAAAGCAGCGCACCACATTGATGGTGGCGTCGGTCTCGCGGATGTGGGCCAAAAACTTGTTGCCCAGGCCCTCGCCCGTGCTGGCGCCCGCCACCAGGCCTGCAATGTCCACAAACTCAACAATCGCCGGCACGATGCGCTCGGGCGTGATGATCTCGGCCAGCTGCTGCAAGCGCGGGTCGGGCACCTCGACCACGCCCACATTGGGCTCGATGGTGCAAAAGGGATAGTTCTCCGCCGCAATGCCAGCCTTGGTCAGCGCGTTAAACAGGGTCGATTTACCGACATTGGGCAGGCCTACGATGCCGCATTTCATGGAAAGTCCTTTGGATGAATCAGGGTGCTGCGCGCAATTTCGCTGGAGCGAGGCGCAGAGGCTGGCTTAGCCAGCGAGCCGCTCATTGTAAATAAGCAGGGCAATGCGCCTAAGTGCAGGGGTAAACCGTGCTTAAAGCGTTGTGCACCACCAGTTGCACCGGCATGTCGGCCTCGTACAGGTCGGCATGGCGGCGCAGCTCGGCGTCAAACAACTCGCGGGCCATGCGCGGCTCCAGGCGGCGGCTGAGCTGGCAGATGCTGGGCTTGGCGCCTGCGCGCACCGCCTGGGCTTGGGCTTCTAGCGCGCCTTCGAGCACGCCCACCAGGTAATACAGCGCATAGACGTCGCCTTGCTTTTCGTTTTTCTCGAGGGTGCGCAACTCGCGCAAGCTCATGGCACTTGCGCCTTGGGCGATTCCCAACCACAGGGCCAGGGCCAGTGAAAGCCATCGGTACATCGTTTTCCTCCAGTTTGTGGTGCGGCAACAATAGCCAGACTGTGCCAGAAGCCCAATTCCTTGCAGGCGCCAAGGGCAGGGGCGACTCCTACAATGGCCGCATGGCACGACCTTTTGACGTTTGTATCCGTGGCGCAGGCATTGTCGGGCGCACCTTGGCCCTGAAATTGGCCGCCCAGCGCTTGCGCGTGGCGCTGGTGGACACGCATGCCTCGGCGCGCCCCGATGGTCACAGCGACGTGCGTGCCTATGCGCTCAACCCCGCCTCTCGCGCCCTGTTGCAAAACCTGCGCTGCTGGCCCGACCCACTGCATGCCACACCCGTGCTGGCCATGCAGGTGCTGGGCGACGCGGGCGGCGAGACGCGGTTTGAGGCCGACGCAAACTCGGCCGAAGCCCTGAATTGGATCGTGGACGTGCCCGAGCTGGAGAAATTGCTCGCCGCCGCCGTTGGGTTTCAGGGCTTGATTGACGTGGTGGCTGCGCCCCAGGCTGCGCCACTCACGGTGGTCTGCGAAGGCAAGTCCAGCGCAACCCGCGAAGAATTTGGCGTTGAATTTGTGGCCCGACCCTACGCCCAGTGGGCGCTGGCCGCACGGGTGGAGTGCGCTGTGCCCCACGGCCAGGTGGCACGCCAGTGGTTTGCGCGTCCTGACGGCGAGGGCGAAATCGTGGCCCTGCTGCCGCTAGGTGGCGCGCAAGGCACGCAGTGCGCGCTGGTGTGGTCTGCACCGCCCGAGCGTGTGCAGGCTTTGCAGGCGCTGGACGCCACCGCCTTTTGCGAACAACTGCACATTGCCAGCCAAGACGCCTTGGGCGCAATGACGCTGACCAGCGAGCGCCAAATCTGGCCCCTGCAGCATTCGCAGGCGGCGCACTGGTGCGGCAGCAATGCCCAAGGTGCTTGGGTGCTGGCCGGTGACTCGGCACACGCCGTGCATCCCTTGGCCGGCCAGGGGCTCAACCTGGGTTTGGGCGACGTGGCCGAGCTGTGCGCCGTGTTGGAGGCGCGCCCCTATTGGCGCAGCGTGGGCGATCTGCGCCTGCTGCGCGCTTATGAACGCGCCCGCAAAACCGAGCTGGCGCTGATTGGTGGCGCAGGCGACGCACTGCAACAACTTTTTTCCCGCAACGGCGAGTGGGCGCGTAGCCTGCGCAACGCGGGCATGCGTGCCTTTGAACGCAGCGGCCCCCTGAAAGCCTGGGTCTCGCGCCGCGCCATGGGTTTGCGCAGCCGCTGAGGCCCGTTGTTCCCTTGCATTTACCCTTAATTACTGATTCATTGCCCATGCAAAAAACGATCAAATGCTTGCTGCTGGCGCTGCTCACCGCGCTCAGCCTGGGCGCGCTGGCCCAAGAGGCCGCCATTCGCAAAAACATTGCAGCGCGCCTGCCCCAGCTCAAGTCCATCGACGAAGTGCGCGCCTCGCCCATGCCGGGGCTGTTTGAGGTGCGCGTCAATGGCACCGAGATTTACTACTCGGACGCCCAGGGCAACTACCTGATCGAGGGCAACCTGATCGACACGCGCAACCGGCGCAACCTGACCGACGAGCGCATTGAAAAGCTCACCGCCATCAAGTTTGATAGCCTGCCTTTGAAGGACGCTTTCACCATCGTGCGTGGCAACGGCGAGCGCAAAATTGCCGTGTTTGAAGACCCCAACTGCGGCTACTGCAAGCGCTTTGAGCGCGACCTGCAAAAGGTAGACAACGTCACCATCTATCTTTTCTTGTACCCCATCCTGGGCGCCGATTCCACCGAAAAATCCAAGGCCATCTGGTGCGCACGCGACCGCGGCCAGGCCTGGCAAGACTGGATGCTGCGCGACCAAACAGCACCCGCCGCCGCCGCCATGTGCGACACCAGCGCCTTGGCGCGCAATGTGGACGTGGGCCGCAAACACAAGATCAATGGCACGCCCACTTTGATGTTTACCAACGGCGCACGTGTGCCGGGTGCCGTGGACAGCAAAAAGATTGAACAAATGTTGACTGACGCCGCCAAAGGCTAAACCCATGCCCCGCAAAGCCGCAGCCACTGCCCGCACTACCGGCACTACCAGCACTTCTGATTGGGCCGTGCATTACCGAATTGAAGCCGCCAGCCTGCACGCCCATTTGTGGCGCGTGACCCTGACCATTGCGCGCCCCGCCGCGATGCAAACGCTGCGCTTGCCGGTGTGGATTCCGGGCAGTTATATGGTGCGTGAGTTTGCAAAACACCTGCAACACCTGCAATGCCGCCAAGGCCAAAAAACGCTGGCCGTGACCCAGCTCGATAAAGCCACGTGGCAGCTGTCCTGCGACACCACCCAAGCCCTGCAAGTGCAGTACGAGGTCTATGCCTTTGACAACTCGGTGCGCACCAGCTGGCTGGACAGCGCGCGCGGTTTTTTCAATGCCACCAGCCTGTGCCTGATGGCCGAGGGCGCTGCTGACTTGCCCCATGCGCTGGAGCTGGTGCGCCACCCGCACATGGCGGGCTGGAATGTAGCCACCGGCCTGCCCCCCGTGGCCGTGGACAAAGCCGGCTTTGGCCGCTACCAGGCCGCACACTACGACGAGCTGGCCGACTGCCCCGTGGAAATGGGCGCGTTTTGGAGCGGCACTTTCAAGGCCTGTGGTGTGCCCCATAGGCTGGTGGTGGCGGGTGCGCTGCCGTCGTTTGATGGTGAGCGCCTGCTGCGCGACGCACAAAAAATTTGCGAAACCCAGCTGCGCTTTTGGCATGCGGGTGGCGACGCTGCTGCCACCGTCTCGCCCAAGCAGGTGCCGTTTGGCCACTATGTGTTCATGCTCAATGTGGTGGACGACAGCTACGGCGGGCTGGAGCACCGCAACTCCACCGCGCTCATTGCCGCGCGGCGCGACTTGCCGCGCGTGGGCGAGGCCAAAACGTCGGAGGGCTACACCACGCTCTTGGGGCTGATCAGCCACGAATACTTTCATACCTGGAACGTCAAGCGCCTGCGCCCCGCCGAGTTTGCGCGCTACGACTATGCGCAAGAAAACTACACCGAGCTGCTTTGGTTTTTTGAAGGCTTTACCAGCTACTACGACGACCTGCTCTTGCGCCGCGCGGGTTTGATCGACGACACCGTGTACTTCAAGCTGCTCACCAAAACCATCAACCAAGTGCTGCAAGCCCCCGGGCGCGCCGTGCAAACGGTGGCGCAGGCCAGTTTTGACGCGTGGGTCAAGTACTACCGCCAAGACGAAAACACCGCCAACGCCACCGTGAGCTACTACACCAAAGGTGCGCTGGTGGCCCTGTGCCTGGATCTGAGCCTGCGCGCCGAGGGCCACACCACCCTAGACGCGGTGATGCGCGGCCTGTGGCAGCGCTGCGCGGCCGGCCCCATGGCCGAGGCCGACTTGCTGGCCGTGTTGCACGAGTTAAGCGGCCGCAGCTGGACCAAAGAAATCAAGGCCTGGGTGCACAGCACCCGCGAGCTGCCACTCAAAGCCCTGCTGCAAGCGCAGCAACTGCAAGTGCACGAAGACGCGGCCCAAATGGCCCAAAGTCTGGGCCTGCGTGCGGCCGAGGCGGGGGGCACTGTCACCGTGAAGGTGGTGCTGCGCGGCGGCGCGGCAGAAGCCGCTGGCTTTGCGGCGGGTGACGAATGGTTGGGCCTGGAAGTGGGTGCGCGTGGCCAGCAGGGTGCGTGGCGGCTCAACAAGCTAGACGACCTGGCCTTGCTCTTGGGCACCGAGCGCCGCGCCACGGCACTGGTGTCGCGCGACAAGCGCCTCTTGCGCCTGCCCCTGCGTGTGCCGCAGGGCGTGCGCACCTGGCGCATTGCCAACCCAGCGCGCCCCTCAGGCCTCTGGCCTGTCTAAAGCAAGCGCGCGGCTTTCAGGCCGCGGGCGATGGCGCAATAGCCATCGCGCAACAAAGACTCGTTCCATTGCTCTTTGGTCATGAACTTGTCGGCAAACGCCTGCGCCTCTTTGTCGCCCAGCGATTTGCGCAAAGCCTCTAAGTTCTTTTGGTAGGTCATCACATCGCGTTTGCACTGGTCGACGATGAACGAAGGGGGCGGCGTGGCCCCGGAGTTGCCTGCTGAATTTGCCGCACCAGCGGTTGAAAACAAGACAGCATATAGAAACAAGGAAGCAAGCAACTTGCGCTGATGCGTATGCAAGTCGCGGGAATTTCTGTCGGTAACGCGTTGCATATTGACTCCAGGAAAACTCCGCTAGCTCGAGGCTATGCCAAACGGCAAGGCCTTACTCGGTTGATGGATCGGCAAGATCAACGGATCAGGAAGAGTGCGTAGCCATATTCAAGCATTTAGCTAACTATTTGGCAAGTTGATATGTTGTTAATTTTAATTGCCAAATTAATATTTGTAATGTAAAATGCAAGTAAAATGGTAATCTTCGTCTTCTATGAATGTTGCATTCGCCACTCATTTCGCGAAACAACTAGTTGCAAAAGGGATGTGAACGATGTTGGGGGGTCGTAAGTACATGGCTGCGGGAAGATCGAAAGGCCCAGCGGAAGCGGGCGACCTTTCGTGGATGCGTCATGCCAGACGTCAGTTAGATCTATTGAGGCACTGGAACCGCACGGACATCACAGCTCGCTTTAGCTGCGCGGTAATGATGCTGAGCAATATCAATGCGCTGTGGAATGAGGCGCTCCGGAATATTGATGCACCGCGCAAGACCGTCATCCCGCTGGCGGCGCGTCTAAATCGGCCTCTTTTGATAGGGGAACGGCCGTCAAAGAATGCGACAGCTCAACATAGGCGTGGACAACACCTTCTCCATTTTGAGCCAAGTTTATTGAGATTTAGTCATGGCTAAATACATTCGTCTTCTTTACATTTTGACGTTGATTGGTGGCTCATTTCCGGCCTCAATCGTGCGCGCTCAAACGCACGTCAAGCCGGGTGAAACAGTTACCCAACTAGGCGAGCAGCTTCAAATGCAGTGCGGCGACTTCAAAGTTGTTTTGACATGTCGGCATAGCGATGAAATTGCTACCCGTCAGCGTAAATATCCAAGGCTTTGCAATGACAACACACTTACGTTCATTAAAAAAGATGGAAGTTCTAAAGTTTTTGGAACTTACGAATCAGGCCGGCATCGGGACAAAACACCAGTAGACGCGTCTTGCCAACAGTACCTGCCTATCAATAAGTATCTGGTGTCGGTGCCGCTAAATGACACAGCCGCCACTCAAGTCGTACTACTTAATCAAGACGCTTTTGAGGTGACCAAGCGCACTGAACCGAAAACTGCTGACTACAACGAGATCAAGTCACTCTCGCGCGTTGCGATAAGGGAGGTGGCAGCATGGCAACAACGGCGGTAAATTGGAGTCACATGAATGATTCCAATCGTGACACATCTCCAGCATCAGCAGCGACTATCAACGACGTAATCAACAAAATCATCGTCGAAGGCACAAGGCAGGACCTGACGCCTCACGACATTGGCTATTTGCTGGCAATGGTAAATTTAGAGTCCGGCTTCAATCCGAACGCTGCAAATCCAACGTCGTCGGCATCTGGTTTAGGTCAATTTATAGATAGCACTGGTCGCAGCTATGGTTTAGACGACACAAATCGCTGGAAAGTTGATGCGCAAGTAATTGCTCTGGTAAGGATATACATTGACGACAAAGCTATTGCGGAAAAAAATGGATTGGGCGATGCCGGTATCTACGGAGCGCACCACGATGGGGCTGCCGGTGTACTAAAGGCTGACGCGCCTGGGATTGAGCTTGCACATACCAAAGTTCTACCAAAAGTTGCTGCATATGAAGCACTGGTCAAGGACAAGATTTCATCTGGGGAAGTTGATGTGTCCAGTGTGGCAAACAATGCGTTGCCACTAGCTGAGTCGGTGACACCCGCCACTACTCCCACCGGCCACTGGGAAGACACCACCCAATGGGACGAGATGGGCAACGTCATCCAATCAGGCCCACGCGTCTGGGTACCCGATGACACCCCAACCATCCGCCCCACAGCAGGCGCAGGCGCAGGCCGTGGCAAAGTCAACCCACCTTCAGTTGAAACTGAATCGGACCCATCCACCGTACCGTCCAATCACCCCACCGCCACCCAAATCAGCGCAGATGGCACCACCGCCGCACTGCCCAACGGACAGGTCATCCACGCAGGCCCTGGCGGCAAGCTCGATATTGATGTCGACGGCATCCTGACCGTTAGCCGCCCGGCGCAAGGCTGGGCCAACGCGGACGGCAGCGCTGCCGACATTCGGCAGATCACCACCTACGAGGCTTCAGGTGCGCAGATCGGCACATCGATAGCGCAGCAACTGTCCGGTGAGGCCGCCGCGACAGAAAACTATTCCCAGCGCACCATTCATGTCCCGCAAGCTGATGGCAGCACCTCCGAGGTCCAAACCCACTTCCAAGCCGGTGTGGGCTGGGTGGACGAGTCAGGCCAAATGGTGCTCAGCCTTAAAGACGCACAAGCGCAGTACGACGCCAAAGCCGCGAATCCGATCGCTGGCGTTAGCGCGGAAAACGACTACCTCCCTAGCGGGCCTAAGGGACAGGACCAAGCAATTCCGCAAACCGTCAAACCCGCCGATCCTGAACCTCATGTGCAATCGGAGCAAGGCGGCGACTTTCAGAGTGCGCTGCTTGATGCCTTTAGCAAGCCTTCGCCATCCGCCGGACTGGGCACCGCAGCCCAACTCGCCAGCCTGGACACAGGAACAGTGAGTGATGCAGGCAATGGCTTGGCGGACCCGCAAACCACTGCAAATCACACAGGCAGCCCTGCACAAAAACCAGCAGACACGACCGACTACGCCCAGGCCAACAACGCTGCCTCCATCCTGAACCTGGCCAACAGTCTTTCGAACCTGAGCCACTTCAGCCAACTCAGCGACACCGCCAAGCTCAACAGCTTGGTGGCCTTGTACAACCAAATCGACCACCTGGGCAGCGGATTGGCCACGCTGAACAACCTCCCGCTCAGTACCGGCGTCAGTGTGGGCAATGGCAATCTTGCGGGTGATATGAGCACCTACGGTGCGGGTCTGTCCTTTATCAACAGCCTGCAGGGGAACGATGCCATTGCGCAAGTTAGTAGCGCGGCGTCGTTTGCCAATGCCATCTCGGGCAGCAACGTGGTTCCTATCCCGGGAATCATGGCGCTTAACCTGCTGGACTCCATGCAGAGCGGCAATGCGGTAAGCGTCCTGTCCAGTGTGGTGGCGTTTATACCGGGCTGGGGTCAGGCCGCCAGCATTGTCATCAGCGTGCTCGGAGGTAGCCTGTTGAGCCCACCTCCACCGCCCCCTCCTGCGGGTCATGTGGTCTTTGGTTGGGACGAGTCCGGCCAAATTACCCACACGCTGGATTTTGAGCAGAGCAAGGGCGGACCTGCCGCCACGCAAATTGCGCAGAGCGTGCAAACTCTGTTGGAGAACGTGGTCGCCAGCATCAACAGTCAGGCACCGGACGCGTCGCAGCACGTGGCGCTCAACCCCTACCGCATGCCAAGCATTAGTTTTGCGGATGGGCATACATGGCTGTACATGGAGCAGGCCGATGGCAACTCCTTGAAGCTCGACATCAACTCAAGCAACCTCGCGCAGGATTTGGTGCAGGCGCTCGCTAGCAACGGAGGCCTTTTGCCCCAGTGGCAGGTACAGACACTGCAAGCCCACTTACAGTCTTTGCACGAAAGTGAAGCCGCACCAGAGCAGATTGCCGCTGAACGCAATTCCGCCATTGCAGAAGCCACTATGGCCGGGCACACCGCACAAGAGGGCACCCAAGCCTTTGCGCTACAGGGTAACGCGGTGGAGAGCGCTGACTTCAAGACCCAGAGCTTTGGCGCGCTGGTGGTCAAGATTGACGCAGTGTTGGACGCCGTGCAGCACCATGCAGATAGAGTGCAAGCCACCGCACAGGACATTGCAAGCACCCACATCCTCAAAAACACGGACAGCGATGCCTATCTTGAAACTACCCAGTGGGTGAGCGCCACCGATGCGCAGGGCAAGCTGCAAGGTATTTTGGTGATCGATCACAACAACAATGGTCAGATCGAAACCAGTGACATCCTGAACCTGGGCGGCAATGCAGGTCAGGCGGGTAATGCGACAGATGAAGCCCAACAAGCAAGCGCGAACGCCGCCTTGCAACGCAACAACGCCCTCTGGCTCGATGCCAACGGCGACGGCATGTTGAACCCTGGCGACCCAGCCTTTGCGGCTATCAAACTGTGGGTCGATGTGCAAAGCAACGGGCTGGTGGACCAAGATGAGTTGCGGAGCCTTTCGAGCGTCGGCATCACCAGCATCAACCTCAAGACGGGTGAAGTCACCTACAGCGCGACCGACGCGCACGGCCAAACGGTAGAAGGCCACACCGCTTTGACCGCGCTCACTTTGAGCAGCGAGACTTCGGGCGTCATGGCGACGCACATCCAAAAAGTCAATGCGGATGGCAGGCTGTCCGATACCGGCGCAGGCGAAGTCATTGCACATGAGGGCTACCAAGGCCAAACCTACACCGCTGTAAGCACGGATGAGGCCGGTAACGTGACCGGTGGAGGCTGGGGCAAGGTACGGGAACAAACCTACGAGCAGCAGGCCCTGCGCACCGGTGACTGGGAAGGCACCGCCGACCAAGAGGCCCACCGCCATGGCGGCACAAATGTGGCGGGTGCACCTAGCGAGACAAACGCTACGGGCTCGACGGATTTGGGCGTGCCTCTAAGAGTGCCCAAGCCTATAGCGCAAAGCACCATCACCGCGGGCGACGCGCGGGTGGTGAGCGATGCACCTTTGCCCGCTGTGTCTGGGTCGGATAAGGCACAAACGAACCCACCAACTAACGCACAAACCGTAATCGCAGCGGGCGACATACGAATTAAGAGCAATGTCCCCTCTCCAAACACCGCCGCCGCAGTGCTGCGCCCCTCGGTGCCACCCTTGGGCTTTGTGCCCTCGAGACAAAATTCGGTACAAGGCCAAGTCCTCGCAGTGACTGAGGGCATGATCGAGAGTTCCCAAAGCGCACTGTTCAGTCTGGGTGCCAATGCCGGTCTGGGCGTGCTAACGGCCGTGGGCCTGGGCGCCGTGCAAAGTGCACAAGCCTTTGAACGTCCGATGCTCGTTAGTGACATTGGGCCTCTGGATGCAAGCGCACTTCAATTTGTGGTGACTAGCGCCAACATGTTCGCCCCGAAGTTCGCAGGCAGCTTGGAGTCCGCAGTCACAGTCGGCTACACCACTGCCAGCGCTTTTCAGCACGTTGACTTGGGAACCTTCCATGTCGAACCTATTGTGAATAGGCCTGTGCTGGCTCTACCCGCACAAAACCTCAACCCAGCTCCTACCAGCACGCCACAGGATCAAAACCCTGATAAGTTCACTGCTGCTGGCTTGACTGCTAGCGTCTTCGTGACGCTCGCACATTCGGTACCAACAAGCCATGATCCTGCGAGTCAGCCCTCGACAGCGGATTCTGGTACCCCAAATTTATTGACGCTGGACTACCCCGAAGTCCAAGGCGAGACTTTGCCTGGCACGGAGGATGTCGTTTTGCGCCTGACGCAGTCAGTGCTTCTGGCCAACGACCGCACGATCAATGTCAGCGCCTATTCGGATCAGCATAGCTTGACCATTACCGCGGTGTCATCGCCCCAACACGGTCAGGTGAGCCTGGTCAACGGAGAAGTATTGTTTGCGCCGGATTTGAATTTTCACGGGACGGCAAGCTTTAGCTACACCGTCACAGACCAGTATGGCCTCATGGCCACGGCAAGCGCTACTTTGCACATTGCTGCTGCCAACGACGCGCCCGTCACCCTGGGTGAGACTGCAAACAGTCAGGAGGATACGGGGCTGTTGATCACCCAGGCCCAACTTTTGGCCAATGACAGCGATGTGGATGTGGCCACCGACGGCCAAGTGCTCTCCATCAGCCGCGTGGGCGAAGCCCAGCACGGGACGGTGTGGCTCGATGGGCAGGGGAACTTGCGGTTTATCCCTGAAGCCAACTACCACGGCCCTGCGCAGTTCATCTACTGGGTGAGCGACGGTACGGCTGTAAACGGGGGCGGTGCGGAAACACCCGCCACGGTGAAATTGACGGTCAGCGCGGTCAATGACATGCCGGTGGCGGTTGGTGAGACGATTGAAATCCTGGAAGATCAGACACTTCTGATTGCCCAGTCTGCGCTGCTACAAAACGACACGGACGTTGACACAGTGACCGATGGGCAGGTTCTTTCGATCACTGCCGTGGCCAACGCGCAGCATGGCACGGTGACCCTGCGTAACGATGGCACGATTGCGTTTGTGCCGGATGCCAACTTCTTTGGCACCGCAAGCTTTGACTACTGGGTGGATGATGGTGCGGGTGGTTCTGCCATAGCCACCGCAGTCTTGCAAATTGCGAGCGTGAACGATGCGCCTATGGCCTTGGGAGAGACGATTCAGTCCCAAGAAGACACTCTTCTGACCATTACGACGGCGTCATTGCTGCAAAACGACACTGACATTGACAACCCGCATAGAGATTTGAAGATCGCGCGAGTGGAGTCAGGTACCCACGGCAGCGTGATCCTCAACGCCAATGGCGATGTAGTGTTCACGCCCGATGCAGATTACAACAATACTGATGCCACGCAGGCAGCGACTTTTACTTACTGGGTGAAGGATCCCGACGGGGCAGAGTCCAACCCGGTCACCACAAAAATCATGCTCTCTGCCGTGAACGATGCGCCGGTAGCGCAGGCCGAGACGGTCGCTGGTGCCAGTGAAGATGCAGCTTTTCACATTAACAAAAACCTGCTGTTGGCCAACGACACCGACATTGACGACGCACACAGCGCATTAAGTCTTTCCTGGGTGGGTGGTTCAACGGGCGGTGTGGTGAGTTTGGATGTCGACGGAAATGTCGTGTTCACGCCCGCTGCCAACTTCAACGGCAATGCCAGTTTCTTGTACCGGGTGCGTGATGCTGCGGGTCTGGAGTCGGCGACGGTGCAGACCATTATTCCAGTGGCATCAGTCAACGACGCACCGGTGGCGGTGGATGACCAATTTCAAACCTATAACAACGCAACGATGACGGTCAGCTTTAACCAGTTGGCTGGCAACGATTTCGATGTCGATGATCAACAGCTGACAGTGTCAGCAGTTCGGGATCATGTGATCGGCGGACAAACGAATGGCCACGCGCAAATCGTCAACGGACAGGTGCAGTTTGTGGCCAATCCAAACTTTACCGGCACCGCTGCTTTTGATTACCTATCCGATGACGGCCACGGCGGGCAGACTTGGGCGACTGCTTACGTGGATGTGAAAGAGGCGCCCAACCGCTACCCGACGATTGACATTACGAATGTCAGCATTAATTGGTACAACTCGCAATACGTCGAATTAAACAGTATGACTGTTTATTTCAACATCAATGACGATGGCAATGCGGCGGGGGCAAATTTGCAACTGGTCACCAGCATTGAAAGGGATCCGAATGGGTGGTACGGCGCGAATGACTTGACGACCTATGGACACACTGGAGGCAGCGGCTTCATCACTGTCTTAGGTCTCAGACTTTGGGACGATTTTCCTTTGGATCACCACAGCTATTTCAACGAATATCAATCCACCTGGACGCTGACCGACGACAAGGGACTGCAAAACACCTGGCACTTTGACTTTATCGACCATGGAATCAACAACTATGAATACAGGGGGTATGCAGACCACTACGGCAACTACATCCCGCCTGTAGTTTTGGACTTGAATGGCGACGGGTTGCACTTCACGACCCTGCAAAACTCCCGCGTCAGTTTCGACCTGAACCATGACGGAGTGAACGACAAAATTGCCTGGGCTGGCAACGATGACGGCGTGCTTGTGTGGGACAAAGACCGCAATGGACGCATTAGCGATGCCAGTGAGTTTTCGTTTCAAAGCCTCAAAGCCGGAGCACAGACGGACTTGGAAGGCTTACAAGCACTCGATACCAACCGCAACGGCATATTGGATGCTGGAGACGAGAAGTTCTCCGAGTTCGGAGTCTGGCAGGACGCCAATGGCAATGGGGTGGCCGATGCTGGTGAATTTCAAACGCTGCACGATCGGGGAATCGCCGAAATCAATTTGCACTCGGATGCGCAGATGCGCCAGGCCGGCACTGCATTGGCCAGCAGCAACACAGGCGAAACCGATGTGACCATCATGGGTAATTCTGCGTTTACACGTACCGATGGCAGTTCGGGCGTTGCTGCGGACGCCATGTTTGCGTTTGAGGTTGGCAAAGCCACTCATGGCATGGTGGAAGCAAATGTTGTAACCCATTTGGAAGCCGGTGGTGCGCAGCCCCTGATGGACAGCGCCCACCTCGACGCACAGGTTGCGGAGATTAATCGTCAGGCACTCGTTTTCAGCCAAATGTGCACCACCACATTCAAGCAAGACGAGCCGCTGGGCTTCATCTCCATCTCACCTGAGCTATGCACCAGCGCTGACATCGTCAGTCTGCTCCACAGCGCATCCAACGACCGCTTCACCTCTCTTTCTTCCACCAATCCTTTTACAAACCATGACGCATCCCAATCTCATGCTGCTGTTGTTGTACGCGAAGCTGCATAACTTGCACTTGACCCAAGACCAACTGGAGCACCAATTCGCCCAGTTCGATAAGTCTGGTGAAGCGATGGGCTTTGGGACTGGGCAAATGCTCTTGGCGCTTCGGGCGCTCGGGTTTGACGCCCAACTCAAACACGGAGCGCGCGCTGAGATCTCTGCTTACGCGATGCCCGCCCTCATGCCGACGCGGAGGGTGGCAGGCACGAACATGTCCGCGACAACGGGTGAACTGATGCTAGTGGGATTGATTGATGCACAAGGTGTCATGTTGCAGCGGCAAGGTGATGTTGAACCCCAACGGGTGACGATCGCCCAATTCGATGCGCTATTTGATGGGCAGTGGATTGAGGCTAAGCCACTTCAATCGCACGCGCTATTTCATGAGCCACATGGAGGTCATAACCACGAAAAATTTGGCTTCGGATGGTTCTGGCACTCGCTCAAAAAATACCGCGGCCTGATGGGCGAGGTGCTACTCGCATCACTCTTTGTGCAAATCATTGCACTGATCACACCATTGATTTTTCAGGTGGTGATTGACAAAGTACTCACCAACCGCACTTTGTCCACGCTTGATGTGATGGTGGTCGCACTGCTTGGGGTAGGAATCTTTGAAATCGTGCTGGGTGCCATACGCCATTACCTTATGAGCCACACCACCAACCGCGTGGATGTTGAGCTGGGGGCTAAGTTGTTTCGCCACCTGCTGCACTTGCCGCTTTCGTACTTTGAGAGCCGGCGCAGTGGGGATACGGTTGCCAGGGTGCGGGAATTGGATAACGCTCGCAACTTCCTCACAGGCCAAGCGCTCACCAGTTGGCTTGATCTGCTGTTTGCAGTGGTGTACATCGCAGTCATGTTTTATTACAGCGTAACTCTGACGTTGGTCGTGCTCGCTGCTTTGCCGGTTTTCTTTGGTGCGTCAGCGGTCATTACGCCGCTCTTGCGGAAAAAATTGGAAGACAAGTTTGCATTAGGAGCTGAAAACCAGGCTTTCTTGGTGGAAACCGTCACCTCCATGGAGACACTGAAGAGCCACGCGGTTGAGCCCCAATGGCAGCATGCATGGGAGCAGCGTCTGGCCAATTACGTGAACACTTCGTTTGAGGGCGGGCACTTGGGGAACGCGACGAACCAGTTCATCAGCCTGGCTAGCAAGGTGCTGACCGTGCTGCTTTTGTGGCTCGGTGCAAAGGCGGTCATTGATGGTGAACTGACCGTTGGCGGCCTGATTGCCTTCAATATGCTCAGCGGCAGGGTCAATACGCCCATTCTGAAATTGTCATCACTCTGGCAAGATTTCACTCAAATGAAAGTCAGCGTCAAACGACTGGCGGACATATTGGATTCCCAGCCCGAGCCCGCATTTCGTCCTCACCGCGCTCTGCCACCGCAGGTGCAGGGAAAGGTGGCCTTTGAGGGCGTGAGTTTCAGGTATGCGCCCAATTTGCGTTGCGTCTTGAGTGACGTGAGCTTTGAAGTAGAGCCGGGAGAGGTGATTGGTGTGGTGGGAATTTCTGGTGCCGGTAAGACCACACTCATGCGCCTTTTGCAGCGGCTTTATACCCCGGAGCGGGGCCGCATCTTGTTGGACGGGGTAGACATCAACCTGGTTGACACTGCGTGGTTGCGCCGGCAAATCGGGGTCGTGGGGCAAGACACCTTGCTTTTTAACCGAAGCTTGCGTGAGAACATCACTCTCGCAGCGCCAGGCCTGGAGATGCCGGAAGTCATGGAGGCGGCTAGGCTCGCGGGTGCCCACGAGTTTATTTTGCAACTCCCCGACGGTTATGACACAGTGATTGGCGAGCGAGGCAGTCGACTGAGTGGTGGTCAGCGTGCGCGGATTGCGATTGCACGCGCACTTGCGACCAATCCGCGGATGTTGTTGCTCGATGAGGCCACAGCATCGCTCGACTATGAAAGCGAGCGTGTCATTCATGACAACATGGCGGCCATTGCAAAAGGGCGGACTGTCTTCATCGTCGCGCACCGCCTGTCCACACTTCGCCTAGCCGACCGAATCCTGGTGCTTGACCAAGGGCAGATAGTCGAGACTGGGCCCCACAGCAGATTGATTGGTACCGGCGGACGCTACGCCAGCCTGTACCAAGCGCATCAGGTTCTGGAGCACGAAAGCGCAGCCTCAAACAAGCACCACGAGGACAAAGGATGGGTCGCAGCATGACTGAAACCACCAAGGCCGATCCTTACAAATTCAACCCGTTCAGCGCCCCGGCATTAGCCCTTGCCGCGCGGCCACCATTGAAAGTGGTTCGCATGGCTTCCTTGTCCATTTGCGCCATGTCGGCTGTGGCACTTGTGTTCTCTTACGTGGCTTATATGGATGTGGTGGTCACTGCACAAGGCAAGGTCATACCAGCGGGCAAAAGCAAGGTGATTCAGCCGTTGGAGACCGGCGTGGTTCACGCCATCGGCGTGCGCGACGGCCAGAGTGTCAAGGTCGGTGATGTGTTGGTTGAGCTGGACATTACCAATTCCACGGCGGATCGGGACCGCGTGGAGCGCGAATTGTGGGAGGCGCGCGCCGAAGTGCTGCGTGCCAAAGCACAGTTGGCTGGACAGGACCATTTCAATGGCATAGCCGATATGCCGCTGGAAGTCATGCAAAACCAGAATTCCGTTCTTCAAAGCAGATTCGTGGAGCAGCGTGCCAGGCTGGCAGCGCTGGATTCGGAGCTTTCCAAGCGCCGGGCCGATGCTGATGCGATCAGCAGCGGACTGGCGCAGAGTCGCACCAGTCTTCCGTTGATTATGCAAAAGCATCAAATGCGGGAGGATTTGGCCAAAACGGGGCACATAGCACAAACAGCAGTGATTGAGACGCAGATGGAACTCATCAATGTGCAAAAAGACATTGCCGTACAAGGTCACCGCTTGGAGGAATCTCAAGCAGGGTTGGCTGCAGCAAAACAGCAAATCACCCAAGCCGTCGCGGAGTTTCGCTCTCGCGCAGGTGCAGAATTGTTGGACGCAGTCAAAAAACGTGATGTGGCAGAGCAAGAGCTCATTAAAACCCGACAGCGCCTGCTGCAACAGACACTGCGCGCACCAATTGATGGCGTGGTCCAGCAGCTCGCGGTGAGTACGTTAAGCGGAGTGGTGACGGCCGCACAACCACTTATGACCATCGTACCGGAGAACACCCCGCTGGAGCTTGAAGCACAGGTGTTGAACCGCGACATCGGTCATGTTCGCGTAGGTCAGCGTGTGATCAACAAAGTTGAAACATTTGACTTCACGCGCTTTGGGTACATCGAGGGTCAGGTTTTGTGGGTGGGAACGGACGCGATACAAGACCAAAAACTAGGGGCAGTATTTCCTGTGCGTATCGGACTGGCGCATACCCATACGCCCACCGCGGTGAATGGGCTCATTGGTGAGGTACGGGCCGGTATGGTGGTGACTGCTGACATTCGCACCGACGAACGTCGGCTCTTGGAGTATGTGGTCGCGCCCATGCTGCGTTACAAGCAGGAGGCCTTGCGTGAACGTTAATAAAGTATTCAATAAGTCCAAGTACGAGAGCAGCGTGGGCAGCAAGACAGCGGGTGAAAAAAGGCTAAGACCACTCTCTTCGGCAACGTCCAGGCAATCCGCGGGCAGCGCAATTGCCTTTTGTTCAGGATTGCTAGCTAGCCTCGTTTGCGGATACGCGCAGTCACAAACTTTGTCTGATCTCTACCAAAAGGCGCGAGCACAGGACCCGCAATTTCGCGCTGCTCAAAACGCACTTGCGGCTGGTTTGGAAAAGCTTCCCCAAGCACGTTCCGTCTTGATGCCGAGCGTGAACCTAAACGCTAACAAAGGTCGGCAGTTTGGCGATGCATCATTTTCGGAGGCATCCTATGTGCAGCGTGATGTGCAGTCTTGGTCATGGACCGCGCAGATAACACAGCCACTGTTTCGTTGGACCAATTGGGTAGGGTGGCGACAGGCAGAAGCGCAAATTCGACAATCATTGATGCAATTTGCGATCGCAGAGCAGGACTTGATGTTGAGAAGCGCACAGGCATATGCCGATGCAGTACTGGCTTTACAGAGTCTGGAGGTTGCCAAGGGGCAGGTCAAAGCGGTGGAAGAGCAGTTGGTGCTTGCTGAGCGAACTTATGCAGTGGGCACCGGTACCGTCACAGACATACAGGAGTCTCGCGCTAAATTGGCTTTGGCACAGGCTCAAAAAGTAACCGCGGACAACGATGTCGAAATTAGGAATGCTGAGCTTGAGAAACTTCTTGGAGAGCCCTTTGTATTACCAATGATGTTGCCCACAGAAGATCGTACCGGCCAAAAACGGGATGAACAGGCATTGTCCATGGTAGATGTGGAGTCGCTGAAGGTATTGCTTACCGGAACACCGAAAAACCTGCAGATTCAATTGCAGGAAGCTGCTTTGGAAATAGCCCGACACGAAACTGCAAAAAATTACGCGGCGCATCTGCCTACGCTGGATCTGGTTGTATCGCGCAACGGAAGCTACAACTCTGGGACTCTCAGTTCACCAGCAGACCTTGCGTCGCTTACCGTTTCAAACTCCGTGTCGCTGCAGCTGTCGTTGCCAATTTACAGTGGTGGGAGCGCCGAGTCCCGCGTACGCGAAGCCAGCGCACTTGAAGACAAGGCTCGGGAGGACTTAATTTTTGCGCAGCGCAATGCTTCCACCCAAGTTCGCCAGGCTTATGCGGGCGTTGTGAACGGACAAGCTCAGGTTGAGGCATTGCACACAGCGGTAATTACAGGTCGCAATGCGGTTGAGTCCAACAAAATAGGGCTGAAGATCGGTACGCGTATCACGCCCGACGTGTTGACCGCTGAGCAGCAACTCTTTGGGTCTCTGCGTGATTTGTATAAGGCGCGTATCGAAGTGGCTATGCAACTGCTGAAGCTCAAAGCCGCAATCGGACAGCTTCGTCCGGAAGATTTGCAACTCACCGACCTGGCATTGGCGCAACCGTTTGCTCAGTAGGTATTGCGACGAACTCTAGGCGAATAAACAAAGAATGATCCACGTACCATGAACACCACCACCCAGGCCGCGCCTACTGGTGGCTCAGACGGCCCGATGACGCCCGAGCAGGCATCGCATTTTTCTGAGCATATCAAGGCGCAGGTTCAGCATGTGATTGCCAAGGTGCCCCTGCTTGGTGTTGTGACTTGGCTCATGCTGCAGAACAGTACAACGCGTCACACTTTAATCAGCGAATTAGAGTGGCGGGTCATGCCGCCCTTGGTGCGTGACCAGTCAAGGATTTACCTGCAAGACAACGCGCCGGTCGCCTACGTCTCATGGGCCCGACTTTCAGATGCATCGGCAGAACGCTACAAATTTCCACCGCACCATTTATCCAGCACTGACTGGAATTCTGGCGAAAACAATTGGGTCGTGGACCTGTGCGCACCCTTTGGCGGCGCCAGCGATATCATTCATGTGCTTCGTAACACCGTGTTCAAAGGCCAGGCGTTGAATCAGTTATCTGTCGCCGCGGATGGGAGGCCCGAAGTCATCACATGGCCGGCATCAGTGGATGCACCATTGGCCTGAAATTTCAAGATTTACGCGCCGCTTCAAAAAGTCAAAACCCCATGCACATCGCCATCCTCACTTTTCAAGGCTTTAACGAACTCGACTCGCTGATTGCGCTGGGCGTGCTCAATCGCGTCAAGCGGCCCGATTGGCGTGTGAGCCTGTGCTGCCCCGAGCCCACCGTCACGTCCATGAACGGCGTGGTGGTGCATGCGCAGTCGTCGCTGGCCGAGGTGGCTGCGGCCGACGCGGTGGTTGTGGGCAGTGGCATGCAAACGCGCGAGGTGGTCAACAACCCCGCCCTCATGGCCCAACTGCGCTTAGACCCGGCGCGGCAGTTGATTGCCGCACAGTGCTCGGGCACGCTGGTCTTGGCCAAGCTGGGCTTGCTAGACGCGTTGCCGGCCTGCACCGACCTCATTACCAAGCCCTGGGTGCAAGAGGCGGGTGTGCAGGTGTTGAACCAGCCCTTTTTTGCCGCTGGCAACGTGGCCACGGCGGGCGGTTGTTTTGCCTCGCAGTACCTGGCGGCGTGGATCATCGCCCGCATGGTGGGCCAGGACGAGGCCCGCGCCGCGCTGCACTACGTGGCACCGGTGGGCGAGAAAGACGACTACGTCAACCGCGCCATGGGCAACATTGCGCCCTACTTGCCCGCTTAAACCATCTACTTGCCGGTAAACCGCGCCGGGCGCTTTTCTAAGAACGCTTTCACGCCTTCGATGTAGTCGTGCGTGCGGCCCATGGCGGACTGGGTGTCGCGCTCGGCGTCCAGGTGGGCGGTCAAAGATCGGGTGCTGGCGCTTTGCATCAGCGCGCGGGTGGCCACCAGTGCGGTGGTGGGCATGGCGGCCAAGCGCGTGGCCAGGGCCAGTGCAGCGGCGACGGGGTCGTCGGCCACGTCCCAAATCATGCCCCAGTCTTTGGCTTGGGGCGCGGCCAGTTTGTCGCCAGTCATGGCCAAGGCCATGGCGCGTGCCAGGCCCAGGCGCTCTACCAGCAGCCAGCTGCCGCCCGCGTCGGGCACCAGCCCAATCTTGCTAAACGCCTGAATAAAGCTGGCCGTGGGTGCCGCAATGGCAATGTCGCAGGCCATGGCCAAGCTGGCGCCTGCGCCTGCGGCCACGCCGTTGACCGCGGCAATGCTGGGCATGCGCAGCGATTGCAGGCGCCGGGTGGTGGGGTTAAAAGCCTGGTCGATCACCAGGCCTGGGTCGGCACGCTGCAGCATGTCGGGGCCGGGCGTGAAGTCAAAGTCCGCCAAATCGGCACCCGCGCAAAAGCCGCGCCCCGCGCCCGTAATCACGCAGGCGCGAATGGCGGGGTCTGCCTCGGCCTGGTCGAGCGCGGCCCACAGGTCGTGGTGCATGGTGCGGGTAAAGGCGTTGAGCGATGCGGGGCGGTTGAGCGTGATCAGCGCCACATCGGCGCGGACTTCAAACAATACGGTGGCTTCGGTCATGGGCTCTCCTGCGGTGTTGTGGCTTGTCTGGGCGGCGGGGGCGCTGGCTATATAGTGGCACTTGCTCCAACCAACGGCCCGCACTATGACTTACGAATGCATCACCACCCGTACCGAAGGCGACAAGGTCTTCATCATCACGCTCAACCGCCCCAAGCAGCTCAACGCGCTCAACGACCAGCTGATGGACGAGCTGGGCGCAGCGCTCCTGGCCTATGACGCCGACCCCGCCTTGGGGTGTGCCGTCATTACCGGCAGCGAAAAAGCCTTTGCCGCAGGCGCCGACATTGCGGCCATGGCCAAGTACAGCTTTGCCGATGTCTATGGCGGCAATTACATCTCGCGCAACTGGGAAACCATTCGCAGCATCCGCAAGCCGGTGATCGCCGCCGTGAGCGGCTTTGCGCTGGGCGGTGGCTGCGAGTTGGCCATGATGTGCGACTTCATCATTGCGGCGGACAACGCACGCTTTGGCCAACCCGAAATCAAGCTCGGGGTGATTCCCGGCGCTGGCGGCACGCAGCGCCTGCCGCGTGCGGTGGGCAAGGCCAAGGCCATGGACATGGCGCTGACCGCCCGCATGATGGACGCCGCCGAGGCCGAGCGCGCCGGCTTGGTGAGCCGTGTGGTGCCACTGGCCAGCCTGATGGACGAGGTGATGGCCGCCGCCCTGACCATTGCGGGCTTCTCGCAAATCGCCACCATGGCCGCCAAAGAAAGCGTGAACCGCGCCTTCGAGAGTGGCTTGTCAGACGGCGTGCATTTTGAGCGCCGCCTGTTCCATGCGCTGTTTGCCACCGCCGACCAGAAAGAGGGCATGGATGCCTTCATGGCCAAGCGACCCGCCGTCTTCACCCACCGCTAGAGCGCCACGCCCAAGGGCCTGGCGGTTTTGGCTATAATTTGCGCCTTCGGTGATATAGCTCAGTTGGTTAGAGCGCAGCATTCATAATGCTGATGTCGGTGGTTCAAATCCACCTATCACCACCATCTTTCGGTTTCAGGCAATGTCAGAAACCATCAAACCCGCTCTAGCTAAGGCTGCAGCGGGTTTTTTGTTGTCTCATGAAGACGCACGATGTACCATGACATACCAACACTTTGTTGGCACTTTTGTTGATACCTGCGCGCAGCAACGGGTACCAACAGATCAGATACCAACAAACCGAGAGCTAAATGGCACTTACAGACATGTTTGTCAGGGGCGTAAAGCACTCCGGGAAGCCGGTCGGTGACAAGTACAGCGATGGTCATGGCCTGTACTTGTTCGTCAAGGCAACAGGGAAATATTGGCGCCTCGCCTATCGTTATGCAGGGAAACAAAAGACGCTTGCGTTGGGCGTTTACCCGGCGGTTTCGCTGGCGGAGGCTAGGGCGAGCAGAACAAAAGCACGCGAGAATCTAGCCAAAGACATTGACCCGAGTGCGATCAAGCGGGTCGAAAAGGCGGCCAAACTCAGCAGCTCAGAAAACACCTTCAAAGCGATCGCTCTTGAATGGCACGGCACCAAGGTTGGCGGGTGGTCAAAAACCCATGCTGAAACCACCATGGAAAGGATGGAGAAAAATATCTTTCCGTGGCTGGGCGCTCGCCCCTTGATGGACATTGAAGCGCCTGAGGTACTTGCTACTCTTCGCAGAATTGAAGCTCGGGGTGCGATTGACACCACCCATCGTGTGAAATCCATCGTAAGCACCGTGTTCCGGTTTGCAATTGCAACTGGCCGGGCTGTGCGAAATCCTGCCGCTGATGTCGGCGTCGCACTCAAGACGACGGTGAAAGGTCACCATCCGGCGATCACGGAACCCAAGCGTTTTGCCCAAATGCTGCGGGACATTTACGCCTACTCGGGTAGCAACATCACACGAGCGGCGGTCAAAATTCACGCACTGACTTTTCAACGGCCCAACGAGATACAGGGGATGGAGTGGTCAGAGGTTGACCTTGAAGCTGGTGTGTGGATCGTCCCAGCCTCACGTATGAAAGGTGTTCTTGAACGTAAAGCCCACGGTGATGCCCACACAGTCCCACTCTCGAAGCAGACAGTTGAGGTTCTCAAAGATTTGTATCCACTGACTGGGCACGGCCCAAAGGTATTCCCAAGTGAACGCGGAGAGGGCCGCAGTATCAGCGAGAACACAGCGCGACAAGCCCTGCGTAGCATGGGTTACCTTGACCATGTACCCCATGGCTTCAGGGCTTCTGCACGTACGCTGATCCGAGAGGCGCTGCACTACGACAAAGAAGTTATTGAGCGTCAGCTATCCCACGGGAGTGACGAGGCATTGGGCGGCGCCTACGATCGTACGCAGTTCTTGGCAGAGCGGGCGCAGATGATGCAGTCGTGGGCTGATTACCTGGACAAACTGAGGGTTGGCGCAGACGTCATTCAATTACGAACAAGGGCGGGATAAAGCACGCGCGGGCATGCTGCGCTGTTGCTTTGAGGATTGATAGCCGTCAGATTCATCACGCCACAAGAGGTAATTTGACACGTCGCGATCCAAGGTGGTAAGCTCCAAAGAACGTTCTTGAGTACGTAGGGTGCGACGGGCTTCCATAAACAGTGGCAGTTACGACACGCCGAACTCAAGTCTCCTTACCGTTTGCCATAGCCGTGCTGTTCTATGGGGGCGTAAAGAGGACACATGCACCCCGGTAGGCGGGTAAACAGCGCAGCAACGTGATGCTGCGCTTTTTTTTTGCGCGCAGCTTTGCATCCGTGAAGGAACTGCGATGAGCAATTCAAATTTTGATACTTTCCCCGATTGCGCTTTTTTGCGCGAGTCCCAGTTGATCCGAAGCGCCAAGCGCCCGGACGTCACTCCACTATTACCTTTTTCAGCGCCTACTTTATGGCGCAAGGTGAAAGACGGAACATTCCCAAAACCAATCAAATTATCCAGCCGGGTAACGGCTTGGACGGTTGGCGATATCCGTGGTTGGATTGCAGCTCAGAAATCTCAAAGCTGCGGGGGTGGCAAATGACGCGCCCCATTTCAGTGTTGGTCCCGCGTGAAGGCCCTCTCGCCGCCACACATGAAACTCTGCAGCGGGCTTTGAGCCCCAATGAGCTGCGCAAGAATGTGGCGAACACATTGGCACAAAGAACACAGCTATCCGACGGTAAGCCCAGTCAAGAAACGAGCAATTTTCCCGCGAACGCCAAATCCACTGTCAAAGCGATGATCGGAGGTCAGCTATGACAGCTAACGCTTTGACGATCTCGGACAACAGCGCTGTAAGTATCGATAAAACCGATAAAACCGACAAAACCGACTTCGTCAGTAACGAGGATTTTTTGCTGGCAATCTTCGGGGAGGCGATGGCCGGTGGAACGGCCGATGCGCGCCCCATGGTGGTCAGCTTCGTTGGTAATCCAAAAGAAGTGCCGTCTAATAGGTGGCGTAGTAGACCGTGGAGGAGGGGTGCGGAGGTGTCCGCTTCGCTGCCTGCCAGCGCCAACAACTACTTCAGCCTAGCCATGCTTCGACCCGACCAAGCTGGCAATTACCGACGAAGAAAAGTTGACTTTGCAGCACTGGGTGCGGTGATGCTGGACGACGTGGGTACCAAAGTAGCGTTGGAAAGGTTGACCTTGCCGCCGTCTTGGTTGATAGAGACCTCTCCCGGAAATCATCAGGCGGGGTATTTGCTGCTCGATCCACTGGTCGACGGGAATGCAGCTGACCATTTAATGAAATCCATCATTACTGCCGAGCTTTGCGACCCCGGAGCTGGTGGCCCACAATCACGGCTGGCCCGTTTACCGGTGGCGGTGAATGGCAAGTACACGCCGCCGTTTGCATGCAAGTTGGTTACCTGGTCGCCACACCTTAGGTACTCCGTAGCCGAGCTGGTGGATGGGCTCGGGTTCGAGCTTGGATCGACTGTTCGTCACAAACGCCAGGTCAGACGCGGGACCACGCAACGCTCCAACGATGGCGATCCGGTCTGGATACCTCGCCCTTATGAAAACAGCGTTCTGGTCGCCCTGCGCGAACGAGGCCTTTACAAGGCGCCAATTGGCAACCAAAAGCACGACATCACCTGCCCCTGGGTCAAAGAGCACACAGGCGCAGCCGACGGCGGCACCGCGTATTTTGAACCAGACGACACCTGGCCCATTGGCGGATTCAAGTGCCTGCACGGTCACTGTGATGACCGCCACATACGTGATCTCTTGCAAATTTTGAACGTTGAGGTGAACGCCGCTCGCATGAAGCCCACCATCCGCATCATGGCAGGTGAGATGCACCGCGTTGTGGACGCAGCTGAACGTGAACTGGCTCAGTCGCGCCGCCACTACCAACGCGGGGGCCTGATCGTAACGATTGTTACTGACCCAGGCACCCGAGAGACCCGCGTGCAAGAAATCAGTTCTCCTGCCCTTTTGCGCGCATTGGCATCTACGGCGACCTGGGAGCGCTTTGACGCACGCACCAACGACTGGCTCCGCACCGACCCCCCTGCACGTCATGCGACTGTATTGTTCGACTCCACCAGCTACCCGCATCTTCCCGTTCTGAGAGGGCTGGCGCGCCAGCCCTATCTACGACCGGATGGCAGTTTAATGATGATGGCGGGGTACGACTCTGCGACACAGATGTTTGGCGTGTTCGATGCCAGAGAGTTTTCAGTACCGGACAGCCCTACGCGCGCCGATGCTGAAGAGGCATTGGCCCTTTTGAAGGGCGTACTGCAAGAGTTTGCCTTTGCTGGTGATGCCGACCTGGCCACCGCCTTAGTCGCCATGCTTACGGCCGCTGTGCGCCCCAGCCTATCGCACGCTCCGATGACTCATGTGAGGGCACACATGGTAGGGTCCGGCAAATCCTACCTTTGCGAATTGATTGCCGCAGTGGCCACTCCACAGCGAGGCACACCCACTACCTTTCCTGCTGATGATGAGGAATGTCGCAAGTTGCTGCTTGCCGAGTTGTTGCGCGCTCCAGCAGTCATTGAATTCGACAACCTTACCAGTGACCTGGTGCCGCACAAGAGTTTATGTACCGCGCTGACATCGGAGCATATGAGCGGGCGGATTTTGGGCGTATCAAAAACAGCCACCGTTAACACGCGTACACTTTTTTTGTCCAGCGGCAACAACGTTGGCCCAGTGCAAGACATGGCCCGACGTTGCATCACCATTCACTTGGATCCAGGCTGTGAAGTTCCAGCGGCGCGCACCTTCGCTCGGCCAAACCTAGTGCGCGACGTGCTGCATGAGCGCGGGCGCTACGTGTCGGCCGCTTTGACCATAATTCGCGCATGGGTAGTGGCCGGTCGCCCCAAATCCTTGTGCAAGTCGTTGGCAGGTTTTGAAGAGTGGTCCGACCATTGCCGACAGCCGTTGTTATGGCTGGGACTCGAAGACCCAACAGAATCCGTGTTCCTGGCAATGAACGAGGACCCTGACCGCGAAACGCTGGGCCGTATATTGTCCGCATGGCAGGACGTATTTGGCACAAAGGCCGCGATGGTTCGAGACGCAGTAAACAGTAATTCAGAGTTCAATGACGCGCACGTGGAACTGCGGGAGGTGCTTCGGGACATTGCTGATGAACGTGGCCAGATCAACCGCCGCAGGCTGGGCTGGTGGATAAAACGGCAGGCCGGGCGCATCGTTGATGGACGTCGGTTTGTACGTGGCGTTAGCCGTAGGTCAGCCGAGACCTGGCAAGTTGAATGTATCCCATACAACTTGTCGATCTGATGGGTAGGTTAGTCGGTTTTTAGGTTTTACTCAGCCTGACGATTGAAAAACGCTGAAGTACAACGACGAACCGCATTGGCAGAGGCGCAACAGGAAGGTAGGTGAATGCTGCAGAGAACCCTAACCAGGGTCGCTCTGCGGCCCCGTCAGCAAAGAGCAGCCGGATCCTTGGATTTACATGCCCGTTGGCTGCGACTAGCTTTCGCCAATTGGTAATTTTTATCCGCTTCAAAAGCGGTTGCTAGGCGTTTATCCAAGCGCTCAATCTCGGCTGGTGACAAGGTGGCCTCATAGGCTCTGAGCCACGGCGTAAGACACATGCCCCGCATTGAGTGCGGGTTTTTCGCCTGGTTGGGCGAGGGTTGTTTCACGTCTGACATTTAAGTCCCAGTGCGATTCGGACAATACTTATAAGACGGACAATATTACTTGCAATGGAAGCCCTGTCGATCCCAATCGATTTCACACGCACTTTGAGAAGATGAAGCATCCTCTGCGCAGAAAACGTAGATTTCACACCGCGCACCCAGCAATGCCATAGTTGTAAGCGCCACCAAGATTACCCCGAGCACACCGTAAGCTTCTGACTGCGATGTTTTCCAGCTTATCCTGAAGCTGAGAAGCAAGCGAGTCAGAGTATAAGCGCCGACCAAGGCGAAGGTATTCATAAAAATTGTCACATACTTTGGCGTTAATTGGCTGAATACCAGAGAGGCTAAGCTTCCTAGAATTCCGCCGGGCGTACTGAAAAAACATATAACAATAAATATCCAAGTTAAAACAACTATCCAATAAAAGATATTCACGACTGAATGCCAGTCAATTTTTTTTGACATTGGTAACTCTCAAGTCGAAATTAAATTTTCAAAATTTTTCGGCAGGCACACGCTTGACTTTCATATTGCCATTAGTAACTGTGAACAAAGTAACTGACACATTCGAGTAAGTTATTCCCTGACTATCACGGATCTCTTCTAACGCAAATACTTTATCAGCCTCATAGGTATCGCTGCTTCCGATGAACCTGTATCGAAGCACGTATCTCCCAGGCGCAAGCTCATTTGCCGTGAATTTTTCTCCGGTTTTTATATAAATTTGCCTAACCGCTGGTTTATCGCCATTCAAATATATCCGTGCAACGGCATCGGCGCTCCCGCTTTTATTGTCGACGGTGAACGTTGAAAGGCCAGCCGCTACTGGCGGTGGTGAGCCGTTGAGGTATCCGGTATCAGCTTGCTTCTCGGCATCGCGAGCTACAGGTGCCTTTAAGAGGCTTTTGGTCTCAACTTGAGGCTTGACGACTTCCGCCCGTTGAACCTTTTCTGGCGGGGTGATTGGCTTCGGTATAGACATAATATTCTCCTGCTCGCCAGTGGATTGAGAGGAGGAAAATACGTTTTTACCGTTTAATTCTTTTACACACTTTTCCTCGGCATGGACTACATCCATATATCGAGACCAATAGAATCGCTCAATCTCCAAGGATTTCAAAGATTCTTTTTCATGATCCAACATTGCTTGACTCGCACGCATTTGTTGATCTATAAATTTATCCGAGCAAGCGAGCTGAATATCAGCTGTTCTCAAATTGTAGCCTTTTGTTTGCAGCTGAGAATATACATCAAAGGCCAAATCATGACGACTCCCTGGTGCATCCATAAATTTAAGTAAATCATTAGTACTTAACTCACTTAGCACTTGTCGAACAAGACTTTTCGCAGCATCATGGTCTTTGGGTCCACCGTAACCCGCTGTGAGTAATATTGAGTATGCAAGAGCCTCTCGTGGCTTACCTTTTCGCGCAGGCTCCTGGAGTTCCGTTCTGGCCTGATCGAATTGATAGTCAGCAGCCAACTTGTCTGGCAGTCCAAAATATCCCTCAAGCAGTGCTATTCCATAGTCGATGCGTGCGAACGGATTACCAAAGGAAATTGAATATTTAAATAACTTATGCGCTAACTCAATACGCTGTTCGTTACTTACTCCAATATCTGTATTATTTGCCAATATAATTGCCAATTCAAGCGATTGGTCTATTGGTTGTAAATCCGCTAATGGAACTTGTCCGAAACCTGGAATTGGGCCGTTTAGCTGCCATGCTGCTTTCAGCACGTCACGCATCACGAATTCTGCTGTCTGCCTGTATTTATGGGGCTTCCAAAACTGGACATATCCGATCCAGAGTACGCCTGTTGTCAGCAGACTCAGAGCCAAGGTGATAGCCCATAGCCGACGTTTCGCCCCAACCGTTAGTTTGGCGCGTACGTCAACGACATTGATTGAGGGGCCTTTTAGTGTTTTCATCTTGGTGCCGCGCATAAGGTGCGGATTGCGTCGGGAATAATATCCTGAAATGGGATATTCCAAAACAGGATTGACCATCTGCGGATGGCACTTGTCCGGGACCGAAAAGCACTACTTAGGAAGCTACTGAAAGAAGCTCGTCTTGAATCAGGGCTAACGCAGGTTGAGGTAGCAGCGAAACTGAAAGTGCCACAGTCATACATTGCCAAAGTCGAGCAGGGTGAGCGCAAGATTTCGTTCATCGAAACGCTTGACCTCTGCAAGGCGCTGGGGACCGACGCCAAGGACTTGATCAAACTTCTTGGCTGAATCACCTACAAGCGGTAAAATCGACAAGCATCAAGAGAACGGGAGCGCCGTTCACCAACCTGCCCACGGCGCAAGGTGGTTAGCAAAGTGCTAATGCGGCCAAATCCTGGCAACCAAACCGAAGCGTTACCAATTTCAAGGTCTAGCCGACCAAATCGGCCGGGGGATTTATTCCAACTTGCAGCCCCCGACATCTGGTCAAACGCTGCTAAACCGGAGAAGCAAAATGGCACGTTTGAAGTGCAAAGACGGTGACTTGGCCTTGGTGATTTACGACACGCCAGGCTCACAGCAAAACATCGGAAAAGTTGTTCAGGTTCTGGGGCCAGCAACGATGGTCATCAGGACGCAAATGATCGGCTGGCGTATCAAACCACTTTTCCCCGCCCCCTGGGGAGTAACCCAGCTTAACGGAAGTATTGGGGTCGAGGTAGTGGACTGGAACAGTGGGGTCTTCCACGAGGACGAATGGCTCATGCCGATCCGCCCTCTTTCGCCCGACGAAACCTGGCAAGAAATTCAATCTGAAATTGATAAGTACTTGGTTGATGTCGGCGCGGTGGCGCCTCTTGCAATTTGGTCTTCACGGCTTGGCTGCCGCGTCTAGAAAGAGGAAGCATCAGTGTTTTGGTGAGCTGCTGGCGTTGGCCAATAGCTTGTTTGGCGTTGCGCTTTTCTTTCACCCATTGAGCGCGTTTGGTTGGGTGAAATTTTTGCACATAGCATTAATTCAGCGACTCGACGGTGGCTCATTAAAAAGCAGCCAAATCCCGGGTTAGCATTAGTCGATGCAACCGCGTAAACCTGAAATTTTGCTTTACATGGATGAATCCGGTTCCCGAGACCCGGATCGCCACCCGTGCCAGCAAGCAAATGCCCCTGATTGGTTCGGCATCGGTGGTATTCTGGTGAACGCGAAAGACAAATCCGACATTGAGGCCTCAATGGATGCTTTCCGTTTACGTTGGCCACAAATGGGGGATATCCCGCTCAGGTCATATGACATTCGTAATAAAACGAAGCGTTTTCGTTGGTTGTCACAGCTGGACGAGAAATCACTTAGTGCCTTTTACGACGATTTGTCAGCAATGATCGCTGACCTGCCCATCGTGGTAACAGGCTGCGTAGTCCATCGGCCAGGCTACAACGAACGCTATCTTGAGCAGTACGGCCCTAGGCGCTGGAAACTTTGCAAGACAGCATTCCACATCGCAGTTGAGCGGGCAGCCAAATACGCCTTGCACCATGGTGCGCGCATGAGGGTGTATGTTGAACGCAGTGACAAAGTGACCGAGCAGCAGCTTAAGGGGTACTTTGACGAGATGAGAAATGCAGGACAACCCTTCAATTCGGAGACGTCTGCCAAGTACCAGCCAATGCCAGCAGATCAACTGAGACCAACACTTTTCGAGTTTGCCGTGAGGACAAAAGGGTCCCAGCTCATGCAACTGGCAGATTTGGTGTTGTGGCCGATTTGCCGAGGAGGCTATGCGCCTGATGATCGTGCATACGGCCTGTTGAAGTCCAGCCGCAAGCTGTTGGACGTACATTGCACGGGAGCGAATGGGTTGCAGGGAATCAAGTATTCTTGCTTCTAAAAAAGCAAAAGCCCGCTTTCGCGGGCTCTTGTCGGCTACCAAAGTGGGTAACCTCGTAGGCTAGGCCTGGTCGTATATTCTACACAGAAGCTTTCGCCAGCCTGACAAGGTGGTAAGTCGAGTAACGTTGCCGTGATGCAGTCGTTGCGATGCGCTGCAGAAATTAGTACTCAACATGTTGTCACTTTGAGATTACTTGGATTCACTTGGCGCAGGTAGAACCCGTCCGGCTTTTTCGGCTTCTCGAAACATGGCCGCCGCCCGACGCGCAAGATCACTGATTTGCTCACGTGTCCGGCTTGCCAGCCATTTGTCATGCTCATCCTGGTCCAGGTTGGGCTGGTGCATAAAGTCGTCCATGTCGCTCTCGTCGGACTCTTGATTTTGATGGTTACTCACTTGCTTTCCCCTGCTCATACGCCCGCATCTGCGAAACGGTGTCAGCCAAAGCCACCGCTACCGGTACCTTTCGACGGCTGAAAATCTCCGACAGGCTGGTGTAGTACCAAAGCGTCTCTTCTTTGCTCGCAGTGAACCGGTCAAAAACAGACTCACCCACCGTGTGCAGGTCAGCCAGGATTGCCCTGGCGTTGTGAAGCTTGTCAGACCCCGATACCAGCAGCACATCGCTTGTCGCCATTTCCAAATGCGCAAGGTACTTCTCTTTGCGCTGCTTCCATGGCAGCTTTTGGCCCGTGGCATCTGGAACCCCATCAGTGCAACCCATCACGAGGTCTGCCACCCGCGCGCCAAAGCGCTCGCGTATTTCTTGCTCATAGTCAGCTCCACCGTCCTCTACCGCGTCGTGCAGGAGTGCGGCGATGGCTTGGTCTTCGTCGGCGCCGTACTCCAGGGCAATGGCGGCAACGGCCATGGGATGCGCTACGTAAGGGATACGCGTTCCTTTGCGCACTTGGCCGTCATGTGCACGTACGGCCAGTTCCAGTCCCTGAGCAAATCGTTGGGTCAGCATTGGGGCTCCTTTGCAGCTTGTTGTCCCGGTTGGATGCGTTTGAGCGCACAGTTCACCGGTGTCGTTACATCAGCTTTAACGCCACGTGCCCAGAAATAATCTCTTGGCCCAGAGGCCATGGAACTTGCCGGAACTGCCTTTTGATTAGTCATTGCTACTTCTCCATCCCCGCAGACGTTAGGACGTCTGCTGCGTGCGGGAGGAGGCGCAGCCTGACGCTTTAGCCATGAATTTGTAGGGCGCCCTGGCAAGTGGTCTGGATAAATTCGGCGCACCTGTATTGTAAAGACACTGACAGGAACTGTCATCCCCTATGTTCCGAATTCGTTGACAGGGCGAAGTCCGAGGCGTAAGCTTTTGACTATTACCCCATGGACCTGATGCATGAAATCTATTAAAAAGGCGCGAGAGGTTTTGGCGGCTTTGCCGCGCTGCTCAGCCGTAGCGCGCCAGACAGGCGTGCAGTGCAAAAACCCCGGCACCGGAGCACGCGGGAAGTGTCGCTTTCACGGAGGTGCCAGTACGGGGCGCCCTGCAATCCATGGCCGCGCAACCAAGCAGGCCAAACTGGACCGCGACTGGGTGCGTTTGTTACTCGGCGTGGTTCACACCTTGCACGGCGGCGATGGCGCGGGGTTCTTAAAACCAAGGCGCTTGACTGCTGCGCGCGGCGACGTGTTACTCAAACTGCCAACAAGCAGGCCTCGATCAGCCCACATCCATAAAACACAAGATCATTCATAATGAAAAGAGTTCAGTGGTTGTCACTGGATTAACTTGAAGGTGAGCATTGGAATTTGTTGGTATTTTTGTTGGTACTTGTGAAAAATTGAAAAGGAAATTTCAAATTTCTCAAGCCTTGAGAGCAAATTTTCAATGGCACCTATCCCAAAATCAAACCAAAAAAGCCGCTGACCCGCACAGGTCAGCGGCTTTTTTTATGGGTCGCGCCCGCTTGGAGCGCGCGTCTTCGGGGTCGTCACAAAACGTTCATACATTTCCATTACCATGGAACTATGGAAGAAAAAACGGTGATTCAAGCGCTCGCGGCCTTGGCGCAACCCAGCCGCCTGCGAATTTTTAGGGCCTTGGTGGTCAAGGGCGCCGAGGGGCTCACGCCCGCACTGCTGGCCCAAGAGATGGCAATGCCCGCCAACACGCTCTCCTTTCACCTCAAAGAGCTGATGCATGCAGACCTGATCTCGCAAGAGCGCAGCGGCCGCAACCTGATTTACCGGGCGCAGTTTGACCGCATGAACGCGGTGCTGGCCTACCTGTCCCAAAACTGCTGCCAGGGCGAAGTGTGCGAGGTTCTGCCCGCCGCACTGTGTACCACCTGCTAAATCCCCAAGGAAGCTGCGATGACCGATACCCCACCCTTGAACGTGCTCTTTTTGTGCACCCACAATTCCGCCCGAAGCATCCTGGCAGAGGCCTTGCTCAACCACATGGGCCAGGGCAAGTTCAAGGCCTACTCGGCAGGCAGCAGCCCGCGCGATAACCAGACACCCAATCCTTTGGCGCTAGCGACTTTGGAGCACGCAGGCATTTCCACACAGGGCCTGCGCAGCAAAAGCTGGGACGAGTTTGCCCAGCCCGATGCGCCGCACATGGACTTGGTGATTACCGTGTGCGACAACGCCGCGGGCGAGGTCTGCCCCTACTGGCCGGGTCAGCCTGCCACTGCGCACTGGGGCTATGCGGACCCGTCTGAGGCGGTGGGCAGCGACGAGGTCAGGCGCGAAGCCTTTCGCCAAACCCTGCACCAAATCAAGCGGCGCTTGGACTTGTTCACCAGCCTGCCCGCGGCCAGTCTGAGCAAGATGGCCTTGCAAAACACCGCACGCGATTTGGCCAAGCAATGAGCGCGTGGCGTCGCTATGGGGCCGAGCTGCTGGGCACTGTCGCATTGCTGTGTGCGGTGATCGGCTCGGGCATCATGGCCGAAAACCTTTCCAACGGAAACACGGCCGTCGCGCTGATTGCCAACACACTGGCAACGGTGTTTGCGCTGTATGTGCTGATTGAAGTGCTGGGCCCTGTGAGCGGTGCGCACTTCAACCCTGCCGTGTCTTTGGTCATGGCGTATCGCGGCGCATTGCCGCGCGCTTGGTTGACGGGCTACGTGATGGCGCAGTTGGCGGGTGCGGCGCTGGGTGCGTGGCTGGCGCACGCCATGTTTGGCTTGGACTTGTTGCAGTGGTCCACCAAAGTGCGTACCGGAAGCAGCCAATGGCTGGCCGAGGCGGTGGCCACCGCTGGCCTGCTGCTGGTGATATTGCGCGCCCCCGAAGGCAAGGCATCGGCCCTGGTGGCGTGTTACATCGGTGCCGCGTATTGGTTCACTGCGAGCACCTCCTTTGCCAATCCGGCGGCGGTGTTCGGGCGCATGATGAGCAACACCTTTGCGGGCATTCGCCCCATCGACGCACCCGGTTTTGTGGTGGCGCAGTTGCTGGGTGCGGCCATCGGCCTGGCCTTGTTTGCCATGCTTAGAAATGACGACCCGCACGCCCGAGGTGAATCGCACCGCCAAGAAGGACCCGACAGCTAGAATTGCCCCTGTTTTTCAACCCAGCCTCTGGATACAAACCATGAACCGCTGCACCCTTCGATCCCCCTTCACCCGCCCGCTGCGCATCGCACTGATGCTGACGTCGTTGCTCTTTGCGGCAAGCACCTGGGCGCAACTGGGCTTGCGTCCCTTCCCTCCCAAAACCCAGCGCGCCGTGATGCAAATCACCCAGCCGCCCGAGCTGCTGCTCAATGGCGCAGTAGAACGGCTCTCGCCCGGCGCGCGCATTCACGGCCGCGACAATTTGATTGTGATGTCAGGCACATTGGCGGATGCTCGGTTTCTGGTGAATTACGTGCGCGAGTCCAGTGGCCAGATTTATGAAGTCTGGATCCTGACGGACGCCGAAGCCGCGCAGTCTTTGCCCCTGAGTCCCTGAGCTCCGACGCTTAGTGGCTTCGTGCCCCGCCTCTAGGCGCCTTGCGCCGCACTCCTTTTTCGAAAATGCACCCCATGTCTAAAAAAGTCTTTATCAAAACCTTTGGCTGCCAGATGAACGAGTACGACTCGGACAAGATGGTCGATGTGCTCAACGCCGCGCAGGGCTACGAGAAAACCGAGGTGGTCGAAGAGGCCGATCTGATTTTGTTCAACACCTGCTCGGTGCGCGAAAAGGCACAAGAGAAGGTGTTTTCCGACCTGGGCCGAGTGAAGCACCTGGCCAAGCAAGGTGTGCAAATCGGCGTGGGCGGCTGCGTGGCCAGCCAGGAGGGCGCGGCCATCATTGCACGTGCACCTTATGTGGACGTGGTGTTCGGACCGCAAACCCTGCACCGCCTGCCCGAGATGCTCAACCAGCGCCGCCTGCAAGGCCAGGCGCAGGTGGACATCAGCTTTCCTGAGATTGAAAAGTTCGACCACCTGCCACCCGCCAAGGTGGAGGGAGCTTCCGCGTTTGTCAGCATCATGGAGGGCTGTTCCAAATACTGCAGCTACTGCGTGGTGCCCTATACCCGCGGCGAAGAGGTGAGCCGCCCGTTTGAAGACGTGCTGGTTGAAGTGGTCGGTCTGGCCGACCAGGGCGTGAAAGAAATCACGCTGCTGGGCCAGAACGTGAACGCCTACCGCGCACCCATGGTGGGCGCGGGTGCCGGCGGCGAGGTGGCGGACTTTGCCACGCTCTTGGAATATGTGTCTGACATTCCCGGCATCGAGCGCTTGCGCTACACCACCAGCCACCCCAATGAATTCACGCCCAGCCTGATTGCGGCCTACGAAAAGTTGCCCAAGCTGGTGAGCCATCTGCATCTGCCGGTGCAGCATGGCTCGGACCGTATCTTGATGGCCATGAAGCGCGGCTACACCGCCATGGAATACAAAAGCACGGTGCGCAAACTGCGCGCTATTCGCCCCGACATGGCCATGAGCAGCGACTTTATTGTGGGTTTTCCGGGCGAGACCGAAGACGACTTCGGCAAGATGATGAAGCTGATCGACGACATCGGCTTTGACAATTCGTTCAGCTTTATCTTCAGCCCGCGCCCCGGCACACCGGCGGCCAATTTGCACGACGACACGCCGCACGAGGTCAAACTGCGCCGCCTGCAGACGCTGCAAGCCGCCATCAACGCCAATATCAGCCGCATCAGCGAAAGCCGCCTGGGCACGGTGCAGCGCATATTGGTGGAAGGCGCCTCCAAACGCGACGCCAACGAGCTGATGGGGCGCACCGAGTGCAACCGCGTGGTGAACTTTGCCGGCAAGCCCCGCCTGGTAGGCCAGTTGGTGGATGTCACCATCACCGAGACGCGCACCTACTCCTTGCGCGGCGAAGTGGTGACTGCTGAAGACCGGGCGCAGTGACTTGGGTCACAATCCAGCCCTCTCTGTAACCACCGCTTATTCCATGACCGACGCCAGCACAGCGCCCGCGCTGCCCGACCACCTGTCCATCGACCCGCGCAGCCCGCACCATGTGGCTGCCGTTTTTGAGCATGACATCGGAATCCGTTTCAATGACAAAGAGCGCTTTGACGTCGAGGAATACTGCGTCAGCGAAGGCTGGGTGAAAGTGCCCGCTGGCAAGGCCAAAGACCGGCACGGCCGGCCGCTGTTGATCAAGCTCAAGGGCCGGGTGGAAGCGTTTTACCGCAGCCCTGCGGCTTAAAACGGCATTTTGGGCATGCCTTTCATGCCCCCCATGCGCTTCATCAGTTTCATCATTCCGCCGCCGCTCATCTTTTTCATCATGTCCTGCATTTGCTCAAATTCTTTGAGCATGCGGTTGACTTCCTGAACCTGCACGCCAGCCCCGGCAGCGATGCGGCGTTTGCGGGTGGCTTTGATCAGCTCGGGCTTGCGGCGCTCCAGCGGCGTCATGCTGTGGATGATGCCTTCCTTGCGCTTGATGTCTTTTTCGGCCTTGTCCATGTCCACCTGGCCAGCTTTGGCGGCCATGGCCGCGGGCAATTTGTCCATCAGGCTGGACAAACCACCCATTTGCTTCATTTGCTGGATCTGACCTAAAAAGTCATTCAGGTCAAAGGCTGCGCCACTCTTGACCTTGGCGGCCAGCTTTTGCGCGGCTTCCACGTTGATACCGGCCGTGACCTGTTCGACCAGCGCCACGATGTCGCCCATGCCCAAAATGCGCCCGGCATGGCGCTCGGCATCGAACACCTCCAGTCCGTCGAGTTTTTCGCTGGTACCTGCGAACTTGATCGGTGCGCCGGTGACCTGGCGCACCGAGAGTGCAGCACCGCCACGCGAGTCGCCATCGGTTTTGGTCAGGATGATGCCGGTGAGTGGCAGCGCTTCCTTGAAGGCACGCGCGGTGTTGATCGCGTCCTGGCCCTGCATGGCGTCCACGACAAACAGGGTCTCTACCGGTTTGAGGGCGGTGTGCAGCGCCTTGATTTCGGCCATCAGCGCTTCGTCAATGGCCAGTCGGCCGGCGGTATCGACCAGCAACACGTCAAAAAAGTGTTTCTTAGCGTAGTCCAGCGCGGCCAGGCCGATATCGACCGGCTTTTGGTCGGCAGCACTGGGGAACCACTCGGCCCCGGCTTGCGCGGTGACGGTCTTGAGCTGCTCGATGGCGGCGGGGCGGTAGACGTCGCCTGAGACGGTGAGCACCTTTTTCTTGCGCTTTTCAATCAGGTGCTTGGCCAGCTTGGCGGTGGTGGTGGTCTTACCTGCACCTTGCAAGCCCGCCATCAAGATGACGGCCGGGGGCTGGGTGGCGAGGTTGATGTCGCTGATCCCTTCGCCCATGGTGGCGGCCAGCTCGCGGTTGACGATGCCCACCAGCACTTGGCCGGGTTGCAGCGAACCCAAGACTTCCTGGCCCAGTGCTTTTTCTTTGACACGGGCAATAAAGTCGCGCACCACGGGCAGTGCTACATCGGCTTCGAGCAGCGCCATGCGCACTTCCCGCAGCATCTCGGCCACGTTGTCCTCGGTAATGCGCGATTGGCCGCGCAGCGTTTTGACCAGGCGTGAGAGTTTGTCGGTTAAGGCGGAGGCCATAGAAATCCAGTGTTGGGAAGTGCAATAAAACGGGGGCGAGCCGCGCCCGGAGTTTGCGCCTGTTCTCACCAGTAGTGGCTGACAAAAGGCTAAACTGTCACGATGATTTTAGACAGCGCGTCTCCCCTGACCCTTGGCCTGAGCGCCGTGGCTGTTTTTTCCTATGTTTTGCCTGCACTTCGTGTGGCAAAACACGGCTCCTGGACCACCCGGCTGTGGGTCGCTTTGGCTTGGTTGACCCACGGCAGCCTGATTGTCCTGGGCTTTACCGATAGCCCGGCGCGTTTCGGCTTCGCGCCTGCCTTGTCGGTCACCGCCTGGCTGATCGCGACCAGCTATGCGGTGGAGCGTCAGTTGTACCCGCAGCTGCCTGCGCGCTGGGCCTTAAGTGCTGTCGGGGCCGCCTCAGTGGTTCTTGCCCTGGCCTTCCCGGGCTCCTTGCTGCCCGAAACGGCGTCGGTCTGGTTGCCATTGCACCTGGCCATTGGCGTGTCTTGCTACGGCTTGTTCGGCGTCGCCGTGGTCCACGCCTGGTTCATGAGCCGGGCGGAAGCCCGCATGCGACTGGGCATTGACACCCAAAGCGGTTTGCCCTTGCTGACCCTTGAACGCCTGACCTACCGCTTTGTCGCGGCAGGCTTTGTGCTGCTGAGCGCCACCTTGGTGGTGGGCTACGGCTTTGGGGATGTGGTGTACGGACACGCCAAAGCCTGGCGTTGGGACCACAAGACCGTGTTCTCGCTGCTGTCCTGGGCCACCTTTGCCGTGCTGCTGGTGGGGCGTTCCTATGGCGGCTGGCGGGGCAAGCGCGCCGTGACGGTGCTTTATATCGGTTCAGCCTTCCTCTTTTTGGCCTATGTCGGCTCGCGCTTTGTCATGGAAGTGGTCTTGGGCCGTACCCCATGAAATACCTGCTGTTGCTGCTGGTGGCCTTGCTCATCCTTTGGCAATGGCGTACCTGGCGCGAACGTGGCGCCCCCGATGACACCCCAAGCCGGGGCAGCGCGGCGCACCCCATCGAGATGGTGGCCTGTTTGCAATGCGGCACGCATGTGGCCGTGTCCGAGGCGGTGACCGGGCGTCTGGGCAGCTACTGCAGCGCGGGGCATCGCCAGCGTCACGAGGCCTGAGCGCTCCGTTGTCTCTTGCACATTCAGCCGCAGTGAGCCCCGACACGCCGCCTGTCGCCTTATGGACGCACGGCTGGTACGCACCGGCACGCCAGGTGCGGTCTCCCAACTTTGGACCGCGACCGGCGCAGGCCTGCATTGACCTGCTGGTCGTCCACTCGATCAGCCTGCCGCCTGGTGTCTACGGCGGCCCGGAGGTGGAGCAGCTGTTCACGAATCGATTGGACTGGGACGCCGATCCCTACTTCCAAACCATTCAGGGCCTTCAAGTGTCTGCCCACTTCTTTATCCGCCGCGATGGCGCTCTGGTGCAGTTTGTGGGTTGCGACGACCGGGCCTGGCATGCGGGTACCTCGTCCTACCGGGGGCGCGAGAACTGCAACGACGACTCCATCGGTGTGGAGCTCGAAGGCTTGGAGGGCGATACCTTCACACCAGCGCAGTACCAGTCTCTCGCAGACCTGGTGCAAGCGATTGCACATCACTACCCTTTGGCGCACATGGCAGGGCACGAGCACATCGCGCCAGGCCGCAAATTGGATCCGGGACCGGGCTTTCAATGGAGCGCCTTGCTGCCCCTTCTGGCAAATTTATCAATTAGCGCCCCCGCAACAAAAAATAATTAAATTTTCTTCATACGGGTTTGTACTAGCAAAGCGGAGTCGGTATCGCAACGATTTTTAATGAATCCAGCAAATACGGGGCATGGCAATGCAAAACCCCGTAAAACCCGCGTGATGCTTGGCCCTCCGCTTCCAGAATTCGCATTGACGGGACTTTCTGGGGTCCTGAATCGATGCAAAAACCGGCGTCGTCTGCGCCCAATATTGGTGCATCGGCACACCGGTGCCGAAAGATGGAATTTAGACCCGATACACTACCCGTAGTGGCTTGTGTGACCAAGACACACCAGATATAGTGCTTCTACGCTTTGACGGCCTCTGTGCTTTTGACAGGCCTCAGCGTCAGTTTTTGATAAAAATACCGATACCAAAAGGAAAACATGCAAACCATTACAGTCTTGTCACCCACGGCGCCTTTGGCATCGCCCCTGGGCAGCGGAGCTGCAGAGACATCGGGCACCAGCGCCTACGCCAGCTACCAGATCATCCGCCGCAATGGCGCGGTGGTGGCGTTTGAGCCCAACAAGATCGCTGTGGCCATCATGAAGGCCTCGCTCGCCGTGCATGGCACCCAGGGTGCGGCATCGGCCAGCGTGCGCGAAAACGTGGACGCTTTGACCCAGCAGGTCATCCGGGCCTTGATGCGTTCGCGTCCGGGCGGCGGCACCTTCCACATCGAAGATGTCCAAGACCAGGTGGAGCTCGGTCTGATGCGTGCGGGCAACCACGAAGTGGCACGCGCTTATGTGCTGTACCGTGAGCGCCGCACCCAGGAGCGCGCCAAACAGTTGGCCGAAGCAACACCCGCGGCTCCCACCTTGCACGTGATGGACCGAGGTCAGCGCGTTGCCTTGGACGTGCGCGCCATGACGCAGCGTATCGAAACTGCCTGCCAAGGGCTGGGCGCCGACGTCAAGGCCGAGCCCATCATCGCCGAGACCATGCGCAATTTGTACGACGGCGTGCCGATGGAGGAGGTGTTCAAGGCCTCGATTCTGGCGGCCCGTACGCTGATTGAAAAAGACCCCGACTACACCTACGCCACGGCGCGCCTGCTGTTTCACACGATTTCGCGTGAAGTGCTGGGCCGTGATGTGGCCGCGGCCGACATGCAGCAGGCCTATGCCGAGTATTTCCCCGACTTCATTAAAAAAGGCGTGGGCTACGAGCTGCTGGACGAAAAAATGCAGCAGTTCGACCTGGTGCGCTTGGGCGCAGCTCTGAAGGCCGAGCGCGATCTGCAGTTTGACTACCTGGGCCTGCAAACCCTGTACGACCGTTATTTCCTGCACCACCAAAAGACCCGCATCGAACTGCCTCAGGCGTTTTTCATGCGGGTGGCCATGGGCCTGGCGCTCAATGAGACCGACCGTGAAGCACGGGCGATCGAGTTCTATGAAGTGATGTCCTCGTTTGACTTCATGTCCAGCACCCCCACCTTGTTCAACAGCGGCAGCCTGCGCTCGCAACTGTCGTCTTGCTACCTGACCACGGTGCCTGACGATTTGGACGGCATCTACGAATCCATCAAAGAAAACGCCTTGCTGTCCAAATTTGCCGGCGGCCTGGGCAACGACTGGACCCGCGTGCGGGCGCTGGGTTCACGCATCAAAGGTACCAACGGAGAGTCGCAAGGCGTTGTGCCTTTCCTGAAAGTTGTCAACGACACCGCTGTGGCCGTGAACCAAGGTGGCAAGCGCAAAGGCGCCGTTTGCACCTATTTGGAAACCTGGCATCTGGACATCGAAGAATTTCTGGAGTTGCGCAAAAACACCGGCGATGACCGCCGCCGCACCCACGACATGAACACCGCCAACTGGGTGCCTGATTTGTTCATGCGCAGGGTGATGGAAAAAGGCCAGTGGACCTTGTTCTCGCCCTCGAACGTGCCCGACTTGCACGACAAGTTCGGCGCAGACTTTGAAAAAGCCTATGTGGCTTACGAGCAGCAAGCGGCCCAAGGTTTGATCAAGCCCTCGCGCGTGGTGGAGGCTGCGGACCTGTGGCGCAAGATGCTCACGATGCTGTTTGAAACCGGCCACCCCTGGATTACTTTCAAAGACGCTTGCAATGTGCGTTCGCCCCAGCAGCATGCTGGTGTGGTGCACTCCAGCAATCTGTGCACCGAGATCACGCTCAACACCTCGGACACCGAAACCGCGGTCTGCAACCTGGGCTCGGTCAATTTGCTGCAGCATTTGAAGGACGGCAAGCTCGACCACGAAAAGCTCAAGCGCACCGTAACCACGGCCATGCGCATGCTGGACAACGTGATCGACATCAACTACTACGCGGTCAAAAAAGCGCGTGACTCCAACATGCGCCACCGCCCTGTGGGTCTGGGCGTGATGGCTTTCCAAGACAGCCTGTACGAATTGCGCATTCCCTACGCCAGCGAGGCTGCGGTCAACTTTGCCGACACTTCCATGGAAGCGATCAGCTATTACGCCTACTGGGCGTCCACCGAGTTGGCGCGCGAACGCGGCAGCTACTCCAGTTTCAAGGGCTCTTTGTGGGACCAGGGCATTTTGCCGTTTGACACGCTGGACATGCTGGCCAAAGCCCGTGGCGGCTATGTGGAAGTGGACCGCTCCAGCACCATGGACTGGGACGCACTGCGCCGCAAGATCGCCAAGGACGGCATGCGCAACTCCAATTGCGTGGCGATTGCACCCACGGCCACCATCTCCAACATCATTGGCGTGGACGCGTCGATCGAACCTTGCTTTGGCAACCTGTCGGTCAAGTCCAATCTGTCGGGCGAATTCACAGTGGTCAACAGCTACCTGGTGCGCGACCTCAAGCGCATCGGCCTGTGGGACGACGTGATGGTGATGGACCTCAAGCACTTCGACGGCTCGCTGAGCCCCATGGACCGCGTTCCCAACGACATCAAGCAGTTGTACGCCACCGCGTTTGAAGTGGAAACCCGCTGGTTGGTGGAAGCTGCAGCCCGTCGCCAAAAATGGATTGACCAGGCCCAGTCGCTCAACATCTACATGGCAGGCGCCTCCGGCAAAAAGCTGGACGACACCTACAAGCTGGCCTGGGTTCGTGGCCTGAAAACCACCTACTACCTGCGCACCATGTCAGCCACCCATGCGGAGAAATCCACGGTCAGCTCCGGCCGCATGAACGCGGTGTCTTCGCAGTCCAGCGCACCGTCGGGCGCTCAGTCTTCGTCCTTGCTCGAAGCGGCAGCCGCCGCTGCGCAAGAGCAAATGACCTTGAGCGCCAATGCGGCCACCGACATCAAGTTTTGCGGCGTTGATGACCCGACCTGCGAGTCGTGCCAATAAAGGCCCAGGACGCAGCCTGCGCTGCGTCAATTAAATCTGTGATTTGGCGCGCAAAAGCTATGAAATTTGCGCGCCTAAACGCATAATCTGTGAATTGGAAAAAAATCTATGTTGACCTGGGAAGAAGATATCAAGCCCGCGACGCAAAATGTGTTTGCGAACCCCGCGGCCGACGCTTTTTTTGCCCCTCCTGCCAGTCCGGCCGCAGCGGCTGTTTCGGACTTTGAGCGTCCCACCGTCACCGCTGCCGTAGCATTTGCCCATGAGGCCAGCCGCCGTGTCAAGGCATCCGACAAGCGCATCATCAATGGCCAAACCGACGTGAACCAGTTGGTGCCCTTCAAGTACAAATGGGCTTGGGAAAAATACCTCGCCACCTGTGCCAACCACTGGATGCCGCAAGAGGTCAACATGACCCGCGACATTGCACTGTGGAAAGACCCCAATGGCCTGACCGAGGACGAGCGCCGCATCATCAAGCGCAACCTGGGCTTCTTTACGACGGCCGATTCGCTGGCCGCTAACAACATTGTGCTGGGCACCTACCGCCATATCACCGCGCCTGAATGCCGTCAGTTTTTGCTGCGCCAGGCGTTTGAGGAGGCGATCCATACCCACGCCTACCAGTACATCGTCGAATCGCTGGGTTTGGACGAAGGCGAAATTTTCAGCGCCTACAACGAAGTCAAATCGATTCGCGACAAAGACCAGTTCCTGATCCCCTTCATTGACGCGATCATGGATCCGCACTTCCATACCGGCACACCCGAGACCGACCAGACGCTGCTCAAGTCGCTCATCGTGTTTGCCTGCCTGATGGAAGGGTTGTTCTTCTATGTCGGCTTTACCCAGATTCTGGCGTTGGGTCGACAAAACAAAATGACCGGTGCTGCTGAGCAATACCAGTACATCCTGCGCGACGAGTCCATGCATTGCAACTTCGGCATCGATTTGATCAACCAGCTCAAAGCTGAAAACCCCCACCTGTGGACGGCCGAATTCAAGGCTGAGATCAAGGGGCTGTTTGAAACTGCGGTGGAACTGGAGTACCGCTATGCCGAAGACACCATGCCGCGCGGTGTGCTGGGCATGAACGCGTCCATGTTCAAAGGTTATTTGCGCTACATCGCCAACCGCCGTGCCACCCAAATTGGCTTGGAGGCGCTGTTCCCCCACGAGGAAAACCCCTTCCCTTGGATGAGCGAAATGATCGATTTGAAGAAAGAACGCAATTTCTTCGAAACCCGTGTTATCGAATACCAGTCTGGTGGAGCCTTGTCTTGGGACTAAGCTTTTGAACCGGACTCGCGTACATTTCACAGCCCCGTTCGCCCTTGCTGGCGCGCGCGGGGCTGTGGTCCCGCATTCATGTTGCTGGGAACCTGCCCAACCACATGAATCTCTTTTTGCTACTCAAGTGCAAAAAGTGCTCTTTGTAAACTGATCAAGGAGAAAATGATGGCAACTGCAAAAAAACCGGCCGCAAAGAAGGCCGCTCCCGCAACCAAAGTGGCGGCAAAAAAAGCGGCTCCAGCCGCGCCAGCGAAGAAAGCTGTAGCAAAGAAAGCTGCTGCACCGGCTAAAAAAGTAGCCGCGAAAAAAGCAGCGCCTGCCAAGGCAGCGCCCGCTAAAGCAGCAGCGAAAAAAGCCCCTGCGAAAAAAGCTGCACCCGCTAAAAAGGCGGCACCAGCCAAAGCTGCCGTGAAGGCCCCTGCGAAAAAAGCAGCACCCGCAAAAAAGGCAGCAGCCAAAAAAGCGGTCGTGAAAAAGGCAGCGCCAGCTAAAAAGGCAGCGCCTGCGAAGAAGGCTGCACCCGCCAAAAAAGCAGCAGCAAAGAAAGCCGCTCCTAAGAAGGCTGCCCCTGCGAAGAAGCCTGCCGCTAAGAAAGCAGCCGCTCCGAAGAAGGCCGCTCCTAAGAAGGCTGCCCCTGCGAAGAAGCCTGCCGCTAAGAAAGCAGCCCCTGCTGCCGCACCTGCGCAGACGACGCTCAACCCCAAGGCTGCATGGCCTTTTCCCAGCGCGACAAAGCCTTAATCCGTTTTGTAGCTGGAACCAAAGCCTGGCATCTCTTGCAGATGCCGGGCTTTTTTACGTCTATGCGCGGCGGTATTTAAGGGTAGAAGGCTTGCAGCCGGTATCCCGTGACACGCGACGTAGAGGCAGGATCGTTCCATTGAACCCACAGATCAATCGGAGTCGCAGACTGGCTTTGCAGCCCATCTTCTGGAGCAGCCCATTCTTTGCGCGGGTAGACCTTGCGCGCAAGCACCTCGTCAGCGGCATCGGTGAGCGTGAGGGCCAGCGATGGCGCTTCCAGAGTCAGCCTCGAGCGGTTGCTGATCATGGCCTTGAGGTGAAAAGCGTTGGCGCCGGCCGAGGTCAGGCTGGAGTCATCAATGACCAGAGCGCTGCTTTGACGCAATGCACACCGCGTCGGCGGGCACAGGGTCTGCAACCCGATTGCAATCGCCGGCTGTGCATCCGGCAGGACCCGGTAGGCATCCATGCCCACCTGGGCTGTGAGCGCGGTAATTAATAGAAGTAAGGCTCCGAAGGAGGCGCGGCGGTCATTGCGCTGCGAGGGTGCGGGCGCAGTGGGGGGTGGGGCGCTGCGCGATCGCGGAGGCTCCGACATGGTGGATGTCGCGTCGATGGGCGCTAAGGGCTCGTCCGGCGCCATCGTTTCTTGCCGCTGAAGGAGGGGCTCCTCCAACACAGCGGCTTGAACCACCGGCGCGGTGGTGTGGGCCTGGGCCATGAAAACCTCTTGGCATACACCGCAGCGCACCCAACCTTGCGCGAGCTCCAATTGCTCTTCAGACACCAGAAACGCCGTGGCGCACTGGGGGCAGTGGGTCCTCAAGTCCATGTCGAAAAAGTGATCAATGGAGCCCTGGTGACCGATGCGCTCACAGGCTCGCAGTCATCAATACCCAACCCTCTTGGGTGTCGGATACGGTGAGTTGGCAGTAAGGCGCATACGCCTGCTGCAGTTCATCCGCCTGACGCTCCAGGATTCCCGCCAGCACCAAACGCCCGCCAGGAGCCACGTGCGAGCACAGCAAGGGCGCAAGCACTTTCAAGGGCGAGGCCAAAATATTGGCAAGCACCACGCCGTACAGCCCATGTGCCTGGTCGGGCAAGCCTGCATGGAGCGTGGCCTCGTTGGCGCTGGCGTTCAGTTCGGTGGATTCCACGGCCGCAGGGTCAATGTCGACCGCCATCACGTGGGCTGCGCCAAATTTGGAAGCGGCAATGGCCAGGATGCCAGAACCACACCCATAGTCGAGCACCCGCTCAGGCATCGGGTTGTGGGCAATCCAACGCAAGCACATACGGGTGGTAGGGTGCGTGCCCGTGCCAAACGCCAGACCCGGGTCGAGCCGGATCACCTCGCGCGCAGCCTCAGGCAGCGCATGCCAGGTGGGAACAATCCAAAACGTTGGCGTGATGTCGACCGGGGCGAACTGGGATTGCGTCAAACGCACCCAGTCTTGGTCAGGCACCGCCGTGGTTCCCAAGACTTCGCAGCCTTCAAAAAAGTCCTGGGCTTGCAGCAGTTCAGCAGCATGGTGGGCGACGGCTTCTTCGGCAAACAAAGCAGTCAGGCGCGAGCGCTGCCAACCTTCTTTGGGCGCGGGCATGCCGGGTTCGCCAAACAAGGCCACCTCGGCATCGGTTTGGGCGTCGGCGTCTTCGACGCTAACGCTCAATGCGTCCAGGGCCTCCAGCGCCTCACTCATGGCTTCGACCCGGTTTTCGGGGCACATCAGGCGCAGTTCAAACATGGTGTCTTTCAGCGTTTGTGCTGTTCCAGCCAATGCTCCAAATAATGGATATTGGTGCCCCCGGCCATGAACTTGGCATCCACCATCAGTTCACGGTGCAAAGGGATGTTGGTGTTAATGCCTTCGACCGCCGTCTCCAGCAAGGCGGTTCGCATGCGGGCCAAGGCCTGTTCGCGGGTGTCGCCATGCACAATCAGCTTGCCAATCATGGAGTCGTAGTTCGGCGGCACAAAATAATTGGTGTACACATGCGAGTCCACCCGCACACCGGGGCCGCCAGGCGCGTGCCAGGTCGTGATCCGTCCAGGCGAGGGCGTGAACTTGTACGGGTCTTCCGCGTTGATCCGGCACTCAATGGCGTGGCCATTGATGGTGATCTGGCGCTGGGTGAAGGGCAGCTTCTCACCCGCTGCGACCATGATTTGCGTTTTGACGATGTCAATGCCCGTCACCATTTCCGTCACGGGGTGCTCCACCTGCACGCGGGTGTTCATTTCAATGAAGTAGAACTCACCCGCTTCGTACAAAAACTCAAACGTTCCCGCGCCGCGGTACCCCATCTTTTTGCAGGCTGCAACGCAGCGCTCACCAATGCGCTCAATCAGTTTGCGGTTGATGCCGGGCGCCGGTGCTTCTTCCAGAATCTTCTGGTGCCGGCGCTGCATGGAGCAGTCCCGCTCGCCCAGGTACACCGCGTTCTTGAAGGTGTCGGCCAGCACTTGAATCTCAATGTGGCGTGGGTTTTGGAGAAATTTCTCCATGTACACCGCCGGATTGCCAAACGCAGCACCCGCTTCCGCTTTGGTCATGGCCACCGCGTTGATCAGTGCGGCCTCGGTGTGCACCACGCGCATGCCGCGGCCACCGCCACCGCCCGCCGCCTTGATGATGACCGGATAGCCCACCGATTTGGCAATGCGCCGCACCAGGGTGGGATCATCCGGCAGTTCGCCGTCTGAACCGGGTACGCACGGAACACCTGCACGAATCATGGCTTGCTTGGCAGACACTTTGTCGCCCATCAACCGGATGGACTCTGGTGTGGGGCCAATGAACTGAAACCCGCTTTTTTCCACGCGCTCGGCAAAGTCAGCGTTTTCGCTCAAAAAGCCGTAGCCGGGGTGGATCGCCTCTGCATCGGTGACTTCTGCCGCAGAAATAATCGCTGGCATGTTGAGGTAGCTGAGGTTGGATGCGGCAGGGCCAATGCACACCGCTTCTTCAGCTAAACGCACGTATTTGGCGTCGCGGTCGGCCTCGGAGTAGACCATCACCGCTTTCACGCCGAGCTCGCGGCAGGCACGCTGGATGCGAAGCGCGATTTCGCCACGGTTGGCGATCAGAATTTTCTTGAACATGGGTGGCGCTGCTTATTCGATGGTCAGCAAGCTTTGCCCGTATTCCACTGCCTGGCCGTTCTCGCACAGGATCTGAACGACCTTGCCCGACTTGTCGGCCTCGATTTCGTTGAGGATTTTCATCGCCTCAATGATGCAAATCGTGTCGCCCGCCTTAACCATGTCGCCGACTTCGACAAAGGACTTAGCGCCTGGCGAGGACGAGCGGTAGAACGTGCCCACCATGGGGGATTTGACGGCATGCAGGGCGGTTTCTTCGGGGGCCGCCGCTTCCAAGACGGCGGGTGCGGGTGCCGGTGCGGCGGCGACTGCCACCGGGCTTGCCACGGGTGCGGGCTGTACGGGTGCAGGCACATAGCTGGGCGTGACCACGTTGGAGGCTTTGACAATGCGAACCTTGCCTTCGGCCTCGGTGATTTCAAGTTCAGACACATTGGAGTCTGACACCAGGTCGATCAAAGTCTTGAGTTTGCGCAAATCCATAGAAGCTCCCAAAGCGTTAAGCGACAGTGCGGTTTTTTGGCGAAAGACCCGCCTAAAACATGCTATCGAACTTTATTTGTAGGTATGTGCAGCCAATTTTCGGCAGACACTTGCATCATACGCCGTTGAAAGCCGGCGTCGCAATGCCTATTTTAGACCAGCAAGCAGCTGCAATTCGGTGGCGGTGACCTGGCCCATTTTGCGCAAAAGGACATTGCCTTGGGCGTCCATTGCCACGGTGAACGGCAAGGCGCCGGTCAGGTTTCCCAGCGTACGACTCAGATCAGTGCCGCCAAAACCAGCCATCCCGACCGGAAATGCCAGCGGCGTTTTGTCCAAAAACGCATTCACCTGCGCGACCTTGTCGACGGCTAAACCGAGAACTTGCCAACCGTTGACCTTGTTTTCTTGATAAAAGGTGTTAATTAGCGGCAATTCTTCAACGCAAGGGGCGCACCAGGTCGCCCAGAAATTGATCAGCAGGGGGCGTCCAGCCAAGGAATTCATTGCCAGCTCGCTGCCCTGTGGCGTGGCCCATTTCAAATTCCAAAAGTCAGGAACGCTGGCCGTCACCGCCTGAGCCGCCTCTTTTTTCAGCTGCATCCAGGCTGCCGTCACTCCTGCAGCCAAGGCCAAAACACCCACAGCACCCACAACGGTGCGTCGAGAGAGCAAGCCGCTCGGGTTGTCGGGCGCTGTTCCGGGTTTTGATTCTGGGCTCATAGTGCGCCATTTTCTACCAAACGCCGCAAAGCGTTTGTATTGCCCCGCGGGCTGCGGCCCCGGGCGTCGGGTTGCAGCGCGCCGCGCAGGTCGTCCAGGTCGTAGACCAAGAGGTGCAGTCCGATGTTTTCCTGCAAGGCCGGGCATCGCACATGGACGCTCAGCGCATCCACCATGCCGCCCTGAAAGCCCGGCACCGACCGCGCCTCAAAACGGATGCCCAAGTCGATCAGCGCGATTTCAGCCGCCTTGGAGTCCTCGCAAAACAGCTGCAGGTAGATGTCGGTGTGGCGCGTGGCGGTTCCGTGCCACACGGCGCCCGCGATATGGGGCCGAAAGCGCTCCAGCCGCTGCATCCAGCCCAGTGCCAATTCCCGCAGTGCCTGTAGCTCTTCGGGCTGGGTGTCCGCGCAAAAAATGGCGATGTACTCCTCCACCGCCCGCTCCAGCTCCTGGTTGTCGGGCAGGCCGCCGCGCTGGCCTGCGCCCAGCTGTTTGGCTGCGCGCCGCTTGGCAGCGCCAAAGTCCAAGCCCTCTTCGACGACCAGACGGGCCGCGATGGCGGTGATTTCCTGCTTGTAGCTGTCCATGGTCTGATTGTGCCCCCGCCCCGTTCGGCCCGGGCGAGGCCTGGTCGCTAAACTCATGCAATGCATATTCATATTTTGGGCATTTGCGGCACCTTCATGGGCGGTCTGGCGGCGCTGGCACGGGAGGCCGGGCACCGGGTGACGGGTTGTGACGCAGGGGTTTATCCGCCCATGAGCGACCAGTTGCGCGCATTGGGCATTGATTTGATCGAGGGCTTTGGCGCGGACCAACTGGCGCTGCAACCCGATGTTTTTGTGGTGGGCAACACCGTCAGCCGCAGCCGACTGGACAATGGCAGAGCGAAATTTCCGCTGATTGAGGCGATTTTGGATGCCGGTGCGCCTTACACCAGCGGCCCGCAGTGGCTGGCCGAGCATGTGCTGCAGGGGCGCCATGTGCTGGCGGTAGCCGGCACCCATGGCAAAACCACGACCACCGCCATGCTGAGCTGGATTTTGGAGCGTGCCGGCCTGCAACCTGGCTTCTTGGTGGGCGGCGTACCTCTGAACTTTGGGGTGTCGGCCCGCCTGGGGCTGGGCCGGCCTTTTGTGATCGAGGCGGACGAGTACGACACGGCCTTTTTTGACAAGCGCAGCAAGTTTGTCCATTACCGCCCGCGCACTGCCGTGCTCAACAACCTCGAGTTTGACCACGCCGACATTTTTGACAATCTGGCGGCGATCGAACGCCAGTTCCACCATCTGGTGCGAACCGTGCCCGCCACCGGGCGCGTTGTGGTCAACGGATTGGAAGAAAGCCTGGCCCGGGTCCTGCACCAGGGGTGCTGGAGCGAGGTGCGCAGCTTTGGCTCAGCGGTGAGCGACTTCAGCGCGCTGGGCGAACCCCACGACTTTGAGGTGCTGCAGGCTGGCAAAGCCGTGGCGCGGGTGCAGTGGTCCTTGACCGGCGTGCACAATCAGCTCAACGCCCTGGCTGCCATCGCAGCGGCCGAGCACGTCGGTGTGGCGCCTGCCGACGCTGCTGCCGCCCTGGCCAGTTTTGAGAACGTCAAGCGTCGCATGGAAGTGCGTGCGAGCATTGCGTTGGCAAGCGCAGCGGGTGGCGCTCCGGTGACGATTTACGACGACTTTGCCCACCACCCGACCGCGATTCGCACCACGCTCAATGGACTGCGGCGCAAAGTCGGCGGCGCGCGCATCCTGGCAGTGTTCGAGCCGCGCTCCAACACCATGAAGCTGGGCACCATGAAGGCGCAGCTGCCCTGGAGCCTGGAAGAGGCCGACCTGGCGTTTTGTCACGGCGGGGGTCTGGGCTGGGATGCCCACGAAGCGCTGGCGAGTATGGGCTCCAAGGCACAGGTGGCACCCACGATTGACGCCCTGGCCTCGATGGTGGCGGCCGCCGCCCAGCCGGGCGACCAGATCGTGTGCATGAGCAACGGCGGGTTTGGCGGGGTGCACGACAAAATCGCCGCGCTGCTCCAAGGCGCCTAAAAAAGCAAAATGGCCCGCGAGGGGCCATTTCGCTTGGGGCTTTGCAGACTCAGGTTGCCGCGTTGCGTCGCACGCGGCGGGCTTTCACCGACTGGGAGAGCACCTCCAGACTTTCCAGGGAATCGTCCCAGCCCAGGCAGGCGTCGGTAATGCTTTGGCCGTAGGCCAAGGCAGAAGGCGAGTCCTTGCCGGGCGTGAATTTTTGCGCGCCGGCGCTCAGGTGGCTCTCAATCATCACGCCAAAGACACGGCTGGAGCCGCCTGCGACCTGGGCTGCGATATCGCGCGCCACGTCCAGTTGTTTCTCGTGCTGCTTGCTGCTGTTGGCGTGGCTGCAGTCCACCATCAGCGTAGGTGGCAACTTGGCTTTGATCAGATCCTGGCAGGCGGATTCCACGCTCTGCGCGTCGTAGTTGGGGGCTTTGCCGCCGCGCAAAATGACGTGGCAGTCCGGGTTGCCCTGGGTTTGCACGATCGCCACCTGACCGTTTTTGTGGACCGACAAAAAGTGGTGACCGCCAGCCGCGGCTTGGATCGCGTCGGTGGCGATCTTGATGTTGCCATCGGTGCCGTTTTTAAAGCCAATCGGCGCCGAGATGCCCGAGGCCAATTCGCGGTGGACCTGGCTCTCGGTGGTGCGCGCGCCAATGGCGCCCCAGGCGATCAAATCGCCCAGGTACTGCGGCGAAATCACGTCCAAAAATTCACTGCCCGCGGGCAGGCCCAGGCGGTTGATGTCGATCAGCAACTGGCGGGCGATGCGCAGGCCCTCGTCAATGCGAAAACTTTCGTCCAGGTAGGGGTCGTTGATCAGGCCCTTCCAGCCCACCGTGGTGCGGGGTTTTTCGAAATACACCCGCATCACAATCTCCAGCGTGTCGGCGTAGTGGGTGCGCATCTCTTGCAAACGGCGCGCATAGTCCAGCGCGGCGGCGGGGTCGTGGATCGAGCAGGGCCCGATGATGACCAGCAGGCGGTCGTCTTTGCCGGCCATGATGCCTTGGATGCGCTTGCGGGTGGCCGACACCAGGGTCTCCACGGCGGTGCCGCTGATGGGGAAAAAGCGAATCAGATGCTCGGGGGGCGGTAACACGGTGATGTCCTTGATGCGTTCGTCATCGGTGGTGCTGGTGCGGTCAGCGTGGGGGTTCATGTCAGGCTCCTAAGGCAGTCAATCAAAGAGAAAAGGCATAAAAAAACCGCCGGGGGTGCCGGCGGTTTCGGAAGTATCAGGACGTTTTTTTCAGGTACGTTCAGAACTCTCTACCGCCGCAGGCGTTGGAGAACCAAAAATAGCTAAAGAAAAAAGCGGCGGGATGCATGGCGCTCAATGTAGCACAACTTTTTTTCAGGCCGTGCCACCCACCGTCAGGCCGTCGATGCGCAATGTGGGTTGGCCCACGCCCACAGGCACGCTTTGGCCCTCTTTGCCACAGGTGCCCACACCACTGTCCAGGCGCATGTCGTTGCCGATCATGCTCACGCGCTTGAGGCACTCCGGTCCGCTGCCGACGATGGTCGCACCTTTGACCGGGTACAAAATCTTTCCGTTCTCGACCCAGTAAGCCTCGCTGGCAGAAAACACAAACTTGCCCGAGGTGATGTCCACCTGTCCGCCGCCAAAGTTGGTGGCATACAGCCCCTTTTTGATGCTTTTAACGATTTCCTGCGGGTCTTTGTCGCCGCCCAGCATGTAGGTGTTGGTCATGCGCGGCATGGGCACGTGGGCATAGCTTTCGCGCCGTCCGTTGCCGGTGGGCGCCACACCCATCAGGCGCGCGTTCATCGCGTCTTGGATATAGCCCTTGAGGATGCCGTCCTCGATCAGCACATTGCGCCCGCTGGTGTTGCCCTCGTCGTCCACATTGAGCGAGCCGCGGCGGTCGGCAATCGTGCCATCGTCCAAGACGGTCACGCCCTTGGCCGCCACGCGCTGGCCGATGCGGCCACTGAAGGCGCTGGAGCCTTTGCGGTTGAAGTCACCTTCCAGACCGTGGCCAATAGCTTCGTGCAGCAAGATGCCCGGCCAGCCGGAGCCCAACACCACCGTCATTTCGCCCGCAGGCGCGGGGCGTGCTTCCAGGTTGGTCAGCGCCGCATGCACGGCCTGGTTCACATACTCGGTGATTTGCGCATCGTCAAAATACGCCAGCCCGAAGCGGCCACCACCACCTGAGGAGCCGACCTCGCGGCGTCCTTTTTGCTCCGCAATCACGGTGACCGACAGGCGCACCAGCGGGCGCACATCGGCCGCCAGCGTGCCATCTGCCCGGGCCACCAGCACCACGTCGTATTCCATGGCCAGTCCGGCCATGACCTGCGCCACGCGCGGGTCCTTGGCTCGGGCCAATTTTTCGACCTTGCCCAGCAAAGCGACTTTGGTGGCGCTGTCCAACGTGGAAATCGGATCCTGGTCCGGATAGAGCGAGCGGCTGCGGGCCATCTTGGGTTTGCTCACCCCCACGCGGCGGGTTTGGGCCGCGCCAGAGATGGTGCGCACGGTGCGGGCAGCGTCTAGCAAGGCGGCTTCGGAAATATCGTCGGAATAAGCAAACGCCGTTTTTTCACCGCTCACAGCGCGCACGCCGACGCCTTGGTCAATGCTGAACGAGCCGGTTTTGACGATGCCTTCTTCCAGGCTCCAGCCCTCGGAGCGCGTGTACTGGAAGTACAGGTCGGCTTCGTCGACCCGATGCATTTTGATTTCGGCCAGCGCCCGTGTCAGGTGCGATTCGTCCAGCCCAAACGGGGTCAGCAACAGGGATTTGGCCGTGGCCAAGCGTTCAATAGTGGGTTCGCGAGAGATCATGGGGGCATTCTAGGTCTGTACCAATCGCCGGGCATTGGCTATGGACATCAGAATACCGAGCGCAAACCCCAGCGTCACCATGGCTGTGCCGCCATAGCTGATGAAGGGCAGGGGCACACCCACCACCGGCAAGATACCGCTGACCATGCCCATGTTGACAAAGGCGTAGGTGAAAAAAATCATGGCAATGCTGCCCGCCAGCAGACGGGAAAACAAGGTCGGTGCGTCCAGCGCAATCGCCAGGCCCCGCAGAATCAGTGCCATAAATGCCGCCATCAGCAGCACATTGCCCAAGAGACCGAACTCTTCCGAAAACGCCGCAAAAATAAAGTCGGTGGTGCGCTCGGGAATGAACTCCAGGTGCGTCTGCGTGCCTTGCATAAAGCCCACGCCAAAGACGCCGCCCGACCCAATACCAATCATGCCCTGGATGATGTGGAAGCCTTTGCCCAGCGGGTCGCGCGAGGGGTCGAGCAGGGTGCAAATGCGCTGCTGCTGGTAGTCGTGCAGCACCGGCCAGCGCATGCCGTCGGCGCACAACATGGGCTCGAAACCCACCAGCAAGACCACCGCCACCACCGCCACCACGGCGGGCGGCAGGATTAACTTCCAGCTCACACCGGCAAAAAATATGATAGCCAGGCCCGCTGCCAGCACCAGCATGGCGGTGCCCAAATCGGGCTGCTTGATGATCAGCCCCACCGGAATGCCCAGGAGCAGTGCCGCCACCACAAAGTCCAGTGCGCGCAACTGCCCCTCGCGTTTTTGGAACCACGAGGCCAGCATCAGCGGCACCGCAATTTTGAGAATTTCGCTGGGCTGGATCACGATGCCCACGTTGAGCCAGCGTCGTGCTCCTTTCTTGGTGATGCCAAAAATGGCAACCGCCACCAGCAAGCCCACGCCCAGCACATAGACCGGAACCGCCAGGCTCATCAAGCGCTGGGGCGGAATTTGGGCCGCCACAAACATGACAAAGGCGGCGATCAGCATGTTGCGCGCATGGTCAGGAAAGCGGCTGCCATGGTCAAAACCGCTGGAATACATGACCAACAGGCCCACGCAGGCCAGGATAAAAACGATAAAGGCCAGCGGGCCGTCCAAACCCTCCCACATCGGGGCCAAGCGGCTGCGCAAACTGATTGTTCCAAAGGGGACTGCCATGGCGCGATTATCCGGTGGACGGTCGCTGCCTGCGCCATGGGACAATCCACGCCATGTTTGTAATGTTTGATGAAGCCGGAAAATTCATGGCCGGTCGGGTGCTGTCAGAGAGCGATGCTTCGGTGCAAGTCGAGCTCGACAGTGGCAAGCGCGTCAAGGTCAAGGCGGCCCATGTGCTGCTGCGCTTCGAGAAGCCCGC
>CANFLX010000008.1 GCA_947447985.1 Comamonadaceae bacterium
CAATGTGCACACCAACATCCCCGTCAACAGCGACGACTACGACATGCTTCAAGCGGCGCACGGTGCGGTCAAACGCATCATGGCGCTGGCCCGTTCGCTGGACGGCGTGATCTCGGGCGAGCATGGCATTGGTATCACCAAGCTGGAATTTTTGAGCGACGCGGAGTTGCAGCCCTTCACCGATTACAAAGCGCGGATTGACCCGGAAGGGCGCTTTAACAAGGGCAAGCTCTTGCGCCCTGCAACGCACGGTTTCACCGCAGGGCCGCCCCAAGGTGAAACGCGCCCCCTAGGGGGGCAGCGAGGACACGCCAGTGCCGAGCGTGGGGGCATCATCTTCTCAGACCTCACCAACGCCTACACACCGTCGTTCGGGCTGATGGGACACGAGTCCATCATCATGCAGCAGAGCGATATTGGCGCGATTGCTGACTCCATCAAAGACTGTCTGCGCTGCGGCAAATGCAAGCCGGTGTGCGCCACCCATGTGCCGCGTGCGAACTTGCTCTACAGCCCGCGCAACAAAATTTTGGCCACCTCGCTGTTGGTCGAAGCTTTTTTGTACGAAGAGCAGACCCGCCGGGGCATCAGCATTCGCCACTGGGAAGAGTTCGAAGACGTGGCCGACCACTGCACTGTGTGCCACAAGTGCGAGTCGCCGTGCCCGGTCAAGATCGACTTTGGCGACGTGACCATGAACATGCGCAACCTGCTGCGCAAAATGGGACAAAAGAGTTTCCGCCCAGGCAACGCGGCGGCCATGTTCTTCTTGAACGCCACCAACCCCGAAACCATCAAGGTGGCGCGCGCGGCCATGGTGGGCGTGGGCTTCAAGGCCCAGCGTCTGACCAACGATGTGCTGCGGGTGTTTGCCAAAGCGCAAACGGCCAAGCCGCCGGCCTCGGTGGGCGCGCCGCCCATCAAAGAGCAAATCATCCACTTCATCAACAAGAAAATGCCTGGCGGTCTGCCCAAAAAGACCGCCCGCGCCTTGTTGGACATTGAAGACGCCGATTACGTGCCCATCATCCGCAACCCGCAAACCACCACCTCCGAGACCGAGGCAGTGTTTTATTTTCCTGGCTGCGGCTCGGAGCGCTTGTTCAGCCAGGTTGGTTTGGCCACCCAGGCCATGCTCTGGCACGCGGGCGTGCAAACCGTGTTGCCGCCGGGCTACCTGTGCTGCGGTTACCCGCAGCGCGGCAGTGGCCAGGCCGACAAGGCGGAAAAAATCATCACCGACAACCGGGTGTTGTTCCACCGCGTGGCCAATACGCTGAACTACCTCGACATCAAAACCGTGGTGGTGAGCTGTGGCACCTGCTACGACCAGCTGCAAGGCTATGAGTTCGACAAGATATTCCCCGGCTGCCGCATCATCGACATCCACGAATACTTGCTCGAGAAGGGCATCACCTTGGTTCCCGAGGGGGGGGCTGGTGCGGGTTATCTGTACCACGACCCTTGCCACAGCCCCATGAAGCTGCAAGACCCCATGAAAACCGTCAAAGCGCTGGTGGGCGATGCCGTGCTTAAAAATGAGCGCTGCTGCGGCGAGTCTGGCACGCTGGGCGTGACACGGCCTGACATCTCCACGCAAATCCGATTCCGCAAAGAAGAAGAGCTGCGCCAGGGCGAAGCCGACCTGGCAGTACTCACCGGCAAGGCGCCAGAGGCCGCCGCTGTGACCAAAATCCTCACCAGCTGCCCCAGCTGCTTGCAGGGCCTGAGCCGCTACGGCAATGACCTGAACAACGGCTTGCTCGAGGCCGATTACATCGTGGTCGAAATGGCCAACCAGATTCTGGGCAAAGACTGGTTGCCAGACTATGTGCAGACTGCCAATGCCGGTGGCATTGAGCGAGTTCTGGTTTAAGGACAAAACGAACCCTATGGCCGGACTCCAAAAAGACGCCCCCACGCCCCAGGCGATCACCGCACACAGCCAGTCTCGGGTGCTGGAAATCAGTTTCTCGGATGGCGCGAGTTATCGCATTCCGTTTGAGCTGATGCGGGTGTATTCCCCATCGGCCGAAGTGCAAGGCCACGGCGCAGGCCAAGAGGTGCTGCAAACCGGCAAGCGCCTGGTGGAGCTCACCGCGCTCGAGCCCATCGGCAATTACGCGGTGCAGCCCACCTTCTCTGACGGGCACAACAGCGGTATCTTTTCCTGGGACTATTTGTATTTTTTGGGCTCCCAGCAAGACGCACTGTGGCAACAATACGAGCAGCGCCTGCAAGCGGCCGGTCGCGAGCGGGATGGCCCCATGCCCGCGCCTGCAAGCCACGGTTGCGCCAGCCACTAAAGCCCCTTTTTTTGAAGTAGCACGCCATGAGCAAAACCCATTTCGGATTCCAGTCGGTCGACGAGACAGAAAAAGCCCGCCACGTGCGCGGCGTGTTCGACTCGGTCGCGCCCAAATACGACCTGATGAACGACCTGATGTCGGGCGGTCTGCACCGCGCCTGGAAGGCCTACACCTTGATGGTGGCCGACCTCAAAGAAGGACAAAAAGCGCTGGACATTGCAGGCGGCACCGGCGATTTGGCATTGGCCTTCTCCAAAAAAGTGGGCAAAACCGGCGAAGTGGTGCACACCGATATCAACGAAGCCATGCTCAGCACGGGCCGCAACCGCCTGATCGATCTCGGCGTGCTCTTGCCCACGGTGGTGTGCGATGCCGAAAAGCTGCCCTTGGCGGACGGACACTTTGACCTGGTGAGTGTGGCCTTTGGCCTGCGCAATATGACGCACAAAGACGTGGCACTGGCCGAGATGTGCCGCGTGCTCAAGCCCGGCGGCAAGCTGCTGGTGCTGGAGTTTTCCAAGGTGGCGCCGCCTTTGGAAAAGTTGTACGACTGGTATTCTTTCAAGGTCTTGCCCCGCTTGGGCAAGCTGGTGGCCGGTGACGACGCCAGCTACCGCTACCTGGCCGAGTCGATTCGCATGCATCCGGGCCAGCAGGAACTCAAAGCCATGATGCACAAAGGGGGTTTCGGCCATGTGGACTTCCACAACCTCACTGGCGGCATTGCGGCATTGCATGTTGGAATCAAGTGCTAGTGCACGTTTGCGCAGTACCTTTGGAGAGATGAATATGAAAAGCTGGTCCTTGTTTTTGGCGGCCACTTTGCTGGTAGTCGGCATGAATGCAGAGGCGGCACGCCTGGGCGGCGGGCGCTCTGTTGGCAAACAATCGAATCACGTCACGCAGCGCGAAGCTGCGCCAAGCGCGCCCTCGCAAGGGGTAGGCAATGTGGCGCCGCGCCCAGCCCCCGCACCGGTCGCTGCGCCGCAACCCGCGCCGCAGCGCAGCCGCTGGGGCGGCGTGCTGGGTGGCCTGGCGGCAGGTTTGGGCCTGGCGTGGCTGGCGCATTCCATGGGCATGGGCGAGGGCATGGGGCAGTTCTTGATGTTTGCCTTGCTCGCCATGGGCGCGGTGATGCTCATCAGTGCCTTCATGCGCAGGCGCATGGCCTCCCAAAGCCCCTTTGCCTACCAAGGCACGGGGCCGATGGCCGGGGTGCCGCCGCGCCCCTACCGTCCTGAGAACGTGGGCAATGATGCGTCCGCCCGTCCCTGGGAGCAAAACGCCGTGCAATACAGCGGTGCCACGGGACAAGCGGCAGTCACCAGTCCGGTGATCGGTTCGGCTTTGCTGGGCTCTGCGGCCTGGGGTGTGCCGGCCGGGTTTGATAGCGACGGTTTCTTGCGCGCAGCAAAGGCCAACTTCATCACCCTGCAAGCGGCCTGGGACTCGGCCGACATCGGCAGTCTGCGTGCGATGATGACCGACGGCATGCTGATGGAAATCCGTACCCAGTTGAACGAGCGCGAGTCCCACACCGGCCCCAAGCCCAACCACACCGAGGTGCTGGCGCTGGACGCTACTTTGTTGGGCATCGAAGAGATGCCGGACGAATACATGGCCAGTGTGGAGTACACCGGCATGATTCGCGAGGACGCAGCCTCCGCACCCGCACCGTTTCGTGAGGTCTGGAACATGACCAAAGGCAAAAACGGCGGCGGTTGGCTGGTGGCTGGCGTTCAGGCCCTGCAATAGCAAGCCTGAGTCCCCTTGGGGAATAATGGGGGACTATGGCCACACAGTCCCCCTTTTCTATGCTCGAGTCCTTTTTTCAGGACTTCAAGCTTCCTTTCACTCCACCCGATTGGGCAGTCGAAGAAACACAGCGCCGCGTCATCTTGCTGCTCAACCATGTGTTGATGCAAGAGCCTCAGGCCACTGACCGCCTGAAGCGCCAACAGGGGCGCAGCATGCTGGTGCAGTGGCAGACCTTGAGTTTCAAAGTGGTCTTTACACCCGCTGGGCTGTTAGACCTGGCAGGCAGCAGCGCCACGCCCGATCTGGTGCTCACGCTGACCGAAACGTCACCCTTGGCGCTGGTGCAGGGCTGGGTTGCAGGCGACAAGCCCGCGGTTCGGATTGAAGGTGATGTGCAATTGGCCGCCGATGTGAACTGGCTCAGTGACCATGTGCGCTGGAATTTAGAAGCCGACCTGGCCCGCATCCTGGGCGATGTGCCTGCGCACCTCATGGTCGACGGCGCACGCAAACTGGCCGCCGCGCTTTCCCAGTTTGTGACACGCGGTCGCAGCACCGCGAGCGCTACACCTCCCACCGAAGGCGCAGCATGAGCCGATTGCTGCGTGGCTGGGCGATTCTGCGGGTCGTTTGGCGATATGGCCTGGATGTTCTCCTGCTGCAAAGCCTGGATCGCCCGCGCTGGCAACGCTTGGGCCGCTGGGTGACGCTGGGGCGCCGCTTGGACGCGCCGCGCGGCGAGCGTTTGCGCCAGGCCCTGGAAGACCTGGGCCCCATTTTTGTCAAGCTCGGGCAGGTGCTGTCGACCCGGCGCGACCTGCTGGCGCCGGACATTGCCCATGAGCTCGCCAAATTGCAAGACCGTGTGCCGCCATTTCCCTCGGAGGTGGCGGTTGCGGCCATTGAACAGGCCATGGGCAAACCACTGGCCGAGATTTTTGTGTCCTTCGACCACACGCCAGTGGCCAGCGCCTCGATTGCGCAGGTGCACTTTGCGGTGCTCCGTGACCGCCAGGGTCGCGAGCGGGAGGTGGCCGTCAAGGTGCTGCGACCGGGCATGCTGGAAGCCATCGACAAAGACCTGGGCCTCATGCACCTCATGGCCGACATCGTGGGCAGCGTGTCGGCGGACGGTCGGCGCCTGAAGCCCCGCGAGGTGGTGGCCGAATTTGACAAGTACTTGCATGACGAACTCGACCTCATCCGCGAGGCCTCCAGTGCGGCGCAATTGCGCCGCAATATGGCAGGGCTGGATCTGGTGCTGATTCCGGAAATGCTGTGGGACCATTGCAGCACCCATGTGCTGGTGATGGAGCGCATGCATGGCGTGCCCATCAGCCAGGTGCAGCGCCTGCGCGATGCCGGAGTGGACATCCAAAAGCTGGCGCGCGACGGTGTGTCGCTGTTTTTCACCCAGGTGTTCCGGGACGGCTTTTTCCACGCCGACATGCACCCCGGCAACATCCAGGTCAGCCTCGATCCGCAAACCTTTGGGCGCTACATTTCGCTGGACTTCGGCATCGTGGGCACGCTCACCGAAGTGGACAAAGAGTATCTGGCCCAAAATTTTGTCGCCTTCTTCCGGCGCGACTACAAGCGTGTGGCCGAACTGCACATCGAATCGGGCTGGGTGCCCGCCGCTACGCGGGTCGACGAATTGGAGGCGGCGGTCCGCGCCGTGTGTGAGCCTTACTTTGACCGGCCCCTCAAAGAAATTTCGCTCGGCCTGGTGCTGATGCGCCTGTTTCAGACCTCGCGGCGTTTCCATGTAGAGATTCAGCCGCAGCTGGTGCTGCTGCAAAAAACCCTGCTCAATGTCGAGGGCCTGGGCCGCGACCTGGACCCCGATTTGGACCTGTGGGCCACCGCCAAACCCTTTTTGGAGCAGTGGATGCTCAAGCAGGTGGGGCCACAGCGCCTGTGGGCTGAGCTCAAGGCCCAGGCGCCGCGCTACGCCAAGATCCTGCCGGAATTGCCCCTGTTGTTGCACACCTATCTGCAGCATGGCAGTACCGACCCCACGACGCATCGCTTGCTGGAACAAATGCTTACCGAACAACGCCGCACCCGCAGGTTTCTGAAGGCCTTGGTGTACCTGCTGGGCGGTTTTGCGCTGGGCTCCTTGGGTATGCAGCTGTTCTGGCGCCTGCATCTGTAAGGGCTGGCAACTTATAATCAAAGGCTTTGTCACCCGACTGTTAGAAGCCACCACGCCATGCCGATTTACGCCTACAAATGCGACGCTTGCGGATTTGCCAAGGACGTGCTCCAAAAGATGTCTGACGACGCGCTCACCGATTGCCCGAGCTGCGGAAAAGCCGACTTTAAAAAGCAGGTGACTGCTGCAGGCTTTCAGCTCAAAGGTTCGGGCTGGTACGTGACCGATTTTCGTGGCGACAAAAATGCCCCACCCACGGGCACTGCGCCCGCGGTGGGTGGCGCGACGGATGCAGCGCCTGCCACGGATGCGCCTGCGGCGGCCGCAACACCGTCCGCCACGCCACCGGCAGCAAGCGCCGCGCCCGCTGCATCCTCAGGCAGTGCCCCCGCCGCTTCTGCGGGATGACCCCTCGTTCCACGCCAAGGATTGCCGTGCCTTTTAAGAAATACCTGCTTACCGGCCTGATGGTTTGGCTGCCTTTGGCCATCACGATCTGGGTCTTGCTGTGGATGACCAGCGTGCTCGACGGGCTGTTTGGCAACTTTTTGTCAGCGCTGGCAGCGGTCTCGTCGGACGCGGGTGCCGCGTCGCTCGAACGCTTGCGCCATATTCCCGGTCTGGGGGTGGTGCTGGTGCTGGGCTTTATGCTGGTCACGGGAGCCCTGGTGTCCAACGTGGCGGGGCGCTGGTGGTTGAAACAGTGGAACCGCATGTTTACCCATATTCCTGTGGTGAAATCGATTTACAACAGCGTCAAAAAGGTGTCCGACACCTTGTTTTCCAGCAACGGCAATGCCTTTCGCACTGCTTTGCTGGTGCAGTTTCCCCGCCAGGGCAGCTGGACGATCGCTTTTCAAACCGGCGTGCCCGATGGTGAGGTGGCGCAGCATTTGCCCGGCGACCTGATCAGTGTCTACGTGCCCACCACGCCCAACCCCACTGGCGGTTATTTTTTGTTGCTGCCTCGTTCGGAGGTGATTGAACTCAATATGAGCGTCGATGAGGCGCTGACCTATGTGATTTCGATGGGGGCCGTGTCCCCCACCGTGCACCCGGCAGTGAACGCTGCCACCCCTCCCACGTCCTGAATTTTTACTCCCTGAATGCCCCACGAGGGCACTGAAAGCACGCTATGGCCATGCGCTCCCACTATTGCGGTCTTGTGACCGAAGCCCTGATGGGCCAAACCGTTTCTTTGTGCGGCTGGGTCAACCGCCGCCGCGACCACGGTGGTGTGATTTTTGTCGACGTGCGCGACCGTGAAGGCTATGTGCAAGTGGTCTGCGATCCGGACCGCGCCGAGATGTTCAAAGCGGCCGAAGGCCTGCGCAATGAATACTGCGTGCAGATCAAAGGCTTGGTGCGTGCACGCCCCGAAGGCACGGCCAACGACAACCTCAAGAGCGGCAAGATCGAAGTGCTGTGCCATGAGCTGACGGTGCTGAACGCATCGGTCACGCCGCCGTTTCAGATCGATGAAGACAATTTGTCTGAGACCACGCGCCTGACCCACCGGGTGCTGGACCTGCGCCGTCCCTACATGCAAAACAACCTGATGCTGCGCTACCGGGTGTCCATGGAAGTGCGCAAGTTCTTGGACGCCAACGGCTTTGTGGACATCGAAACACCCATGCTGACCAAGAGCACGCCCGAAGGCGCACGCGATTACCTGGTCCCCAGCCGCGTCCATGACGGCCAGTTTTTTGCATTGCCGCAGTCGCCCCAGCTGTTCAAACAGTTGCTGATGGTCGCGGGCTTTGATCGCTATTACCAAATTACCAAGTGCTTCCGCGACGAAGATTTGCGCGCGGATCGCCAGCCCGAATTCACGCAGATTGATATTGAAACTTCCTTCCTGGACGAAGAAGAAATCCGCGACATGTTCCAAGGCATGATCACCACGGTGTTCAAAAACACCATCGGTGTGGACCTGGGGGAGTTCCCCGTCATGAGTTTCGCCGATGCCGCGCGTCTGTATGGCTCTGACAAGCCTGATTTGCGCGTGAACTTGCAGTTCACCGAGGTCACCGACGTGATGGCCGATGTGGACTTCAAAGTGTTCTCGGGCGCTGCCAATATGAAAGGCGGCCGCGTGGTGGCCTTGCGCGTGCCTGGTGGCTCGGTCGAGGGCGGCGGCATCAGCCGCGGTGAGATTGACGCGTACACCGAGTTCGTCAAGATCTACGGTGCCAAGGGTCTGGCCTACATCCGCGTCAACGAAGTGGCCAAGGGCCGCGATGGTTTGCAAAGCCCCATTGTCAAAAATATCCACGACAAGGCGATTGCCGAAGTGCTGGCCCGTACCGGTGCCCAGGACGGCGACCTGATCTTCTTTGGCGCAGACAAAGAAAAAATCGTCAACGACGCGATCGGCGCTTTGCGCCTGAAGATCGGACACAGCGAGTTCGGCAAAAAGAATGGTTTGTTCGAAGCCGGCTGGCGCCCAATGTGGGTGGTCGATTTTCCGATGTTCGAGTACGACGAAGAAGCCCAGCGTTACACCGCCACGCACCACCCGTTTACCGCGCCCAAAGACGGCCACGAAGACTGGATGGTCACTGCCCCCGAGAAATGCATCTCCAAGGGCTATGACATGGTGCTCAATGGCTGGGAAATGGGCGGCGGCTCGGTGCGTATCCACCGCGCCGATGTGCAGCAAAAAGTGTTCGACGCCCTCAAGATCACACCCGAAGAAGCCCAGCTCAAGTTCGGCTTCTTGCTGGACGCTCTGCAATACGGCGCACCTCCGCACGGCGGCCTGGCCTTCGGCCTGGACCGCATCGTGACGCTGATGACCGGTGCCGAGTCGATCCGCGATGTGATCGCCTTTCCCAAGACCCAGCGCGCACAGTGCTTGCTCACGCAAGCGCCAAGCCCCGTGGACGAAAAGCAGCTGCGCGAGCTGCACATCCGCCTGCGCACCGTGGAAGCGCCCAAGGCGACCGCTTAAACCGAAGCTGCCTCGACGATAGCCGCCACCGTATCAGCGGTGACGGCGGACAAGGTCCAACCCAGGTGGCCGTGCCCGGTGTTGTAGAACACCTTGGGGTCGGAGCCGCGCCCCACGCGCGGCAGCATGTCGGGCATCATGGGTCGCAGACCGGCCCATGGAATCACATCCTCGGTGCGCACCCCTGGAAAGCATTGCGCCACCCAGTCGGTCAGCGGCCGGATGCGGTCGGCGCGGATATCGCGGTTAAAGCCATTGAACTCGGCCGTGCCGGCCACCCGCAAGCGGTCGGCGCCCAGGCGGCTGCTCACCAATTTGGTTTCGTCGTCCAGCAGGCTCACCTGCGGTGCGCTGCGCTGACTTTGTTCGTCGTCCAAGTTCACGGTGATGGAGTAGCCCTTGACCGGGTACACATTGACCCGATCGCCCAGTTGGGCCGCAATGGCGCGGCTTGCGGTGCCCGCGCACACCACCACTGCGTCAAAGCTGCGCTGCTGGGTCTGGCCATCGACCACGCTGGTTATATGCACCTGCTCGCCCTGGCGGCGCACGCTGTGCACTTCTTGCTCGTACAGACACTCCACGCCCTGGCGCACGGCGGCCGCGGCCATGCCCATGGTGAATTTGTGGATGTCGCCGGTGGCGTCGCTCTCGGTGAAGTAGCCGCCGTAGTAGCTGCCTGCCAGCGTCGGTTCAATGGCTTTCATCTCCGCCGGGGTGACCGCACGGCGGTCCAGCCCGCCTTGGGCCAGCAGCCGGGATACCCGCCCCGCGTGGTCAAACCCGGCTTTGTCGCGGTAGATGTGCAATATGCCGCGCTCCTCCAGGTCAAAGTCAATGTTCTCTTTGGCTGCCCAGGCAAACAGGTGTTCTCGCGCCGCAATCGCCAAGCGGGCGGTGGCCACGGTGTTGCGCTGGTAGTGCGGGATGTTGCCGATGAATTCTGCAAACCAGGACAGCTTGTGCCAGCTGGGCTTGGGGTTGACCAGGAGCGGCGCGTCGGGACGCCAGATCCACTTCAGGCCTTTGAGCACGGTGCCAAAGTGGTTCCACACTTCGGCGTTCGAGGCGGAGAGCTGGCCGCCATTGGCAAATGAGGTTTCCATCGCCGCATAGCGGTGGCGCTCGATCAGGGTGACGGTAAAGCCGCGCAAAGCCAAGGCATAGGCGGTGGTGACGCCGGTAATACCGCCGCCGATAACTGCAATCGTTTTCATGGTGAAGAGTCCAAAACGTCGATAGAAGGAGTCTGCGTGCCCGAATTGGCACTGCAAACGCCCCCTCTGTTTTGGACCTGAGAGATTCATCGACCCAGCGCTTGCGGGCGCGGTGCGACTTGCTCCTTCGGTGCAGCCGAACGACGTGAGGTTCGGACGCTCTTCAGAGATCAAGGTGGTGCCGGTCCTTTTGCCTGAGAGTTTCCGGGGCGGTTGCTCCTTCGGCGCCGACCCAAGCCTGTGCGGCGTGGTCGGTCTCTCCCGGCACCACTGGCAATATGCCAGTCTGATCGGGTCGCGAGAGTTTTCACCCGGTTTCACGACCCAGGTCAATTGTCCCACGAAAATTTGGCGCTGCCACAGCCAGCGCCAAGGCCGGTGCATCAGGGCATGCACAATGGCTCCACTTGTTTTTCTCCATGCCAGCCAAGCCTCAAAAATCCTCTTCCATTCGGGTGGTGACCTACAACATCCACAAAGGCGTGCGCGGGGTGGGGTCCGGGCGCCGCTTGGAGATCCACAACCTGGGCCACGCGATAGCCCGCTTTGGCGCGGACCTGGTGTGTTTGCAAGAAGTGCGCAAGCTGCACCGGGGGGAGGAAAAGTTTTTTGCGCACTGGCCCGCGCAGCCCCAGGCCGATTTTTTGGCACCCGAAGGCTATACCGCCGTCTACCGTACCAATGCCATCACCAAGCACGGCGAGCATGGCAACGCCTTGCTCAGCCGCTGGCCGGTGCTCGCACACCGCCATGAAGACATGTCAGATCACCGGTTTGAGCAGCGCGGCTTGCTGCATGCGGAAGTGACCTTGCAGGGGCGCAACGTGCATGTGCTGGTGGTGCATTTGGGACTGTTGCGCGCCAGCCGGGTGCGCCAATTGCAGCAGCTGTGCCGCTACATCCAGCGTGAAATCGCCGCCGATGCACCCGTGTTGGTAGCGGGCGACTTCAACGAATGGGGGGGCATGTTGGAGCGCGAGCTGGACAGTGTGGGGCTGTCTACTTTGCGCAAAGGGGGCTGTGCCACCTTTCCCTCGCGCTTGCCTTTATTGCAGCTGGACCATGTGTTTGCCCGTGGCTTGCGCGCACTGCGCTTGGAGGTGCCGCGCGGCGCCCCGTGGGCCAAGCTGTCCGATCATCTGCCCTTGATTGCAGAGTTTGAACTGATGCCGCCGCCATGAGTACGCGTACCGCCCATTTCAACCACCACCAGCGGGTGCATCTGTTGCTAGGCGCGGTCGAGCTGTTTGCTGCCGTGATTGCGGCGGTGGACGCCAGTGTGAAAGAGGTGCGCCTCGAGACCTATATTTTCCATTTCGACGCACAGGGCGATCGCGTGGCCCAGGCCCTGGTGCGCGCCGCAGAGCGGGGTGTGTTGGTGTATCTGGTGGTGGATGGCATCGGTACGCCGCCTTTGCCTGCGGAGTGGGTGCAGCGATTCGACGCCGCGGGCGTGCAATGGCACCGGTTTTTGCCGTTGGGCTATCTGGGTCTATTTCGCCCTGGACGGTGGCGTCGACTGCACCGCAAACTGTGCGTGGTGGACGATACGGTGGCCTTTTGTGGCGGCATCAATGTGATCGATGACTGGATCGATCCCCACTACGGAGCCCTGTCATCGCCGCGCTTTGATTTTGCGGTGCAGGTGCACGGTGCGCTGGCGCTCGAAGTCAAGCAGGCCATGGAGCAGTTTTGGGCCCGGCTGGAACTGTCGCGCCATGTGAAGAGCCTGCGCTCGCCCCAAGCCCGGCGCTTGCTCCGTGAAGCGGTTCCGCAGGTCGTGCCGCCGCACGCCGTACCCCAACCCCACGCCCACACCCACACCCACACCTACACCTACTCCCATGCGCCAGGCGACAGCGTCTGGGCTGCGCTGGTGCTGCGGGACAACCTGCTGCATCGCAGCCGCATCGAACAGGTCTACCGCAAAGCCATTGCCGACGCGCGCCATGAGGTCTGGATTGCAAGCGCCTATTTCGTTCCGGGTCGCAAGTTGCGCCATGCCCTGGTCCATGCAGCGCAGCGCGGCGTGCGGGTGCGCGTCTTGCTGCAGGGGCGCTATGAGTACTTCATGCAGTACCACGGCGCCCGCACGGTCTACGACGAGTTGATGCAAGCGGGCGTCGAAATCTACGAATACACCGGCGGTTTTTTGCACGCCAAAGTGGCCGTCGTGGACCAACGCTGGGCCACTGTGGGTTCGTCCAATTTGGACCCCTTGAGCCTGCTGCTCGCACGCGAAGCCAATGTGGTGGTGCGGGATGTTCCGTTTGCGAAGTTGCTGCGCGAACGCCTGCTCGAAGCCGTGCAACAGCATTCGACCCGGGTGGATCCTGAGATGTATGGGCACCGCAGTCACTGGCAGCGTGGCATGGACATGGTGGCCTTGGGCGTGATGCGTCTGGTTTTGTTTTTGATCGGCCGGCGCTATTGAAAGGCGACCACCGGGCCATGGACTTCAGAGTGAAACGAGGCGTTTCTGCAGGGTCGGTGCTGTGCCTTAGGGTTATTCAAACGCTGGTAATATGACCAGTCGATATACAAATCACCCTACGCTATGACCTCATCCGAAGACGACATCGGAACCCCGGTATCCGTCAAAATCCGCGAGCGCATCCTGGCAGCACGTAAGCGCTTTAACGCCAATGACAATATCTCTGAGTTTGTCCAAGCCGATGAGCTCGGCGCTTTGCTCGATGAAGTCGAAGGCAAGATGCAAGGGGTGCTCGACAGCTTGGTGATTGATACCAACAACGACCACAACACCGCCAACACCGCACGCCGGGTGGCCAAGATGTACCTCAATGAGGTGTTCCGCGGCCGCTACGTGCCTGCCCCCGCGATCACCGAGTTCCCCAATGCCGAACATTTGAACGAACTCATGATCGTCGGCCCCATCACTGTGCGCAGTGCTTGCAGCCACCACTTTTGTCCGGTGATAGGACAGATTTGGATCGGCGTGCTGCCCAACGAACACACCAATGTGATTGGCCTGAGCAAGTACGCACGCCTGGCCGAGTGGGTCATGGGCCGCCCGCAGATTCAAGAAGAGGCGGTGGTGCAACTGGCTGATCTGATTCAAGAGAAAACCCAGCCCGACGGCCTGGCCATTGTGATGGAGGCCAGCCACTTTTGCATGTCCTGGCGCGGCGTCAAAGACATGGACAGCAAAATGATCAACTCGGTGATGCGCGGTGCGTTCCTGAAAGACCCCAACCTGCGCCGGGAGTTTCTGGCGCTTCTCCCCAAGAAAGGCTGACCCATGCTCGTTCGTTTGCTTTATGCCAGCCGCGCCGTGGACCCTGCAGCGGTCGCGATTGATGAAATTTTGGCCAAGTCGCGCCAGGGAAATCCCAGTTCGGGCATTACCGGCATCCTTTGCTACGGCGGCGGTATTTTTCTGCAAGCCATTGAAGGCGGTCGCAATGCGGTCAGCGAACTTTACGGCCACATTCAGCGGGATTCGCGCCACAAAGACGTGGTGCTGATGCACTACGAAGAAATTGCCGAGCGTCGCTTCAGCGGCTGGACCATGGGGCAGGTCAATATGTCCAAGATCAATACCAGCATCCTGCTCAAGTACGCAGAAAAACCCGAGCTCGATCCCTACAGCGTTTCGGGCAAAGTTTCGCTGGCGCTCTTGGAAGAGCTGATGGCCACGGCCTCCATCATCGGGCGCGCCTAAATTCTCTCGCGAACCGAGACGGGGGTGCCCGGCGCGCAGCCTCTTCTGCTGGGCTGCGATTTCTCCAGCGCCCCGAGCAAACGCAAACAGATCATGCTGGCCTGGGGCCAGTGCGACGGGCACCGTGTTCGCCTGACGCAGCTGCAGGGACTCAGCAGCCTGCCCGATTTTTTGACCGCCTTGCAAAACGCCCCGCACTGGGTGGGCGGTTTCGATTTGCCCTTCGGCCTCCCGCGCGAATTGGTTCAGTCCTTAGGCTGGCCCCTCCAATGGCAGGAGTGCATTCGTCACTACGCCTCCTTGAGTCGTGCCGACATCCGTGCCCAGTTCGCCGCGTTTTGTGATGCGCGCCCCGTGGGTGGCAAATTTGCCCACCGTGTCACGGACCTGCCTGCCGGATCCAGTTCTTCCATGAAGTGGGTCAACCCGCCGGTGGCCTATATGTTGCACGCGGGTGTGCCGCTGCTGCTGGCGTCGGGCGCTTACTTTCCGGGTTTGCAGCCCGCTGCTGCAACGTTCAGCCGTGTCGCGCTGGAAGCCTACCCCGGCATGCTGGCGCGCGAGGTTCTGGGCAGTCGAAGCTACAAAAGCGATGACCGCGCCAAGCAGACGCCGGAGCGCCTGATTGCGCGCAAAGACCTGGTCAATGCGCTGGAGTTGGGTCAATCACGATGGCAGCTCAGACTGCACCTCAGCCATGCGCAACGTGACGCTTTGGTGGCCGACGCCAGTGGCGACACCCTGGACGCTGTGCTGTGCCTGGTACAAGCGGCGTGGGCGCAGCAGCGCCATGTTCAGGGGGATCCGCTCTACGGATTGCCGGCGGACATGGATCCTCTGGAGGGTTGGATTGTGGGCGCGTGAACAGGTGTATAACCCTGCCCCAGTCAACACACAACAAGGAATCAGCATGGGTGCGCAGTGGAAAGCAAAAGGCAAGGAACTTGCCGCAAACGCCAAAGGCCGTGCCTTTGGCAAATTGGCCAAAGACATCATGCTGGCCGCGCGCAACGGAGCAGACCCAGCGTCCAATGCCCGCTTGCGTCTGGTCGTTGAGCAGGCCCGCAAAATTTCCATGCCCAAAGACACCCTCGATCGGGCCATCAAAAAGGGCGCAGGTTTGACCGGTGAGGCGGTGAACTTCGAGCACGTGATTTATGAGGGCTTTGCCCCCCACCAGGTGCCGCTGATGGTGGAGTGCCTGACCGACAACGTCAACCGCACCGCGCCCGAGATGCGTGTTTTGTTTCGCAAAGGCCAGCTCGGTACCTCGGGCTCGGTGTCATGGGATTTTGACCATGTGGGCATGATTGAGGCGGAGCCCGCGCTCGCAGGTGCTGACGCCGAGGTGGCGGCGATTGAAGCGGGTGCACAGGATTTTGAGCCCACCGATGAAGGCGGCGTCGCTGTCTTCCTGACCGACCCGACCGATCTGGACCTGGTCAGCCGCGCGCTGCCTGCACACGGCTTTACGGTCTTGTCAGCCAAGCTGGGCTACAAGCCGAAAAATCCCGTCAATCCTGCCAACCTGAGCCCGGAGCACCTCGAAGAGGTGGAAGCCTTTTTGGCCGCCATTGATGCCAACGACGACGTTCAAAACGTCTACGTCGGCTTGGTGGGCTAAGCGTTTCGCATTACCGGGCTGCGCAGACACTGCAGCCTGGTCGGCGCGCCATGCGCACCTGGGTCCACTCCATGCTGCGTCCATCGAGCATTAGCATGCGCCCCGCGAGTGCCTGACCCATTCCACCGATTAACTTGAGCGCCTCGGCGGCTTGCATGGCGCCAATAATGCCCACCAGCGGTGCGAACACTCCCATGGTTGCGCAGTGGGCCTCCTCGGGCACCACCTGCGGGTCAAACACGCAGGCATAACAAGGGCAGTGGCTGTCCGTCGGGTCGTAGACCGTGATTTGTCCATCCATTTGGATGGCGGACCCCGAGACCAAAGGTTTGCCATGGCGCACGCAAGCCGCGTTCACGGCGTGGCGGGTGGCGAAGTTGTCGCAGCAGTCCAGCACGACGTCGGCACTTGCAACCAGCTCGGCCAGAAGTTGTTCGTCAGCGCGTGCTGCGAACGCGCTGACTTCGGTGTGCGGATTCAGAGCTTGCACGGTGGCTTGTATGGACTCCACTTTCAGCATGCCCACCCGCTCGGTGGTGTGGGCGATTTGGCGCTGCAGATTGGTCAGGTCCACGCGGTCGTGGTCTACCAGGGTGATGTGCCCCACGCCTGCGCAGGCCAAATACATGGCCGCAGGGGACCCCAAACCACCCGCGCCAATCACCAGCGCATGGCTTTGCAAAAAGCGGGTTTGTCCTTCGAAACCGATGTCGTCCAGCAGGATATGGCGCGAGTAGCGCAGCAGTTCCTCGTCACTCAAACTGCGCCCGGCCATGCCCCGGTCAGTCTTCTTTGACTTCGGCCTTGCGCTCAGTCTGCGTTTTGCTGACCAGCACGGGTTGGCCTTTGAGCTGCTTCAGCGCCTGGGCAAGCTGGAAGTCTTTGTCGCTGCCAAATTCGGGCGCTCTGCGATCTGCAACGGGCTTGCGGGACTCTTCTTCCAAGCGCTTCAGGGCTTCCTCACGGGCCTTTTCACGGGCTTCGTCTTTCACCTCGGCGCCCTGGCCGCTGGCCAGGTGTTTTTCCAGATCCGCCTCACGGGTACGCAGAACCGCAAAGGGGCTGCCCTGTTCGGTCTCGTCCACCATCACGTTGGGCACAATGCCTTTGGCTTGGATGGACTTCCCGCTGGGAGTGTAGTAACGCTGGGTGGTAATTTTGAGCCCCGTGTCAGGGCCCAGCGGCCGGAATGTCTGCACCGACCCCTTGCCAAAGGTCTGGCTGCCCATGATGGTGGCGCGCGCATGGTCTTGCAAGGCTCCCGCCACAATTTCGCTTGCGGAAGCCGATCCCTCATTGACCAAGACCACCAGATCGACTTTTTTCAGCCCGGCAGGCAGTCCCTTGAGCGGGTCAGAACCGGCGCGCCCCTGGTAGTCGCCGCGGCTGGCCCGCAAGGTTTGTTTGCTGTCAGGTGTTTGCCCTTTGGTGGAAACCACGGTTGCGTTCTCCGGCAAAAACGCCGCAGAGATCGCCACCGCAGCGTTGAGCAATCCGCCGGGGTCATTGCGCAAGTCCAGCACCATGCCTTTAATCTTGGGGTCTTGCTTGTAAATTTCGTTGACTTTCTTCACAAAGTCCTCAACCGTGGGTTCGCGGAACTGGCTGATCCGTACCCAGGCGTAGCCGGGCTCGATCACTTTGCCCCGCACCGACTGTTGTTTGATTTCTTCGCGGATGATGGTCACGGGAAACGTACGATTTTCATCTTTGCGGTAAATCGTCAGGATCACCTTGGTGGCCGGTTCGCCGCGCATGCGCTTGACCGCTTCACCCAGACTGAGTCCCTTGACAGGGGTGTCATCAATTTTGGTGATCAGGTCGTTGGTTTTCATGCCGGCGCGAAAGGCAGGGGACCCCTCAATCGGACTCACGACTTTCACCAAACCATCTTCTTGTGTGATTTCGATGCCAACGCCCACGAACTTGCCTGCAGTGTCCTCGCGGAACTCTTTGTAGGCTTTCTTGTCGTAGTACACCGAGTGGGGGTCCAGGCTGGACACCATGCCGGCAATGGCGTCGGTGATCAGTTTTTTCTCATCCACCGGCTCCACGTAATCGCTTTTGATCAGTCCAAAGACCGTAGAGAGCTGCTGCAGTTCCTCCAAAGGAAGCGGTGCATAGGTGCTGCGCGCCACCGTTTGCAAGGACACGGTGCACATCGCGCCAGCCACAACGCCGAGCGAAATCCAGCCTGCAATTTTCAGTTTTTGACCCATACAGCTTCCATTAGAACGTCATTGGTGGTGCTTGGCACCCAGGTTTACGCAACTTTGCCTTGCGCCGCCACCGCTTGGGCCGCGCGCTCTGCCGCCTGGGCATCGCCGAGATAGTAGTGGGTAATTGGTTTCAGGTTGGCGTCGAGCTCGTATACCAGCGGAATGCCATTGGGTATGTTCAGTCCCACGATATCGTCGTCCGAGATGTCGTCCAGGTATTTCACCAGCGCGCGGATGGAGTTGCCGTGGGCAGCCACCACCAGCCGCTTGCCCGCACGCAGGCCCGGCGCCAGCGCCTCGTTCCAAAAGGGCAGCACCCGTGCCACGGTGTCTTTCAGGCATTCGGTCAAGGGCACTTGGTTGGGTTGCAACTTGGCGTAACGGGGGTCGCTGCGCTCGCAGCGTGGATCGTCTACGGCCAGAGTGGGGGGCGGCGTGTCGTAACTGCGGCGCCAGACCAAGACCTGGTCGTCGCCGTATTGCTTGGCGACTTCGGCCTTGTTCAGGCCTTGCAGCGCGCCGTAATGGCGTTCATTCAGTCGCCAGGAGTGCACCACCGGCAGCCAGGTGCGGTCCATCGCGTCCAGACAGTGCCACAGCGTGTGGGTCGCGCGCTTGAGCACACTGGTGTAAGCGACGTCAAAGTCATAGCCTTCACTTTTGAGTAACTGGCCGGCATTTTTAGCCTGTGCAATGCCCAACGGGGTGAGCTCGACATCGGTCCAGCCGGTAAAACGGTTTTCAAGATTCCAGGTGGACTCGCCGTGGCGAATCAAGACAAGTTTGTACATTTGAAAAATGAGGGAAAAAATTCGGGTCGCCAAAGCAAGGGCAATGAGGGCTGGCCTGCAAGCGGTCGGGGCTGCATTCTAAAATGCGGCGACGAATCCCAAAAACTGCCAAGGACACTGAGTGAAATTTATTATTGATAACTGGACGCTGATCGCATTAGCCGTGATTTCGGGTGGGTTGCTATTGGCGCCTGTACTGCAGGGCGCAGTCGCCACCGGCCTGGGCGCCAATGACGCGGTACAACTCATCAACCGCGAAAAAGCTGTGGTGGTCGATGTCTGCGAACCCGGTGAGTTCGCCGCCGGCCACATCGTGGGTTCGAAAAATATTCCGCTGGGTGAATTGGAAGCCAAACTCGCGGGCGCAGTGAAGAACAAAAAATTGCCACTGATTCTGGTTTGCCAGTCCGGCGCCCGCTCAGGACGTGCAGTCGCAACCGCCACCGCTTTGGGCTTTGAGCAAGTGCATTCTTTGGGCGGCGGTCTGGCCGCTTGGCGTGCCGCCAATCTTCCGGTCGAAAAAGTCTGAACCCGCCCCCGTCGAACCTCCCTTGTTGAAATAAATTTCTATGCAAAACGTCAAGATGTACACCACCGGCGTGTGCCCCTACTGCATTCAAGCCAAACGCCTGCTCAAGTCCAAAGGGGTCGAGCAGATTGAAGAAATCCGCATTGACGTCAACCCGCAAGAGCGCGCCACCATGATGGAAATCACCGGGCGACGCACCGTGCCGCAGATTTTTGTCGGCAGCACCCATGTGGGTGGCTTTGACGACCTGGCCGCACTCGACGGCCGTGGCGGATTGCTGCCCTTGCTGGCGGGTGCCTGAACATTGCTGCTGTGGGGCGGCGCAGATTGCCCTGCTGACATAATTGAGGCTGCGGCTGACCCTCTCAGGCTTGCCAGCAGCGTTTTCCCAGCCCACCCGGACCTGTTCAGGTGGGCTTTGTTTTCATTCGAAAGATCCCACCATGGCCGACCAAGAACCCGTATTCCAAATCCAGCGCGTGTACCTCAAAGAGGCTTCCCTGGAGCAACCCAATTCCCCCGCCATCCTGCTTGAGCAAGAGCAACCCTCGGTGGATATTCAGCTGGGTGTGGAAGCCAACCCCGTGGCCGATGGCATTTTTGAGGTGAGCGTCACCGCCACCGTGCAAACCAAAATCAAAGACAAGACCGTGTTTTTGGTCGAAGTCAAACAAGCCGGTATTTTTGAAATCCGCAATCTCGCGCAAGAGCAAATGGGCCAGATCATGGGCATTGCCTGCCCGCAGATCGTCTACCCCTATTTGCGCGGCAACGTGGCTGATCTGATCCAGCGCGGCGGTTTCCCACCGGTGCACCTCTCGGAAATCAATTTCCAGGCCATGTACGAACAGCAGCAGGCCCAGGCGGCTGAGGGTGCTTCGTCCAACCTGCCGCAATAAGCGCTGCTTCTGCGCCGTGTGGCGTGAAAAGCAGGGGCACAACAGAGCATGAAAATCCTGGTGATCGGGGCGGGCGCGTTTGGCACGGCCTTGGCCATCGGCACGGCCAATAACCCCAAGGGTCACCAGACCCGTCTGTGGTCGCGCAGCCCGCAGCACCAGGAGTCCTTGCAGACCCAGCGCGAGAACACCCGCTACCTGCCTGGGTTTGCATTGCCCGCGTCGCTGGGGGTATTGCAATGCGATGCCGAGGCACTGCCACGCCACTTGGCGCAGCAAGATCTGGTCATCGTCGCCACCCCCATGGCCGGTTTGCGTGGCGTCCTAGGCGGTCTCGCAGAATTGCAAGTGCCCGTGGCCTGGCTTTGCAAGGGCTTTGAAACCGCCCAGTCTCCCACCGCCACCGGCCTCATGGGGCATGAAGTTCAAGCCCAGGTTGCGCCCCATTTGCAAGCGGGTGTCTTGAGCGGCCCGAGTTTTGCGCAAGAGGTCGCACGCGGCCAGCCGACTGCCTTGGTGGCTGCCAGCAAACACGAGGCCGTGCGCCAAGCCTTGGTCGCGGCATTTCACAGCCCCTTGCTGCGTGTCTATGCCAGCGACGATGTGGTGGGGGTGGAAGTGGGTGGCGCCGTCAAGAACGTGCTCGCGGTCGCCACGGGACTGTGTGATGGACTTCAGCTCGGGCTGAATGCCCGCGCTGCCCTGATCACGAGGGGACTGGCCGAAATGACGCGTTTGGGCATGGCCTTGGGCGCACGGGCAGAAACTTTTATGGGCTTGAGCGGTCTGGGCGATTTGGTACTTACCGCCACAGGTGACCTGTCTCGCAACCGGCGGGTGGGCCTGGCTCTGGCCCAAGGCAAGTCGCTGGCGCAAGCGGTCGAGGAACTGGGCCATGTCGCTGAGGGCGTGTACAGCGCGCGCACGGTGGTGCAGCGGGCGCAAAGCCTGGGCCTGGAAATGCCGATTGCCAAGACGGTGGTCGACCTTTTGGATGGCCACTTGCGGCCCGAGCAAGCGGTGGCGGCTTTGATGGGCCGCGGACCAGGGCAGGAGCTTTAGCGACCCGTATTCAAGCGGGAAATATCAAAATCAATCAAATTCAGCGCAAAATGAATAAAAACAATTTATTCGCTGAAAATGGTTTTGATCTATCGCGCTCAGCGCCTTCCATTCGCATGGTGGCGCAGTCTGCTTTTGCTGGCACTGTCTTTGCTGACTGCTGCGAACGCCTGGTCCTGGGGTGCGCAAGGCCATGAGGTGATTGCCGCAGTGGCGTGGCAGCGCCTGACGCCTCCCGCCCGACAAGAAGTTTCCCGTTTGCTGGCTTTGGAGCCTGGCCAGACCCTGGTGTCTATCGCCACCTGGGCCGATGAACACCGCAGCCCCGCAACGGGCGTATGGCATTACGTCAATTTCCCGCGTTCAAGCTGCAACTACGACCCCGTGCGTGATTGCCCCGACGGGCGCTGCGTGGTCGCAGCCATCGCGCACCAGCGTGCCGTCCTCGCGTCTCAGGCCGATGACGCGCAGCGCCTCAAGGCGCTCAAATACCTGGTGCATTTGGTCGGTGACGTTCACCAGCCGCTGCACGCCGGGTACCAGGACGACCGCGGCGGTAATCGCTTTCAGCTCCAGGCCTGGATGCACGCCAGAAATTTGCATGCGGTGTGGGACAGCGGTTTGTTGCGCAGCATGGACTTAGACAACGAGGCGGTCGCATCGCTTTTGGAGGCCATGCCCGTAGCGTCCCATGCGCCGGATGTGGATCCTGTTCACATGGCTCAAGAGTCATGCCGCATCGTGGGACAGCCCGGGTTTTATCCCGATGCCGGGGTGAACGCGGCCTATACCCAGCGCTTTACGCCCGTGCTGCGGCAGCGACTGGGGCTGGCAGCGACCCGGTTGGCGGCCATGATCAACGCGGCGGTTGTGCAGTCGCAAGGCGAGCAAAACCGAAGCGCGATAGCATCCTTGCCTTTGTTGCCCTCGAGCCCCGTGACGTCCACCGATCGTGAGAAATGACCGCCGCCTCGAGCGATAGCCCGTTGCCATCAGATCGCAGCTTTTTGCAGTCCTTGGCGGCCATGCTGGGGATTGCGCTGGCTTTTATGCTGATTGCCCTCAACACCTCGGTCGTGGGCACGGCCATGCCGCGCATCGTGGCTGATTTGAGGGGTTACGACCTCTACCAGTGGGCAGCGTCGGCCTTTCTGGTGGGCAATGCGGTGATGATTCCCATCACCGGACGCCTGGGCGATTTGCATGGGCGCAAGCCCTTTGTGCTGGCCGCCGTCCTGCTGTTTGCACTGGCCTCGATTGCCTGTGCTGCCTCGCAAACCATGGTGCAGTTGGTCGGTGCACGGGCGCTGCAGGGCCTGGCGGGCGGCATGCTGCTGGGTGTGGCGTCGGCTTGCGTGCCAGACTTGTTTCCAGATGCCGTGCAGCGTGTGCGTTGGCAGGTCTTGCTGTCTGCCGGCTACGGCGTGGCGCTGGCGGTCGGCCCGTGGCTGGGCGGCTGGCTGACGGAGCATTGGGGCTGGCGTTATGTGTTCCTGGTTAATTTGCCGCTGGCGCTGGCTGCGCTGCTGATGGTGTGGCGTTACTTTCCGCACATCGTTCACCACGCCGACGGAGATCGCAGCATCGATTGGTTGGGGGCCTTGCTGCTCACGCTGGCCATTTGCGCTTTGTTGGTGGCGGCCGAATACAGCCAGACTCTCAGCTTTGCGACCTTGCCCTCGCTGGGACTGTGGGTTGTAACGGCGGCGCTGGTGTACGGCTTCTTCCGCCACCAGTACCACACCCGTGCGCCTATCATTTCGCCCGAGCTGCTGGACAACCGGGGCGCGCGCCAGCTCATGATGCTGGGCCTGCTCACCGGGCTGACCATGTTCACGCTGATTTTTTATACGCCCTTGCTGTTGCAGGGCAGCTTTGGTCAGTCGCCGCACGAAGCCGGGGTGGTCATGACGCCACTGCTGGTGTTCATCACCATTGGCAGCATCGTGAATTCCAGGTTGTTACCCCGCTTGCACCAGGCCCAGCGCCTGATTGCCTGGGGCCAGTTGGGCACCATGCTCACTTGCCTTTTGCTCACCCAGGTGGATGCGAGTACCTCCGACGCCTGGTTGATGACGGTGTTTGGCCTGTGTGGCTTCAGTCTGGGTTTTCAGTTGCCCAACCTGTCGCTGCAAATCATGGCGGTGGCCGGGCGCAGGCACATGGGGGTGGCCTCTGCTTTGGCACAGACCACGCGCATGATTGGCAGCATGGTGGGTGTGGGTGTGGCCAGTGTGCTGGTCAACGCCTTGTATGCCCGCCAGACCGCCGATGCCCTGGCCCGGTACCACATCAGCGATGCAGCGCTCGTGAAGCTGCTGTCGTCCCCGCAAATTTTGATTCGCCAACAAGACCAAGACGCCTTGCGCGCACTGGCCCAAGGGCTGGGCTTGGACACGGCCCCCCTGTTGGAGGCAGCGCGCATCGGCTTGGTCAGCGGCACGCACGCTGCGTTTTTGCTGTGCGCATTCATCGCGGCCTTGAGTGTGGTGATCAGCTGGCGACTGCCCCTGTACAGTCTGCGGCGCCTACCGCAGCGTGAAGCTTAAAGTCCCCATCACCATGTCCGATTCAGCCGCTCCCCGCTACAGCCCCACCGCCCCGGATCGCAGCACCATCGACGCCACGCCTGGCCCCATGCTCTTGCAATTTGGTGTGAACTGGTGCGGACACTGCGTGGCAGCAGAGCCGGCGATCGTTCAAGCCCTGCAGGCCTACCCGCAACTCCAGCATGTGTGTATTGAGGACGGTCCTGGACGCCCCTTGGGACGCTCCTTCAAAATCAAGCTGTGGCCGACGCTGGTGTTGGTGCAAGATGGCCAGGAATTGGCGCGGCTGGTGCGCCCCACACAGGTTCAATCCGTGCAAGATTTTTTGACGTTTTCGGCGGCAGCCCAGCCTCCAGAGAGCATCTGATACCCGGGTATTTGCGGTCAATTCAAACCGGGCCGTTGTCGATGTGCCGCCCAAGTCGTACGCCGAATTGCGTACGCCTCAATCGCCTTGGATTACGAAGGTGTAATGCATCTGTCACGGCACATTCAGCGAAATGACAACGGTGCGTCGTATATTCGCTGCAACTCCAAACATATGTGTTTGGCTAGCCTGTTCGGATGCCTGAGCGCCGAGTACTGAGATGACGTAAATATGCCGGTAAAAAAATTGCAAATGCCCTTGCCCTTGGTCTCGGTGGTCATGCCGAGCCTGAACCAAGCCGCCTTTTTGGAGGTGGCAGTGCGCAGCGTGCTGGCGCAGTCGTATGAGAACGTCGAGTTGGTGGTGGCCGATGGGCAGTCCACCGACGGCACAATTGAGCTGTTGGTGCAATTGCAGCAGGAGTTTGGCGGGCGCTTGCGCTGGGTCAGCCAGCAAGACACGGGGCCAGCCCAGGCCATCAATACGGCCATATCACTCGCGCAGGGCGACATCATTGGATGGCTGAATTCCGATGACGTGTATGCCGAAGGCGCCATTGGCAAAGCGGTCGACCAATTCACCAAGCAAGCCCATTGCCAGATGGTGTATGGCCTGGCCAATCACATTGATGTTGCCGGCAATGTGATTGGCGCCTATCCGACGCGACCGCCAAGCACGCCATTGGACGCGTTTGCCGATGGAAGCTTTATTTGCCAGCCGACCGTATTCATGCGGCGCGGGGCACTGGCGATGGTGGGGCCACTGAATGAAGGCCTTCACTTGGCATTTGACTTTGAGCTGTGGTTGAGGCTATTCAAGCGTTTCCCTCATCAGATTGCCATGGTGCGCAGCATTCAGGCTTCGTCGCGCTTGCATGCGGGCTGCCTGACCCAGCGCCAACGCCGACAGGTGGCGGTGGAGGGCATGAAAGTGTTGTCCCAGCACCTCAACATGGTGCCCCCGCATTGGTTTTGGACGCACCTTGACGAATTATGTGCAGCCTATCCTTTTGGGCCTGACACTGAGCCGCTGGTCAAGCAGCTTGAGCATTTTATTGTGGAGGTGAAGGGGTATTTTTCAGCCAAAGATCTCAAGGAGATGTCGGCGCAAATTCGCACGGACTCGCGTCTTATTTTGGCCAAGCCTGGGTTGATGGCGAGCGTGCAGCCCGATGGGTGGGTGAGCAAGCATGTGGCAGTGAAATACCGTTGGACAGACAAGCCCGCTGTCGCCGTGACGATGCGATGCGTGGCAGCCTGGCCGGTGCCAGGAAAAATGCGTCTGAAGGTGCTCACACCAGACGGTGATGAGCAGATTTTGGACATTGAAGCACCAGAAGAGTTTGTTCTTCGGTTTGAAGTGCCTCCCACAGAGTTGCCGGGGATGATGATGTGGACGGTAGACACCGCCCAGACCTTCGTGCCGGCCAAGCACGACTCCGCATCGCAGGACAAACGCAAATTGTCTTTTCGGGTGTTGGAACTCAAGCTCGAAGAATGAAGAATTGGCGCGCTCGGTTTGGGCGCAAGACCGGCGCGCCGGCGTTGTCAATTCAAGTACGCTTGCAGGATGGGCCGGTATTTGGTGGCCAGCCCCTCATACGAAAACTGTTGGCTCAGGGCCATTGCGGCCTGATTGCGGCCAAACAAGGATTTTTCCCGGGCCTGGTACAGGCGTTGCAGCGCGTGGGATTCGTCTGGTTCGGCCCACCAACTCTGGATGGTGAGGTTGGGGTAGGCGTTGGCGTCGACTTCGACGCGCTGCCACCGGACCAGGAGGGTGTTTTCTTCAGTGACGAAATCTTGTGGTCCCGAAAAATCAGTGCAGACCAGGTGAAGACCATTTTGCAATGCCTCGACCAAAGTGCGGCCGAAGCCTTCGCTGCGATGCAGCGACAAATAGCAATTGGCACTGAGGTAGAGGTCTGTCAGTTCACCGGGCTGCAGGGTTTCTTTGACGAGTTTGATGCGGGGGTGGGGTGGTATCCATTGCAAGGCCTTGGAGCCCATGTTCTGCCAGCGGCTGACCTTGAGAATCAAATAGGCGTCAGGACAGTCTTGCGCCATTTTCAGAAAAACCCGCAACACGGCCTGTGGATTTTTTCTCTGCAAGGTGGAGTGCAGATCCAACATATAAAGCGAGACAAAGGCCTGGGACGGTATGCCCAATTGCGCTCGGAAGTCACGGCCCGTGGCGCCGTGTTGCACCACCGGCAAGGGCAGGGCGAGGGTGAGCTGGCGCGATTGTTTGAAAAAGGCCTGCTGCACAAACCGGGTGGGGCACCAGATATGGTCCATCAGCCGCAAGGCCTGCGCTTGTTCTGGGGGAAAGTCGGGCAGTTCCCACAAAAAGTAGCCCACCTTGGTGCGCGCCATCGCCGTCAGGCTGGGGTGCTGCTTGGCCAGACGGTCACATTCGGTGGCGGCCATGAAAAAGATACTGGTGCCATAGTCCTGCGTGGTCATGTGCTGCCAGGAAACCCGAACTTGGCCTTGCACATCGGTGGGCACATCGACCACCGAAAAGGCGATGCCCAAATGGTTCAGCATGGCGGCAAACGAGCGCAGGTCTTCGCCCAAACCAGTGGGTGAAGTGGCATAGCCGACAAGATTAAATCCAAGGGTGCTGCGCATCATGGAAGTGTAGGATTAAACTCGGACTAATTGAAAACGGCGAATTAAATAGCCTGTTACTTATTGGAGAAAATAATGGCGACCTCATCCAAAAAAACCACAGCCACGCCGCCCAAGGCCGCGATAGTTTCTAAAAAAGTAACTCTAGCTAAAAATGACAAAGTCTACAAAAATAACAAGGTTTTACCCCATCCGCCAGAGCCTGTAGTAACTGCGAAACCTGCGAAGCCTGCAAAGGCGGCGCCTGCCAAACGGGTGGCAAAAGCCGCACCGGCAGCGGCAAAGACCGCTGCTGCGCAAGTAGCAGCAGCGTCCGGTGTGCGAACGCTCGAGGAAGTAACGAAGAATGTCGCTGACTTGCCGAAGGCAGCCGGCCCCACACCGGCGATCGAAGGGCAGCTGGAAAACAAATTAGCCAAGCAGCCACCGCGTGCGCTGAATTCACCCATTCGGATTTTCCAGATTTATTTTGAAGGCTGGCAGCGTGAGCTGCTCGATCCAGCGTTTTACCCATTGGACAACAGCCGCAGTACCTCCGAACTCATGGAGTTCAACGTGTTTGAGCAGTTGCAGCGCAATGCTGCCACCCAAGGCGCAACACTGTGGGGTGCCCTCTCGTGGCGCTTTGCCGAGAAGACGGGTATGCAAGGCGCCGAACTGGTTAAACAGATCGTTGATCATCCAGGCTATGACGTGTATTTTTGCAACCCCTATCCCTTCAACGAAGCGCTTTACCACAATATGTGGGTGCATGGCGAGGTATCGCATCCGCAGTTTTTAGAATTAACTCGGCAGTTTTACGCGGCAGCGGGTTTGGACGATAAGGAATTAAGGGCGGTGGAGTCGTCAGGTAATTTTTCTGCGGCCAATTACTTTGTGGCATCGCCCAAGTTTTGGGATTTATTTATTCCCTTTGTCAAACGCGTGCTGGTGGCGGCAGATAAAAAACTGGATTCCAAGGTGCGTGATATGTTGCACTCCAAAGTCGCCGACGACAAAGGTTTGCATGCAGGCGCCACCTATATTCCTTTTATCGTGGAACGCTTGTTTACAACATTCATGCGCTCGGATGGCAAGGGATTAAAGTCTTATAAGGTCGCTTTGCCGGAACGGGAGCGCGAATTGAATGTGCATTTGAAACTCTTGCGCGAAATGAAGGATGTCGCCCACCGGACCCAATCGGCTTGGCTGGCGGCGTGTTGGGTGAATTACCGCAATTTGTACCTGAGCCAGACCAATGGCAAAGAGTGGTGCGAAAAATACCTCCGGGCCATTACCCCCAACGAAATTAAGTTTGGATGACTATGAGAATCGCAGTTGCTGGTTGTGGGTATGTGGGTTTGAGTAACGCGGTTTTACTCTCGCAAAACCACACGGTCCTTGCCCTGGATTTGGACCCGTCCAAGGTGGCTGCTGTGAATGCGCGGCACTCGCCGATTGAAGACAAAGAGTTGGAAGAGTATCTGTCGTCTAAAAAACTGGACTTGACGGCCACCGTTGACAAACATGCAGCCTTACATGGTGCGGACTACGTGATTGTGGCCACGCCCACAGACTATGACGTGCAGACCAACTATTTCAATACGCGCTCGGTGGAGTCGGTGGTAGCGGACGTGGCCGCCATCAGTCCGCAGGCCTGCGTGGTGATCAAGTCCACTGTGCCCGTGGGATTTACAGCGGGTTTGGCTGCGCAGTTTCCAGGTCTGACGATCCTGTTTTCTCCAGAGTTTTTGCGCGAGGGCCGGGCGCTGTTTGACAATTTGCACCCCAGCCGGATTGTGGTGGGCGATACGCCGGGCACCTCCGACGCACCCTCTGCCCCTGCGCAGCGTTTTGCACAACTGTTGCAAGAAGGCGCCTTGAAAGAACACGTGCCGGTGCTCATGACCGGCAGCACCGAGGCGGAAGCCATCAAATTGTTTGCCAACACCTATCTGGCCATGCGGGTGGCCTATTTCAATGAGCTGGACAGCTATGCGGCATCGCTGGGCATGGACACGCGCCAGATTATTGATGGCGTGTGCCTGGATCCACGCATTGGCAACCATTACAACAACCCCTCATTCGGCTACGGCGGTTATTGCCTGCCCAAAGACACCAAGCAATTGCTGGCCAACTACAGCGAGGTGCCGCAAAACCTGATCCGCGCCATTGTGGATGCCAACAGCACCCGCAAAGATTTTGTCGCTTTTGATATTTTGAAGCGCAAGCCTAAAGTGGTTGGCATTTACCGCTTGGTGATGAAGGCGGGCAGTGACAATTTCCGGGCCAGCAGCGTGCAAGGCATCATGAAGCGGCTCAAAGCCAAAGGCGTGCATGTGATAGTGTACGAGCCAGTACTCCACGAGCCGGACTTTTACAATTCGCCCGTGGTGCATGATTTGGCCAAATTTAAGGCGCAAGCCGATGTGATTGTGGCCAACCGCATGACGCAGGAATTGCAAGACGTGAGTGACCGGGTTTACACACGTGATTTGTTTGGACAAGACTGAGGGCCTTATGAAGTTTCCTTTCTCCCTTTTCGGCAAAAAGTCGCAGCCTGCAAGGGGCGAAATGGAAGAAGTTCGCTTGGAGCCCGCGCCCTTTCCTGTGGACCAAGCGGTGGCACAGGTGCAGGCGGCCACCGGCATGCAGTTCGGTTTGCCACCCACCCAGCAGTCCGAGCTTCAAGCGGCGGCGGTACTGTCCGTCTTGGAGCATCCTGCTGCGGCCACGCCCCCCGAATTTTCCGACGCGAAAGCTGAAACCCAGACGCTTCAGGTTTCAGATCCCCCGCCCATGCCGATGTCCACGCCAGTGGCAGTGCCAGTGCCAGTGGCAGTGCCAGCACCCGCATCCGCACCCGCACCGCAGCCCGTGGTGCCGGAGGCCAGAGCCGCTCAAGCAGCATCTCAAGCAACCGAGCATGCACCGCCGGCAGCTGCGGTGCAGCCTTCCACCGATACCGAACCCCAAAGCGTGGTGGGCAGAGACGAGGTCATCGCGGCATACCGCCTGTTCTTGCGGCGGGATCCGGAGTCGGATGACGTGATTGCGCCACGCCTGGGCATTACCCGTGAGAAACTGCTCAGCACATTCATTGTGTCCCCCGAGTTTTTGCAGCGTGCTGAAAACGTCAACCTCGTGCTTGAGGTCGCGAAATCGGTGGAGTTGCGCCAAGTGGTTGCTGCAACGCCCGGTCTTCCGGTAGTGACGCAGGCTGATGTGGAGGCCGCTAAGCGGATTTTTTGGCCGCTGCCGGATGCCCCCTCGGTCCAACCCCAAGCAGGCGACAGTGTTGACCGGGCTATCGCTCAGTTGATGCGATCAGATCAATTTCAAAGCAATACCTTCAACGCCCAGTTGGTCGCGGCTTTGGCCAAGCAGATCCTCGAGCGCTTGAACCAGAAGTGAAAAATTCCAGCCGGTTTTCTCCTGGCGCCACCAGAGCCTGGTGTCTATGAGCATTCGCCAACTGAACGCGAACTATGTGCCGGAAGAGGATCGCGTGATGTTGCGATTTACAACCGACAGCCAGGAGGAGTACCGGTTTTGGCTGACCCGTTCGGTGGTCAGCGCGCTGCTGGAGCAAACGCAGGCATTGGCAGTCAAAGTGCTGGAGCAGCAAGTCAGTGTGCACCAGGCCAGGGCGATTGCACAGTTCAAGCAACAGGCCTTGCAGCAAACCGCAACCTTCACCCAATTTGAGGGTGCCACGCGGTTTCCCTTGGGGGCCGAACCTGTGCTGGTTCGGTCGGTGCAGGCGCAGCGTCTCGAAAACGCTTCTGTTTTTGTCTGGGCCCTGCCGCGCGGGCAGCAACTTACCCTGAATTTGAACGAAGACCTGTTGGGTAAGCTGCAATTGCTGATGCAAAAGATGAATGAAGCTGCACGTTGGGCGATTGGCGCCTTGGCCGCGGCACCCTCCATCGCTCCCGCTTCTGAGCAGGGTGCCAGCAGCCCTGAACAAGACGAGGCGACCGGTATCGCACAGCCCCCCAAGGTGTTGCATTGACGGGTTCACTCGCACAGGAGGTCGAACAAACGCTCGCAACGGCCCAACTGGCCTTGCAGCAAGCCCGCTGGGCCGAGGCGCATGCCGGGTTTTCTCGGGCGCTCAGTACCATGCCCCGCTCACCCCAGGTGCACCATAACCTGGGGGTCTGCCAATTGGCATTGGGTCGGTATGAACTGGCCAACCAAAGTGCTGAGCGCGCCATCGCCTTGTTGCCTTCGCTGTGGCAAAGCCGCTTGGTGCAGGGCCATGCGCTCCAAGCATCGGGGCGGTCCGAAGCGGCTGATTCTGCGTTTGCGCAAGTGCTGGTGGCGCAACCGGGCAATGGAGAAGCCTTGCTGGCGCGCGCCGATCTGGCGATCAATGTGTTTGGATTGCCATTGCAGGCCTCGCAATGGGTCAAGCCCCTGCTCACGGATCCGGTCCACGCAGAGGATGCCCAACTGACCACCCTGATGGCCAGGCTTTATGACCGCGATGTTTCAGCCACTGCCTTGTCCCAAGCGGTGATGGAATTTTCTAAAACGCATCTGCGTTTGCCCACGGGCTTGCTGCCACCCTTGCCTCCTGTAAGGCAGCGAGACCGTCCCCGCGTTGCGCTGATATCCCCGTTGTTTGGCGTCTCGCCAGTCTATTTTTTGACGATTGCAGGTTGGCGGCACGTTGCCAAGGGATCGGACATTGTGGTCTTTAACCGTGGACACTTGTCGGACTGGGCCACCGAGCAATTCAAGTCCCTTGCCACAGAGTGGTGGGACGTGCAGGAAATGCCCGCCCCTGACTTGGCACAGCGTATTCACCAGGCTGATATTGATGTCCTCTACGACCTGGGCGGTTGGATGGATCCAGTGGCACTCCAAGCCCTGTCGGCCAAGCCTGCCCGTGCCATGTACAAATGGGTCGGTGGCCAAAGCCTTACCACCGGATTGGAGAGCTTTGACGGCTGGATTGGCGATGAATGGCAGTCGCCTGCCGCGTTGCAGCATCTGTACACCGAGCCCTTGGTCAATATTCCAGGCGGCTACGCCACCTACACGCCACCGCCCTATTTGCCCGATGCGCCGGTCCACAAGCACTCGACACCGGTGATTTTTTCCAATCCGGCCAAGTTGTCACGGGGATTTTTGTCCTGGTTGGCCAGGCTGCCGGGTCCCAAGCTGTTTGTGCACAGGCAGTTTCAGTTTGAGCGCACCCGCCACAAGGTGCTGCAGGCGCTGGGCGCGGCGGATGTCGAATTCGTTTGCCCCCACAGTCACCAGGAAGCCTTGGCGATTCTCGGACGGCACGAATGGATGATTGACACGTTCCCCTATAGCAGCGGTTTGACCGCCCGCGAAGCCGTGGCCATGGGTATGAAAGTCAAAACGTTCAGTGGCGAACTCTTTTGCGAACGCCACAGTGTGCACCTGCAAACCCGCTAGCGGGCGGGCGTATCGGCACGGCTTTGCCTCAGCGGAACAATTGCAAAAGCTGCTGCTTGTGCACTCGGGCGTCGAACCCCCTTGCGGCGCGGGAGGCATACAAGGCTCGGTCCCCGGGGTTGACGGGCGCACGCTCTTTCTCCCAGTCCACTTCCACCAGCACGCTGTGGGGTTCGTACACATAACGGCCTTGCTCGCGCGCAATGAGAGTGAGTTCAGTGTCCGCGAAATGGCTCAGGTAAGCAGCATGAAAAAATGTTCCGCCGTACACCGTTTGCGCCCAGGCACGCTCGGCCAGACCGAAAGCGGCCAATTGCCCCTGCCACTTCCCGTCGTTAAAGCCGAGCAAGCCCGCTTGTTTTGCCCGCATGGCCTGCACCGCGAGCGCGAGCCAGTCCCGTCCAGCAAATGCGTCTTGCGCCATATAGCCGAACCAAGGGCTGCGCGTTGCCGCAAAAGCTTGATTGACCGTTGCAATAAAGCCTTGGCGACCTTCGTCATGCACCGCCAGCAACAGAGAGGCGACACCGGCACGGGAGGCCGCCAGGTTCGCAGCGCGCAGGGCCTGTCCTTCATCAATGAAGGGCATCACCATGATGGGTCCATCGCACGCGATGGGCGCACTGCTTTTCAGGTCGGCGGAGCGCTCAAAGCGAACTTGCATGGTCAATGACGGAGAGGATTTCCCGCGGCGAATGGGCAAGCCCTTCAGGCTTTGCCCTGCAGCTTGTCCTGCGTTTGGGTGTCGAAGTCGCTGGCATCGTGGCGCTCATGCAACTGGTTTTCCAGCGGCCCCATCACCCGGTTGACCATGCGACCCCGACGTACCGCAGGGCGCTTGGCAATCTCGTCCGCCCAGCGGATGACGTGGGTGTACTCCTGCACTTGCAGGAACTCACCAGCCTCGTACAGCTGGCCCTTGGACATGCCGCCGTACCAGGGCCAGATGGCCATGTCGGCAATCGTGTAATCGTCGCCTGCGATAAAACGGCTCTCGGCCAAACGGCGGTTGAGCACGTCCATCTGGCGTTTGACCTCCATGGCAAAACGGTCGATGGCGTACTCGATTTTGAACGGCGCATAGGCATAAAAATGGCCAAATCCGCCGCCCAGAAAGGGCGCGCTGCCCATCTGCCAGAACAGCCAGGACATGCACTCCGCGCGCAGGGCGGGCTCGGTGGGCACAAAGCAGCCGAATTTTTCTGCCAGGTACAGCAATATGGCGCCGGACTCAAACACCCGCACCGGCTTCTCGCCGCTGTAATCGATCAGCGCCGGGATTTTGGAGTTGGGGTTGGCGGCGACAAAGCCGCTGCCAAATTGCGCGCCCTCGTTGATGCGCACCAGCCAGGCGTCGTATTCCGCGCCGCTGTGGCCCAAGGCCAGCAGCTCTTCCAGCATCACAGTAACTTTGATGCCGTTGGGTGTGCCCAGAGAGTGCAGTTGCATCGGATGCTTGCCGCGTGGCAGCTCTTTGTCGTGCGTGGCACCGGCCACGGGACGGTTGATGTTGGCAAAGCGTCCGCCGTTGGCTTTGTTCCAGGCCCAGACTTTGGGGGGGATGTAGGCGTTTGAATCGGTCATGGGTATCGGGGTCCGTTAATGGGTGTTGGCGATTTTTGCTGCAATGTGGGCCATGGCTTCTTCCACCTGGTCCACCAGAATCAGGCACAGCTCGCCTTCCTTGAGCGCGTCCATGGCCTGGTCAATGGCCAGGAACTCGCCGTAAATCTCAAAGCGCTGGGTCGCCTTTTTGGCACCGACCAGGCCGTCGCGCAGCAAGGCCATCACTTCGCCGTCGCTGCGTCCGCGCTGGCATTGGTCTTCGAACATCACCACCTCGTCAAAGGTGTCGCCCAATATTTCGGTCATTTGGCGGATGTCCTGGTCGCGCCGGTCACCCGCGCCGCTGATCACCACCGAGCGACGGGTCGCAGGCATGGTCTGGACGGCATTCACCAGCGCCACCATGGCGTCCGGGTTGTGGCCGTAATCGGCAATCACCGTGGCGCCCCGGAATTGGTACATATTGAAGCGCCCGGCGGCGTTGTCCTCATCGGTGGAGAAACTGGCCAGGCCGCGACGGATGGTTTCCCAGTCCAGGCCCAAGGCCCACACCGCCGCCACGCTGGCCATCACGTTCTCGACCTGAAAACCAATGGTGCCGCCCAAAGTGACGGGGATATCGGCCAGGTTGACGTAGTGCTTGACCGCGCCTTTGGCCGCCACCAACTGCTGGTTCTCCACATACACCCCGCCATGGCCCTGGGCCAGGTGGGTGGTCATCACCGGGTTGGATTTGTCCAAAGCAAAAAACGTGACCGCGCCCTTGCATTTGGCCGCCATCTTGGCCACCACCGGGTCTGCTGCATTGAGCACCGCCGTGCCCTTGGGGGAGACGTTTTGCACGATGACGCGTTTGAGCACCGCCAACTCGTCCACCGTGGTGATGTAGTTCAGGCCCAAGTGGTCACCGCTGCCCACATTGGTCACGACGGCCACGTCGCAGTAGTCAAAGGCCAGGCCTTCACGCAGCACGCCGCCACGCGCCGTCTCCAGCACGGCGGCGTCGACATCGGGGTGGTGCAGCACACTTTTGGCACTCTTGGGGCCACTGCAATCACCGGTGTCAATGCACTCGCCGCCCACATAGACACCGTCGGTATTGGTCATGCCCACACACCAACCCTGCTGGGTCAGCAAATGCGAGATCAGGCGCACCGTGGTGGTTTTTCCGTTGGTGCCGGTCACGGCCACGATAGGAATGCGGCCATCCTGCCCAGGTTTAAAAAGCTGGGAAATGATGGCCTCGCCCACCGGCCGTCCTTTGCCGAAAGAAGGGCTCAGGTGCATGCGCAGGCCCGGTGCGGCATTGACTTCCACCACGCCGCCGCCTTGCTCTTCAATCGGGCGAAGAATGCTGTCGCAGACCAGGTCCACACCGCAAATATGCAGACCCACCATGTGCGCCGCGGCCACGGCCCGCGCTGCCACGTCCGGGTGCACGTCGTCGGTCACATCGGTGGCCGAACCACCGGTGGACAGGTTGGCGTTGTTGCGCAAATTGACGCGCTGGCCTTTGGCCGGAATCGTGTCCGCGCGAAAGCCCTGGCCCGCCAGGCAGGCATGGGCAATGTCGTCAAAACGGATTTTGGTCAGCGAGGTGGCGTGACCGCTGCCGCGCTTGGGGTCTTGATTGACGATGTTTACCAACTGCTCTATGGTGTGCACGCCGTCGCCCACCACCTTGGGCGGGTCGCGCCGCGCGGCGGCGACCAGCTTGTCGCCCACCACCAACAGGCGGAAATCATTGCCCGGCATGTAACGCTCCACCAGGATGCGGTCGCGGAACTCGGTAGCCACGGCATAGGCGGCGCGCAACTGGTCTTCTTGCGTGATATTGACCGTCACGCCTTTGCCCTGGTTGCCGTCCAGGGGCTTGACCACCACCGGCAGACCGATTTCCAGCGCCGCTTGCCATGCGTCATCGGCATCGCTCACTGCGCGGCCCAAGGGCACGGGGACGCCTGCGGCATGCAACAGCTTTTTGGTGAGTTCTTTGTCTTGGGCAATGGCTTCGGCAATGGCGCTGGTGGCGTCAATCTCGGCCGCCTGAATGCGTCGCTGTTTGCTGCCCCAGCCAAAGCGCACCATGCTGCCGCTGGTCATGCGGCTGTACGGAATGTTGCGCGCCACCGCGGCATTGACGACCGAGCCCGTGCTGGGGCCTAAGCGCACATCTTCGTCAAGCTCGCGCAATTGGTCCAGCGCGCTGGCCAGGTCAAAAGCGGTGTCGTCCACGGCGGCGGTGCACAGGCTTTCAGCCAATTCAAACGCCAGGCGGCCGACGTCTTCTTCGCTGTACTCCACGACAACCTGGAACACGCCCGACTCCAGCGTGGGCTTGGCGCAACTGAAAGTGACCGGGCAACCGGCCTGGGCTTGCAGGCCCAGTGCAGCGAGTTCGAGCACGCGGGCCATGGAGACCGCTTCGTCACTGCCAATGGTTTGAAAGGGGCTGATCTCGGGAAAGCGGGCCCGCAGCCGTGTCTCAAATCCGGGCAAAAGGGTGACATCGCACTCTTGCGCACTGCACGAGACGACCGCCTGGATGGCCGTGTGGTGACTCCAGAGATTGGGGCCGCGCAGGGCGCGGATGCGGGTGACTTCCATGGCGTGATTGGGTGTTGGTGCTCGGTGGAGCGTAGCAGTAAGGGGCTTAGTAGGGCGTTTTCTGGGGATTGGACTCGAAGGTGCGCAGTCCCGCGCCTATGAGTTCGGGCGCGATATGGAGCGCCCAGGCCGCGGCCACGGCAGCCATCACCATCTCGGGTTGCGCCGCTTTGGCGGGCTTGAGGCTGCTCAGTGGCAGCAACGAAATTTCTGTGGCGCCTTGGGCCAGCACGATGGTGGCGTTGTGCAAGTACACCACCCGCTCACCCGCCGCACGGTGTTGCACCAGCGTGGCATGGTCGGCCGACATGCCGTAGAAAATCACCTTGCCGTCGCACAGGTCTGCCAGTTCCAGCGCCTGCGGGTCGGCCGCGTTGAGCACAGCGGTGCCGCTGGGCAGCACCACATCCACCTGGGTGCGGGCCACTTTGTAGGTCTGCTCGGCATCCAGAATGTCAAAGTCGTTCAAGGCGGGCAGCCAGCTCACATCGGTAACCACGCCCACATCGCATTTGTCGTACGCCAGACCCTGGCCCAGGATGGTGGTGCTCGGGTTCTCAAACACGGCCGCTTGCACCGAGCGGTTGATCAAGATGCGCTGACCCGCCTCCCAATTCGTGCTGTCGCGGGCATCGACCCGGCGGCCGTCCAGGTACAGGCCTTCGCTGCAGGCCAGTCCCACATGTTTGCCACTGATGTGCACCAGCCAGGCCACCAGGCGCGCAATGCGCCCGGTGTTGTGGGTGCCGGTAATGCCGACCACTGGTATGCGCCCGTCCATCTTGGGCGCAAACAGGTGCGCCATGATGGCGGTGCCCACGGCTTGGCCTTCGCCATTGGCCGGCTTGATATGCGACAGCAGGCCCGGGCTGGCGTTGACTTCAATCACTGCGGCGCGCTGGCTGTGCAGCGGCTGGCTGCAGTCTTGCAGCACCATGTCCACACCGGCGATGTCCAGGCCCACGATGCGTGCCGCCAGTGCCGCTGCGGCGGCGACCGTCGGGTGCACCAGGCTGGTGACGTCAAGCGCCACATTGCCATTGCGCTGGATCAGCACGCGCTGCCCCTGCGCGGGCACCGAACTCGCGCTCAGCCCTACACGCTCGAGTTCCAAAATGACTTCGGCGCTCTCGCTGGGGGTCACCACATTGAGGGGGAAGTCTTCGCCCCGTCCCCGGCGCGGGTCCTTGTTGATCTGCAGTTCGGCCAATTGGTCGATGGTGGAATGACCGTCTCCCTCCACATACAGCACGTCGCCCCGTGCGGCGGCCACGACCTTTTTGCCAACAACCAGAAGGCGGTGTTCGTCGCCCGGAATAAATTTTTCGACAATCACGCTGCCACCGCCCTTGCGGTGCGCCAAGTGGTAAGCCGCTTCCACCTCAGCCTGATGCATCAGGTTGAGTGAGACGCCCCGGCCATGGTTGCCGTCATAGGGTTTCACAACCACGGGCACGCCCACGCTTTGGGCGGCTTCCCAGGCAGCTTCGGCGCTGCGCACCAGCTCGCCCTCGGGCACTGGCACGCCACAGGCCTGCAACAAGGCCTTGGTCATGTCTTTGTCGCTGGCGATTTCTTCGGCGATCGCACTGGTCTGGTCGGTTTCTGCGGTCCAGATGCGGCGTTGGGCGATGCCATAGCCCAGCTGCACCAGGTTGCCCTCCGTGAGCCGCAGGTGCGGAATGCGCCGGGCGGTGGCGGCGTCCACGATGTGCGCGGTGCTTGGGCCCAGGCACAGCGAGTCCACCATCTCGCTCAGTTCGGCGACGGTGGCCGCCAGGTCAAAGGCGGTGTTGTTTATCGCGGCTTGCACCACATCGCGCCCGGCCTGCAGTGCGGCGCGCCCGACCTGCTCCTGGCGGGTGCGGAAGGCGACTTTGTAAACCCCGGTTTTGGAGGTCTGGCGCGCTTTGCCAAAGCCGGTGCGCATGCCCGCCAGGTTTTGCAGCTCCAGGCTGACGTGCTCCAGGATGTGCGCCGCCCAGGTGCCTTCCTTCAAACGCTCCAAAAAGCCACCCCGCACGCCCGGGCTGCACTCATGCTCGATCAATCCCGGCAGCCATTGGGTGAGGCGATCGGTAAAGCCGGGCAGGGTGTTGGACGGAAAATCTTCCAATTCACCAATGTCGACCCAGGCTTCGATGACCGGTCGGTACGTCCAGATATTGGGGCCGCGCAGGTAGTTAACCCGCAAAATGTCGATTTTTTTCAGACTCGTCATGGCGTAAGGTGGGGTTGCGCGTCCACCGTTGGGGTGCTTGGCGCGTTGTGTATTCTCGCTCAAGGCCGTGCCTTGGGCGGTTTGCTGGCCCGCCTCAGGCATAGTGCAGCTTGGTTTTTTCTAAAGAGTGATTCAAATCCATGACCTTTGACGTATCTGCGCCGACTTTGAGCGCAGCGGAAGTTCCTGCCGCTTGGCGCCAGGCAGTGCAAGCGCAGCTGCACCCCCAAGAGAACGTGGTGGCCTGCCTGGAGGTTGACTTGGATGCGCAGCTTCACTTTGTGCCCTCGCTGCTGGTCGCGACCAATCGGGGTCTGCGCAGCCTCGCCAGCGGCGCGGAACCTGCCCAGCTTTGGCCCTACCGCGCCGACTTGCGCCTGAGCCACCACGACCATGCGGGCGTGGGCCACCTGGAACTGTCTGACAACGAGGCCTTGCTACACCGCTGGCGCTTTACCCTGGGCCAGAACCTGCAGGCCCTGCGCCTGGTGGACCAGTTTGCCGCCCAGCACAGCAGCTCCATCAGCGGCGAACCGGTAGCGCCTGTGTTGCAAGCCCTGTGCCCCAGCTGCAAAGCACCGCTGGAGCCCGACCAGGAGGAATGCCCGGTTTGTACCAAGGTGGTTCACACACCGCCGTCCACGTGGACGCTGCTGCGCCTGTGGCAGTTCGCCCGGCCCTACCGGGGCCAGTTGCTGCTGGGCTTTGTGCTCATGCTCTTGGGTACTGCCGCCAGCCAGGTGCCGCCCTACCTGACCATTCCGCTGGTGGACAAGGTCTTGATTCCCTACCAAAACGGCCAGCAGATCCCGCCCCTGACGGTGGCCTTGTACTTGTCGGGTTTGCTGGCATCCGGCCTGCTGGCCTGGGTGCTGAGCTGGGCCAAGACCTACATCCTGGCGCTGGCCTCGGAGCGCATTGCGGCCGACCTGCGCACCACGACCTACGAGCATTTGCTGCGCCTGTCCCTGGAGTACTTTGGCGGCAAGCGCACGGGTGACCTGCTGTCGCGCGTGGGCAGCGAGAGCGACCGCATTGCGGTCTACCTGTCCCTGCACCTGACCGACTTTGCCAGCGACGTGGTGATGATTGTGATGACGGCGGTGATTCTGTTTTCCATGAACCCCTACCTGGCCTTGATCACGCTGGTGCCGCTGCCGTTTATCGGCTGGATGATCCATTTTGTGCGCTACCGCCTGCGCACAGGTTTCGAAAAAATCGACCGCGTCTGGGGCGAGGTGACCAACGTCTTGGCCGACACCATTCCCGGCATCCGGGTGGTCAAAGCTTTTGCGCAGGAGCAGCGCGAGGCCAAGCGCTTTCGCGAGGCCAACCGCCACAACCTCTTGGTCAATGACCGTATTAACAAAATTTGGTCGCTGTTTTCGCCCAGCGTCTCGCTGCTGACGGAAATGGGCTTGCTGGTAGTCTGGGGCTTTGGTATCTGGCAGGTGTCCAAGGGCGAGATCACGGTGGGTATGTTGCTGGCGGCGATTGCCTACATCGGGCGCTTTTACGGGCGGCTGGATTCGATGAGCCGCATCGTGTCGGTCACGCAAAAGTCGGCCTCTGCAGCCAAGCGCATTTTTGACATCCTGGACCATGTTTCCAGCGTGCCCGAACCCCAACACCCGGTGCATGTGGACCGCGTGCAGGGCCGCATCGAGTTGCGCGAGGTGGGCTTTCGCTATGGCAACCGGGCGGTAAACCGGGGCATCAATTTGCGCATCGCACCGGGCGAGATGATCGGCCTGGTGGGTCACAGCGGCTCGGGCAAGAGCACGCTGGTGAACCTGATTTGCCGCTTTTACGATGTGTCCGAGGGCGCGATTCTGGTTGACGGTGTGGACATCCGCTCGTACGCGATTGCGGACTTCCGCCGCAACATCGGGCTGGTATTGCAGGAGCCGTTTTTGTTTTTCGGCACGATTGCGGAGAACATTGCCTACGGCAAGCCCGATGCCACCCGCAGCGAAATCGTGGCCGCCGCCCGCGCCGCGCATGCGCACGAGTTCATCCTGCGCTTGCCGCAAGGCTATGACTCCATGGTGGGCGAGCGCGGCCAGGGTCTCTCGGGTGGCGAGCGCCAGCGCATCTCCATTGCCCGTGCACTGCTGATCGACCCGCGCATCCTGATCCTGGATGAAGCCACCAGTTCGGTGGACTCGGAAACCGAAAAAGAAATTCAAAAAGCCCTCGAAAACCTGGTCAAGGGGCGCACCACGATTGCGATTGCGCACCGGCTTTCCACTTTGCACCGCGCTGACCGGCTGGTCGTGCTGGACCGTGGCCGCGTGGTGGAGGAGGGCACGCACGACGCGCTCATGGCCCAAGAGGGTGCGTATTTCAATCTCTACCAAGCCCAGGCGCGCAACGCCGAGCCGGTCTTGGCGTCGGAAGGCAGTGAGTCATGAGCCAGGACATTGTTCAAACCGCCAGCGGCTCGTCCGACGCATGGGTCCTGGAACGCACCCCCTTTGGCAAGCTGGTGCTGACCAATGCCCAAGGCGAGCGCTTCGAAGGTGTGGTGCCCGTGCGGGCATTTCCGATCCAGGCGCCTGAAGAGGGCGTGTCGGTGGTCGATTCCGATGGGCATGAAGTGGCATGGATTGCGCACTTGGGCGCGCTGCACGCCAGCGCCCAAGAAATGCTGCGTCAGGAGCTGACCCGGCGTGAATTCATGCCGGTGCTGCAGCGCATTGAAGCCGTCAGCAGCTTTTCTACCCCGTGCACCTGGACGGTTCAGACCGACCGTGGCCGCTGCGAATTCGTGCTGCGCGGTGATGAAGACATCCGCCGCGTGGGCACCGCCCATGGCCTGCTGATTTCGGACGCCCACGGCATTCACTACCTGGTACCTGATCAGTTTGCCTTGGACGCCCACAGCAAGAAAATCTTGGATCGGTTTTTGTAGCCCGCGATAATGAACCGATGACCCAAGACCCCCCTTCCTCGCCAGACAGTGGCGGTTTACGCGCTTTTGTTCTCAGTTGGCGATTTGTGTTGGTGTTGTTTTACGGCGCGGTGGCCTTGGTGTTTGTCAGCGTCGTCGGCTCTATCGTGGTCAATGCGGTCAAGAACCATGGCCTGGTTCCGCCACCCAGCACCTTGGTGCGTTTCGACTGCAGTACGGGGTCAACGCCCTTTGTGCTGATGTACCTGCATGGCACAGAGCGGGTCAAAATCAGCTCGGCCAGCGGTGTTCTGGAAGGCACGCTGCACAACAACTTGTTGGACTGGGGCAGCTTTGGCAGCGACGCCAGCCAGCTTGGCTTTCTCCCACCGCACGCGATCAGTGCCGAAGACCCCCAGACCTTGACCCTGAAAGCGGCGGATGCCAGCGCTCTGCATTGCACCCGGGCTGCGCCTGCCAGTGGCGGCGCGTCAACGAAGCAGCCTGCATGAGGCGGCAGCGCGTTTGCCTCGTCCTGTGCTTGCTGGTGGTGGGCGTGTTGACAGCGTGTGTGCGCCAGGTGCCAGACACCCACCCCGACCAGGTGCTGACCAAACGCAAGGTGCTGTTCAAACAAATGAACCGGGCGCTGGAGCCCATTGGTTTGGTCGCCAACGAACGCGAGCCCTACAAAAAGGAAGATTTTGCAGGCTATGTGGACGAGCTGCAAAAGCTTTCCAACAAACCCTGGGCGTATTTTCCGCAGGATGGCAATTACCCACCGACTCGAGCCAAGCCGGCGGTGTGGTCAGAGCCAGCAGAGTTTGACGCGGCCCAAAAGCAGTACCAGCGTGTGGTGGCCCAACTCGCCCAAGAGGCCCAAGCAGGGGACTTAGAAAAAATCAAGCCTGCGGTGGTGGAGGTGACCAACAGCTGCAAGTCCTGCCACAAAAAATTCCGCTTCGACTGACGCTCACAGCGCCGCTTAGAACGCGATCTTGCCCCGCAGGATGTCAAACCACATGCGCCAGTCGCCCATCAGGCTGAACAGCGGGTATTGGAAGGTGGCAGGTTTGTTGTGCTCAAAAAAGAAGTGCCCGACCCAGGCAAACGCATAGCCCTGCAAAAGCGCTACCACGATCAAGCCTGGCGCCGTATTCAGCAGCGCAGTGACCAAGAGCACCGCCGCAATGCTGGTGCCCACAAAGTGCAATCGCCGCGACACGCGGTTGGCGTGCTCCTCCAAATAAAAGGGGTAGAAGTCGGCGAAGCTGGTGTAGCGCTCTTCGGGGTTCATGCGGCCCCCACCACCTGCACCGCGGCGCCATCGCCGCGCGCGGCAATCGCACCAATCTCAAACACCTGCTCACCGCTTGCGCGCAGGCTTGCTGCACACGCCGCAGCAGCAGAAGCGTCCACCACCACCACCATGCCAATGCCGTTGTTGAAGGTGCGGTTCATCTCGATGTCGTCAATGCCGGCAGTCGCTTGCAGCCAGGCGAACAGTTCGGTTTGCGGCCAACTGCCTTTTTGCAGCACGGCGGCGCAGCCATCGGGCAGCACGCGGGGTATGTTTTCCAGCAGGCCGCCACCAGTGATGTGGGCCAGGGCCTTGATGCCGCCTGTGGCGTCACTGTGCGGGTGGGCGGCCAGGGCGGCGAGCACGTTTTTCACGTACAGGCGGGTGGGCTCCATCAGCGCCTGTTTGAAAGGCTTCCCGTCCAAGGTGGCGGGCGTGTTGGCACCAGCGCGCTCAATGCATTTGCGCACCAAGCTAAAGCCGTTGCTGTGCACGCCGTGCGAGGCCAGGCCCAGCACCACGTCGCCGGGGCGCACGTGCTGGCCGGTCAAAATTTTGGACTTTTCTACGGCACCCACAGCAAAGCCGGCCAGGTCGTATTCACCCGCGGGGTACATGCCTGGCATTTCTGCGGTTTCGCCGCCGATCAGCGCGCAGCCCGAGAGCTCGCAGCCCTTGGCAATGCCACCGATCACCGCTGCTGCGGTGTCAACATCGAGCTTGCCGCAGGCAAAGTAGTCCAGAAAGAACAAGGGTTCCGCGCCTTGCACCAGCACGTCGTTCACGCTCATGGCCACCAGATCGATGCCCACGGTGTCGTGCATATTCCATTCAAAGGCGAGCTTGAGCTTGGTGCCCACGCCGTCGGTGCCGCTGACCAGGACCGGTTCCTGGTAGCGCTTGGGCACTTCAAACAGCGCGCCAAAGCCGCCAATGCCGGCCAGCACGCCTTCGCGCATGGTTTTTTTGGCCAGGGGCTTGATGCGTTCGACCAGGGCATCGCCCGCGTCAATGTCCACGCCTGCGGCTTTGTAGGACAGGGGGGTGGTGGGGGTCAATGGTGAGGTCATGAAGAGTTGGGGCTCCCGAAGGGCTGCCCGATAGAATCAAGCCCTGATTTTACGGGCTCACCCCGTTCCACCTTGGAGTCCTCGTGACCGATGCGCAGAAAAGTTTGGCCGCGTGGGCCGCAATCGCCGGAATTTTCCTGCTGATGCTGTGGTTTTTGGCGCCCGTGATGGCGCCATTCATCGTGGCGGCGGTACTGGCCTATGCGCTGACCCCGCTGGTGGATACCTTGGATGCCGCGCTGCAAGGCCGCGTCCCGCGCGTGCTGGCGGTGGTGGTGGTCGAGCTGCTGTTTGTGGTGGTGGCGCTGGGCTTGGTGCTGTTGGTGGTGCCGATCTTGGTCAAAGAGCTTCCTGCCATGCGCGATCAATTGCCCATCTTCTTGGACAAGGTCAACCTGACGGTGCAACCGCTGCTGCACAAATTCGGTATCAAACTCAGCTTGGACCTGGCCAGCATCAAGACCTTTGTGATGACTTACCTCAACGCCAACTTTGAAGATTCACTCAGTTCGGTCTTGTCCTCGGTCAAGTTGGGGGGAAGTGCCGCACTTGCCTTGCTGGGCAACGCAGTGCTGATTCCCGTTGCCCTGTTTTACTTGCTGATGGATTGGGAGCGCTTTATGCGCACCCTGCGCGAATTGATTCCGCCCCGCTTGCGTTCTGCCACCGATAGCTTTTTGCTGGAGGCCGATCAGGTGCTGGGTGAATACCTGCGCGGCCAGTTGATCGTCATGGGGGTGCTGGCGGTGTACTACAGCCTCGGCTTGGGCCTCTTCGGTTTGGACCTCGCGGTGCCGATTGGCACGTTTACCGGCCTGGCCGTGTTCGTGCCCTATTTAGGCTTCGGTCTGGGCCTGGTGCTGGCGCTGTTGGCGGGCTTGTTGGAGTTCGCCAATACGGGCGGTGCAACCCATGCGGTGCTGATGGTGGCAGTGGTGTTTGGCTGTGGCCAAGTGCTGGAGAGCTTTTTTCTGACGCCACGTCTGGTGGGCGAGCGCATTGGTTTGCACCCCTTGGCCGTGATTTTTGCCTTGCTGGCCTTTGGCGAGCTGTTTGGTTTTGTGGGTATTTTGGTGGCGTTGCCGGTCAGCGCCGTTCTGCTGGTGGCCATACGGCGTGTGCGCACAGGCTACCTTGCCAGCGACCTGTACCAAGGGCGCGGCCCGGGCCACCGCTAGCGCGCCAGCATGCAGCAAATCGCTTTGGACATCGGCCTGGTCCCGGTCCCCACTTTCGATAATTTTTTCACCGGCCCCAACGCTGCGGTGGTGGAGCAGCTCCAAAGCTGGCTTAGCCCGCAAGACGCGGGCCATGCCCCTTTGACGGCTTACCTGTGGGGGCCGCAGGGCAGTGGCAAAAGCCATTTGCTGCAAGCCGCTTATGACCAATGGCGGGCGCAAGGGCATACCGTAGGCCGCATGGATGCGCACACCAGCGAGGCCTGCACCTTTGACGAACGCTGGGTGGCGGTGGTCTTGGACGATGTGGATGGCTACACCCCCATCCAACAGCAGCTCGCATTCAGCTGGTTTGTGCAGGCCCACACCTTGCAGCGCCCGGTACTTGCCGCAGGGCTTGTTGCCCCCACGCTGCTGACCTTGCGGGAAGATCTGCGCACTCGCTTGGGCTGGGGCCATGTGCTGGGCTTGGACTTGCTCAGCGATGCGCAAACCCGTGTCGCCCTGCGCCAGGCGGCCGATGCGCGCGGCTTGGCACTGAGTGAGGAAGTAATGGACTTCACCCTGCGCCGCTTCAGCCGCGACCTGGGCAGTCTGATGCAGTTGCTCGATACCTTGGACCGCTACGCCTTGCAAACCCAGCGCGCGCTGACCATCCCCCTTGTGAAATCAATGCTGGAGAACGCATGAGCTTGCCGAAATTGGCCCTGTTTGACCTGGACCACACCCTGTTGCCGATTGACTCCGATTACTCCTGGGGTCAATTCACAGCCGCACGGGGCTGGACCGACCCCGTCGAATTCACCCGCCAGAACGATGCCTTTTATGCCCAGTACAAGGCAGGCACCCTGAATATTTACGAGTACGCCCGTTTTGCCACAGCCGCCTTTGTGCGCCAGGGCGAAGCCCAGAGCCTGGCTGCCCATGCCGACTACATGCGCACCGTGGTGCAGCCCGCCATCAAGCCCCAGGCACTGAAACTGGTGCAAGAGCACAAAGCTGAAGGCGCCACCGTGATCGTGGTCACCGCCACCAATGAATTCGTAACCGGCCCGATCGCCAAGGCCTTTGGCGCCGACGCGCTGATGGCGGTGGACATCGAGCGCGACACCCGTCCCGGCGGCACCGGCTGGTTTACCGGCGAAGTCCGTGGCATTCCGAGCTTTCGCGAAGGCAAGGTGCAGCGCGTGGAGGCCTGGCTTGCCGAGCGCGGATGGGGCTGGGCCGACGTGCACAGCACCTTTTATTCCGACTCCATCAACGACCTTCCGCTCCTGGAAAAAGCCAACGTGCCCGTCGCCACCAACCCGGACGATCCACTGCGCGCCATTGCCCAAGCCCGGGGATGGCGCATACTCGAACTCTTCAACACCGCGTCCGACAGTGGCGCCGCAGGCTAAGCGCGCCACAACAGCGCATGCGCCACAAGGACCTATGATCAAAAAATTCATCAGCAAGCTGCTCGGACTCCCGGGCGGTGCCGCCGCAACGGCGGGCAAACCAAACTTTGGTAAGCGGGTCGAGGTACCCGTCAGCGCCCACGGCATTGATGTGAGCCTGGTCGACGACCGCGCCATCAATGTGGTGCGCACTTTGCAAGACGCCGGTTTTGTCGCTTACATCGTGGGCGGCGCGGTGCGCGACCTGCTGCTGGGCTTGCGCCCCAAAGACTTTGACGTAGCCACCGACGCCACGCCCGAGCAAGTCAAGAGCCTATTTCGCCGCGCCTTCATCATCGGGCGGCGCTTTCGCATCGTCCATGTGGTTTATGGGCGCGGGCGCGAGCACGAGGTGATTGAGGTTTCCACCTTCCGTGCTTATTTGGACAATGCGGCGGCCGAGCAGGTCGCCGGCAATGAGAAAACCAGCAAAAGCGAGCTAGCGGGTATGAAGCACGCGGTGGACTCTACGGGACGCGTGCTGCGCGACAACGTCTGGGGCCCGCAAGAAGAAGACGCCGTGCGGCGCGACTTCACCATCAACGCCATGTACTACGACCCGGCCACGCAAATCGTGGTCGACTACCACCAAGGCCTCAAAGACGCCAAAAACCGCACCCTGCGCATGATTGGCGATGCGGCCGTGCGATACCGCGAAGACCCGGTGCGCATCATCCGCGCGGTGCGCTTTGGCGCCAAGCTCAGCGGCTTGGGCTTCAAGCTCGACCCCAAAACGGCGGCTCCGATTGCCAAGTGCCTCCCGCTGCTGTCCGATGTGCCGCAAAGCCGCTTGTTTGACGAAATGCTCAAGCTGCTGCAGACCGGTCACGCGCTGGCGTCGATTGCGCAGTTGCGCAAGCTGGGTCTGGCAAAAGGCATTTACCCCTTGCTCGACGTGGTGGTGGAGCGTGCTGAGTCGCCCTTTGTCAACGCGGCCTTGCAAGACACCGACCGCCGTGTGGGCGAGGGAAAGCCGGTCGCACCCAGCTTTTTGCTGGCTTGCGTGCTTTGGGCGGATGTGCGTGACGGCTGGGCGGTGCGCCTGGAGCAACGCCAGCATTCACATCCTGCACTGCAAGATGCGATTGACGATGTGTTCAATGCCCGCATTGGCGATGTGTCCGGCCGGGGCAAGCTCGCTGGTGACATGCGCGAAATTTGGATGATGCAGCCGCGCTTTGAAAAACGCGTGGGCAGTGCCCCCTTTGGTTTGGTGCAGCAAGAGCGTTTCCGCGCGGCCTTTGACTTCATGCGCCTGCGCGCTGACATTGGTGAGGTGGACGAAGCCCTGGGCGACTGGTGGCAAGAGTTCAGCACCGGCGACGACCAACTGCGCGAAGACCTGGTGGACCAGGTTCGCCAGGAAACCCAAAAACGCGCCCGCGGCCCCAAGGTGCAGCGCGCGCCCGCCCCCGATGGAGCACCCGCAGCACGCAGCGCTTCGTCGGCGCCCGGTGATGCAGTGCCTTCGACCGACACCGCTGGCGACGAAGCGCCCCGCCCCAAGCGCCGCCGCCGTCGCCGCACCGGTGGTGCGGGCGGTGCGGGTGGTGGCGATGCGGCCCCCCGCAGCGAAGCCAGCGGCGACTAAGCAGGCCACAGGCCCATGCGCGACCGCGTGCTTGCCACCCTTGGCATAGGCGCCAACCTGGGCCAGGCGCAGGCGGCGGTGCAAGCGGCCATGGCCGCTATTGGCGCGCTGCCGCAGACGCAGCTGTTGCGCGCGTCATCCCTCTATGGCAGTGCGCCCGTGGATTCCAGCGGGCCGGACTATGTCAATGCGGTGGTGCAAGTGCACACGGGCTTGAGCGCACCGGCCTTGTTGGCCGAATTGCAAAAAATCGAGCAGGCGGCAGGGCGTGAGCGGCCCTACCGCAATGCGCCCCGTACGCTGGATTTGGATGTGCTTCTGTATGGCGATGGCCGCATCAGCAGTGCCGCGCTGACCGTGCCGCATCCGCGCATGCAGCAACGCGCTTTTGTGCTCTTGCCGCTGGCGCAGATCGCACCGCAGCTGGTGAGTGAATCGGCGTTGGCCGCGGTGCGCGACCAGGCGATTCACATCATTGCCTGACGCAGGGTTCAAGGCAGGATGGGGTGGTGTGTCATGTCCAGGTGCAGGGCCGTGCCGGTGTACGGGTGCGCGCGAGCCACGTCTTCGTCAAGTTCCACACCCAGGCCAGGGGCCGTGGGCGGAATGATGTAACCGTCTTGCCACTCGATGGGTTTTTTCAGAATCTCGCTGTGGAAACCCTTCCAGTCCAGAATGCTTTCTTGAATCAGGAAATTCGGGCTGCAGGTCGCGAGCTGGATGTTGGCAGCGCCGACCACCGGTCCGCAGTACAGGTGGGGCGCAATTTGCACATGGTAGGCCTCGGCCATGGAGGCAATTTTCTTGCCCTCCAAAATGCCACCCACCCGGCCCAGGTTCATTTGCAAAATCGCAGCGGCCCCTTCTTCGAGCACGCGCACAAACTCCCACTTGGTCGTTAGGCGCTCGCCGCAGGCCACAGGAATGGTGGTGCCGCGCGCGACCTTGCCCATTTCGCGCTGGTTGTCGGGTGGAATGGGTTCTTCGAACCACATCGGGTCGTACTTTTCCAATCGCCGCGCCAGGCGGATGGCACCGGCCGCGCTCATTTGCCCGTGGGTGCCAAACAGCAAATCGGCCTGGTTGCCTACCGCTTCGCGCAGCAAACGGCAGAAGGTTTCGGATCGGTCGAGTTCGGTGAGCGACAACTGACGGCCATCAAAAATCGAATAGGGGCCTGCAGGGTCAAATTTGAGCGCAGTAAAGCCCATTTGCAGGTACTCGGCAGCACGCTCCGCCGCCAGGATGGGGTCGGCGTAGACATTGGTTTTGTCGCCGTCTTTGGGGTAAATGTAGGTGTAGCTGCGCAGCTTTTCGTGCACCTGGCCACCCAGCAGTTTGTAGACGGGCTTGTTGACGTCTTTGCCCACAATGTCCCAGCACGCCATCTCGATGCCGCTCAAGATACCCATGGTCGTGATGTCGGGGCGTTGGATAAAACCGCTGCCGTACACACTGCGCCAGATCGTCTCCGTGTCATACGGGTCTTTGCCGATGACGCAGCGCTCCACCACGTCTTTGACCATTTGCTCCACGATGTGCGGGTGGTAGGGCAGGTTGTAGACCTCGCCCAGGCCCTCAATACCCTCGTCGGTGACGAGCTTCAAAAACACAAAATAGCGTCCGCCAAAGCCCGGCGGCGGGTTGCCTACGACAAAGGTTTTTACGTCGGTGATTTTCATGCTGTCTCCTCGTCTTGTAGCTTTTTGTCGCGTTCGCCCGATTCAGGTGGCGCTGTTGATGATTTTGTATTCCAGGTAGTCCTGCAATCCAAACCGGCCCCACTCGCGGCCGTTGCCGCTTTGCTTGAAGCCGCCAAAGGGCGAGGCGTAATCTTGCCCCGTGCCATTGATGGACACGGTGCCTGCCTTGATGCGCCGCGCCACTCGTTTGGCGCGTGCCACGTCGGCGCACTGGATGTAGGCGGCCAGGCCGTAGGGCGTGTCGTTGGCAATGGCGATCGCTTCTTCTTCGGTGTCAAAGGGAATCATCACCAGCACCGGGCCAAAGATTTCTTCGCGGGCAATGCGCATTTGGTTGTGGACGTCGGCGAACACGGTGGGGCGGGCGTAGTAGCCGTGCTCGAACCCTTCAGGTCGGCCCAGACCGCCGCACAGCACACGGGCACCTTCGTCGATACCGATTTGGATGTAGCGCTGCACCGTATCAAACTGGCGTTTGGACGCCAGCGGGCCGATGCCGTTGCCCTTGTCAGCGGGGTGAATCACCGGGACGGCGGCACCCGCTTGTGCGGCGTATTCCACAGCCTGCGCATAGACCGAACGCTCCACCAGCAAGCGCGTGGGCGCGTTGCAGCTTTGGCCGGTGTTGCTCATGCATTTGTTGACGCTCCAGCGCACCGCCTTGTCGACCTTGGAGTCGGCAAAGACGATGTTGGGGGACTTGCCGCCCAACTCCTGCACCACGCGTTTGACGGTATCCGCCGCATGTTTGGCCACCGAAATGCCAGCGGCGGTGGAGCCTGTGAACGACACCAAATCCACCTCGGGGTGGCTGCTCAGTGCCGGGCCGACCACGGGGCCGTCGCCGTAAATCATGTTGAAGACGCCCGGCGGGTAACCGGCTTCGTGCACAAACTCCGCCACCAGCTTGGCCGACAGGGGCGCGTATTCGCTGGGCTTGAGCACCACGGTGCAACCGGCCAGCAGCGCGGGCGCGAGCTTGGAGACGATTTGGTTGAGCGGCCAGTTCCAGGGCGTGATCAGCACGCACACGCCGATGGCTTCGCACACCAGATCGCCGTTGGGGCCGCTGCGGCTCACCCACGGGTAGTCTTTAGACGCTTCCAGCGTGGCTTTGATGTGGCCAGTGCCGCACTCGGCTTGGGCGTCATAGGCCCAGTCCCAGGGCGCGCCCATTTCGGTGCTCAGGGCCTGTGCAGTTTCGGTGTAGCGGCGCTCAAAGGCGGCGAGCAGTTTTTGCAGCAGCTCGGTGCGGTGCGCCAGGCTGGTTTGGCTGAAGCTGTCAAAGGCCTTGCGGGCGGCGGCCACGGCGCGGTTGACGTCGTCGGCGCTGCCCATCATGACCTCGCCCACGACCGATTCATCGCCGGGGCTGACCACGGGGTGCACGGTGTGCGCACCCACAGGCTCTACCCAAGCGCCGTCAATGTAAAAGTTGCAATGTGTCATCGTCATGGTGTGCTCCCGAAAAATGAATGTGGCTATCAGGCCAGGTTAATCCAGGTGGATTTTGTCTGCAGGTAGGAAAGCAGACTGTCTTTGTGTTTGTCACGAGAATTGCCGCTTTGTTTGTAGCCGCCAAAGGGCTGGGTCATGTCGCCGTCGCCAAAGCAGTTCACCCAAATCACACCCGCCTGCAAAGCGGCGCCCATGCGGTGGGCGCTTTGCAGGTCCGAGGTCCAGACACTGGCGGCCAGTCCATAGACCGAATCGTTGGCAAGGGCAATGGCTTCTTGGGCCGTGTCGAAGGCCTGCACCGATGCCACCGGCCCGAAGGTTTCTTCCTGCACGATGGCCATGTCCTGGCGCACCTGCGTGAACAAGGTGGGGGCTAGGTAAGCACCTGCGGCGTTCAGGCCCGCGCCCAATGCTGGCAGTACCTGGTGCGCGCCTTGCTCGAGTGCGCGGGCGATGCGCGCGTTCACATTGCTGCGCTGCGTCTGGCTCACCAACGGGCCCATGGTGGTGGCGGGGTCCAACGGATCGCCGGGGGAATACAGGGCGGCGGTGCGCTCGACAAAACGCTCCACAAATCGGTCGTGCAAAGAGCGGTGCACCAGCAGGCGCGAGCCTGCGTTGCAGACCTGACCCGCGTTGTCAAAAATGCCGCCGACCGCGCGGTCCACTGCGGCGTCAAAGTCGTAGAGATCGGGCATGAAGATTTGCGGGCTTTTGCCGCCAGTCTCCAGCGCGATGCGCTTCATATTGCTCTGTCCCGCGTAACCCAGCAGCAGCTTGCCCACGGCGGTAGAGCCGGTGAAGGTAATTTTTTCCACGTCCATGTGCAGGGCCAGCGCTTTGCCCGCCTCGGCCCCCATGCCGTTGACCACATTGAACACGCCAGGCGGCCCCCCCGCATCCACAAACAGCTGCGCCAAACGCGTGCACGTCAGGGGCGCTTGTTCGGCGGGCTTGAGCACCACGCAGTTGCCTGCCGTCAAAATAGGGGCGAGCTTCCAGACCGCCATGAGCATGGGGTAATTCCAAGGCGTGATGGCGCCCACCACACCCAAGGGCTCGTGGGTAATGGTGTGCAGCGCACTGGCGTCGGTGCTGGTGACCGCGCCGTCGATCTTGTCGATGCATTCGGCAAAGTAGCGAATGGTTTTCAGGACCTCGGGCAGGTCGATGTTGAACATGTCTGAAATCGGCTTGCCCATGTCCAGGGTTTCCAAGAGTGCCAATTCCGCGCTGTGGGTTTCGACCAAATCAGCCCACTTCAGCAGCACCTGCGCACGCGCGCGTGGCGCCTGACGCGCCCAGCGACCATCATTCCAGGCGGCGCGGCACGAGGCCACCGCGCGGTCGATGTCGGCGGCCTGGCCTTTGGCCATCTGCGCCAGCACCGTGCCTGTGGCCGGGTTGATGCACTCAAAGGTTTCCCCTGCCAATGCGTCCACAGAGTGGCCGTCAATGAACAAGCCGGTGGTGATGTGAACCTGGGCGGCGCGGTTCAGCCAGTCTTGGTGGGTGGGAGCATGCGACATGGGGACTTCCTTTGAATCGACGGATTGCAAGCGTCTTTATTCAGCCACCAGTTCAGTCGGGTAACCGGGGGCGCGCAACTCCAAGCCGCACGCGGCTTCGATCATGCGCACCACCTCGGGTGATTGGGCTTGGCTGCCGTACAGGCCGCGCGCACGGCGGAAAATTTGCTGTGCCATGCTGCCCAACTCGAGCGGCACGCCGATTTTTTCGGCAATGCCATTGACCAGGCCCAGGTCTTTGCAGGCCAGGTCCATGGTGAACTTGACGTTGTAGCTGCCCGAGAGCACCAGCTTGGACTCGGTCTCGTGCACAAAGCTGTTTCCCGAACTCGCGCGGATGGCGCGGTAGGTGGCATCGGGGTCCACGCCGTATTTGGCGGGCAGCATCATGGCTTCGCCCGCGGCAATCAGGTGGATGAAGGCCAGCATATTGGTCACGACCTTCACCACCGAGGCATTGCCCATCTTGCCCATGTAAATGATTTCGCCACCCATGGTGGCCAGCACGTCGTGCACACGGTCAAAAGTGCTTTGCTCGCCGCCCACCAGCACGGTGATTTCACCCGAATTGGCCAAATGCACGCCGCCGGTCACGGGGCACTCCAGCACGGTCAGGCCTTTGGTCGCTGCCACCTCGGCCAGGCGCAACAGGTCTTCCATGTCGGTGGTGCTCATCTCAATCCAGGTGCCACCGCTTTTCAGGTTGTCAAAAACACCACCGGGGCCTTCGACGACTTTGCGCGATACGGCGGGCGAGGGCAGCACGGTGATCACCACGTCCGCGTCGCGGCAGGTGCCGGCCACATCGTCCGACCAGGTGGCGCCACCGGCGAGCAGGCGCTCTGCCAGGCTTTTGTTGAGGTCGTTCACGACGACGGGGTAGCCCGCCTTGACCAGGTTGTTGCACAGGCCTTCGCCCAGTGCGCCCAGGCCGATAAAACCGATGCGGAGTTTGGAGTTGCTCATGCTGATTCCTTTGATTGAACTAAAAAATTAACGGCTCACGTCCACCACCACGCGTCCGCGTGAGGTGCCCGCCATAAAGTCTTTGGACAGGGCGATCACCTCGCCCAAGCCCACCACACGTTCCATGTGCGCTTGGGCAGGCGCGGCAAATTCGCGCGCCAGACGTTCCCAGGCCGCGATGCGTCGCGCCTTGGGGCACATCACCGAGTCCACGCCCAAAAGGCGCACGCCCCGCAAAATAAAGGGCATGACCGTGGTATCCAGGCCAAAACCACCCGCCAGGCCGCAGGCCGCCACCGCGCCGCCGTAGTCCATTTCGCTCAACAGGCGGGCCAGCACGGTGCCACCGACGACGTCGACAGCGCCTTGCCAACGCTGGCTGGCCAAAGGCGCTGGTTTTTCTTTCCATTCAGGCCCGCCTATCACCTCCTGCGCACCCAGGCTGAGCAGGTAGTCGCGGTTCTCGTCCGGACGTTGGCTGAGCGCGGTGACCTCGTAGCCCAGGCCAGCCAACAGGCTGATGGCCACGCTGCCCACGCCGCCGTTGGCGCCGCTGACCACGATCTTGCCGCTCTTCACACCGGCGTCCTCCAGCGCCATCACGCACAACATGGCAGTGAGTCCGGCGGTGCCGATGGCCATGGCGCTGTGCGTGCTCAGGCCGTGTGGCAGGGGCACCAGCCACTCGGCCTTGACGCGTTGCATCTGGCTGTAGCCACCCCAAAAGCGCTCACCCACACTCCAACCGGTCAGCACGACTTTGTCGCCTGCACGGTAGTCGGCGCTGCTGGACTCGACCACGGTGCCTGCAAAGTCGATGCCTGGCACCATGGGAAAGCTGCGGATGATCTTGCCCGTGCCGGTAATGGCCATGGCGTCTTTGTAGTTGATGCTGGAGTAGTCAATCGCGACCAGCACCTCACCTGCAGGCAGGTCGGCTTGCGTGAGTTGCTTCAGCGTGGGAACGGGCTTGCCCTCAACCTGGTCGACAACAAGGGCTTGGAAAGTAGAAGTCATGGTGGTGCGGGGAAAGAAGTGAAAGAAGACCTGAATTAAACGACAAGGCGGCGCCTGCAGGAGCCTCAGGCGTTGTCCGCCAGGATCATGTCGGCGGCTTTTTCCGCCACCATGATCACCGGTGCATTGGTGTTGCCCGAGGTCACCGAAGGGAACACCGAGGCGTCCACCACCCGAAGGCGGCGCATGCCGTGCACCCGCAGGCGGGCGTCCACCACCGACGTTTCGGGCATGGGGCCCATGGCGCAGGTGCAGGAGGCGTGGTAGACCGAGCCGCCGCGCTTCGCAAAGTCGGCAAAGATGGCTTCCTCACTCTGCACCTGCGCGCCCGGCAGGTGCTCGCTTTCCACAATATCGGCCAGCGGTGCGGTGGCGGCAATGCGGCGCACCATGCGCGCGCCTTCCACGATGTCCTGGCGGTCGTGCGAGGTGGTCAAAAAGTGGGTCGTGATCAGGGGTTTGTCGTTCGGATTGGCCGATTGAATCAGCACGCTGCCCCGGCTGGTCGGGCGGCAGGTGTTGAATGAAATCAAAAAGGCCGGGAACGGGTCCGGGTTTTGCAGCTGAAAACGCTTGCCTACCGGCGCCGTGTTGGCGGTGTAGCTGATGGGGTTGAAATACAGGTGCAAATTCGGCTGGGCCAGGCCCTCGCGGCTGCGCACAAAGGCGCCGGCCTGGTTCACGCTCATGCCCAGTGGCCCTTTGCGGTTGAACAAATAGCGCATGCCCGCCCACACCTTGCCGTACCAAGGGCCCAGGGTGTTGTTCAGGGTGGGTACTTTGGATTTGAAGAAATAGGACACGCACAAATGGTCTTGCAGGCCCTGTCCCACGGCGGGCAAGTGGTGCACCACGGGCACACCCTTGGCACGCAAATGTTGCGCGTCGCCAACCCCGGAAAGCTGCAAGAGTTGCGGTGAATTGATGGCGCCGCCGCTCAAAATAACTTCTTTGCGGCACCTGAATTGCTGGCGCACCCCTTTGACGACGCACTCCACGCCCACCGCCTCACGCTCTTGCAGCAGCACCCGCTGCACCAGGGCATGGGTCAGCACCGTCAGATTGCTGCGGTGCATGGCGGGGCGCAAAAAGGCGTTGGAGGTGGAGGCCCGCACGCCCTTGCGGATCGTCATTTGCCACAGGCCGAAACCTTCTTTGCGTTCGCCGTTGAAGTCGCTGGTGCGGCCGTAGCCCAGGGCGTCGCCAGCCTTGAGAAAACGCTCGCACAAGGGATGGACCTGGTCGGCAAAGTCGCTGACCGCAAGTTCGCCGCCTGCGCCGTGGTGCGCATTGGCGCCAAAGACGTGGTCTTCCGACTTTTTGAAATAGGGCAGCACCTCGCTCCAGCCCCAGCCAGGGTTGCCCGCATCGCGCCATTCGTCGTAGTCGGCGTGCTGGCCGCGCATATAGACCATGGCATTGAGCGAGCTGCTACCCCCCAGCACCTTGCCGCGCGGCCAAAACGAGGTGCGGCCATCGAGCGCCGGGTCGGGCGCTGTGGTGTACATCCAGTTGTACTTGGGGTCGGAAAAAGTGAGACCGTAGCCCAGCGGCACTTGGATCAATGGGCTGCGGTCGGAGCCACCGGCCTCGAGGAGCAGCACCCGGTCTTGGCCGCTGGCGCTCAGGCGGTTGGCCAGCACGCAACCGGCCGAGCCTGCGCCGACGATGATGTAGTCGTATTCGTTCATGGCGGGGAGTATCGCGCGCTCAGGCGGTGGCTTCAGGTGTTGGACAGGGAACGGATGGCGGGCCAGCCTCTGCATGCATACTATGCAAGAGATTGAATGCTCACAATGCGTTCAAATAAAGTAATTGCCTCGTCCAATGCCCCTGTATGTCCTTTGAACAACTGATTTCCACTGCCAGTCTGGGCGACGGCAGCAAGCCTAAATACCAGTCAATCGCCGAAGACCTGGCCCAGGCCATTCTGAACGGGCAGGTGCCCATGGGCGAAAAATTGCCTCCCCAGCGCAATTTGGCGCACCGCCTGGGCGTTACCACCGGCACCATCAGCCGCGCCTATGCGATCTTGGAGCGCCAAGGCCTGGCCACCGCGCGGGTGGGCGATGGCACTTATGTGCGCTCGGCAGAGCATGCATCGCCCAGCGCCGAGTTTGAACACCAGCAAGCCATTGACCTGGCCCACAACGTGGCCATGGTGGGCGACGAGTCGCAGGCGCTACAAACGGCTTTTCAAACTTTGTCCCAGGACCCTGAGCTGATGCGCCAGGTGCTGAGCTACCAAAGCGAGACCGGCATGCGCCGCCACCGCGAAGCCGGCGCCCAGTGGCTGCGCCGCTTTGGCACCAGCGGCCAGTGGAACCGGGTCATGGTCACGCACGGCGCCCAGCACGGCCTGGCCTGCGTCTTGCGCACCGTGGCGCGGCCCGGTGACGCGGTGTTGACCGAGTCGCTCAGCTACCCCGGCTTGCAGGCCTTGGCCCGCTCCATGCGGCTGCAGCTGATTGGGGTAGAAACCGACGACGAAGGCATGGTGCCGCAAGCGCTGGAGCGCGCTGCCAAAACCTTCGACACCAAATTTGTCTATTGCGCGCCCACGCTGCACAACCCCACCGGCGCCACCATGTCCATGGCGCGGCGCGAAGCGGTGGCGGCCGTCATGCGCGCGCACGGCCTGTTCATCATCGAAGACTGCGTGCACGCCGCCATGCAGGCCCACCCCTTGCCTGCCTTGTCGACCTGGCTGCCCGAGCAGTCGTTCTTGCTCAGCAGCTTTTCCAAAGTGCTGGCGCCGGGGCTGCGCGTGGGCTATGTCGAGGCGGCACCCGCCTGGCTGAGCAAGTTTGCCGCCAGCATGCGCGCCGACAGCTGGATGGTGGCGCCGCTGCTGCCCGAAATCGCCACCCGCTGGCTGGAGAGTGGCGCCATGGAAGACCTGATCGCCCAGCAACGCCACATGACGTCGCAGCGCTTGGCACGCGCCCATGCGGTGCTTCAGGGCCTGGACTTCAAGACCGACCCCGACTTTCCGCTGATCTGGCTGCCCCTGCCCGAACCCTGGCGTGCTGGGCAATTTGCGGCAGCTCTGCGCCAGTCGGGCGTTTTGGTACGCACCGCCGACCACTTTGCCGTGGGGCGGTCCCCCGCGCCGCACGCGATTCGCATCAGCTTGAACGCGCCAGCCTCGGTCGATGAACTCGAGTCCGGTCTGCGCATTTTGAAAGCCCTCGTTGACAACCCGCCGTCGATGGCGATGGACCCTTGAGCGCGATCGCTGGTCGGTAATTTCCCCATTGCGCGCCCTAGCGATGCTGCCTAAGCTGGTGCTATGACTTCCAGCACAGCTCACCAAGACAGCGGCCCTGCGCCGTATGTGCCGCCACCGCCTGAGACGCCAGGCAACACGGTGGCTGTTTTGCAATGGCGCGATCCGTGGGTGTGGCTGGCACGCGGCTGGCAAGACATGCGCCGCGCCAAGGGTATCGCGCTGTTTTACGGCCTGTGCTTTTGGTTGATGGCGGTGCTGCTGGCGGCGGTGTTTCGCCATTCCCCGGAGTACGTCATTTCCATGGCCTCGGGCTGCCTCTTGGTGGGGCCGTTTTTGGCAATGGGCTTGTACGACGTGAGCCGCCGCCATGCGCTGGGTCTGTCGCCAGAGCTGTCCCATTCGCTGACCTGCTGGGATCGCAATTTGCGCAGCATGGGCTTGTTGGTGTTGGTGCTGATCGTGCTCGAGTTGCTCTGGGGTCGTGCATCGCTGGTGGTGTTTGCTGTTTTTTTCAACACCGGCATGCCATCCACCACCAGCGTGATCCAGGCCGTGTTCAACATCGACAACTGGGAATTTCTGGTGGTTTACCTGATCGTGGGCAGCGGCTTTGCGGGCATTGTTTTCGCGACCGCTGCGGTCTCTATTCCCATGATTTTGGACCGCGACACCGACGCCGTCTCTGCCGCCATCACCAGTCTGCAAGTGGTGTTTACCAACTTTGGCGTGATGGTGTTTTGGGGCCTGCTGCTGACCGTGATGGTCTTGCTGGCGCTGCTGCCCTGGGGCTTGGGCCTGCTGGTGGTCGGCCCCTGGCTGGGGCACGCCACCTGGCATGCCTACCGGGGCAGCGTGCTGTGGCCTGAGGCTTAGGGCTCGACCTCGGCAATCATTTCAATCTCGACACAGGCCCCCATCGGGATTTGTGCGACGCCAAAGGCGCTGCGGGCATGGGCGCCGCGCGCACCAAAAATTTCACCGATCAATTCGCTGGCGCCATTGGTCACCAAATGCTGCTCGGTGAAGCTGCCGGTGGAGTTGACCAGTGACATCAGCTTCACGATGCGCGTGACCCGGTTGAGGTCGCCCACAGCGGCATGCAGTGTGCCAAGCAAGTCAATGGCAATGGCGCGCGCAGCTTGTTTGCCTTCAGCCGTGTCCATGGTGGCACCCAGCTGACCGACCCAGGCCTTGCCGTCTTTTTTCGCGATATGGCCGCTTAAAAAAACCAGCTTGCCGGTTTGCACAAATGGCACATAAGCCGCGGCCGGTGTAGCGACCGGGGGCAGGGTGATGTTCAGGGTGGCGAGGGTGTCGTAAATGTTCATGGCGATTCCATCAAGGCAGTTCATCGGGGATAGGTGAGCGCGGCCGGGTGTGGCGCGCAGGCTCTATTGTCGCTCCGGGGCCCTGCGTGCCGAACCCGCCGATAAGATCGCGCCATGATGATTGCCAATTCCGAAACAGATATGCGATGGAGCCAAGGATTGCTGTGGGGTATGGCAGCGGTTGCCGGTGTGGCCTTGCAGTTGCAGCAGCCGGAACTGTGGCCTGTTGCGGCCTATGGCCAGTGCCTGGTGATTGGTTTCTTGGTGATTGCCGGCGGCTATTGGGGCACCCGGGGGGTGCGCCGATTGAGGGATTTCAAAAGGCGATGGGTGGCGCTCGGGTCGTGGTGGTTGCAAGCCTGTCTGGTCCTCGGATTTGCGGGTGCTGCGTTCGCGCTTGTGGGTCTGCGCGCCTGCGCTTTTGACGCCAAGCGCCTGGACCCAGCCCTCGAGGGACGTGATCTGCAAGTCGTGGGCGTGGTGCGCGACCTGACGCAAAACACCGCCAGCGGGCTGCGGTTTCGGCTGCAGGTGGAGTCGGCCAAGCTGGACGGGCAGGCTGTTCAGGTACCGCCGCGAATCGACGTGGGTTGGTACCTGGGCCTGGCACCGCGCGGCGCTGGATCGGACATGAGCGAATGGGAATGGCAAGGCCAACCGCAAGCGCTGCTGCCAGGGCAACGCTGGCGCTTCACCCTGCGTCTCAAGGCGCCCCACGGCAGCCGCAATCCGCTGGGGTTTGACTACGAGCTCTGGTTGTGGACGCAAGGCGTACAGGCCACGGCCTATGTGCGTGCAGGGCCCCACGACCTGCCACCGCAATGGCTGGCCGATACCTGGGCGTATCCCGTGGCTAGCCTGCGGCAGTTTGTGCGCTTGCGCATCCTGTCACAGGTGAGCGACCCGCCATCCGCAGGGTTGATTGCCGCCTTGGTCGTGGGCGATCAGGCCGCGATTGAACGCGCGGACTGGGATGTATTTCGCGCCACTGGCGTGGCGCATCTGGTGAGCATTTCCGGACTGCACATCACCATGTTCGCCTGGGGTGCCCGGTGGTTGGTCAGTGCCCTATGGCGGCGTTCGCAGCGTTTGTGCCTGCGGCTGCCCGCACCGACGGCAGCGCTTTTGGGCGGCATGCTGCTGGCCTTGGCTTATTCGCTTTTTTCCGGCTGGGGTGTGCCGGCCCAGCGCACCTGTGTGATGCTGGCTTGTGTCGGGCTGCTGCGCATCAGCGGCGTGCGCTGGCCCTGGCCACCGGTGTGGCTGCTCGCTTTTGTGGCGGTACTGGTCAGTGACCCTTGGGCGCTGCTGCAGGCAGGTTTTTGGCTGAGCTTCGTCGCGGTGGGGGTCTTGTTTGCCAGTGATCCGGGCGGCCACCCCACCGCACCCGTCAAGCGCCGCGCAAAGGTTCAAGCGGCATCGCAGACGGACCCGCGGGACGACTTAGACACCGTAGCCTTGCCAACACAGAACCCCACCCAGCACTGGAGTCGCCGCTATGTACACGCCTTGTTCCTGCGTTTGGGGTCGGGTCTGCAAACCGTGGCGCGGGAACAGTGGACCATCACGCTGGCTTTGGCGCCTTTGACCCTTTTCTTATTTGGCCAGGTGTCGCTGGTGGGCTTGCTGGCGAATATGGTGGCCGTGCCGTGGGTGACCTTGGTGTTGACGCCGCTGGCCATGGTGGGCGCGGTGTTTCCGTGGGCGCTGGACGCCGCAGCTCTGGCAGCACAGGGTTTGATGTCCGTTTTGCAGGCCATGGCACTGTGGCCTGCCGCCGTGGTGCAGTGGGCCGTGCCGCCGCTTTGGATTGCAGTCGCAGCCACGCTGGGTGGCTTGATGCTGGTCGCGCCCGGCCCCTGGAGTTTGCGCTTGCTGGGCTTGCCTTTGCTGCTGGCAGTGCCCCTGTGGCAGGCACCGACACCGGCTGACGGCACCTTTGAATTGCTGGCGGCCGATGTGGGGCAGGGCAATGCGGTACTGGTGCGCACCCGCCACCACGCCTTGCTCTACGACACCGGCCCACGCTACAGCCTGGACAGCGATGCCGGGCACCGCGTGCTGGTGCCCCTTCTGCAGTCCCGGCAAATCCACCTCGACCGCGTCGTGCTCAGCCACCGCGACACCGACCACGTGGGCGGCGCGGCGGCTGTGCTGGCGACCCAAGCCGAAGCCGATCTCTGGAGTTCGCTGTCCACCGACCATCCGCTGCTCGCAGGGCGTACCACGCAGCGTTGCAAAGCGGGGCAGGCCTGGGACTGGGACGGCGTGCATTTCCAGGTTTTGCACCCGCGCCCGCAAGACTACGACGTCCAACCGCCACCCAAACCCAATGCCTTGTCCTGCGTGCTGCGCATCGACGCGGGCGGGCAAAGCGCTTTGTTGGTGGGTGACATTGAGCGGCTGCAGGAGGCGGAGCTCACTGCACGCCAAGGTGACACGCTGCGGTCGACAGTTCTGCTGGCGCCTCACCATGGCAGCAAAACATCCAGCAGCGCTGAGTTTTTGGCCGCCGTGCAGCCCGAGTGGGTGCTGATTCAAGCGGGCTATCGCAACCGCTATGGCCATCCGGCACCCGAGGTGCTGGCCCGCTACCAGGCATTGGGGGAGCGCAACGGCGAGGGCAGGCGCCTGCAGATCGTCGATACGCCCCATTGTGGTGCGTTTGAATGGCAATCCAAGCTGCCCCACAATGGGGCATGTGCACGCGAAACAGGGCAGCGCTACTGGCACCACCGGCTGCCTTGAGCGAAAACTTGTGAATGGACAGGGCTGAATTGGCCTGAGTCTTGCGTAACACGATGGAAAGTGAAGGTCTGTACCCATGCATACATTTGACGAAATGGTGGCGAAGTTGCCCTACGGTGACCTGGCCGACAACGCGCAGGTGCGCGAGCACTACCTTGCCTACGCCCAATGGCTGTCACGCCAAAGTGCCGAGACCATGGCGCACCGGCGCGAAGAAGCGGAGATGATTTTTCGCCGTGTCGGCATCACCTTTGCGGTCTATGGCGAAAAAGACGAAGACGGTGCAGGCACCGAGCGATTGATTCCTTTCGACCTGATTCCCCGCGTGATTCCGGCGCACGAGTGGAAGTCCATGGAAAAAGGCCTGGTGCAGCGGGTCACCGCGCTCAACCGCTTCATTCATGACGTCTACCACGAGCAGGACATTATTCGCGCCGGTATCGTGCCGCGCGAGCAGATCGAGCACAACGCCCAGTTCCGCAAAGAGATGGTCGGCGTGGCCGTGCCGCACCAGATTTATTCGCACATTTCAGGCATCGACATCGTGCGCGCACCCAATGCGCAGGGGCAGGGCGAGTACTACGTGCTCGAAGACAATCTGCGTGTTCCCAGCGGTGTGAGCTACATGCTGGAAGACCGCAAGATGATGATGCGTCTCTTCCCGGAGCTGTTCAACAGCCACCGCGTGGCACCCATTGCCCACTACCCCGACTTGCTGCTCGAAACGCTGCGCGCCAGCTGTCCCGCCAGCACGGCCGAGCCCACGGTGGTGGTGCTCACGCCCGGCATGTACAACAGCGCCTACTTTGAGCACGCCTTTTTGGCCCAGCAAATGGGCGTGGAGCTGGTCGAAGGGCAAGACCTGGTGGTCAAAGACAACTTTGTTTACATGCGCACCACGCGTGGCCTGCGCCGGGTGGACGTGATTTACCGCCGCGTGGACGATGACTTTTTGGACCCCACGGTGTTCCGCCCCACGTCCACCCTGGGTTGCCCCGGTTTGCTCAACGCCTACCGCGCGGGCAACGTCACCATCTGCAACGCCGTGGGCACGGGCATCGCGGACGACAAGTCGATCTACCCCTATGTGCCGCAAATGATCGAGTTCTACCTGGGCGAGAAACCCATTTTGAACAACGTCCCCACCTTCCAGTGCCGCAAGCCCGACGACCTGGCCTACACCTTGGCACATCTGAAAGACCTGGTGGTCAAGGAAGTGCATGGCGCAGGCGGCTACGGCATGCTGGTCGGCCCTGCAGCCAGCAGCGCCGAGATTGAAATCTTCCGCCAGGCCTTGCTGGCCAATCCGGGCGGCTACATTGCCCAGCCCACACTCAGCCTCTCGACCTGTCCGACCTATGTGGACAGCGGCATTGCGCCGCGCCATATTGATTTGCGGCCCTATGTGCTGAGTGGCAAAACGGTGCAAATGGTGCCTGGCGGCCTCACGCGCGTGGCGCTACAAGAAGGCTCGCTGGTGGTGAACTCGTCGCAGGGCGGTGGCACCAAAGACACCTGGATTCTGGAGGAATAACCATGCTCAGCCGCACTGCCGACCATTTGTATTGGATGTCGCGCTACACCGAGCGCGCCGAAAACACCGCCCGCATGCTGGACGTGAACTACCAGACCGCACTCTTGGGCCAAACCGAAGCCTCCGAAGAACGCAGCTGGCGCGGTTTGCTGAGCATCAGCGAGTTGCTACCCGCGTATACCCAGCGCCACAAGGCGGTGCGGGCCAAAGAGGTCATGGACTTCATGGTGCGCGACGAGAGCAACCCTTCGAGCATCCTGTCCTGCCTGAGCGCCGCCCGTGAAAACGCCCGCGCCGTGCGTGGCACCTTGACCACCGAGGTGTGGGAGACCCACAACCAAACCTGGCTGGAGGTCAAACGCATGGCCTCGAGTGACAGTTTTGAGCGTGACCCTTCGCAGTTTTTTGAGTGGGTGAAATTTCGCTCCCATCTCTCGCGTGGCGTGACGGTGGGCACCATGCTGATGGACGAGTCGCTGCACTTTATGCGCCTAGGTACTTTTCTGGAACGGGCCGACAACACCGCACGTTTGGTGGACGTCAAGTTCCATGGCGGCGGCGCGGACTTTATGGACGCCAATCCGGCGATCGAGCACGAAGGCGACTTTTACCACTGGAGTGCGGTGCTGCGCAGCGTGTCGGCCTTCGAGATTTACCGCAAGGTCTACCGCGATGTGATCCGCCCCGAGCGGGTCGCGGAGCTGTTGATACTGAAAGCCGACATGCCGCGCTCGCTGCATGCCTCGCTGGTGGAAGTGCTCAACAACCTGGAACGTGTGACCAGCGACCCCGAAAGCGAAACCCTGCGCCGCGCGGGCAAGCTGCGTGCGCAGCTGCAGTACGGCCGCATCAATGAAATTCTGGCGACCGGTCTGCACGCCTTTTTGACCCAGTTTTTGGACCGGGTCAACGACTTGGGTGTGCAGGTGAGCCGGGAATTTTTGGTTCCAGTCAACTGAGCCCACCCGAGACGCCGCTTTGCCTCAATGCGGGCTATAGCGGGCAATAGCGGGCTATAGCGGGCTTTTGACTTCCCGCGCCACCGCCTGCCCCAACTCAATCACCGCCATCGCGTAAAAGCTGCTCCAGTTGTAGCGGGTGATGGTGTAGAAGTTGTCGGTGCCCGCCACGTACTGCGTGGGGCGCTCGCCGTTGGGGAGTTCGATCAGAGCCAGCAAGCCCGGATGCTGGTCGCCACCCTCACCCAGCGCCACGCCTTTCTCTCGAAGACCTGCAGGCTTGAGGCTGGGAACAATGTCGTTTTGCAGCAGGCTGGGCAGGTCCACTTTTTGGGCGTCGAATTGCACCGGGTAGTGGGTCGGCAAGCCCGCCTTCCAATGAAACGCGGCCAGGTAGTGCGCGACCGAGCCGATCGCATCGGCCGGGCTTCCAAAGAGGTCGATGCGGCCGTCGCCGTCAAAGTCCACCGCGTACTGTCGCCAGCTTGAGGGCATGAACTGTGCCATGCCCATGGCCCCGGCGTAGCTGCCGCGCACGCTCACGGGGTCGCGGCCCTGGGCTTTGCACAGACGCAAAAACTCTTCGAGCTCTTGCAAAAAATAGGCAGATCGCTGCGCCGCCTTCGGGTGGGCGGCAGGAAAGTCAAACGCCAAGGTGCTGAGCGCGTCTATGGTGCGGTAGCCGCCCATTTGTTTGCCGTAAATGGTCTCGATCCCCAGAATGCCGACGATGGTTGCGGCGCTGACGCCCGTTTCATGCTCAGCCCGCGCCAGGGTGGCAGCGTTGTGCTGCCAAAAGCGCACGCCCGCTGCGATGCGCGTGGGCTCTACCACCCGACTTCGGTACAGCGTCCAATCCCGTGCCGCCGATGCTTGCCCCGGCGTGACCGCCTTGATGATGCCAGGCATGCGCTTGGCTTTGCCGATCACGCTGCGCACCCACGCCGGGCGCATACCCATGCGCTGGGCCATGGCAGTGGCCTCGGCCATGGCCGCAGGGTTGTTTTTGTAGCTGGCGTTGGTATCGACCGCCGGGCGCTTGGCTGCGCTGACCGGGCCTGCAGGTAACAGCAGGCAGCAGGCAAAGGCAATGCAAATCAGTCGGGAGGTCAAGGCGCGTTAGGGGCAAAGAAAACCAGGGAAATCCAGCACTGTCGTGGCGGCGCAAACCCTTCTCACGGGAGGGCGCGTGGTAAGCTAAATTGCTTTCTTGGCTCGCGGCACCACGCGGATCGGGGCAGTGAGCGACCATACCATGCATAAAACTGGCTATTACTTCCATCCCCTCTTCCGCAAGCATGAGATGGGTGCGGGGCACCCTGAGTGCCCAGAGCGCCTGGACGCCATCAACGATTGGCTACTGGCGACCGGGGTTTTGGATGCCTTGCACCAGGTCCAGGCGCCCCCTGCGCCGATCTCTGATTTGGAATTGGCCCACGGTCGCATGCATATCGCGGCTATTCGCGGGCTCACCGATGGATTGCGCGAAGAAATCGACGCTGGTGGTCCCACGCACGCTCAGATTGACCCGGACACCAGCCTCAATGTGCACACCTGGGACGCGGCCCTGTGCGCGGCGGGTGCGGCATTGGCAGCCACCGATGCCGTGATGGCGGGCGAGCTGGAAAATGCGTTTTGCGCCGTGCGGCCACCGGGCCACCATGCCTGCCACGACAAAGCCATGGGTTTTTGCTTTTTTAACAACGTGGCCATCGCGGCCCGCTATGCGCTGGAGCGCCACGGACTGCATCGGGTGGCCATCATCGACTTCGATGTGCACCACGGCAATGGCACCGAAGACATCGTCGCGGGCGACCCGCGCATCCTGATGGCGAGTTTCTTTCAACACCCGTTTTATCCGCATGGCGGCGCGCAGTCTGACGCAGCTAACCTGGTCAATGTGCCGTTGCCCGCTTATTCCAAGGGTGATGCCGTGCGTGCAGTGGTCCAGGACCACTGGTTGCCCCGCTTGGAAGCCTTTGCGCCCGAAATGGTGTTTATCAGCGCAGGCTTTGATGCCCACCGCGAAGACGAGATGGGACAGATGGGCTTGGTCGAGGCCGACTACGCCTGGATGACCGAGCAGATCAAAGCCGTGGCGCAGCGCCATGCCAAGGGTCGCATCGTGTCCTGTCTGGAAGGTGGCTACCACCTGGACGCGTTGGCTCGCAGTGTGGCGGCGCATGTCAGGGTGTTGGCCGATGTCTAGCACGCACACCCGTATTCCCCAGCCGATCGACGACTTTGTGGGCTGGCTGAGCGCCTTTTCTCAGCCCAGCGTTCTGTTGGAACTGGCCGCGCTGGCGCTGTGCGCACTCTTGGCCTGGGGCGTGGTGCGCATGCTGCGCCAGGCGGTGGGACGCGATGAGCGCTCGGTGATGTTTGGCCGCAAAGACATCGACGGCGTGCTCTTCCCCTTGCTGCTGCTGTGTCTGGGCTATGGCGCGCGCGAGGTGCTGGACCGCTTTGTCAATGTCGCGGTGCTGGATGTGGGGGTTCCGGCCTTGATGGCACTGGTCGCCATTCGCACGGGTGTGAAGGTCTTGCAAATCGTGTTTTCGCAGTCGCGCTGGGCGCGTGCGATGGAGCAGACGATTTCCTGGTTGGTCTGGCTGGTCTTGGTCTTGTGGGTCAGCGGCCTGTTGCCGGCGATTTTGAATGCGCTGGACCAGATCGGCTGGACGGTGGGCAATACCCATTTGTCGGTACGCAAGATCGTCGAGGGTCTGCTCACGGCCAGCGTGGTATTGATATTGACGCTGTGGATGTCTGCCGGCATCGAGGCGCGCCTGCTGCGTTCGGCCACCGGCGATGAACTGTCATTGCGCAAGGCCGCCAGCAATGCCGCGCGTGCCTTGCTCTTGTTTGTGGGCTTGATGGTGGCGCTGTCGGCGGTCGGAATCGATCTGACGGCGCTCTCCGTGCTCGGTGGCGCCTTGGGCGTTGGCATTGGTTTTGGCTTGCAAAAGGTGGCGGCCAATTACGTGAGTGGTTTCGTCATCCTGACCGAGCGCAATTTGCGTATCGGCGACTATGTGCGGGTGGAAAACTTTGAGGGCAAGATCACCCAAATCAATGCGCGCTACACCGTGGTGCGCTCGCCCACGGGGCGTGAATCCATCGTGCCCAATGAGACTCTGATCAGCACCCGTGTCGAAAACCTGTCCTTGGCCGATGCCGTGGTCGCCCAAAGCACGCAGGTGCAAGTGGCCTATGGCAGCGATGTGCAGCAGGTGATGGTCGCCCTGATTACCGCTGCCACCGCGCAGCCCCGTGTCTTGAAAGACCCCGCACCGTCGGTGCAGCTGTCCCAGTTTGCCGCGGAGGGCATGGAGTTCACCTTGCTGTACTGGATCAACGACCCCAATGAAGGGCAGGGTAATTTGCGCTCCGACATCAATTTGGCACTTTTGCAAAACCTGCGCCAACTGGGCATTGGCATGGCAGCCCCGCCCCGTGCGGCGACGGTACCCGGGGCAGTCAACCCTACGCCGATGGTGTGATTTTTGGCACTGCAGACCAAAACGCCGTACACTTGTGTATTGAAGGCCGTGCGCGGCATTGCATTGAATCAAGGATGACTTGCTATGACTGATTTGGTAGTCCGAAAACTATTGGTGGACCTGAGCGCTCCGTTTCCCGCGCGGTGGAATGGCGGTGATGCGTTCCGCTCGGCTTTTTTTAGCGCTTTGTCGATGAGCTTCCCGGTGGGTGAGCAGTTCTTTATGGACTCGGTGCGCGCGGGATTCAAAACGCTGCCGGACGACAGAAGAGCCCAATTGGCAGCAGAGGTGCAGGGCTTTGTCGGCCAGGAAGCCACGCACCGGCGCATCCATGCGCTGTTCAACGGGCATTTAGACCGTTTGGGCTTCACCAACGCCATGGAGCAGCGGGCGATTCGCCGGATTAAAAAGCAAGCCCATTTGCCGGCCCGTATGCATGTGGCGGGCACCGCCGCCACCGAGCATTTCACCGCCCTGTTTGCCGACTGGATGCTGCGCCACCCTGAGGCACTCGAAGGCGCCGAGGAGCGTCTGCAAACCCTGTGGCTGTGGCACAGCGCCGAAGAGTCCGAGCACCGCAGTACCGCTTTCAACATTTACCAGGCCATGGGTGGCAGCCAGCGCACACGCGTGCGGGTGTTCCACTATGTGACGGTGATTTTCATGTACGACCTGTTTTGCCAAACGGTGCGCAATCTGTGGCACGACCGCGCTTTGTTCAAGCTGAGCACCTGGCGCAGTGCCTGGAAGTTGTTGTTTGCCAAAGACGGCATGCTGCGCGGCAACGTGGCGCAATGGCGTGATTACCTGCGCGAAGACTTCCACCCGGAACAACATGACGCCAGCCGCTCGCAAGCCTGGTTGCGCGACAACACCCGCTTTTTCACACCGGTGTCTACCCCCGTTTCCGCCTGATCAAGGAGGGTCTGCATGACCTATCACGCCGTCGTGGTCGCGATTGCTGTCGCCCTGTATTTGATGTTTGTCTGGTGGTACGGTGGCAAGGGCAAGCCCCTGAGCGCTGAGGAAAAAGCGTATTTCATCGCCGAGTTTCAAAAGCGCGTGCAGGGCACGGGGGAAGAGGGTCTGGTCGACGAGGCCCAGCAACTCATGGCCAGCGACGATGGCAAAGATTTTGTCATGCACAACTGTGTGCGCTACCGCTCCAAGGCCCTGTATCCGCCAGGCCACCATTACAGCGACGACCCGCGCGAAGCCGATAAGCGCTACGGCAAGGCCATCATTCCTCACCTGCTGCGCCGCGCTTGCATGCCGGTGTTTATCGCCCGGCGCAGTGGGCGATTCATCGACTGCCCAGGCGTGCCGGACTGGCACTATGTGGCCATGGTGCGCTACCGCAGCCAGCGCGATTTTTTCAACTTTGCGCTGGCCATTAGCGACACCGGCATCGACGTGCACAAGTGGGCGGCCATTGAGCAAACCGTCGTTTTTCCGGTCAAACCCATCGTGAGCTTTATCACCGTGCGTATCCTAGCGGGCGGCTTGTTGGCCTTGGCAACCGCAGTCTTGATCACCCTCACATGATGGCCTTGCCCGTCGCTTTCAAAGGAGCGCCCGGCTCGCCCTATACGCGCAAGATGATGGCGGTCCTGCGCTACCGCCGCATCCCTTACCGCTATTTGCTGGGGAGCGCCGCCGACAAAGCGGGCATGCCCAAGCCCAAGGTTGAACTGCTGCCGACGTTTTATTTGCCAGACGCCCAGGGCGTGCTGGAAGCTGTTACCGACTCCACCCCCTTGATTCGCCGGTTCGAGAAAGACGTTGCGGGCCGCAATGTGATTCCGCCAGACCCGGTGCTCGCCTTGATCGACGCCGTGCTGGAAGACTTTGCGGACGAATGGGTCACCAAGGCCATGTTCCATTACCGCTGGGTGTTCGCGGACGCCATCGCCAAGGCCGGTGCGGTTCTTCCGGTGCACTTTGTGGGCATCACTGCCAGCCCAAGCGTTCTGGACACCGCGCAAACGCAATTTGCCCAGCGCCAGATATCTCGCTTGGCCGTGGTCGGCTCTAACCAGCACACCGCAGCGATCATCGAGTCTGGCTATGAGCGCTTGGTGGACTTGCTGGACGCCCATTTGCAGACGCAAGCATTTTTGATGGGGCAGCGCCCTGGTGCGAGTGATTTCGCCTTGTATGGCCAGCTGACGCAACTGGCGCATTTCGATCCCGTGTCGGCGGCGCTGACTCTGGAGCGCTCGCGCCGCGTCTTTGCGTGGGTAGAAATGCTGGAGGATCTCTCCGGTCTGGAGCCTATGGAAGGCGACTGGGCGGGTGCCGACGCGCTCTCGCCCACCTTGCTCGCACTGTTGAGCGAACTGTCGCAAGGCTATTTGCCCGTGCTGTTGGCCAATGCCCGTGCGTTGGCGCAGGCTGAAAAACAGATGAGCGTCGACTTGCCCAGCGGGCGCTGGCAGCAGGCGGTCGTGCCGTACCAGGCCAAATGCCTGCGCTGCTTGCGCGAACAGTTTGCAGCGCTTGATGAAAAAGCCCAGGCCCGCGCCCAGGCGATTTTTGAAGCCACGGGTCTGACCGACCTGATTTATGCTTCGGTATAAAGCCGCCTAGACACCGGCACACCCAGCCCCGACGAGGAGACAAAAAATATGAAAACCCAACATAAATGGGGTCTGGCGCTGCTAGGCCTGATCGCGCTCAGCGCCTTGGCGTATGCCAACCGGATTTACGTGCTGCAGTATTCGCTGGGCTGGTACACCGACATTCGCCATCCGCGCGATGCCTACCAAGAGGCGCCATGGGTGCAAGGTCCGCAGGCGCCCACCGCGCCCGTGGCGCAGCGTGCACCCAACATCATTTTTATTCTGGCCGACGACCTGGGCATCAACGACATCACCGCTGGCGGCGGCGGCCGCGCAGCCCAGGGCGTGCCGACGCCCAACATCGACTCGATTGCGCAGGAGGGTGTGCGCTTTGACCAAGGTTATGCGGGCAGCGCGGTCTGCACGGTGTCGCGTGCAGCCTTGATGACGGGTCGCTACCCTTGGCGATTTGGTGTGGAATTCACACCCACGCCAGGCGCCATGGCCCGTGTGGCTGGGGAGTTGTATGCTGACCCCAACCGAAGCCGGAAAGTCATGATCGACAAAGAGGCTGCCAAGGGCGCCAAAGATTTCAATGATCTGGGCATGCCGCCCACTGAAATCACCATGGCCAAGGCGCTCAAAGAGCGTGGCTACCACACGCTGCACATCGGCAAGTGGCACCTGGGCAGCACGCCCGAGATGCGCCCTGGCAACCAAGGATTTGACGAGAGCCTGTTTATGGAAAGTGGGCTCTACCTGCCGCAGAACGACCCGCGGGTGGTGAACTCCAAGCAGGACTTCGACCCCATCGACAAATTTCTGTGGCCCAACATGCGCTTTGGTGTGAGCTACAACGCGGGGCATTGGTTTGAGCCCAATAAATACCTGACCGACTACTTCACTGACGAGGCCGTCACCGCCATCCACCGCAACAAGAACCAGCCCTTCTTCCTGTATCTGGCGCACTGGGGCGTGCACACGCCTTTGCAAGCCAGCAAAGAGGACTACGACGCGCTTCCGCAAATTACCAACCACCGCGAGCGGGTGTATGCCGCCATGGTGCGATCCGTCGATCGCAGCGTAGGTCGCGTCCTCCAAGCGCTCAAAGACGATGGCCTCGATCAAAACACGTTGGTGATTTTTGCCAGTGACAACGGCGCACCGGGCTACACCGGCCTGCGGGATGTCAACCAACCCTACCGGGGCTGGAAGCTCACTTTCTTTGAAGGCGGCTTGCGCGTGCCCTACGTGGCGAAGTGGCCCGGTCATATTGCTGCGGGAACCCAATATGCCCAGCCCGTCACCAACATCGACATGATGCCGACCATGGTGGCCGCAGCGGGCGGAAAAATGCCCACCGACCGGGTGATTGATGGCGTGAATTTGCTTCCCTATTTGAGCGCCAAGCCGCAAGTACAAGCACAACGCAGCTTGTTCTGGCGCGATGGTCCTTACCGCGCCGTACGCCATGGCGCATGGAAGCTGATTGCCTCGGAGCTGCCGCGCAAAGACTGGCTTTTCAACCTGGCCACCGATCCGACCGAGAAGGTGAATCTGGCCGAGCGTGAGCCCCAAAAGTTGGCTGAGCTCAAAGCCGAGCTGGCAGCCCACCACGCCGATATGCCGCCGTCCCGCTGGTCGTCCTTTATCGCGATGCCCATCAGCATCGACAAGACGCTGGACCAGCCCGAGGCACCGGGTGACGAATACACCTACTGGTACAACTAGCCGCATGACGGCCACGTGGCGGCGCGGGGCGCTGTTCCTGCTTGCAGCTGTGCTAGTGGCGGGCGCCGCTTTGTGGTGGGCCGCGCGCCACACTGAGCAATTGCACCAACAAGAGCGGCTGGTGTGCGCACTACCGCCGCAGGCGGCAGGCAGTCCCCATCCCGGCATGGTGTGGGTGCCTGGTGGAACGCTGTCGCTGGGTGACTCGGTCTATGCCGAAGAAATGCCGGTGCGCCCGGTCAAGGTGAACGGCTTTTGGCTGGACCGCACCGAAGTGACCAACGACCAATTCGCCGCTTTTGTGCAGGCGACGGGCTACCGCACGGTTGCAGAGCGTGCAGTCGATGCCTCGCTGCATCCGGAGTTACCGGCCGACATGCGCTTGCCAGGCGCAGTGGTGTTTATCAGCCCGACCAGTGTGTCGGGTCAGGGCAGCCCCACCCAGTGGTGGCGTTATGTGCCGGGCGCCGATTGGCGCCACCCCGGCGGCCCGCAAACCAGCATCGAAGGACGTGGTGCCTTCGCGGTGGTGAACGTCACGATCGAAGACGCCCAGGCCTATGCCCGCTGGAAGGGCGCAGTGATTCCCTCAGAAGCCCAATGGGAATGGGCGGCGCGTGGGGCCAACTCACAAGCCGCCCCTGTGCACGAACAACCGCGCCAGGCCAATACCTGGCAAGGCCTGTTTCCTGTGGCCAATTCAGCCGAGGACGGATTTGTCGGGCTGGCGCCGGTCGGCTGCTTCCAGCCCAATGCGCTGGGTCTGTTTGACATGATTGGCAACGCTTGGGAGCTGACGCGCGATGTCTACACCGCCAACCACACAGCACTTGTACCGGAAGGTGATGTGGATCCGGGTCCCAGCAGCGTGCGCCCGTCAGGCGCTATGGTTCTGGGGCAACACGTCATCAAAGGCGGTTCGTTCTTGTGTGCACCCAACTACTGCATGCGCTACCGTGCAGGCGCGCGTCAGGCGCAGGACGACGATCTGGCGGTGAGCCACCTCGGTTTTCGCACGGCCTTGGTGGCGCCGGGGCCCTGATCTGGGCCGTGCGCGCGAGCTCCTGTGCGTCAGCGGGCTTGCGGCTTGACCAAATAGCGGCCGATGATGTCGGTCAGGTACTGCTTGGTGGGATGCGCCGCCTGCGGCCGGCTCAGCGCCTGAAAGCTGCCCACGATGGTGAGGTAAAACAAAGTGGCCAGTTCCCGCGCGGCTTTGGGGTCAGGTGTAATGCGCGCAAACTTCTTGGCAAACAATGCGAGGCGGGCCTGGTCGACTTGGAGCAGCATGGCTGCTACCGCCGCATCGCGCCGACCCAGGCCGCGCAGCGCCAATTCGAAGCGCATATTGCTCAAGTCCTCGCCACCATGGGCCAAGGCCGCGTCCAGCAGCAGTTCCAGGTCTTGCACCGGGTCTTCGGTGACGGTGTCTTCTAAGCGCCGATTGCCGTCGGCCTCGCGCGCCAGCCAGCGCTCCAGCAGGGCGGTGATGAGCGCCGCGTGGTCTTTGAAGTGCCAGTAAAAGCTCCCCCGCGTCACGCCCAGCGCATCCGCCAAAGCCAGCACCCGCACGCCGTCAAAGCCATGTTCCACGGCAGCGGCAAATGCCGCGTCCAGCCAGGCGTCTTGGTTCAAGCGCGGCGCAGCGCGGGTGCTTGGTTGTGTTTCAGGGGGGGTGGGGGCAGATACCATGGGACTCGTTGTGTGTGTCGGTGTAAAGATTGTCGTGCAAACCCGTCCTTCATCGGCAGCGCGCGCGTGCGTGCTACCATAAACAAAAACATGCACTAGTGTATGGTGGGCTGCCGTGCCACCACGCGGCTGTGTATCCGAAGGAGATTGGATGAGACCTATCGACAGAGCCATTGCGGCATTTCTGAGTTCGACGCTCGCTGTGTTGGGATGCAGTGCGGCATACGCAGGCTCTGCGGCATCAGCCGCACCGGTGCAACGCCCCAACATCGTGGTGTTGGTGGCCGATGATTGGGGCTTTTCTGACCTGGGGGCCTTTGGGGGTGAAATTTCGACGCCCAACCTGGACGCTCTGGCCCAACGCGGCATGCGCTTTTCCAACTTTCACGTGGCCGCCTCCTGCTCGCCGACCCGCTCCATGTTGCTAACCGGGGTGGACAACCACCGCAACGGCGTCGGCAATCTGCGTGAAGCCATGCCCACCGATCATCTGGGCAAGCCCGGCTACCAGGGCTCTTTGAACCACAACGTGGTCACCGTGGCCTCCTTGCTGCAAGACAGTGGTTACCGCACCTATGTTGCTGGCAAATGGAATGTGGGCTCAGAGCCCTACAACCTGCCCAACCGCCGGGGGTTTGACAAATCCATTGTGCAAGGCGACACCGGCTCGGACAATTGGGAGCCCGCCAAACAGTATTTGCCGCACCTGCCGCAGGTCTATTGGTTTGAGGACGGCCAGCCCGCCAAGATGCCTGCCGAGTTCTATTCGTCGGAGTATTTTGTAGACCGCATGCTGGGCTACATCGATGCAGACTCCCGCAAGCAGCAGCCTTTTTTTGCCTACGTTGGCTTTCAGGCCAACCATGTGCCGGTACAAGCGCCCCAGTCTTTTATTGACAAATACAAAGGGCGCTACCGCGAAGGTTGGACCGTGTTGCGCCAGCAGCGCCTGGCCAAGGCGATTGCGCTGGGGCTGGTGCCTGCGAGCACCCGGCTGACCACCATGTCCACCACCGGCGATTGGAACGCTTTGTCGGAAAAAGACCGATTGCACATGGAGCGCGAGATGGAGGTCTACGCCGCGATGGCCGAGGCCATGGACTTCCATGTAGGGCGCTTGGTAAACCGCCTGAAAGAAACTGGCCAGTACGAGAACACGGTGTTTGTGTTTTTGTCGGACAACGGTGCCGAGGGCTCGGACTACCACGAGGCGCAACCCTGGCTTGCTTTTCAGTACAAGCAAGACACTGAAACACTGGGCGCCAAGGGAACCTACGGCATTCCGGGGCCTGGCTGGGCGAGCGCATCGGCCTCGCCTTTGTACACCTACAAATTCTGGTCAGGGGAGGGCGGTATCCGTACGCCGATGTTGATCTCCGGGCCCCCGGTGCGCCAGAGCAACCAGGTGCAGCACGCACTGACCCATGTGACAGACATCACGCCCACGCTTCTGGAGCTGGCCCACGTTCCTGCGCCAGGCCTCAGTTACCAAGGCGCAGCGATTGAAGCCCTGACCGGTAAGAGCTTGCTGCCTTTGTTGCAAGGCAGTGCCCAGGCGGTTCGAGGCGCTGATCAGCCTTTGGGTTACGAGCTCTCGGGCAACGCGGCCTTGTTCCGAGGCAGCCTCAAACTGGTGCGCAATATGCAGCCCTTGGGCGATGGACAGTGGCACTTGTATGACCTGAGCGCCGACCCCGGTGAAACGCTGGACTTGCGCGAGCGCGTGCCTCAGGAGTTCCAAAGCATGCAGGCCGATTACGCCAAGTACGAAAAAGCCAACCAGGTCTTGCCCGTGCCGGATGGCTACAGCCCCCAGAAGCAGGTGTTTATCAACAGCATCTCGCGCTACTGGATTCCGGTGTTCGGCAAACAGGCGGCTGCCGTTTTGCTTGCATTGTTCGGTCTGGTGGTCTGGTGGCGGCTGCGCCGTCGCCGCGCATGACCGGAATGCGGGGCTACTACGCCAGCCCCTGGCCGGGCGAGGATGGGGGGCCTGCCCGTATGCAGAGGGCGCCAGAAGGTTCCGCGCTCTCTTTGCAGCCCGGTGAACGCCTTCGCTGCACCACGCGTGACACGGTCCTCTCGACCATGACGGTCTTGGGAGATCCCGGAGAGGTCTATCTGTTGACGCACTCGGCCCTGCGATCCAATCTGGGCCTGGCCACCACGTCGTGCGTGGAACGCATTGACCCGCATTCTTTGCAAACCCGCCAAAGCTCCAAGCGCCTGCCCGGGGGCCCCATGTGGCCGGGCGGCATGGCCATTCACCGCAATGGTGACATTTACGTGGTCTACGGGCGCTATGCGCACCGCCTGGACCGGGCCTGCGCCCTGAAGGCCTCGTTTGCCTTGCCGCTGAACCTGGCCTACAACTCCTTTGTGATTTTGGACAACGGGCGCATCGTCACTAAAAACCTCTCTGACACCATCCCAGCCACGCTGACGGTGCTCGACCCAGAATCGCTGCGCCCGGCCTGTGCGGACACCGTCTGCCCGGAGCCCTCTATCGCACGCTTGAGCGCGGTCGGCAACACGGTCTACGTGGTGGGCGTGCACCGTATTTTTCGCTACCACTGGGATGAAGCTGCACAGACCTTGCGGCGTGACGCGGAGTGGTCGTGGGACTACTTGGGCAACACCCACCAAAGCTACGGCTGGGACGCCGTGATTGACGGCCACAACGCTTGGTTCATGGACAACGGCTTGCACCGCTACCGCATCACTATGCGCGGCGCGGGGGTGTGCCAAACGCCTAACCGCTTGCTGCGCGTCTCGCTGGCCGATGCCGCCGACCATGGTGCGCTCGAGGTGAGTGGCCTGCGTGGCGGCAGCATCACCAACCCGCCCTTGGTGGACGTGCAGCGGCGCATCGTGGTTGGCTTTGACTCGGCCAACAGCGTGCTTTGTGCCTGGCGCATTCAAGACGACCAAAGCCTGGCACCGCTGTGGCGCAAAGCGCCATTCGGCGCGGCCAGCCATTTGCTGCTGTATTCCGGCAGCGGTGAATTGGTGGTCAACGACTACCGGCGCTTGGGCGAAGAAGTAGCGGTGCTCGATATCGAAACCGGCCAGGAGCGCGCGCGCGTGCGCAGCGGCGGTTTGACGCAAGGAGTGGTGTTTCCCAGTGTGGGCTGGGAGCGCGACTTTTATTGGTGTTCTATGGGCCGCCTTGCGCGGATATTTGCCGCATGACGACGGAGCATTTCGACACCCTGATCGTGGGCGCAGGCCTCTCCGGCATTGGCAGCGCGGTGCATTTGCGCCAGCGTTGCCCTGGCCAAAGCTTTGCGATATTGGAAGGTCGCCAACGCCTGGGTGGTACCTGGGATTTGTTTCGCTATCCCGGCGTGCGCTCTGACTCCGATATGTACACCCTGGGTTACAGCTTCAAGCCGTGGAAGGCCGGGGAGGCAATTGCCGATGGCGCATCCATCTTGCAGTACATCCAAGACACGGCGCAGGAGCATGGGCTGTCGCCCCACATTCGCTACGAGCACCGGGTGTTGGATGCGGCGTGGTCCAGCGCGCAATCGCGGTGGACGATTACCGTGCAGACGGGCGCACGCGCCGCGCCTGTGACCATGACCTGCAGCTTCTTGCTGATGTGCAGCGGCTACTACAACTACGCCCACGGCTACACGCCCAGCTTTGCCGGCCAAGAGCAGTTTGCCGGGCGCATGGTGCATCCGCAGGACTGGCCGCAAGACCTGATCTACCGGGGCAAACGCGTGGTGGTCATCGGTAGCGGGGCGACGGCCATGACACTGGTGCCCGCCATGGCGCAAGACGCCGCGCACGTCACCATGCTGCAGCGCTCGCCCACCTATGTGGTGGCACGGCCGCGCAGCGACCTTGTGGCCAACAGTCTGCGTCGGCTGCTGCCTGCGCGCTTGGCCTATGCGCTCACGCGTTGGAAGAATGTGCTGCTGGGCATTTTGTTTTTTCATCTGGCCAAGCGTCGGCCCGAGCAGTTCAAGGCGGGCATTGTCAAAGCCGCAGCGCAGGCCTTGCCCACCGCCTTTGATGTGACAACCCACTTCAACCCCCGCTACAAACCCTGGGACCAGCGCCTGTGCCTCGTGCCTGACGGAGATTTGTTCGCGGCCATTCGCGGCGGTCGTGCCGACGTGGTCACCGACACGGTGGCGGGCTTTGAGCCGCTTGGCATCCGACTCGGGTCGGGTGCATTGCTGCCGGCGGATGTGGTGGTGACGGCCACTGGCCTGGATTTGTTGGGCTTTGGCGGCATGGCGATTCGCGTCGATGGCAAACCGGTGGATATCGCCAAAACCATGAGCTACAAGGGCATGATGCTGTCGGGCGTGCCCAATATGGCTTATGTCGTGGGCTACACCAACGCATCCTGGACGCTCAAAAGCGATCTCACGGGTGCTTTTGTCTGCCGCGTCTTGCGCCACATGCAGCGCACGGGCAGCCAGGTGTGCATGCCCGCCCTGCCTGCGAGGGGTGTGCAAGCCCAGCCTTGGGTGGACTTCAGTTCGGGGTACATCCAGCGCTCGCTGGACCAGTTTCCGGTGCAGGGCAACAGCGCGCCTTGGCGGCTGAACCAGAACTACCTGCGCGACCTGATGGACTTGCGCTTTCGGCCCTTGGCCGACGGCGTACTGCAGTTTTCAAAAAGCCCCGCCTGAGTCCGCGCAAGGGGGCTGTCGCAGGTACTACAAGCGCAGTCGCCGCCCTACAGCAGCCAAGCCCTGAAGGTCGCTACAATCGCAAAAAAGCACGATCGTTCTATTTTGTTTCCATGCTGCTTTTTCCCTCGGCAATCAGCGGGTCGCCTAGAATCGCGGATTGACGTGCACGTAAGGTTCTGCGGCGCTGAAGTGCCTATTTTTTAATCTTTGGAGTGGTCGATATGAAAGTTTTGGTACCAGTGAAACGCGTGGTGGATTACAACGTCAAAGTGCGCGTCAAATCTGACGGCAGCGGCGTCGATATCGCCAACGTCAAGATGAGCATGAACCCCTTCGACGAGATCGCCATTGAAGAGGCGGTTCGCCTGCGCGAAAAAGGCGTGGCCACCGAAGTCATCGCGGTGTCCTGCGGCGTGGCCCAGTGCTCCGAGACGCTGCGCACCGCCATGGCCATTGGCGCCGACCGCGCCATCCTGGTCGAGACGGCTGAAGAACTCCAACCCCTGGCGGTGGCCAAATTGCTCAAAGCCCTGATGGACAAAGAGCAGCCCGGTCTGGTGATTCTGGGCAAGCAAGCCATTGACGACGACTGCAACCAAACCGGCCAAATGCTGGCGGCCCTGTGCGACCGCCCCCAAGCCACGTTCGCCAGCAAGGTCGAAGTGGCGGACGGCAAAGCCCAAGTGACCCGTGAGGTCGACGGCGGCTCCGAAACCCTGAGCCTGACCTTGCCCGCCATCATCACCACCGACTTGCGTTTGAACGAGCCCCGCTACGTGACCTTGCCCAACATCATGAAGGCCAAGAAGAAGCAGCTCGACACCGTCAGTCCCGCCGACCTGGGTGTGGATGTGACTTCGCGCATCAAAACCCTCAAAGTGGTAGAGCCCGCAGCCCGCAGCGCCGGTATCAAAGTAGCCGACGTGGCCACCTTGGTCGACAAACTGCGCAACGATGCCAAGGTCATCTAATCCGCACCGCGCCACAAGATTCAAAGGAAATAAGCCATGAGCTCTCTCGTTATTGCTGAACACGACAACAGCAGCATCAAGCCCTCCACCCTGAACACCGTGACCGCTGCCGCCCAATGCGGCGGTGACGTGCATGTGCTGGTCGCTGGCCACAACGCTGGCGCTGCCGCCGCTGCTGCGGCGCAGATCGCAGGCGTATCCAAAGTCATCCACGTGGAAGGCGCTGGCTTTGGACATGGCCTGGCTGAAAACATGGGCGCCCAAGTGGTGGCCCTTGCTTCCGGTTACAGCCACCTGCTGTTCCCCGCCACCGCGTTTGGCAAGAACATTGCCCCCCGCGTGGCAGCCAAGCTCGATGTCGCACAAATCTCGGACATCACCAAGGTCGACAGCCCCGACACCTTTGAGCGCCCCATCTACGCGGGCAATGCCATTGCCACCGTGCAAAGCACCGACGCGATCAAAGTGATCACCGTGCGCACCACCGGTTTTGACGCAGCGGCCAGCACCGGCGGCAGCGCCAGTGTGGACACCCCGGCAGCCGCTGGCGCGAGCGCCGATGTGCAGTTCCTGGGTTCTGAGATTGCCCGCAACGACCGCCCGGAGCTGACCGCAGCCAAGATCATCGTCTCGGGTGGCCGTGCTTTGGGTTCGAGCGAAAAATTCATGGAAGTCATGACGCCGCTGGCCGACAAGCTCGGAGCCGCCATGGGCGCAAGCCGTGCTGCGGTGGACGCGGGTTATGCGCCCAACGACTGGCAAGTCGGTCAAACCGGCAAGATCGTTGCGCCCCAGCTGTACGTGGCCTGCGGCATCAGCGGCGCGATTCAGCACTTGGCTGGTATGAAGGACAGCAAAGTGATTGTTGCGATCAACAAAGACGCCGAAGCACCCATCTTCAGCGTGGCCGATTACGGGCTGGAGGCGGACTTGTTTGTCGCCGTTCCCGACCTTGTAGCCGCACTCTGATCTGTCCCTGAAAAGGCACCCTGCGCGGTGCCTTTTTTGTGCCCGCTGTGGCACTGCCCTTACGTTTTCTCTGTTCCCCTTTGGAAGTCCGCCATGAGCTACATCGCCCCCGTCAAAGACATGCTTTTCAACATCGAGCACCTGGCCCGCATCGACCAGATTGCCCAATTGCCCGGGTTTGAAGACGCCGACCTGGACACGGCACAGGCCGTGCTGGAAGAGGCGGCCAAGTTCAACGAAGGTGTGTTGTCCCCCTTGAACTGGGCGGGTGACCAAAACCCTACCAGCTGGAAAGACGGCGTGGTCACGGCAACGCCTGGCTTCAAGGAGGCCTACCAACAATTTGCCGAAGGCGGCTGGCAGGGCTTGCAGCACCCCACTGCATTTGGCGGTCAGGGCCTGCCAAAAACCATTGGTTCGGTCTGTGGCGAGATGCAAAACTCCGCCAACATGAGCTTTGCGCTGTGCCCGCTGCTCAGCGACGGTGCGATTGAGGCGCTGCTCACGGCAGGGTCGGACGAGCTCAAAGCCACTTACCTCGAAAAGCTGGTCAGCGGCGAATGGACCGGCACCATGAACCTGACCGAGCCCCAGGCTGGCAGCGATTTGGCCATGGTCCGCACCCGCGCCGAGCCGCAGCCCGACGGCACCTACAAGGTGTTCGGTACCAAGATTTACATCACCTGGGGCGAGCACGACATGGCGGACAACATCGTCCACCTCGTATTGGCCCGTGTGCAAGGCGCGCCAGAAGGCGTCAAGGGCATCAGCCTCTTTGTCGTGCCCAAGTTCCTGGTCCATGGCGATGGATCGCTGGGCGCGCGCAACGATGTGCACTGCGTCAGCATTGAACACAAGATGGGCATCAAGGCCAGCGCCACGGCTGTCTTGCAATATGGCGACCACGGCGGCGCTGTGGGCTATTTGGTAGGCCAGGAAAACCGCGGTTTGGAATACATGTTCATCATGATGAACGCCGCACGCTACGGCGTGGGCGTGCAGGGCATCGCGATTGCCGAGCGCGCGTACCAAAAGGCCGCCAGCTTTGCGCGCGAGCGGGTGCAAAGCCGCCCGGTGGACGGCTCCATGAACACCAGCGCGCCCATCATTCACCACCCCGATGTGCGCCGCATGCTCATG
>CANFLX010000009.1 GCA_947447985.1 Comamonadaceae bacterium
GCCAATGACCTTGATCAAGGTGCCTTGGTTGAACGATTCGTCTTCAATTAGTTCGATGGACATGCGGAGCTCCTAATGGTTTTGCAAACGGAAAATGAAAAAAGCGGTATCAAAAAAGTGGAACTTCGCTCAGGCGGCCCGGCACGCGGCAGCCATCGCAATTCTGCCCTGCGCGAGACCGATTTTTGCGTATCAAACGGTATAAATTGATGCATTTAAAAGTTCCCTGCGAAGAAGTCTCGGATCTGGCTAAAAGCACTCTTGACCGAGCCGCTTTTTTGCGCCACTTTGATGCCCCGCATGCGTGCGATGCGGGCCTCTTCCAAAAAGCCCATAACCACCGCCGCGCGGGGCTGGGCCACCATGTCCGCCAGTGCGTTGGAATACAGCGGAATACCGCGGCGGACCGGCTTGAGGAAGATGTCCTCGCCCAGCTCCACCATGCCCGGCATGACCGAGCTGCCGCCCGTGAGCACGATGCCCGAGGACAGCACTTCTTCAAAGCCCGACTCGCGCATGACCTGGTTCACCAGGGTAAAGATTTCTTCAATGCGCGGCTCGATCACACCGGCCAGCGCCTGGCGGCTGAGCATGCGCGGGCTGCGGTCACCCAGCCCAGGCACTTCGACCTGCACATCGGGGTCCACCAGCACCTGCTTGGCGTGCCCGCTTTCGACCTTGATTTCTTCGGCGTCTTTGGTCGGGGTGCGCAGCGCCATGGCAATGTCGCTGGTGATCAGGTCGCCTGCGATCGGGATGACGGCGGTGTGGCGGATGGCGCCATTGGTAAAGATGGCGATGTCGGTGGTGCCTGCGCCAATGTCGACCAGCGCCACGCCGAGTTCGCGCTCATCTTCGGTCAGCACCGACAGGCTGGACGCCAGTGGGTTGAGCATGAGCTGTTCGACTTCCAGGCCGCAGCGGCGCACGCACTTGATGATGTTCTCGGCCGCACTTTGCGCACCGGTCACGATGTGCACCTTGGCTTCCAGGCGCATGCCGCTCATGCCGATGGGTTCTTTGACGTCCTGACCGTCGATGATGAACTCTTGGGGCTCGACCAAGAGCAGGCGCTGGTCGCTGGATATATGAATGGCCTTGGCAGTTTCCACCACGCGGGTCACATCGGCCTGGGTCACTTCGCGGTCTTTAATGGCCACCATGCCGCTGGAGTTGATGCCACGGATGTGGCTGCCCGTGATGCCGGTGTAGACGCGGGTGATTTTGCAGTCCGCCATCAGTTCGGCTTCTTTGAGCGCTTGCTGAATGCTGTGCACGGTGGCGTCAATATTGACCACCACGCCACGCTTGAGGCCATTGCTGGGTGCGGAGCCAAAGCCGGCCAAACGCAGGGTGCCGCCGGGCAGTACTTCGGCCACCACCGCCATCACTTTGGCGGTTCCGATGTCGAGTCCGACGACCAAGTCTTTGTATTCACGGGCCATAGTTTCGTACCTGTCTATAAGTCTTCAAGGGGTGGGTGCCACGCCGGCAAAGGTGCCGAGGCCGCGCAAGCGAATGGCGTAACCGTTTTTGTAGCGAAGGTCGGCAGACTCCAGCGCCCCTGCAGGGCGTTGGTAGCGTGCCAACACGCGCGTGAGTGTTTTTAAGAACTGACTGACATCGGCTTGGATTTGTTCCAAATCACCGCGTCCGGCTTCTATCGTGGCGCCACCCGTCAAGCCGATACGCCAGCTGCCCTGGCTGGTCAGGTCCAGGTTCTCCAGCGTCAAATCCATGGCCGCAAACTGGGGCGCCAGTGCGCGGTAGGTGGCCAGCACGGTGGCGCTTTGCGCCAGTGGGCCGTTGAGGTGGGGCAGGTCGTCCACTTCGACTTCACCCACATTGGCGTCAAACACTTCGCCAAAGGTGTTGAGCAAGCGTGGCTCGTTGGCGTCGCCCCAGAAGGCGGCCACTTGGTGCTCTTGCAGTTGCACGCGCAGCTTGTTGGGAAACTCACGGTGCACGACCGCATGGCGCACCCAGGGCATGGTTTCCAGCACGGTGCGGGTGTGGACCAAATCGACGCTGAAAAACGAGCCTGTGACACGCGATACGACATGGGCCCGCACGGTGGGCGCATTGGCATGGGTCACGTCGCCCAGCACCGTGATGCTGTGGAGTGCAAAGACCGAACGGTTGGACAGCCAGCGGGTGGCGGCCACCAGCACAGAGCCGATGAAGATGGCAAACAGCACCATGGCCAAGCCATTCATGACGCGAACGTCCATGCCAGAGTTCTCAGCGCGGTTCATGGCGCGCTCCTTGCGCGGGGTACGCTGTCCAGCGCCGCCAGCGACAAAATCTGCAGGCACAGATCTTCGTAGCTGGTGCCCGCCGCACGCGCCGACATGGGTACCAGGGAGTGGCCGGTCATGCCAGGCGAGGTATTGATTTCCAGCAGATAGGGCTTGCGCGTCTTGCCGTCGATCATCACATCAATACGCCCCCAGCCGCGGCATCCCAGCACGCGGTAGGCCTTGAGCACCAGCGCCTGAATGGCTTCTTCTTCGCCAGTCGGGAGGCCCGAAGGCACCAGGTAGTGGGTGTCGTCGGTGAAGTACTTGTGCTGGTAGTCGTAATTGCCCTCAGGCGCCACGATACGTATCACCGGCAAGGCGCGCGCATGGGCACCATCGCCAATCACAGGGCAGGTTACTTCGTCACCCTCAATGCACTCCTCGCACAAAATGTCGGCATCCAGATGGCCTGCCAAATCTACCGCCCCGGTCATGCCGGAATAGCCCATGACCTTGGTCAGGCCCAGCGACGAGCCTTCGCGCGCGGGTTTGACGATGAGCGGCAGGCCCAGGGCGTCGGGAATCTCAATCACCTCTCGGCGTTCAAAGTTTCCTTGGTGCAGCACCTTGTACTGCGGCGTAGGGATGCCTTCTGCGATCCACACGCGCTTGGTCATGACTTTGTCGATGGCAATGCTGGAGGCCATGACGCCTGAGCCGGTGTAGGGAATGCCCAGCAATTCGAGCGCGCCCTGCACCGTGCCGTCTTCGCCGAAGCGGCCGTGCAATGCGATAAAGCAGCGCGCAAAGCCTTCGGCTTTGAGCTCGGAGAGATCGCGCTCGGCGGGGTCAAAGGCATGGGCGTCCACGCCCTTGGAGCGCAGCGCCTGCAGCACACCGTTGCCTGAGAGCAGCGAAATTTCGCGCTCCGCAGAGGCGCCCCCCATGAGCACGGCGACCTTGCCAAACTGTGCGGCGTTCATGCCGTGCCTCCCTGGCGCTGTTGCAGCAGGTCGACCACCTTGGCGGGTACGGCGCTGATGGAGCCTGCACCCATGCACAGCAGCACATCGCCGGGCCGGGCATTGGCCACTGCCGTGGCTGCCATGGCTTGGATGTCGTCGACAAACACCGGTTCGAGCTTGCCCGCGACACGCATGGCGCGCGCCAGCGCACGCCCGTCTGCGGCCACCAGCGGTGCTTCGCCTGCGGCATAGACCTCGGCCAGCAGCACCACGTCAGCCTGGCCCATGACCCGCACAAAGTCTTCAAAGCAGTCGCGTGTACGGGTGTAGCGGTGCGGCTGAAAAGCCAGTACCAGACGACGGCCTGGAAACGCGCCACGCGCCGCAGCCAGCGTGGCGGCCATCTCTACCGGGTGGTGGCCGTAGTCGTCGACCACGGTGACCACGCCGCCTTGGGGCAGCGCATGGTCGCCATACCGCTGAAAGCGCCGGCCCACACCCTTGAACTCCGCGAGCGCGGCCTGCACGGCCGCGTCGTCGATATTGAGCTCCACCGCCACCGCAATCGCTGACAAGGCATTGAGCACATTGTGGCGACCGGGCAGGTTGAGCACGATGTCCAGGTCGGGCAGCGTCACGCCATTGCGCCGCTGCACGGTGAAATGCATTTGACCGTCCACGGCGCGCACCTTGGTAGCGCGCACCTGGGCGCCTTCGTCAAAGCCGTAGCTGGTGATCGGGCAGGTGACCTGGTCCACGATGGCGCGCACGGCGGGGTCGTCGGTGCACAAAATCGCCGTGCCGTAAAAGGGCATGCGGTGCAAAAAGTCGACAAAGGCTTGCTGCAAACGGCCAAAGTCGTGGCCGTAAGTGTCCATGTGGTCGGCGTCGATATTGGTCACCACCGCCATCACTGGCAAGAGGTTCAGGAACGAGGCATCGGACTCATCGGCTTCGACCACGATGTAGTTGCCCTTGCCCAGCCGCGCATTGGCACCGGCACTGTTCAAGCGCCCGCCAATCACAAAGGTGGGGTCGAGCCCGGCTTGCGCCAGGACACTGGCCACCAGGCTGGTGGTGGTAGTTTTGCCGTGGGTGCCGGCGATGGCAATGCCTTGCTTGAGACGCATCAGCTCGGCCAGCATCAGCGCACGCGGCACGACCGGAATACGCAACTCGCGGGCGCGCATCACTTCGGGGTTGCTGGCTTGGACGGCGGTGGAGGTGACCACCGCATCGGCGCGTGCCACATGCGCGGCGTCATGGCCCACATGGGTGTGAATGCCCAGCGACGCCAAACGGCGCAAGGTCGCGCTGTCTGACAGATCAGAGCCCGAAATGGTGTAGCCCAGGTTGTGCAGGATTTCGGCGATGCCGGACATGCCGGAGCCGCCCACACCGACGAAGTGAATGTGTTGGATGGCGTGTTTCATGGCGCCAATTCCTCGCAGGCCGCAACCAGGGCCTGGGTGGCCTGGGTGTTTTGCAATGCCTTGGCGGCATGGGCATGTTGCAGCAGTTCGGCGCGGTCGCAATGCTGCAACCAGTCGGCCAAAAATTCCGGCGTGAGCGTGGCTTGTGGCACCAGCCAGCCCGCGCCCTGGTCCACCAGAAAGCGGGCGTTGTGGGTTTGGTGGTCGTCCACCGCCGACGGGAAGGGCACAAACAGCGCCGCAGCGCCCACCGCAGCAATCTCGGTGACCGTGCTGGCACCTGCTCGGCACAAGACCAGATCGGCCTGTGCGTAGGCTCGCGCTGTGTTGTCGATAAAAGGCGTCAGATCGGCAGCCACACCGGCTGCGGCGTAGTTGGCGCGCAATTCGTCCATTTGCTTTTCGCCGCTCTGGTGCAGCACAACCGGGCGTTGGGCTTGCGGTATCAGCGCCAGCGCCTGAGGCACTACAGAGTTGAGCGCGCGTGCACCCAAACTGCCGCCCACCACCAGCAAGTGCAGAGGCCCGCTGCGCTCTGCAAAGCGCTGCTCGGGCGGTGCCTGGTTCAAAAATTCTTCGCGCAAGGGGTTGCCCACATGCTGCGCACCGGGCAATGCGTTGGGGAATGCGCTGAACACGCGCTGCGCCATGCGCGCCAGCACACGGTTGGCCGCACCGGCCACAGAATTTTGCTCGTGCAGCACCAGAGGAATGCGCCGCAATGCGGCCATCACGCCCGCAGGCAGGCTGATGTAGCCACCAAAGCCCAGCACCACATCGGGGCGTACCCGCTGCAGCACCTGGCGGCTTTGCAGCAGTGCGCGCAGCAGACGCAAAGGCAGGCCCAGCAAAGTCTTGACGCCCTTGCCGCGCACGCCGGAAAAAGCGATGGTCTCCATCACAAAGCCGCGCGCCGGCACCAGACGGCTTTCCATGCTGTCCGGGGCACCCAGCCAGTGCACCCGCCAGCCGCGTTCGCGCAGCGCTTGGGCGACCGCCAGCCCCGGGAAAATATGGCCGCCCGTGCCACCGGCCATGACCAGCGCAGTGCGGGGTGCGGTGCGTGCGGGCGCGGTCATGCGCGGCCTCCCTGCATCAGCTGGCGGTTCTCATAATCCACCCGCAGGACCACGGCCAGCGCAATCAGGTTGATCAGAATCGCCGAGCCGCCGTAGCTCATCAGCGGCAAAGTCAGGCCCTTGGTGGGCAGAGCACCCAGGTTCACCCCCATGTTGATGAAGGACTGAAAGCCCATCCAAATGCCTACGCCTTGGGCCACCAGGCCGGCAAACACGCGGTCCAGGGCGACGGCCTGTCGACCGATGTGGATGATGCGGCGGGTGAGCCACAAAAACAGACCGAGCAAGACGACCACGCCCACCAAGCCAAACTCCTCACCAATCACGGCCAACAAAAAGTCGGTGTGGGCTTCAGGCAGCCAGTGCAGCTTTTCCACGCTACCGCCCAGGCCTACGCCAAAAACCTCGCCTCGGCCAATGGCAATCAAGGAATGCGTGAGCTGGTAGCCCTTGCCCAAGGCGTTGTTTCCGGTCCACGGGTCCAGGTAGGCAAAGATACGGGCACGGCGGTAGTCGTTAAAAGCAATCATCAGGGCGAAGGCTCCCAACAGCACGCCAGAGATCAAGAAAAACATCCGTGCGTTGACGCCGCCCAAAAACAAAATACCCATGGCGATTACGGCGATCACCATGAACGCGCCCATATCGGGCTCCGCCAGCAACAAACTGCCCATGGTGCCGACGGCGGCAGCCATGGGCCATACGGCCTTGATAAATTTTTCTTTGAGTTCAATCTTGCGCACCATGTAGCCCGCCGCATACAGCACGGCCGAAAACTTGGCGAGCTCGGATGGTTGGAAATTGGTCACACCCAGGGAGATCCAACGCTTGGCACCATTCACACTTTTTCCAATAAAGGGCAACAGCACCGCCAGCAACAGCACCAGGCAAAGAATGAACAGCTTGGGCGCAATGCGCTCCCAGGTTTCCAATGGCACTTGAAAGGCAAGGGCTGCCGCAAGTACCGCTGCGGCGATGGATGCCAGATGGCGCACCAAAAAATAGTTGTGCGTGTAGTTGATAAAACGAGGGTTGTCGGGCATCGCAATGGTGGCCGAATACACCATGATGGTGCCCCACACCACCAGCGCCATCACCACGGCAACCAAGGCGTTATCAAAGGCGCTGACCCGCCCTGCGCTGGCACCCATGCTGTAGCTGGCGCGCCGGCCCAAGCGCACAGGCAGTTCGTCCGAATCGGTGGCAGCGGGTTTGAACCAACGGCCCAACATCGTTTGTGCGGCGCTCATTCGGCCATCTCCAACTGCGAGCCTTGGGCGAGCGCCAGTTCGGCCACCGCGTCGCAGAACACGTGCGCGCGGTGCGCATAGTCGCGAAACATGTCAAAGCTGGCACAGGCCGGTGACATCAGTACCGCGTCCCCTGCGTGCGCTTGGGCATGGGCGGCGGCGACGGCGTGCTCCATGGAATCGGCGTCCAGCAGATCGACCGACGTGCCTTCGAGCGCCTGGCGAATCAGTGCGGCATCCCGCCCGATCAGCACTACCGCACGCACATACTTGCGCACCAGTTCAGCCAAGGGATGGAAATCCTGGCCCTTGCCTTCGCCGCCCAAAATCAAGACCAGCTTGCGGTCTTCGCCCAGGCCTTGCAGTGCGGCCACGGTGGCGCCCACATTGGTGCCTTTGCTGTCGTCAAAAAATTCCACGCCGTTGATGCTGCCAATGGCTTGCACACGATGCGGCTCGCCCCGGTATTCACGCAGGCCAAACAGCATGGGGCCCAGTGCGCCACCTGCCGCGCTGGCCAAGGCGAGTGCGGCCTGTGCATTGCACGCGTTGTGGCGGCCCCGGATACGCAGGACCTCGGCCGGCAAGAGGCGTTGGATATGCAGCTCCACGGCCTCGGTACTGGCGCCCAAGCGCGCGGGCTTGAGGGTCTCGTCGGCTTCCATGGCCCGGACAATCCACACCATGCCACCGACCGACTCCAGGCCGTAGTCGCCCGGACGCTGAGGTGCATCCACGCCAAAACACACATGGGCACGCTCCACCAGACGCTGCTTGGCCCGCACCGGTGCGGGCAGCATGGCCATCACGGCCGCGTCGTCTCGGTTGAGCACCATCAGGCTGTGGGCGCCAAAAATACGGGCTTTGGACGCGGCGTAATGCGCCAGGTCGGGGTGCCAGTCTAGGTGGTCCTGGCTGATGTTGAGCACCGCGGCGGCGGTGGGTTCGAAGCCCTGGCCGTAATGCAGTTGAAAGCTCGACAGCTCCAGGACCCAGGCTTGCGGCAGTGCGCCATCGGCCAGCACCTGGCTCAGCGTGTCCAGCAGCGTGGGGCCGATGTTGCCGGCGACTGCCACGGTCTTGCCCGCAGCGCGCAGCAGCTCACCGGTGAGGGCTGTGACGGTGGTTTTGCCATTGGTGCCGGTAATGGCCAGGATGCTGGGCTGGTATTGCTGGGTCTGTGCCAAACCCGCAAGGGCATGGGCAAACAAGCTGAGTTCGCCGCCCACCCACAGGCCCTGCGCCGTTGCCGCATCCACCAATGCAGCCGTCTGCTGGGGGCTGAGTCCAGGGCTGATGAATACGGCACGGATGTCGCTGCCAGTGATCCACGAGGCGTCGAACGCGCCATGTGCCAGCGTGGCTGAGGGCACCGATGCAGCCAGTGCCGCTGCCTGGGGCGGCTGGGCGCGGTTGTCCAGCACCGTCACGCGCGCGCCCTGTGCGGCGCACCAGCGGGCCATGGCCAGTCCGGAGGCACCCAGCCCCAAAATCAGGACGTGTTGATCGTTCAGTGCTTGTTCCATCAGCGCAGCTTCAAGGTAGACAGGCCGACCAGGCACAGCAACATGGTGATGATCCAGAAGCGCACGACCACCTGCGTTTCTTTCCAACCCAGTTTTTCAAAATGGTGGTGCAAGGGCGCCATCTTCAAAAGGCGGCGGCCCTCGCCAAAACGCTTGCGGGTGTACTTGAAGTACATCACCTGCGCCATCACCGAGAGTGCTTCCACCACAAACACGCCACCCATGATGGCCAGCACCACTTCCTGGCGGACGATGATGGCCACGGTGCCCAGCGCAGCGCCTAGCGCCAGCGCGCCCACGTCGCCCATGAACACCTGGGCGGGGTGGGTGTTGAACCACAAAAACGCTAAGCCCGCACCCGCCATGGCGGCACAGAACACCAGCAATTCACCTGCGCCCGCGATGTGGGGCAGGAACAGGTATTTGGCATACACCGTGCTACCAGTCACGTAGGCAAAAACGCCCAGCGCTGAGCCCACCATCACCACGGGCATGATGGCCAGTCCATCCAATCCATCGGTGAGGTTGACCGCATTGCTAGAGCCCACGATGACCAGGTAGGTCAGCACCACAAAACCCAACACCCCCAGTGGATAGCTGATTTCTTTGAAGAAGGGCAGCAGCAAACCGGCTTTGGGCGGCAGGCTGACGTCAAAACCCGAGCGCACCCAGTTGTAGAACAGCTCCAGCACGCGCGCATTGGAGTTTTCGGAAATGCTGAATACCAGGTACAGCGCTGCCAATACGCCGATCAGTGACTGCCAGAAATATTTCTCGCGCGAGCGCATGCCTTCCGGGTCTTTGTTCACCACTTTGCGCCAGTCGTCCACCCAGCCGATGGCGCCAAAGCCCAGGGTGACGATGAGCACAATCCAGACAAAGCGGTTGCTCACATCGGACCACAGCAGCGTGGCGCTGGTGATGGACAACAGAATCAATACACCGCCCATGGTGGGCGTGCCGCTTTTGGCCAGGTGGCTTTCCATGCCGTAGCCGCGAATCGGTTGGCCGATCTTGAGCGCGCGCAGGCGCCGGATCACGCCGGGCCCTGCGATGAGTCCGATCAAAAGCGCCGTCAACGCAGCCATGACGGCGCGGAAGGTCAGGTACTGAAACACGCGCAAAAAGCCCCACTCGGGGTTCTGGGCTTGCAGCCATTGGGCCAGGCTTAGCAGCATGCGGACTCTCCTTGCTGGCTGGCGATCGTTTGAATCGCGGCCACTGCCCGTTCCATTTTCATGAAGCGCGAGCCTTTGACCAGCACGCTGCTGGCCTTGTGCAAGACCGATTCCAGCGCAGCATTCAGCGCGTCCATGGAGTCAAAGTGCTGCGCCGCGCGCTGGGTGCCGCCAAAGGCCCGAACCGCCGACTGGCTGAGTTCGCCCACAGCCAGCAAATGTTCAATGCCTACGGACTTGGCATAAGTGCCGATTTCGGCGTGGAATTGCGGCCCCTGCGTACCCACCTCGCCCATGTCGCCCAGCACCAGCAGGCGCGGGCCCGGCAGGTCGCGCAGCACGTCGCAGGCGGCGCGCACCGAGTCTGGGTTGGCGTTGTAGGTGTCATCCACCACGGTCACGCTGCGGCCACCCATCGCGACCGCAAATGCCCGGGATCGGCCGCGCACCGGCTCAAAGGATTGCAGGCCACGCTCCACTGCGGCAGCGGGTACGCCCGCGGCCAGCGCGCACGCCGCTGCGGCCCAGGAATTGCGCACGTTGTGCTGACCGGCAATGGCCAAGCGGTAGCGCAAAACCGCCGGTCCGCTGGACGTATGGGCTTGGGCCTGCACGTCCCAGCCACCGTCTGTCCAGGTGGCATTCAAGCCCACGACCGCGGGGCCGCTTGCGCTGGCGCCGAAGCCCAGTGTGGGTCGAGTGCCTGCCATCGTCTGCCAGACGCTGGTGTAGGCGTCGTCCAGGGGAAATACCGCACAGCCCGTGGGCGCCAAGGCCTGAAGCACGGCACCGTTTTCGGCGGCAACGGCGTCCACGGTGTGCATGAATTCGAGGTGCTCCCGCTGCGCGTTGTTCACCAAGGCGACGGTGGCTTGGGCCATGGCGGCCAGTTGCGCAATTTCACCAGGGTGGTTCATGCCCAGCTCCACGACCGCGATGCGATGGTGTGCGCGCAAGCGCAGCAGCGTGAGGGGTACGCCGATGTCGTTGTTCAAATTGCCTTGGGTTGCCAGGCTGGCCTCGCCGGGGGCAAAGGCCCGCAGGATGGACGCAATCATTTGCGTCACCGTGGTCTTGCCGTTGCTGCCGGTGACCGCAATCAGTGGCAGGTCAAACTGGGCGCGCCATGCCCGTGCCAACTGGCCCAGTGCGGCTTTGGTGTCCTGCACTTCAATGCGGGGCAGGCCAGGCGGCAGGAGATCCGCGTCTAAACCACTGTGGCAAATGACGGCCACCGCGCCTTTGGCTTGTGCCTCGTGCAGCAGCGTATTGGCGTCGAAGGTTTCGCCCTGCAAGGCCACAAACAGATCGCCGCTGGCAATGCTGCGGGTGTCGGTGTGCACCCGCGTGATCGCGGTGGACGCGTCACCTTGCACGGCCATGGGCACACTTGCGGCCTGAGCGCCGGCAGTGAGCCATTGGGCGACCTGTCCCAGCGTCATCAGTGCAGCGCTCATGCGTGCATCTCCAAAACCTTGCGCTGGGCCAGAGCCTCGAGCGCATGCGTGCGGTCGGAAAAAACCGATTTGACGCCATTGATTTCTTGCGTCTCTTCGTGGCCCTTGCCCGCCAGCAAGACCACATCGCCTTTTGCGGCGCGACCAATGGCGCTCTGGATGGCGCTGCTGCGGTCCACTTGGACTTCGGCTTGTGGCTGTCCGGCCATGCCGGCCAAAATTTGCGCGACGATGCTGGCTGGCTTTTCGCTGCGCGGGTTGTCGCTGGTCACCACGGTGTGGTCGGCCTTGGCGGCTGCAATCGCGCCCATGAGCGGACGCTTGGCGGCGTCCCGGTCACCCCCGCAGCCGAACACGCACCACAGTTCACCTGCGCGCTGTTGCGCCAGCGGGCGCAGGGCATCCAGGGTTTGGGCCAAAGCGTCGGGCGTATGGGCATAGTCCACGACGACCAAGGGCGCATCTTCACCGCCCAGACATTCCAAACGGCCGGGAACCGGGCGCAACTGCTCGCACGTCTGTACCGCCATCGCCAGACCCACGCCGAGTGCGCGCAGCGTGGCCACCACGTTCAAAAGATTGCTGACGTTGTAATGGCCAATCACCTGGCTTTGCAGCGTGCACGTCTGTCCAGCCTCCACCACGTCAAAGCGCAAGCCGCCTGCGGTGTGCACGATGTTGCGTGCTTGAAGCCGTGCGGCCGCTTGCGTGGACGTGGTCCAAAGGTCCAGTTCCGATTTTTCACCCGCCAGTTCGAGGGCCAATTTCGCGCCTTGGGCGTCGTCAATGTTCACCACCGCGCTTTGCAAGCCACTCCAGCTAAAAAGGCGGCGCTTGGCATCCCAGTAGGCCTGCATGCTGCCGTGGTAATCCAAATGGTCCTGGGTGAAGTTGGTGAATACGGCAAGCCGAATGCGCAGCCCGTTCAAGCGGCCTTCTTCAATGCCAATCGATGAGGCCTCGATCGCACAGGCGCGCAGCCCCTGCGACACGAACTGCGTTAAGGCGGCCTGGAGCGATACCGCATCCGGCGTGGTCATGCCCGTGGAGCGCAGCGCCGCCAAGGCATCACGGTGCTGCTCTGTTGAGGGTGTCTTGGGCAGCGGGGGCTGACCCACACCCAAGGTGCCAACCAAAGCGCAGGCTTGGGTCATCGGGGCAGGCAAGGCGCTCAAAGCTTGCGCCAACCACCATGCGCAAGAGGTCTTGCCGTTGGTTCCAGTAATGGCCAACACATTCAGATGGTCTGAAGGCTGGCCAAAAAACGCATCGGCAATGGCGCCTGCGTCGCCCTTTAATCCGTCGTAGGCCGCCACGCGCCTGTCGTCCAAGCCAAAAGCGTCCAGGCCCTGTGCTTCGACCAGGCAGGCGGCCACACCTTGCTGCAGCGCTTGGGTCACGTAGCTGCGGCCGTCAACGAGGGCGCCAGGGGTCGCCACAAAACCGTCACCTGCGCCCAGACTGCGACTGTCACTGCCCAAGGTGCCACGCACCAGCGTGCGCAACCACTGCGCAGCTTGTTCGGGCGTGGAAAGCGTGGGCCGCATCAGAAGCTCTCCTGCACGCCGGTCGCGACCACCTGGGGCCGGATGGTGATGTCGGGCTGCACGCCCATGACCCGCAATGCTTGCTGTACGGTTTCGCTGAATACCGGCGCTGCCACTTCGCCACCAAAGTATTTGCCTGCAGTGGGTTCGTCCAACATCACACCCACCACAATGCGTGGCTGGTCGATCGGCGCCATGCCGACAAACCAGCTGCGGTATTTGCGGTTGCCGTCGCTGCCATAGCCCTTGCCCACCTGTTTGTAGGCCGTACCCGATTTGCCGCCCACCGAATAGCCTTCGGTTTGTGCCTTAGGCCCTGTGCCGCCTGGGCCTGCCGCCATTTGCAGCATCTTGCGCACTTTGGCTGCGGTGTCGGCGGTAAATACCGGCACGCCCGCAGGCTGTTGGTCGCTTTTCAGCAAGGTGGCGGGGATGATTTGCCCATCGTGTGAGAACACGGTGTAAGAACGCACCATCTGAAACAAGGACGCCGACAGCCCGTAGCCGTAGGAGGCTGTGGCTTGTTCAATCGGGCGCCAGCTTTTGCCTGGACGCAAGCGCCCTGACACGGCACCCGGGAATTCAATCTGGGGCTTTTGCCCGAAGCCCGCGCCGGAAAAGGTCTCCCACATCTCGATGGCCGGCATTTGCATGGCGATCTTGGTGGTGCCCACGTTGCTCGACAGCTGGATCACTTGCTCCACCGTGAGTGCGCCGTGAGGGTGGGAATCGCGAATCGGCGAACCGGTAATGGTGAGCATGCCGGGTGCGGTGTCGATGATGGTGGAAGGCTTGACGCGTCCGGTATTGAGCGCCAAACCAATGGTGAAAGGTTTCATCACCGAGCCGGGCTCAAAGGTGTCGGTCAGCGCCCGGTTACGCAGTTGGGCACCGCTCAAGTTCACGCGCTTTTCCGGGTCGTAGCTGGGGTAGTTGGCCAAGGCCAGCACTTCGCCGGTACGCGCATCGAGCACCACAACGCTGCCCGCCTGCGCCCGATTGGCCAGCACCGCCTCGCGCAGCTTTTGGTAGGCAAAAAACTGTACTTTGGTGTCGATGCTGAGTTGAACGTCTGTGCCTGCTTCCGGCGCCAAGGTTTCACCCACCTGCTCGACCGCTTGCCCCAGGCGATTGTTGATGACATGGCGACTGCCCGCGCGGCCCCGCAGCGCACTGTTGAACTGAAGCTCTATGCCCTCTTGGCCGTTGTCTTCGACATTGGTAAAGCCCACCACATGGGCGGCGGCTTCGCCTTCGGGGTATTGGCGGCGGTACTCGGTGCGCTGGTAAATCCCTTTGAAATTAAGTTCGGCAATCTTTTTCGCGTTGTCAGGGTCGATCTGGCGCTTGAGCCAGACAAAGCTTTTGTCTTCGTCAGCGAGCTTTTTGACCAGCTCCGCCTCGGGAATGCCCAACAACTTGGCGAGTTGATGGCGTTCGCTGTCGTTGAGCGACACCTCGTCTGGCGCAGCCGAAATGCTGGGCACCGGCACGCTGGACGCCAGTATCAGACCGTTGCGGTCCAAAATGCGGCCACGGTTCGCTGGCAGGGCCTGCGTGCGGGTGTAGCGCACCTCTCCCTGGCGTTTGAAGAAGTCGTTGTTGAGCACCTGGATGTAGGCTGCACGCGCACCCAAGCCCACAAATCCCAGCGCCAGCGCGCCAACGATCAGCTTGCTCCGCCACACGGGGGTGCGGCTGGTTAACAGGGGACTGGCCGTGTACTGGATGCTGCGGCTCATGGCTGCTTCTCGGGGCTCTCGCCCTTGCCCAGGTACATCGTGACGCCGGGGCTGACCTGGCGCATTTGCAGTTTGTCGTGCGCTACCCGCTCCACCCGTGCGGGCGTAGCCTGACTTCGCTTTTCCACCTCTAGGCGTTCAAATTCTGTTGCCAGGTTGCGGGATTCGCGGTGTGCTTTTTCCAACTCGGTAAACAGCCGTCGTGACTCGTACTGAACGTTCACCAGGTACATGGCACTGGCCAGCGCCGCCAGCACGAGTGCGACATTCAAACGGGTCATGGGCGTGCACCCAAGGCGGTGGCGCTGCGCACGGCCATGCGCATGATGGCGCTGCGCGCACGGGGGTTGGCAGCCACCTCTGCAGCACTGGCACGGCTGCGCCCCAGGGCGCGCAGATGCATGGGCTTGGGCGCCGCAAAGGGCGTGCGGCGGTCGTAGACGTCTTTCGAATGCTTGGCGATGAATTGCTTGACGATGCGGTCTTCCAGCGAATGAAAGCTGATCACGACCAGGCGCCCGCCCGGCTGCAGCACGGCCAAAGCCGCCTCTAGCGCCTGTTGTAGCTCTTCAAGCTCGGCATTGATGAAAATCCGAAAAGCCTGAAATGTGCGCGTTGCAGGGTTCTGGCCCGGCTCGCGGGTTTTGACCGTGTCAGCCACGAGCTGGGCCAGTTCGGTGGTGGTGGCAAGAGGTCCGTGCTCTTGTCGGCGCGCAACAATCGCCTTTGCAATGCCGCTAGCAAACCGTTCTTCGCCGTAGTCACGTATCACCTCCGTTATATGTTCCAGATCGGCATCGGCCAGCCATTGCGCCACGCTGATGCCGCGGGTGGTGTCCATGCGCATGTCCAGCGGGCCTTCGAATCGAAAACTGAAGCCGCGCTCGGGGCTGTCGATTTGGGGTGAGCTCACGCCCAAGTCCATCAAGAGGCCGGCCACACTGGCAGCAGGCAGTTCGCCGAGTTGGGAGAAGGGCGCATGCCGGATGGAAAAGCGCGGGTCCGCGATATCGGCGGCGCGCGCGGTGGCTTCGGGGTCCCGGTCAAAGGCGATCAGTTGCCCCTGGCTCGACAGACGCGACAAGATGCTGCGCGAGTGACCGCCACGACCAAAAGTAGCGTCGACGTAGACGCCGTCTTCGGGCGCCTTGGTGCTTTCTGGTGGATTATCGAAGAGCGCATCCACCGCTTCTTGCAGCAAGACGGTGGTGTGCGCGAGAAGTGCGGTCACGGACGACGCTCAGAACGAGAAATCTTTGAATACGTCGGGCATTTGCCCTTGCATGGCTTGGGCTTCCTGGGCTTCGTAGGTGGCCTTGTCCCAGAGTTCAAAGTGGTTGCCCATGCCCAAAAGCACGGCGTCTTTGCTGATGCCTGCGGCGCTGCGCAGTTCGGGGGAAATCAGGATGCGGCCGGTGCCGTCCAGCTCCACGTCCATGGCATTGCCCAAAAAAATGCGTTTCCACCATTGGGCAGACATGGGCAAAGCCGCGATGCGGTCGCGAAACAGGTCCCACTCGGGGCGGGGGAAAACCATCAGGCAGCCGTGGGGGTGTTTGGTCACGGTCAGCAAGCCGGCCGCTACAGCGCTGATGACGTCACGGTGCCGGGTCGGCACAGAAAGCCTTCCCTTTGCGTCTAACGTGAGTGACGAAGCACCTTGAAACACCACAACAACCCTCTTTTCCAACACGCGTGGTTTTGCAGCCACCTGCTGCCGGATTTACCACTAAATTGCACTTTTTTGCACTTTACCAGCAAATTGGGTGTTGGGGAGAGGATTAGCGCAATCTTTTTCCAATGAAATCAAAGACTTAGACGCGTTTTTTGATCTTGAAAAAGGTAAAAATATGTTCTAGATTAAGCACTTAGGACTTCTAGTGAAAGTGTTGCTTGAATTAAGCTTGTTCGTCGCACCGGTGACGCCGACGACAAACCCCCAGACGGGGCCAGGAGCCAGATGAAAAATGGGATGCGCCCTTCAAGGGGCATCGCGCAAATGAATCTCCGCCAAGGTGTCAACCCCGGCAGACTTCCACAAGGCTCCCGGAAGCAGGCCGACGTCGCTGAAGTGCACCTCGGACCCACAGACTTGCGCCTTTTGCAGCCACTGCAGCAAATGCTGTGTGGCAGAGGCGTCCATCCTCACCATCGTGGCGCAGTCCACAAGGATGCGCCCGGGTACAGGCTCCGCCAGATTCAGACCCGTTTCCCCGAGAACGTGACCGTGCAGGTACCAGAGCGAATCACCCGCTGGCGCACTCGCCACCGGTGCCGTCGCCAAGGCGTCGCCGCTAAATTCAAGGGAGCCTGGATTCCATGCGGGCGCGGGTTCGATGAAAGTGAGGCAAAAGTCGGTGCACGCAGCGTCAAAAGCAGCATGCATGCCCATCACCGTTAATAAACCGAAGCGCAGCAGCCACAGGTGGCGACTGACTTCCGAGTTGCCAATGGGTGTGGCCTGCTCCAAGACGTACAGCAGGTTCGGCGTATCAACAAAGCGGAGCTGCTCCGGCGCGCCGTGCGAGGTGTTGAATACCTGGGTGAGTTGGGCCGCAGCATCGACTTCAATGGTGCTCAAAGACGTCCAGTCCATGGTGCAATGTCCGCCTTGCGTCCAATGCGCTTGAAACTCGTCGGCAGCGACCCGATCGAGCACGCTCGGGCAGCGCCACTTGCGGGAGGGGCGAGATTTTCCCCGGTTTTCAAAGCGTGGTGCTGCGGAAACGCTCCCCCGTGAGGCCGAGTCGTCCCGGTCGGCAGAGGCGCGTCGCTGCCATTGGGGCGTGTTGCCCTCCCAAAAATCGAAATACTCCAGCACTGACCAATCAAACTGGGCTTGATTGCCTGTCGCGCGGTAAATATCCAAGAGCGCCAGTAATCGCTGAAGTGCGTGACCTGCGGAGGTCTCCCTGCCCCTCAGAGACCGTGCCAAATGCTGTGCCGCCAGCGCATATTGCGCATCGGCGAACAGCTCGGCAGCTTGGATCAACACCGCGTCCTGGGGCACTGGAGCGTGGGCGCGCGTCCCTTGCGACAGCGTGACCGCGCGGCGGTCCATCCACGCTTCACTGGCGGCGGCTGATTTTGTGGTGTGACTTTCCAGGGTTTGGACCAGCAAGACCGAGGCCGGCAATTCGCTGTGGTGCATCATGTGCGTGAGCACGCTGGGGGAAGCAAACAGGGAGGCGGGAAATGGCTTGTCGGTGCCGGTACCCGCGATGCCGACATCCCCATTGGAGTCGGAGCGCTGGTGGCGGCTGGAGACCCAAAGAAGGTCCAGTTGTGCCTCAATCTCGTCGATTTTTTTCAGGGTATCGCCCCGCATCTTGCCCGCGCGCGGCGCGGGCGCAGGGAGTCCGGCCAGCGTGGATGCTGCGACCTCGCCGGCTTGGCGCTTTTGCACGCTGCGCAGGTAGGCGAATTCTTGTTTGCGCACATGGTTCACCTGGCGCATCCACTGCGCGCGCGCGCTTGGTGTCAAAGCGCTGACGCCAGAGCCCTGCGATTCCCTGGCGGCAACACTCTCGGGTGATGGCGGGGTTTCGCTCATGGTGCCAAGCGCTCGCGCGTTCGCCCCTTAGTCGCCAAACATCTTCTGTTTGAGTTCCCGGCGCTGTTGGGCTTCCAGGGACAGTGTGGCGGTGGGGCGGGCGAGCAAGCGGCCCACGCCAATCGCCTCGCCGGTCTCGTCACAGTAGCCATAGTCACCGGCATCGATGCGGGCGATCGATTGCTCGATTTTTTTCAGCAGCTTGCGCTCGCGGTCGCGGGTGCGCAACTCCAAGGCATGCTCTTCTTCAATGGTGGCCCGGTCAGCGGGGTCGGGCACCACCGAGGTGTCCTCACGCAAGTGCTCGGTGGTCTCGCCGGCACTGCTCAAAATATCGCGCTTCAGCACATTGAGTTTGAGTCTGAATGCGGCCAGTTGCACTTCGTTCATGTACTCCGAGTCCGGCATGGCGAGCAACTCGGCGTCTGTGAGGCGCTCCACCGGCGTGGTTTTCCAATTGTTGGCCAGCTTGCTGTCTTTTTTCACAATCGCCGGAATCACCGGCGGGGCAAAAACAGCCTGGCTCGACGGGTTGAAGCTGGCCTTGGCCGCAGTGGATGCCACGGATTGCGCCATCGAAGGCACGGTCAGCATGGCCAGTCGCGAGGACGGGCGGCCTGATTTCACGGGGACGGTGCTTGCAGCGACTGGCGCAGGAACGGGGGCGACGGCTTTGGGAGGAGAGGAATTCACAGGGGCTTTGGTTGGGGATTCGACCACGGCGGCAGGCGCCGTGGCAGGAGTTGCTTTCGAGGGTGCTTTTTTCACCGCAGCGGGTGAAGCGGCAGCTTTCTTGGCGACGGCGGGTTTAGTGACTGCCGGGCTGGGCTTTGATTTGGACGAAATGGCAGCCTTGGCCGGTGGCGCCTTTGCAGCGACTTTTGCGGGTGACTTTACCGGTGCTTTGGCGGGCGTCTTTGCGGCTGCCTTGGCAGGGGTTTTAGTCGTTGTTTTTGGGGTCGTCGCAGCGGGCTTCTTTGCTGCAGCAGCCGGTTTCGCCGCGGCCTTCAGCGGCGCTTTGGCAGCCGGTTTGGCCTTGCTTGGAGTGGCTGCAAGCGGGGTCGCTTTGGCCTTTGGCTTCGCAATGGGGCTCGCCTTTGCCTTGCTTGGGCTTGCTTTGGTGGCTTTCACGGCTGGACTCCTAACGGTAACGCGATGGTCGAGGGTAGGGTGTTGGGGCTTCCCTGCAGGGGAGGCGGGCGCTGCACCCGTCTCTTCGGCGCGGGAGTGTACAGGGTTCGTTGCGGGGAACCCCATCATGTGTAAAAGCGCGACCAACATGCGGTCTCCAGAAGGATATGAATCACCAGGCTAAAAATTGCTGCGGCGCAGCAATTTCGCCATTCTCGCTGAAAAATCAGACCAGTGACTGCTCCAAGCCCTGCAACAGGATGTCTTTGGGCAGATCGATGCCAATAAACACGAGTTTGCTGTTTTTCACTTCATCAGCGCCCCAGGCCGGGCCCAAATCGCTGCCCATGAGCTGGTGCACGCCTTGAAAGATTACTTTGCGCTCGCTGCCCTTCATATACAGAACGCCTTTGTAGCGCAGCATGCGCGGGCCATAGATGTTGACGATGGCGCCCAGGAAGTCTTCCAGTCGCGCCGGGTCAAAGGCGCGGTCTGACTTGAACACAAAGCTTTTGACGTCGTCATCCACATGGTGGTGGTGCCCATGGTGGCTGTGGGAAGGATGGTCACAGTGCGCATCGTGGTGGTCATGGTCGTGGTGATCGTGTCCGTGGTCATGCGCATCTGGCGTCAGGAAATCGGGATCGATATCGAGTTTGGCGTTCAAATTGAAGCCGCGCAGGTCAAAAAAGTCCTTGATCGCGACTTCGCCGAAGTGCACGAGGTGCTGGGGCGCACGCGGGTTCATGTGCTTGAGGCGGTGTTGCAGGGCGTCCAGGTCGGCTGCAGACACCAATTCGGACTTGCTGATGAAAATCTGGTCGGCAAAGCCCACCTGGCGGCGCGCTTCCTGGCGGTCGTTGAGTTGCTCGGGCGCGTGCTTGGCGTCGACCAGGGTCAATATGGCGTCCAGCAGGTAGGACTCGGCCACTTCATCGTCCATAAAAAAGGTTTGCGCCACCGGGCCGGGGTCGGCCAGACCGGTGGTCTCGATCACCACGCGGTCAAAGTCCAGCTCACCTTTGCGCTTTTTCTCGGCCAAGCTTTGCAAAGTCGCGCGCAGGTCTTCGCGGATGGTGCAGCAAATGCAGCCGTTGCTCATTTGGATGATTTGCTCGGTCGTGTCGGACACCAAAATGTCACTGTCAATGTTTTCTTCGCCGAATTCGTTCTCAATCACGGCGATTTTTTGGCCATGCGCCTCGTGCAAGATGCGTTTGAGCACCGTGGTTTTGCCGGCGCCTAAAAAGCCGGTCAAGATCGTGGCGGGGATGAGGGACATAGGAGATTTCCAATCGGAGTGAGAACGGCGCTATTTTCGCAGGCTCGTTGCCAGCGGCGCTCAGCACGGGCGCTAAAGCCCGAAAGTGCGCCCTGACTTGTTGACATGCGTCAGCAAAGGGCTGGCGCATTACGTCTACAGTGAGACTATTTACAACTTGGAGTGTTTTGATGATTTCACTGGATGCCGACCAAAAAGCCAAACTCATGAGTGACCTGCGGGTGGTGATCGACGATGCGCAGGAGTTGCTGCGCATGACGGCAGACCAGGTGGGTGACAGCGCCGTGGGGGTGCGCGCCCGGGTGGAAGCGCGCCTTGCCGACGCAACACGGGATCTGCAGCACCTGCAAGACGATGTGGTGGCCCGCGCAAAGGCGGCCGGACACGCGACCGACGAGTTTGTGCAAGAGCACCCCTGGCAGTCCATCGGCATTGCCGCAGGACTGGGCCTGGTGGTGGGCTTGCTCATTGCACGGCGCTAATTCTGGGGTACCAAGCCGATGCGTGAGTCACCGAAAACTGAGTCTTCCAGCCAAGCGCCTGGGGCGCACGCCGCGGCCCCCGATGGCTTGCTCGCCTCGCTCAAGCAGCTGTTGAAGACTGTTTTAGAGACGCTGCAGGTGCGCCTGGAGTTGTTGGGCACCGAACTGGAGGCGGAAAAAAGCCGCCTCTTCGACGTGCTGGTGATGGCGCTTCTTGCGCTGGTGTTTCTGGCATTGGGCTTGGTGTTGCTGTGCGGCGCGGTGATCTTGCTGTTTCCCGATGGCTGGCGCTTGGCGGCAGCCGCTGGTTTGGCGATGTTCTTTCTGGCGGGGGGCGTGGCCCTGGTGCTCCTGGCGCGGCGACGCCTGCGCAACCCTTTGGGCATGTTCCACGCCAGTGCCCAAGAGCTGGCGCGGGACCGGGGCGAGCCATGAGCGCTAAAAGCATGGACCTGCGACTGCGCCAGCAGCGCATCCTGCGCCGCAGTGCACAGCTGCGAACCGATGTGGTCTGTCAAAGCGAATTCTTGAGAGCCCCTTTGGCGCAGGTCGACCGCCTGCAGCGGGGTGTTCAGTGGTTGCGATTACACCCGATCGGCATGGCTGCCTTGGCGGCCGTCACACTGGCCATGAAGCCGCGCAATGCGATGTCAAAAATCGGCCGGGCTTGGACGCTCTGGACCATGCTGAGCCGCTTTTTGCGCTAGCCGGGGTCAAGAGGGTTTAAGGCTCTTCCACACGGCCGTCGGTGTGGCGTGCAAAGCGGCCTTTATCGCGCGCATGCACCGGATCACTGGCGCCCCAGGGCCAGCCACCGAACTCGGTGCGCCGGTAATCCGCAAAAGCCTGGTGGATTTCAGCTTGGGTATTCATCACGAAGGGGCCGTACTGGGCCACCGGCTCCGCAATCGGGTGGCCCTGTAGCAGCAACATCTCGGACTCTTGGTCGCCGTTGACCAGCTCCAGCCTGTGTTGCGCCCGCACTTCAACGACCGATGGTGCGCCAATGCCTCGACCATCCATGGCGATGGAGTGCCCTTTGAAAAAATACAGCTGGCGGCGTGTTCCGGTATGCGCTGCGGGCGGCAGCGTCCAGTGCGCTCCCGGTGCCATGCGGATGGTGAAGATGGCCAGGTCTGCGTCCGCCTCGCTGGCCCACGAGTCAGGTGGCGGCGGCAGGCCCTTGGCCCCCTCCAGGGCACCCGCCACCACCACCACATCGGTCGTGCGGCCTTGCGCATCGACATGGTGGACGGTTTGAACCTTTTCTCCCCAGAACATCGTGAAGTGGGGTTCGGCCATTTTGTTTTTGGCCGGAAGGTTGAGCCAAATCTGGAACAACTCGGCTGGATTCGGCGCGTCGGCATTGCGCAATGGGAACATCTCACAGTGCACAATACCTTTGCCCGCGGTCAGCCACTGCACATCACCCGGACCAAAGCGGGCGGTGGCGCCCAATGAGTCGGAGTGGTCAATATAGCCTTGACGCGCGATGGTCACGGTCTCAAACCCCCGGTGCGGATGGGCTGGAAAGCCGGGCACCGTGGTGCCGTGGTACATGCTCCAGCCGTCTTTGCCGCCGAAGTCCTGGCCCAGATGGCGCCCGCTTAAGGCTGCATCCGGCCCCATCTGCGCATTGCCGCGTGGATACGCGTCCACGTGGTGCACGCAAAACAAGAAGGGATCGATGGTCGGCCACGGCGGGGCTGCAAGCGGTGCGACCGAGAGGATGTTGGAACTGTGGGCCATGGTTTGCCTCTGTGGATAGGTGCTCAACGGAAAGGGCGCAACACAAGCGCGAGGGCGGTTGATAATGCCAACCCATGATTGTCCTCCCATTGCTGGGCCGCCTTACCGTCTCGCTGATGCTGGTCGCAGCCGCGTTCGCGTGGACCATGTCATCGCAATGCCCTGCACCTTCGCAATCGGTTGCTATTGCGCCAGCCGGTAGAGCGGACATGACTGGCCAATGGGTGGAGAGAGCGCGAGGCAGTATTCCAATGCCGAGCGGAGTCCCGTCCGCCCATGCGAGTGCTTTGGTCGCCATGCCACCCTCCGATCCTGCTGTGCTCAGTGCTTTCTGGTTCGCTGGAGACCGCGAAAGCGCGCCTAATGTGGAAATTGCCGCCTCCCAATTCAACCGCAGTAGCCAATCCTGGACCCAGCCTCAGATGGTGGTGAACCGCCACGTTGCAGCAAGTATGTTGGGGACTGGGATCCGCCGCCTGGGAAATCCGATTGCCTGGCTTGACCCCCGCGGGCGCCTGCATCTTTTTGTTGTGGCCACAGGGCTTGGCGGGTGGTCCGCGTCGCGCATCCTGCATTTGGAGCAATCGAGCCCTTTGGGCGGTCAAGACCTGCAGTTTCGGCCAGTGGGCGTGATTCCCTTGTCTTGGTTATGGAATGTGAGCTACTTGGTACGTACAGCGCCACTGCCATTGGCGGACGGCGGCATGGTCCTACCTGCATACTTTGAGTTTCGTATCAAGACGCCGGTTGCGCTGCGCTTTGATCAGAACGGCTCGTTTGTCGGAATGACACGTATTTCACACCGGACTTTTGCCTTGCAGCCTGCTTTGTTAAGTTTGGCGCCCAACCATTGGCTGGCGCTCATGCGCGACCATGGCGACAACGGAAAAATCCGGGCTTCCGAGAGTTGGGACAGTGGTGCGACCTGGAACGATGGCAAAGACCTCTCTTTGCCCAATCCGGACGCTGGTATCGCAACACTGAGCGTTGGCGATATCCATCTTTTGGCTTACAACCCCTCGAGCGAGAACCGCTATGCCCTGACCTTGGCCAACTCCAAATCAGGCACAGACTGGTCGACCATCGTCGAATTGGAACGGGATCACATGACGGGCCAGGAATACTCCTACCCCTCAATGGCATGGGCCGATAACAGTCTTTGGGTCAGTTACACCGACCGGCGCAAAAGTATCACTTGGCGCCGCTTTGACTGGTCCCCTGGAGCGGCGAAACCATGAGTGTTGAAGACCTCTGGACAACCCTGGCTCTGCAGTACGCGCCCTTGCTGCCGACGACGCAGAGTCTGCAATGGGCGCGCCATTTGCTTTGGAGCATGGTCCTGACTGCCGTGGGGCTCAAGCTGGTCGCACGTTTTTATCGCCGGCCCCGTTGGCTGCAGCCTCTGCCCTGGTTGCTGGCGCTGTGGGCCTGGGTGCCGGGCCCATGGGGAGTCAGTTATTGGTTGGGCCTGGCCTTCCAAATCCCAAGCCTGAGCGCTGCATTTCTTGCTCTGTCCGTTGTGCTGCATCGCGCCTCGCATCGGACTTCAGCGTATACCGATCCGCCGCAGGCACCACAGGCTTGGAGCATTGCCTGGGCGGCGCTGGCGGTTGCAACAGGGGCCCTCCTCGTGTTGGACACCTTTGCAGTTTTCGATTTTTCGATGTACCAGTGGGGCTTTTCACCTGCGGCATTCGTGGTGGCGCTGAGCATTGCGCTCTTGCCATGGCTTGTGTCGGGCACACAGGGGCTGCGTCAGACGCCGGTGTGGACTTTGCTCGCCGCGCTTGCCGTGTTTTTGCTCACGCGTTGGCCCACCGGCAATGTATGGGACGCGCTGTTGGATCCCTGCCTGTGGCTGGTGTCGTCGGCTTACCTGCTACGCAGACCTTGGCGCTGGGGCTGAGTTTCCCTCGGGTTTCTCTCAGGGCTGCGCGGTCAGCAACCATTCACGCCCGAACAACCACTGTTGCGGATACCAGAGGTTAGACAGGGTCACTTCGCCCGATTTGTGACGGCTTTTGACGTGCCAGCGGTAGCCCAGCACTGTGCATTGCGGCGCACACCGCGGTGCGATCGCTTGTGAGTCGTTGTCCAACCAAATGACGGCGTCAAAATTCGCGAGCAAAAACGCGAGTCTGGGTGCATCGGGCATCTCAGGGTGCAGCGCGCCAGTGTTGCGCCCAGCTACGTCGAAAGGCACTAAGGTACTGTCCGGCAGGATGAAGTGAAAACGCTCGTACTGCGCCGTAAATCCGTTGGGCACCGCCACGCGTTTTCCGGACAGCTGCGACAGCGCGCTTGCCGGGAATTGGGCTTGCGCACTGTCCAGCGGCGCCACCATCAGTCCAAAACAGGCGTAGACGCTGAAGCACCCCACGAGCGCCGCATTGCGGCTCCAGTTGCTGCGCACCAAGGCCGCGATCGCGGATGCCAGCCCGGCCACCACCGCGGCCATGGCCAGTCCGCGTGTCCATGGAGAAGCGATGTCCATGTCGCCGACCACCCAGGCAATGCGTCCGAGGATGACCAAGGCCACGCTGGCGATCAGCAGGGTCAACAAAAACCAGATGCGGGCGATGCGCTCCCAATGCAGTGCCAGCAGAATGGCCAAGGCGGGCATGGCGGGAATCACATAGCGCGCGGACCGCTGGCTCGGGATGCTGAACACCAGCAGCCACACCAGCAGCCACAGCCACAAGATCCGCTGCGCGGGCGGTGTTTGCGCCCACACAGGGCCCTTTGCCAGCCGTTTCACACCAGCCATTGCCAACCCCAGCACCACGAACAGCAGCAATCCTGCGTTCTCAAGGTAGGCCAGCAACTGTGTCCACAGGGGATAGTCCCCCCACAGAGCTGCGTGCCAGTAGCCTTGGCCGCCGGCCAATTTGCCTGCGTTTTCGCCCACCACAAACTCTTGCCAAACCGCAGCAGGATCGGGGTCCAGCGCAAACCAAAGCGCAAATACACCCAGGGCAAGGACCGCACTCCAAGCCACGGCCAGGGTCACCTTCCAAAGGGATGACCAGCGCGGCGCAGCGTTGATCAGCAGCACGCACCACAAAGTGGCTGCGGCCGGCGCCACCAGCGCAAAGGATTTGTAGAGCAGCCCGATACCCATGCACAAGCCCAACAGGCTGAAGCATGCGAGCAAGGGGCGTGCACGCCAAGTGACAGGGTGCGACCGCGGGCGCCGCGCCAATTCGCTCCACAGCACGAACGCCACGGGAACCGACAACCAGAACGTTTCCGGCGCCGATGTCAGGAAGACGCGGCAGTAGCGAAACGTGGAGAAAAAGGCCAGATAAATCAGCGCCGCCAGCACACCGGTTCGCCAGTCTCCTCGCATCTGCTTGGCACACCAGGCCACCGCCGCCGCCGTGGACAAGGTGTAAACCACGCTGGGCAGACGAAGTGCCACCAGCGACCAGTTCGCACCCCAATGGCTGGCAATGAAAGACTGCCAAAACAACATGGGCGGCTTGGTGTTGCGCATGTGGTCCAGGTCTGACACCAAGGGCAGCCAATCGCCCGACGCTGCCGTGAGGCGGGCAATGTGGATGTAGACCATCTCATCGCCATTGGTGGGGGCGTAGAAACTGCCCAGCCCGAAGAAATACAGGGCTACCGCCACCGACAGCAGCGCCAGCCAAGGCCAGACGGCATCTGCCTGCTTGCGGTGGGGGGCGGTCGCGGGGCCCGGCATGGTGTCGCTCAGGACTTGCGAAAGGTCCAGCGGTCGTTGGCCAGAAAGTTGCTCACGCTGGCCGCCACGATGGAGACGACGTTGGCCAGGCGGTAGTCCATCAGGCCCGAGAGCAGCATGGTGAGCACGTACTGCAGTCCAATGCCAAAGGCGCAGGCGGTCGCGTACTGGCTGAATTCCACCCCCAGCATGCGAAGACCCACGGGCCCGGGAGATTCATCGGCCTCCAAGGTTTGGACGCGGTCCTTCCAGGTCCACAGGCGGTTCCAGGTGAAGTTGTTGATCGTGGCGATGGAGATAGCGAGTGCCAAGGAGAAGTAGGGCTTTTGGTAGGCGGATTCGATGGTGTTGAACAGCACCTCGTGGCCGAAATGCAGCACCACCAGGTTCACCACCGCGCCACTGGCGCCCACGATGCCGAATTTCAAATACCGGTAGCGCTCAATCCAAGCTAGGGCCCAAAAAATGAACCGCTGCACACCGCTCATGCTGGCACCTGCAATCCACCCGCGGACTGCAAAAAGGCCAGCGCATCGGCCAGCACCGGGTCCGGCGCAATGCGCTTGAGGCACTGGTTGTCGCCGTCGCAAAAAGTCAGGCGGTGGTTGTAGGCCGACAGGCACGGCGAGCAGGCGATGCCAGACTCCAGCACCACATTGCGTTGGCCCAAGGGCCCGTAGAGCTTGCCGGTCTCAGGCCCGAAAAACACCATGGTTTGGATGGGTGTGAGCGTGGCAAAGTGCCCCGGCCCGCCGTCGTTGGTGATTAGCAGCCGGGCGGCGTGGAACAGCATCAGCAGTTCGCGGATGCTGCGGGTGTAACCTGTCAGGTCAATGCAGGCGGGATGGCGGACTTGGGCCATCAAGTCCCGCGCCAAGGGCGCATCGTCTTTGAGTCCGATCAGTCCGACTGCGAATCCCGCAGCACACAGGCCCTGGGCCACCCGCGCGTAATGCGCTGCGGGCCAGGCCCGCTCGGGCAAGATGCCGCCGCCCGCATACAGCAGCACGAGTGCGCGCCCCTGGGTCACCGGATGGTCGGTGTGAACCTGGTGCTGGTAGGCGGCGAGTTCGGTGTCGCTCAAGCGCACCGAAAGCTCGGTGTCCTGGGGCAGCTCGCGAATGGCCGCGGCCTTGTTGCGCGGCATGGATCCCGCGCTGTCCAGCGCATCCACCAAGGACAAAAACTGTTTGCTGATGTGCTGGTAGGGGTTGTAGGGAATCGCGTGGTTGATAAAGCTGCCGCGGTACAAACCTTCTTGCGTGTGTGCCGTGAAGCCCACCCGCACGGGCGCGCCTGTGGTGAACGACAACAGGGCGCTGACGCGGGAAAACAGCTCGCAATCAATCACCGCGTCCAAGCGCAGTTTGCGCATTGCCAGGCTGACTTTCAGAATGTCGCCAATGAGCGCGCCACCCGAGCTGTCGTCGAGGCTGTGCATGTGCTGCGCCTCGGTCAATTGCAGCAGCTTGGAAACTTCTTGGTTTTTCTTGAGCTGCAGAATGTGAATCTTGGCTTGCGGGTACTGCCTGCGCAGTTGCGCAAACAGGGGGCCTGCCAGCACGATGCTGCCCATCTCAGACAGCAGGATCACCAGGATGTTTTTTGCATCCTTGGCGATGCTGGGCTGAGGTGAAAAAACGGCGGTGCAACGCGCCCAGACAGACACCACGCCACACAACAACTGGCCTACCCAGCGGTCAATGAAGCGTTGTGTCTGAAGTTTCATGGGCGCATGGGTACGGACTTACAGGCCTGCGGCGGCGCGCAGCGCAGCGGCTTTGTCGGTGCGTTCCCAGCTGAATTCCGGCTCTTCGCGACCAAAGTGGCCGTACGCGGCAGTCTTTTCATAGATGGGGCGCAGCAAGTCCAGCATTTGAATAATGCCTTTGGGGCGCAAATCAAAGTGTTCGTTCACCAGCGCGGCAATTTTCTCGTCAGAGATCACGCCTGTGCCTTCGGTGTACACCGTCACGTTCATCGGTTTGGCCACGCCAATCGCATACGCCACCTGAATCTGGCACTGCTTGGCCAGGCCAGCGGCCACGATGTTCTTGGCCACATAGCGCGCTGCGTAAGCGGCCGAACGGTCCACTTTGGTGGGGTCTTTGCCCGAGAACGCGCCGCCGCCGTGGGGGCAGGCGCCGCCGTAGGTGTCCACAATGATTTTGCGTCCGGTCAAACCGCAGTCACCCTGGGGGCCGCCGACCACAAATCGACCGGTGGGGTTGACCAGGTAGCGCGTGTTTTGCAGCCACTCTTTGGGCAGCACCGGCTTGATGATTTCTTCAATCACCGCGTCGATGAATTCCTGTTTCATGGTCGCGCCATTGCTCATCTCGGGGCTGTGTTGGCTGGACAAGACCACGGTGTCAATGCTGTGGGGCTTGCCATCGACATAACGCATGGTGACCTGGCTCTTGGCGTCCGGGCGCAAAAAGGGCAGACGGCCATCTTTGCGGAGCTGTGCTTGACGCTCCACCAGGCGGTGGGCGTAATAGATGGGCGCGGGCATCAGCTCGGGCGTTTCGTTGCAGGCATAGCCGAACATCAGGCCCTGGTCGCCCGCACCGGTGTTCAGGTGGTCGTCCGAGGCATGGTCCACGCCTTGCGCAATGTCATTGGATTGCTTGTCGTAGGCCACCAGCACCGCGCAGCCTTTGTAGTCGATACCGTATTCGGTGTTGTCGTAGCCGATGCGCTTGATCGTGTCACGTGCGACCTGGATGTAGTCGACATGTGCGTTGGTGGTGATCTCACCGGCCAAGACCACGAGTCCCGTGTTGCACAGGGTTTCTGCGGCCACACGGGACTTGGGATCCTGCTTGAAAATCGCGTCCAGGATGGCATCCGAAATCTGGTCGGCGACCTTGTCGGGATGGCCTTCAGAGACGGATTCAGAGGTAAATAAAAAGTCGTTCGCCATAAAGTGGTTCTCCAAATAAAAACAAGCATCTGCGTTGCTTGGGCTTTGGAGCCGTCAGCGAACGCTTTAGCAGAAATGCCCGGATGGACAAGGCACAATGGCGCGGCGCTTGCGCGTCTGCCAGAGTGGTGGTCGCCCTGCAAGTAGTTCATAACTCAGCGACCAACGCGATTTTACTGTACCCATGCTGTTTGTCTTCCAAGTGCTCGCCAGAATGCCCTTGCGCTTGCTGCATGCCATGGGCGCTGCGTTGGGCTGGGCGGTGTTCTTGCTGGACCCTGCTTACCGACACAATTTTGCGGCGAACGCTGCGCAGGCGGGCCTTGCAAAGCGGCAATGGCGTGCCGCTGTCAGCGCCGCAGGTCGCCTGGCGCTGGAGGTGCCGCGGCTCTGGCTGGGTAAACCGGTTGCGGTTCGCTGGCATGGCGAAGACCTAGTGGATTCAGCTTTAGCGCTGGGACACGGCCTTGTGTTTATTACGCCGCATCTGGGGTGCTTCGAGGTCGCCGCACAGGCGTATGCGCAGCGTTTTGGTGCATCCCACCCCATGACAGCGCTGTACCGACCGGCCCGCCAATCTTGGCTGGCGCAGTTGGAGGCGCACGCCCGGGCTCGCCCGGGTTTGCACACTGCGCCCACCACCCTGGCGGGGGTCAGGCAGATGCTCAAGGCGCTCAAAGCAGGTCAGGTGGTGGGGCTCTTGCCCGACCAGGTGCCTCCCTTGGGGCAGGGTGTTTGGCTCCCCTTTTTTGGAAAACCTGCCTACACCATGACCTTGTCGGTGCGTTTGGCCCAGATGACCGGCGCAGCGACCTTGTTGGTGTGGGGCGAGCGCTTGACCTGGGGTCGGGGCTATATCGTGCATGTGTTGCCAGTGCCCAATTTGTTGGGAATTGATCCTGCGGCCGCCCTGGCCACAGTGAACCAGGTCCTTGAAGCCGTGATCCTGAAAAACGCCGACCAGTACCTCTGGGGCTATGCGCGCTACAAACACCCGCGCTCTGAATAAAAAGACGATGCTGACCCGAATACCGTTGTTGATGACGCAGTGGCTGGCGGTGTTTCCGCTGTCGTGGGTGCGCGCATTGGGCTGGTTCATGGGGGGGGTGCTCTACCTGGCCGTCGCGTCGCGTCGCCACGTGGTGGATACCAATTTGCGCCTCTGCTTTCCTGCATGGACTCAAGCACAACGCCGCAAACAAACCTTGATGTGCTTTGTGTACTTTGCCCAGGCGTGGCTGGACCGGGGTTGGCTTTGGTATGCATCGCCCGAGGTGACGCGCAAGCGGGTCAAGCTGGTGGGTGCGGTCCACGAGCTCGACGGCGATGCGCCGACCTTGATTTTTACGCCCCACTTTGTGGGCATGGACGCGGGCTGGGTCGCCTTGACGCAGCAATTGAATCGCAAGTTCATGACGATTTACGCCCGGCAAACCAATGCGGTGGTGGACGCCTGGATCCTCAAGGGCCGCCAGCGCTTTGGCACCGGCCGCCCCTTTGATCGCACGCTGGGATTCAAGCCGGTGCTCGCCGGGCTGCGTGCCGGCGAACCTTTGTGCCTGTTGCCAGACATGAACTACGAGCCCAGCGAATCGCTTTATGTGCCGTTCTATGGAGTGCCCGCGGCCACCATTCCTTCGTTGCCACGGGTGGCCAAACTGGGGCGTGCCAAGGTCATCGTAATGGTGGCGCGGATTACGGCCCAGGGCTACGAGATCGACATATCGCCCGCCTGGCCCAATTATCCGACCGATGATTTATTGGCGGACACGGCCCTCATGAACCTGCGCCTGCAAAGCTATATAGACCAAACCCCGGCGCAGTACTACTGGGTTCACAAACGCTTCAAAGACCCCCCGCCGGGCATGATGCAGCCGTATTAGTTGCCGCGTCCTGCGCCAGTTCAGCTGCTGGCAGGGGCGGGCAAGGCCTGCGCAGGGGTCGGGCTGCCATTGGGATGCGCCCAGTCCCAGAGCAGCGTCGCGACCTCTTCCACACCAATGCGTTTGGGGGCCGAAAAAAGCCGCACTTCCCCGCCACCCGCTTGCAGTTTGGTAATGGACACCGCTTTGGCGCCCTCAGCACGGGTGAGCTTGTCCGCTTTGGTCAGGACGACGAGAAACTTGAGTCCCTCTTCGACACGGGGGCGGATGACATCGAGAAGCACCTCATCAAGCTCGGTCATGCCGTGGCGCGGGTCGCACATCAGCACAATCGCCTTGAGGTTTTCGCGGCTGACCAGGTAGTTGGCCATCACCTGCTGCCAGCGGATCTTGTCCTGCTTGGGAACGGCGGCATAGCCATAGCCGGGCAAATCGGTCAGCACCGCATCCATGATGCCCTGTTTGCCCAGTGAAAACAGGTTGATATGCTGGGTGCGCCCCGGCCGTTTGGACGCAAAAGCCAGCTGCTTTTGCTGGGTCAGGGTGTTGATGCAGGTGGATTTGCCGGCGTTGGAACGGCCGACAAAAGCGATTTCAGGTACATCCAGCGCGGGCAGAAAATGCAGCTGCGGAGCCGTCGTCAGGAATTTAGCGGTGTGCAGCCAACCCATGGCAATGGCGGCGCGCGTTTTGTCATTCCCAGCGGCAGGAGGGGCTTGGGGAACGGGATTGGGCAGGGCAGTCATGCTTGTAATGGTTGTTGTAGCGGGTAAACCCAATGGTGCATTGTAGAATGCGCCTGTTTTTTGCCTATCCAGATACACCACCGCCCTATGAAGTCGATCGCACAACTGTTTCTCGTCGCAGCGCTGGCTGCAGGTTCATTCGCGGTATCCGCGAATACAGCGGCCCCCGAGGCACCGGCCAAAGCCGCCAAGCCCGACTTGGCCAAAGGCGAAGCCAGCTTTGGCGCGGTATGTGCTGCCTGCCATGGCGCAGATGGCAATTCGGGAACTCCGTCGAATCCCAAATTGGCACAACAACACCCCGAGTACCTGGTCAAGCAGCTCAAAGAATTCAAGTCCGGCAAGCGTGCCAATGCCGTCATGAGCGGAATGGCAGCCGCATTGTCGGAAGATGACATGCGCAACATCGCCTACTGGCTCACCAGCAAGACGGCCAAGCCGGGATTTGCCAAAGACAAAGACACGGTGGCCCTGGCCGAGCGCATTTACCGTGGTGGTATTTCCGATCGCCAAGTGCCCGCCTGCGCAGGCTGCCACAGCCCGAACGGTGCGGGCATCCCGTCGCAGTACCCCCGCCTGAGCGGCCAGCACGCCGAGTACGCGGCAGCCCAATTGACAGCGTTCCGTGATGGTATTCGCAAGAACAACAACGTGATGACCCAAGTAGCGGCAAAATTGAACGACCGCGAGATCAAAGCCCTCGCGGATTACGTCGCCGGTCTGCGCTGATACCGCTCCCGGCAAGTTGCTTTGTCACTTTGCCGGGGAGTCGTTTCATGCAGAAGAGCCGCCTGTGGTCCGGGGTCGATGCACCCCTGAGCAGTGAAATCACGGATCGCCAATTCGTTGAAAACCGCCGGCAATGGCTGCAACGCGCAGCCAACGGCGTCGCAGCACTGGGAGCATCCAGCTGGGCCTCGCGCGAGGCCTTTGCCCAAACCGCGAGCAGCACAGAAAAGCCCGGCAAACTGGCCCGCCTGACCACAGTGCCGAGCAAAGTGGCGGGCGCCGTGGTGATGGAAAAGGCCACGGCCTACAAAGACGCCAGCAGCTACAACAACTTCTACGAATTTGGCACCGACAAAGCCGATCCGGCTGCCAATGCCCATACGCTGAAGACTTCGCCTTGGAGCGTGGAGGTAGAAGGCTTGGTGCAAAAACCGGGCAAATTTGCACTGGAAGACCTGCTCAAACTCAGCCCTATGGAAGAGCGCATTTACCGCTTGCGCTGTGTCGAAGGTTGGTCCATGGTGATTCCCTGGGTCGGCTATTCCTTGGCGCAGCTGATCGCCAAAGTGCAACCTCTGGGCAGCGCCAAGTATGTTGAATTCGTTTCGCTGGCCGACCCGAAAACCATGCCTTTTGTGGGCAGCCGTATATTGGACTGGCCGTACGTCGAAGCCTTGCGCTTGGACGAGGCCCTGCATCCCCTGACCCTGCTGAGCTTTGGCATGTATGGCGAGGTGTTGCCCAACCAAAGCGGCGCGCCGGTGCGCCTGGTGGTGCCGTGGAAGTACGGTTTTAAAAGCGCCAAGAGCATTGTCAAAATCCGGTTTACTGAGAAACAGCCCGCCACCGCGTGGAATAAGGCGGCTGCCAATGAATACGGCTTTTATTCCAATGTGAACCCGCTGGTGGACCATCCGCGCTGGAGCCAGGCCACCGAGCGGCGCATCGGAGAGGACGGGCTGTTCGCAAAGAAGCGAAAAACCCTGATGTTCAACGGCTACGAAGCCCAGGTTGGCCAGCTGTACGCGGGCATGGACCTGAAAGCCAATTTCTAATTTCCCTTGCGGTCCATGCTGCATTCAGCAGTTCAGCGCTGGCTTTTAAGCCCTTCGGCCAAACCCCTGTTCTTTGTGCTTTGGCTGTTGCCCCTGGCGTACTTGGTCTATGGCGCGGCTTTCGACCAATTGGGTGCGAACCCCGCAGAGGCTTTGGTACGGGCCTCGGGCAGTTGGACTTTGCGCGCGCTGTGCCTGGTCCTGCTGGTGACGCCGCTGAGGGTCACCGCCGGGCTTCCCGCGCTCGCACGCTTTCGCAGAATGCTGGGCTTGTTTGTGTTTTTCTATGCCCTTTTGCACTTCCTGGCCTACGCCTGGTTGGACATGGGTTTGGACGTCGGCGATATCACCCAAGACATCGGCAAGCGGCCTTTTATTCTGGTGGGATTTCTGGCATTGGTTTTGCTTACCCCACTGGCGTTGACTTCGTGGAACCGGGCCATTCGTGCACTGGGTGCCCAGCGATGGCGACAGCTGCACCGGCTGGTCTACTTGATCGCCGTCGTCGCTATCCTGCACTTCTTTTGGATGCGGTCGGGCAAGCGCAATTACGCGGAGGTGGCGGTGTACGCCGCCATCCTGTTGGTCTTGATGGGATGGAGGATCTGGAAGCGCTTTAGCCGACCAGCGACTCCGACGCAAACAAGTCGCTAACCGCTTCCCGGGCACGCACCAGGCTCGCCTTGGTGCCTTCGACCAACACTTCGGCCGCGCGGCCACGTGCGTTGTAGTTACTGGCCATGCTCATGCAATAGGCGCCAGCCGACATGACAGCCACCTTATCCCCCGGTGCGACCTGCAGGCTGCGGTCACGGCCGATCCAGTCACCGCTTTCGCACACCGGCCCCACCACGTCATACAGCGCGGTGGGCGCTGATGGGGCGCTGGTGTCCAAAGGAACAATCGCGTGGAAGGCCTGGTACATGGCGGGTCGTGGCAAGTCGTTCATGGCCGCATCCACGATGCAGAAGTTTTTCTGCTCGCCGGGCTTGAGGTAGAGCACCTCGGTGACGCACACACCGGCATTGCCCACCAGCGATCGCCCGGGTTCAATCATGAGCTTGCGCTGACCAAAACCGCGCGCATCCAACTTGGCCAGCAATTGTGCCCACAGGGCGTCCGCTTGGGGCGGCGTGTCGCCTTGGTAATCAATGCCCAGACCACCGCCGAAATCGATGTGCTCAATCGCAATGCCATGGGACTCAATGGTTTCCACCAGGTCCAGCATGCGGTCCATCGCATCCAGGTAGGGGTTGACTTCGGTAATCTGCGAGCCGATGTGGCAATCGATGCCGACCACTTTCAGACCCGGCAGAGCTGCAGCATGCTGGTACACCGCCAGGGTTCGCTCGTGGGCAATGCCGAACTTGTTGCCCTTCAGGCCGGTGGAGATGTAGGGATGGGTTTTGGGGTCCACATTGGGATTGACGCGGATGCTGATTGGCGCGCGCAATCCCATGGCGGTGGCGACTTCATTGAGCACGTCGATCTCCGACTCGCTTTCGACATTGAAGCAGCCAATGCCGGTCTCGAGCGCCAGGCGCATTTCCGCGCGCGTTTTGCCCACGCCGGAAAAAATGACCTTGGTCACGTCGCCACCTGCGGCAATCACACGCGCCAGTTCGCCACCGGAGACAATGTCAAAGCCGCATCCGGCCCGCGCAAACACTTGCAGCACCGCCAAAGTGGAGTTGGCCTTCATGGCGTAGCAAATCTGTGCCTTGCGGCCCGCAAAGCCGCGTTGGTACGCCGCCAGTGCTGAAAGCATGGCCGCCTTGGAGTACACAAACAGCGGCGTTCCAAACTGCTCAGCCAAGGTATTCAGCGCACAGTCCTCCACGTGAAGCTGCTCGTGCGCATAATGGAAAAATGGCTGACCGGGGAAAGTAGCTGGCATAAAGGGCTTTTCAGGAAATGCGGGAAGACAGGGGGGCTGCAATCAATGCGTGCGTTGCCGATTCCCCGCCATGCAGGGCTGCCTTGGCGGGCAGATACAGTGGCCCCGTTTGGCCGCAGCCTGTGAGGTAAAGGGCACTTGCCAGCGATATGCATGCCCTAGCCCGGATTTTTTTGATTTTCAACATGGTGAAATTGTAATGACCGACCTTGAGTTTTTGGACCGTGCCGAATCTTTGCTCCAAGTGCTGGAGGAGCGCTGCGACGCTTTGAATGAGCGCAGCGATGTCGATATCGACAACCAGCGCGTCGGAGGCATGGTTACGCTCACCTTCCCCAACCGCAGTCAGATCATTGTGAATTTGCAAAAACCCCTGCACGAAGTGTGGATGGCGGCGCGCTCAGGGGGGTACCACTACCGTTGGGTGGATGGACGTTGGCAGGACACCAAGGACCGCAGCGAGTTCTTCGAATCCCTTACCCGCGATGCCAGCGCCCAATCGGGCACGGCACTGGATTTCAGGCCTTAGTTTTTAAACAAGTCGAGAATCGACTTTTTCTCGTCGGCGGCTGGCAAGGCCTGGCGTTGGCCTGCAGGGCCAGAGCCCACAGCACCCACCCCGGCGTTCTTGGCGAACTCTTCGAAATACCATTCGTTGTTGAGGTGCACGATGCCTTCGGGCGGCTCGGGCTCCATCACTGGCACGTTTTTGAGCGCCGTCTCCATGAAGCTGATCCACACCGGCAAGCTCAAGCCGCCGCCTGTTTCGCGGTCGCCCAACTTGCGAGGCGTGTCGTAGCCAATCCAGGTCACCGCGGCCAAGGTCGGCTGGTAGCCGGCAAACCAAGCGTCCATAGAGTCGTTGGTTGTGCCCGTTTTACCGTAGACGTCGGGGCGCTTGAGCGTGGCCTGCGCTTTGGCCGCGGTACCGGAGCGCGTCACTTCTTGCAGCAAGCTCGTCATCATGAAGGCGTTGCGCGGTTCAATTGCGCGGTTGTCCTCACTCAGGGTGGGGGTGGCCGTCTCCACCAGCACTTTTCCGCGCTGCTCGCTGACCTTGGAAACCAACCAAGGGTTCACGCGGATACCACCGTTGGCAAAAACCGAATAGCCGACGGCCATTTGCATGGGCGTGACCGACCCTGCACCAAGCGCCATGGTCAGGTAAGGCGGGTGTTTCTCGGCGTCGAAACCGAACTTGCTGACCCACTCTTGTGCATATTGCGTGCCGATGGACTGCAATATCTGAATGGAGATCATGTTTTTCGACTTGGCCAGGCCTTTGCGTAGCGTCATCGGTCCATCAAACGTGCCGTCGTAGTTCTTAGGTTCCCACGGCTGCCCTCCGGTGACACCTGCATCAAAAAACAGGGGCGCGTCGTTGATGACGGTGGATGCGGTAAATCCTTTCTCCAAGGCGGCGGAGTAGATAAACGGCTTAAAGCTCGAGCCTGGTTGACGCCAGGCCTGGGTGACGTGGTTGAATTTGTTTTTATTGAAATCAAAGCCACCGACCAAGGCTTTGATGGCGCCATCGCGTGGATCCAGCGCGACGAATGCGCCCTCCACTTCGGGCAATTGGGTAATTTCCCAGCCGCCTTTGGCCATTTTGACAACGCGGATCACGGCGCCCGGGCGCAGACGGATAGTGGGTGCCGCTTTGTCGGACAGCCCGGATTGGGCGGGTTTGAGTCCTTCGCCCGTAATTTCAAGCATTTCGCCGCCCTGGCGCATGGCGCGGATGCGTTTGGGATCGGCCTCGATCACCACGGCGGACTGCACATCGCCATTGTCCGGGTGTTCGTCCAATACTTCGTCCACCGCGTCCTCCATCTCCTGCTGGTCTTGCGGTAAAGCAATGAATTTTTCGGGTCCGCGGTAAATTTGGCGTCGCTCAAAATCCATGATGCCGCGGCGCAATGCCCGGTAGGCAGCCTCTTGTTGGGCTCCCACCAGCGTGGTTCGTACATCCAGACCCCGGGTGTAGGTGTCGCTGCCGTATTGCGCAAACATGGCTTGGCGCACCATTTCAGCAACAAATTCGGCGTGGACCTGAATCCGGGTTGCCGCCGTTTTGACCTGCAGCACTTCATTTTTGGCGGTGTCGGCTTGTGCTGCGGTGATAAACCCGTTGTCCAGCATGCGTTCAATGATGTACTGCTGGCGAATGCGTGCGCGTTTGGGATTTTTAATCGGGTTGTAAGCCGAAGGGGCTTTGGGTAAACCGGCCAGCATGGCTGCCTCGGCCACCGTGATGTCTTTCAGGGGCTTGCCAAAATAGGTCTCACAGGCTGCTGCAAAGCCGTAGGCCCGGTTTCCCAGATAAATCTGGTTCATGTAGATTTCCAAGATCTGGTCCTTGCTCAGCGTGTGCTCAAGCTTCAAGGTCAGCAGAATTTCGTAAATCTTCCGGGTAAACGTCTTTTCAGACGACAAGTAAACGTTTCGTGCCACTTGCATGGTGATCGTCGAGGCGCCTTGACTCTTGGATCGGCCCACATTGGCCAAGGCGGCGCGCACCATGCCGATGTAATCAATCCCACTGTGCTGAAAAAACCGGGCGTCTTCAATCGCCAATATTGCGTTTTTCATGACATTTGGAATTTCTGCGATCGGCGTCAGCGTGCGATGCTCTTCACCGAATTCGCCAATCAGGTCACCCTCGGCCGAAAAAACCCGCAAGGGCAATTTGGGGTGGTAGTCCTCCAAGTCCGAGATGTCCGGCAAATTGGGATAAGCCAGTGCCATCGTGATGGCAACCACAATGAGCAAAGACGCCAGCGCGGCAAAAGCCAGTCCCAGAAGTACTGCCGCCGAGCGCAGGATCCATGCGCCTATGGTGCGTTGTTTTCGTGCAGTAGGGGGCGTCGGGTCAGGGGAAGGTGAAGAGTTTGGCATGGCGGTTCCACGGAGGTAGGGCTGCCCCCAGCCCGTAATTTTAAGACGCGAAGCCGTTGCACTACCCAATTTCGCATTTCATACGCTAATTTGCTGATAATATTGAGAACATTATTCTTTCGTAGCCATTTACCAAAATCTGAAATTGGAGCTGTTTTTTTGATGAATATTGCATCACTGCTGCGACGAATGCCGGAAGAAATTCTTGGCATTGACATCAGTGCGTCTGCTGTGAAACTCGTTGGGCTCAGTGGTACGGCCGAAAAGCCGGTGCTTGAATATTGTTCAAAGGACTTGCTACCTGCGGGTGTCGTGGTCGATGGTTCGATCGAAAAATCGGATGAGTTGTCGGTGGTTTTGCGCCGACTTGTCAAACAATCGGGTGCGAAAACCAAAAACGTCGCAGTCGCGTTGCCTGCCTCGGCGGTCATTACCAAGAAAATCACTATTCCGTCTGGGTTACGTGACTTAGACATGGAATACCAGGTGGAGAGTGAAGCCAGGCAGTACATTCCCTTCCCGATCGAAGATGTGAGCCTGGATTTCTTTGAGCTCGGCCCCAGTGCCGCAATACCTGGCAGCGTCGACGTGTTGATCGCAGCGGCACGCAGGGAGCGTGTGGAGGCGCTTCAGGACCTGTTGGAGGTGGCAGGGCTGAAGCCGGTGGTCGTGGGTGTGAATTCTTATGCCGCCTGCATGGCCTTGGGGCGGGTGATCGATTTGCAAGCCAAAACCACCCCGGGCACTCTGTCGGTGCTTTTCAAATTGGGCGCCACGTCCACCACGATGCAGGTGCTGCGCGGACAAGACCTGGTGTATGAGCGAGAGCAATCATCGGGCGGCGACCATTTGACACAAAAGATTGCAAGTTACTATGGCTTATCCCTTTCTGAAGCAGAGGCCAGAAAGTGCAAAGGCAGTCTTGCCCATGATTACGAGGGCCGTATCCTGATTCCCTACATCGACGGATTGGTGCAGGAGCTGGGGCGTTCGTTGCAGTTCTTCTTCAACAGCACCCAGTACAACCGGGTGAATCAGGTCTTTTTAGCGGGTGGGGGAGCACTCTTACCGGGTCTGGCTTTATCGGTCGCGAGCCAAATTCAAGTGCCTTGCACCGTCGTCAACCCTTTTGAGGGCATGGCCGTAGGGTCAAAACTTGATCGCACGCGGGTACAACAAGAGGCGCCAGCGTATTTAGGGGCATGTGGCTTGGCGTTGCGGAGATTGATCAGGTGATACAGCTCAATCTACTGCCGCATCGGGAACTGTCACGTAAGAAAAAGCGTGAGCAGTACTTCATGTCGGTTTTCGTGGCGGCCCTGGTGGGTGTTGGACTCTCTACCCTGGCAGTCAGCTGGCTTCAGGCGGCCATTGACAGCCAAAACGGGATCAATGCCATCTTGGATGCCGAAATCCTGACGCTGGACCGGCAAATCAAAGACATTAAGGGGCTTGAGTCGCAAATCAGTGCGTTGCAGGCGCGCAAGCGCACGGTGGAGGATGTGCAGTCGGACCGCAACCAGTCGGTTCACCTGCTCAACGAATTGTCCCGTCAATTGCCACCCGGCGTGCTCTTGGTGAGGGTGTCGCAGACGGACCAGCAGGTTTCTATCAATGGCATGGCCCAGTCTAATGAGCAGGTGTCGGAATTACTCAGAAACTTAGCGGGATCAAGTGCGTGGTTTACCAAGCCCGAGCTTGTGGAATCTGTGGCGACTGCGCTGCCACTGCCCAATAAAGAGCAGCGGCCCATGTTTAACTTCAGCGTGCGAGCCCTGCTCGTGCGTGGCTCAGAAGCTGCGGCATCACCTGCGCGGGTGCTGGAGCCCGCTCCGGGGGTGCCCCCCGCTGCGGCTCGGGAACCTTAGTTAAACACGATCACGCTAATATGGCCAAAGCTCGAAGCCCCTCCTTCGATTTTGCAGCGTTCAAGGACAACCTTGCGCTGCAGTTTGAAGATCTAGACGCCTCTGATCCATCGCGCTGGCCGTTTTTGCCGCGTGCCCTGTCGCTGGTGGCGATAACGGTGGTGGTTACCGCTGTGCTGTGGCAGGCATGGATCAGTGACTTTTCCTCGGAACTCTCTGCCGCGGTTGCGAAAGAGCATCAACTCCGAGGCGACTTCAAGACAAAACTGGGCAAGGCCTCCAACCTTGTGTTCTTGAAAAAACAACGCGACGAAGTTGAGGGCTATGTCAAGCAGTTGGAAAGTCAACTGCCGAGCCGAGCTGAAATGTCGGCATTGTTGTCGAGCATTAACCAACTGGGTATCAAGCGAAATTTGCAGTTTGAGTTGTTCCGCCCAGGCCAGGTGCTGGTGAAACCCTATTACGCCGAATTACCAGTCACCATCCGTGTTCACGGCACTTATCACGACTTTGGACGATTTGCATCGGATATTGCGCTACTGCCCCGCATTGCGACGCTGGGAAATATCAGTGTTACTGCCAAAACGGATACCAGTATGGCTTTTGATGCCACCTTAAAAACCTATCGTTATCTCGACACCGATGAAGCGGCTGCGCAACGCAAAGCAAGTGGGGAAGACAAGAAATGAGGTCGGCACTTTCCTCATTGCATTGGCCTGCAGCCATGGTGATGGCGGGTTTTTTGTCGGCTTGCGGCTACACCACGGAGCAGGACGTGCGCAGCTTTATGGATGCGGAAAGGGCTGCCTTGCATCCGGTTTCGAAGGCGATACCGTCACCAATCCCCTTTGAGGCTGCGATCTACGACGAAGGCGGAAAGCCTGATCCATTTAGCAAGCAGGCTTTTTTTCAATTCTTGATAGGCACGGTAAAGACTGGCAAACCCAGTATTGCCACGCCAGACCTATTGCGCAGCAGGACGGAATTAGAAGGTTTTCCCTTGGATTCGTTGGCAATGGTCGGTGTTTTGACCCAAGAAGCTCAAAACGTAGCCCTGGTTCGTGCGGGCACCAAGCTCTACCAGGTCAAGGTCGGCGCTCACATGGGTCAAAACCTGGGGAAGGTCACCAAGATTGAGGAAACAAGGATCACCTTGCGAGAACTGGTGCAGGATGACTTGGGTGAATGGTCTGCCCGGACAAACATGCTGAATATGCAAGAGAGGAATAAATGACAGTCACTCAAGCGGTGAAGCGAGCCCTGCCCCAAACGCTGTTAGCCGTTTGTTTAGCCCTTGGCGCCTCATTGGCCTGGGCTCAAAATTCCATTAAATCGGTGAGCGGTTCGGCGCAAGGTGAGGTGGAAACCGTTCGCATCGAGTTTGCACGGGATCTGACGGCTTTGCCATCGGCGTTCGCGACCCAAAAACCCGCGCGAATTGCTTTGGATTTTCCTGGCGTGACCGGAGGGCTAGGGCGCTCAAGCGTAGAAATCAATCAGTCAAACGTTCAATCTGCCAATGTGGTGCAGACCGAGGAGCTGAGTCGCGTCGTATTGACGCTTAAACGCCCGACCTCATATTCCATGCAATTGGCCGAGCGGGCCTTAATCATTACCTTCGACCCAGCGCCGTCCTCCCTTGGTTCTGAGGCGACGCAATCTCGAATTTCAGACGTGGTCAACCCAAAAGAGTCGCTGAGTGCCATTGATTTTCGTCGTGGCACGGATGGTGCGGGACGTATTCGTATTGCCTTGTCCAGCAGCAAAGTGGCTGCGGACATACGCCAAGTCGGGAGCAATTTGGTGGTCGACTTGTCCAACGTTAGCTTGCCGGAAGCGCTGCGCAGGAAACTCGATGTCATTGACTTCGGAACGCCAGTACAAACGGTGACCTCGTCAGAGGTGAGTGATCGTGTGCGCATTCTCATTGTGCCCCAAGGTGAATGGGAGCACACCGCTTATCAGACTGAGAGCGAGTTGGTGGTGGATGTGAAGGCGGTCAAGTTGGATCCCAAAAAACTCACGCCGGGTAGTGGATACAACGGTCAAAAATTGTCACTTAATTTTCAAAGTATTGATGTCCGCCAGGTGTTGCAGGTCATTGCAGATTTCACCGGGTTTAACGTAGTGACCTCCGACTCTGTGACCGGCTCTGTGACCCTCAGGCTGATGGATGTCCCCTGGGACCAGGCTCTGGACATCATCCTGCAAAGTAAAGGCTTGGGCGTTCGTAAAAACGGAAGCGTGCTGTGGGTGGCCCCGCGTGAAGAAATCGCCGCAAAGGACAAACTGGAATTTGAGTCCAAGCTCTCGTCCGAAAACTTGGAATCCTTGCGAACTCAATCCTTTCAGTTGAACTATGCCAAAGCGACTGAAATAGCGCCGCAGCTGACCGCTGGCGGAACGGGAGCATCAGCGTCGCCGACTGGCGCGGCCAGTGCGTCGTCGGCGGGCGCCAATGCCCGAATTTTGAGCCCGCGTGGCAGCGTGATCGCCGAGACGCGTACCAACCAGTTGTTTGTCACGGATATCCCCAGCAAGCTGGACCAGGTTGCCCAACTGATCGCCAAAGTGGATATTCCTGTTCGGCAGGTGGTGATCGAGGCGCGAATCGTAGAGGCTGACGACACGTTTGGTAAATCCCTGGGTGTGAAGCTCGGAGGCAATGACCTGCGTGCTTCCAAAGGGGGCACCGGGGGCTACGAGATCAGTGGTGACAACCGTATTGCATTTGGTACCACCTATTCAAACGCTGTGGGTGCAGCGGGGTTTGCCGGCGGAACCAATGACACGACGTCAAACTTTGTGAATTTGCCGGCGACCGGGCAAGGCGGTTACAACCCGGCCACGTTTGCCGTGACCTTGTTCAGTGCGGCTTCTAACCGCATGATGGGCTTGGAGATTTCCGCGCTCGAATCTGATGGCAAGGGGAAGGTCGTCTCCAGTCCGCGAGTTATCACGGCGGATCAAGCCAAAGCGGAAATCGAACAAGGTGTGGAGATTCCCTACCAAATGGCAACCAGCAGTGGTGCGACGTCTTTGGCCTTTCGCAAGGCGACCTTGCGTCTCAATGTGACACCGCAAATTACCCCAGAAGGCAATGTCAATCTAGACCTCGAGGTGAACAAAGATTCGATGGGAGATAAGACCCCCTACGGCGTCGCCATCAACACCAAGAGAATAAAAACGCAGGTCTTGGTCGAAAACGGAGGTACTGTGGTTATCGGTGGGATATTCACATTGGAGGATCAGGTCACCGATACCAAGGTGCCATTTTTCGGGGATTTGCCGGCCATTGGAATCCTGTTCAAGACCAAGACGGTCAGCACTGCAAAAAAAGAAATGCTGATCTTCATCACGCCTAAACTGGTTTCTGAACGTTCGGTGGTACGCTAGACTTCACGAGAGAAGAGCTTTTGATGGGCGCCGCTTTACGCGCTCAGCCATTCCAGTTTTAGTGAACCTTGCGTGTGATATCCCTCATCGGCCTTCCCGGCTCCGGAAAATCAACCGTCGGCCGCCAACTCGCGCGGCGCTTGCAGCTGCCTTTTTCTGATTCAGACCATGTCATTGAAGCGCGATTGGGTTGTCCGATTCGCGAGTTTTTTGAACGCGAGGGCGAGGAGCGCTTTCGGGACATTGAAGCCGAAGTCATCGACACCTTGAGCCAGCAGGGTGCGGGCGTGCTGTCCACCGGGGGCGGCGCGGTCCTGAGGCCAGAAAATCGACGCCACCTGCGTGAGCGCGGCACGGTGATTTACCTCAAGTCGCATCCCGAGGAGCTGATTCGCCGCCTACGCCACGACACCAACCGACCTCTGTTGCAGGTGGCTGACCCGATGGCCAAACTGCGTGAATTGTTCGTCGCGCGTGACCCTTTGTACCGGCAAACCGCGCACTTTGTCATCGAAACAGGGCGTCCATCGGTGGCGACTTTGGTCAATATGATCGTCATGCGGCTCGAGCTTGACGGCGCCGCACCTCTAAACTAGGGGCTATGAGCTCCCCAATCCCCACGCAAGCAGTGTCGATTGACCTGCAAGACCGCAGTTACGCCATCGCCATTGGCGCTTCCCTGATCGGTAATCCCGACACCTTTGCCGGATTGCCCAAGGCATCTGCGGCCTTGGTGGTGAGCAACACCACGGTTGCCCCACTTTACGCCGCAACCCTGCAAGCCGCGCTGGCGCCGCACTATGCGGCCGTGCATCTGGTGGTATTGCCTGACGGCGAAGAGTTCAAAACCTGGCAAACCCTGAACTTGATTTTTGACGCACTGCTCGCGCACCAGTGCGACCGCAAAACCGTGCTGTTTGCCCTGGGCGGCGGTGTGGTGGGCGACATGACGGGTTTTGCCGCTGCGAGCTATATGCGTGGTGTGCCATTTGTCCAGGTGCCCACCACCCTGCTGGCCCAAGTGGACTCTTCCGTGGGTGGCAAGACCGGCATCAACCACCCGCTGGGCAAAAACATGGTGGGCGCGTTCTACCAGCCGCAGCGGGTCGTTTGCGATCTGTCGACCCTGCACACACTGCCCAGCCGTGAGGTGAGCGCCGGACTGGCAGAGATCATCAAATACGGGCCGATTGCCGACATGGCGTTTTTGGACTGGTTGGAAGGCCATTTGGGCGCCCTGCGCACCCACGACCCGAGCGCACTCGCGCAGGCAGTGCGCCGCAGCTGCGAGATCAAAGCCCATGTGGTGGCGCAGGACGAGCGAGAGGGCGGGCTGCGGGCCATCTTGAATTTCGGTCACACCTTTGGCCACGCGATCGAAGCCGGTATGGGCTACGGCCAATGGCTGCACGGCGAGGCGGTGGGCTGTGGCATGGTGATGGCTGCGAACCTGTCGCAGCGCCTGGGCTTGGTGGACACAGCCTTCGTGGCCCGATTGACCCGTCTCGTCCAAGGCGCAGGCCTGCCGACGGTGGGCCCTGTGCTGGACGCGCACGACAATGCCGGACGCTATCTGGACTTGATGCGGGTCGACAAAAAGGCCGAGGGCGGTGACATCCGTTTTGTGCTGATTGATGGTCCGGGCAAAGCCTGCGTCCGTGGTGCGCCCGATGCCTTGGTTCGGCAGGTGATTGACGCGTGCTGCAGCGCGCAGGCCTGATGCTCGCTCCCTACGCCAGCGACCCGGCGCGTTCGCGCGGCCGGCGGTTTGCACAAAGGCCTGCACCCACCCGCACCGAGTTTCAGCGCGATCGCGACCGCATCGTGCACTGCACGGCGTTTCGGCGCCTGGTCTATAAAACCCAGGTTTTTTTGAACCACGAGGGCGATTTGTTTCGTACGAGGCTGACGCACTCCCTGGAGGTTGCCCAGCTCGGGCGCTCCATGGCCCGCTCGCTGCATCTCAATGAAGACTTGGTGGAAGCCATTGCACTGGCCCATGACCTGGGGCACACGCCCTTTGGCCACGCAGGTCAGGACGCCCTGCACGCCTGCATGGCCGAGTTTGGTGGCTTTGAACACAACTTGCAAAGCCTGCGGGTGGTTGACCATTTGGAAGAACGTTACCCCGATTACGACGGCCTGAACCTGTGCTTTGAAACCCGTGAGGGCATTTTGAAACACTGCTCGCGCCGCAACGCCGAAGCATTGGAGCGCGCCGAGCCCGTGTATGCCGACGGCCATGGCGGCGTCGGCGCGCGCTTTGTGCTGCGCCATCAGCCCAGTTTGGAGGCACAGCTGTGCAACCTGGCCGATGAGATCGCCTACAACGCCCATGACATCGACGATGGCGTGCGGTCCGGCCTGATCACGTTTGAGCAAGTGCGTGAAGTGCCTTTGTTTGACCGCTATGCAAGCCAGGCCTTAGCCGATCACCCCCAACTCGCCGAGCCGCCCAACGCCCGCCGATGGTTGTACGAATCCATTCGCCTGATGCTCAGCGATCAGGTATACGACGTGATTGGCGCAACACAAAAAGCAATCGAACAGCGCCAGCCCTCTGACGTGCACGCTGTTCGGCAGTGCCCTGAACTGCTCCAGTTCAGCACCGAGATGCGCTCTGCCACGCAAACCCTCAAATCATTCTTGTTCAATGCGCTTTATCGCCACCCGCAGGTGGTGGATACCATGGACCGTGCCAAGCTGGTGGTGCAGGGCTTGTTCGAGGCGTACACCCAGGATCCGCAGGCCATGCAAGGTGGGCTATCGCAACGAAGGTCTGCCCCCTCAGAGCCGGACTTGCCGCGCCGGGTCGCCGACTACATTGCAGGTATGACCGACCGCTTCGCTGCGCGCGAGCACGAGCGCCTGACGGGATTGCGCCTGCTGCCATGACCACGCCGCTTTTACCGACTGACGCCGCGATCGAGGCCACCCGGCGCTGGGTGGATCGCGCGGTGATTGGCCTGAACCTGTGCCCTTTCGCCAAGGCGGTGCAGACCAAAGGCCAGGTGCATTACGCGGTGAGTCAGGCCACCGATGCCCACGACCTGCTTGCCGACTTGAAAACTGAGTTGCAGGCGCTGCACGCCTCGGATCCAGCGCAGCGCGACACCACCTTGCTGATCGCTCCGCACGCCTTCTCCGACTTTTTAGATTTCAACGACTTCCTGGACAAAGCAGACCGTCTGTTGCGCAAAATGCGCCTCGACGGTGAATACCAAATTGCCAGCTTTCATCCGCAGTTTCAGTTTGCCGATGCGCCGACGGACGATGTCAGCCACTACACCAACCGTGCGCCTTATCCCATCCTGCATCTGCTGCGTGAGGCCAGCATTGACCGCGCAGTGGAAGCCTTTCCCGATGCCTCGCTCATCTTTGAGAAAAATGTGCAAACCTTGCGCACACTGGGCGTCGATGGTTGGCAGGCGCTTGGCGTCGGCCCCGCACGCGACAATGCGCCATGAGCAAAGAACATCGCCGCAAAGCAGCGTCACAGGAACCCAAGCGCGAACTGCCCAAAGCCTCAGACGCGCTGCGCGAGGACGTGCGCGATGCGATCCGTCCTGGGCAGTCGGTGGAGCTGCTCAAGGAGCTGCACATCCTTACGCACGATGGGCGACTGAACCAGGACTCCAGGCGCAAGCTCAAGCAGGTGCTTCACCTGTACCAATTCATCGAAAAGCTGCTCTTGGAACTTCCTGAGCGCGCGGGGACTAATGGCGCAGTGCCTTCAGAACTGACCGTAGCCGACCACGGTGCAGGCAAGTCCTATTTGGGGTTTATTCTCTACGACCTGTTTTTCAAAGGGCTCGATCAGGGACGCATTTTCGGCATTGAGACGCGCGCAGAACTGGTGGAGAAATCGCAGCAATTGGCGCGTCGTTTGGGCTTTGCGCGCATGGAATTTTTGAACCTGAGCGTGGCCGAGTCCACCACCTCCGCTTTGTTGCCGCCGCAAATTGATCTGGTCACGGCGCTGCACGCTTGCGACACCGCCACCGATGACGCCATAGCCTTTGGCCTGGCCAAGCGCGCCCGGGCCTTTGCTCTGGTGCCGTGCTGTCAGGCGGAAGTCGCGCGCCATTTGGGCGGGAGCAGGGCACTCATGCTGGCGCGCACCCCCCTGGCAGAACTCTGGCGCCACCCTCTGCACGCGCGGGAGGTCGGCAGTCAGCTCACCAATGTGCTGCGCTGCCTGTACCTGGAGGCCATGGGCTACCAGGTGACGGTCACCGAGCTGGTGGGCTGGGAGCACAGCATGAAAAACGAGCTGATTCTGGCGCGCTACACCGGCCACAAAAAACGCGCAGCCGCCCAGCGTTTGAAGGCCTTGCTGCTGGAATTTGGGTTGGAGGCATTGCTTGACAACCGGTTTACATTGCCCGCCGACAATTCCCCTGACAACCACAGCGCATAGTCAGGCGTTGTAAGCTGGTGTCAAATCGATTACCCGGAGGAATATCCATGAAAAAACGAATGACGTGCGCCCTCGCCATGGCAGCCATTGCGACCCTCACTGCCTGTGCCAACAGCAGCCCCGACATGATTCGTCGTAGCGACGTCCAGACCATGTCTTCGATTCAGGACGGCGTGGTCTTGTCCGTCCGTACGGTGACGGTAGACGGTAGCCAGAGCGGTGTGGGCGGGGTTGTCGGCGGCGTGGTGGGTGCCATCGCGGGTTCGGCTGGCAGCAGCGTACAGCGCGAGCAGAACGTGCTCGGTGTGCTGGGCGCTGTGGCTGGTGCTGCTGCCGGCAACGCCATCGAGCGCTTTAGCACCAAAGAGGACGCAGTGGAAGTCATTGTTCAACTCAAAAACGGCGACCGTCGCTCCATCGTGCAGGCCGTTGGCAGCGAAAAGCTGGCCCCAGGTGACAGCGTGATTCTGGTGATCACCGGTGGCAAAGTGCGCGTTTCCCGCGCCCCCAGCTGACCTGCGTCTTTGTCCGGTTGATTCGGGCTTAGATTCCAATCCCATGGCGCGCCTGCCCCGATTGAGCATGGCGGGCTATGCCCACCACCTGATTCAGCGCGGTAACAACCGCCAGGCGATTTTTGCCAGCGACGCGGATCGCCGCACCATGCTCGATTTGCTGACCGAGCATGCCAAACAATGGAATGTGGCAGTGCACGCCTATGTGCTGATGGACAACCACTTCCATCTTCTGGCCACACCCTCCACTGACGATGGTTTGGCAAAGATGATGCAAGCCGTGGGACGTCGCTACGTGCGTTACTTCAATGACCGTCAAAAGCGCACCGGCACTTTGTGGGAAGGGCGCTTCAAGTCCAGCCTGATTCAAAGCGAGCGCTATCTGCTGGCTTGCATGGCCTACATTGACCTGAACCCCGTGCGCGCAGCTGTGGTGGCGCAGCCCGGTGACTACCTCTGGTCCAGCTACGCCAACCACGTGGGTCAGCGCCAGGAGCCATGGCTTACGCCGCATCCCCTGTACTGGGAACTGGGCAATACCCCATTCGCGCGTGAAATCGCCTACGCCAATTTGGTGCAATCAGGCATTGCTTCGGTGCAGCAAACCGCTTTGACGGACGCCACCTTGCGGGGTTGGGCGCTAGGCGAGCCCGAATTTGTTGCGGATTTGCAAAAACGCACGCCACGCCGGGTGAGCAAAACGACGGCGGGCAGGCCACCCTTGGCTGCCAAGTAAGCGCAACGCAGCCATTGTTCGACCTCTGAAGTACTTTGTTCGAGCTACTTAATCTGTCCCCAATTAATTAAAGACGTCCAAGGTTTGTTTTTAATTGGAATCTGACCCCAATTAAATTGCTTGGCACTTTTGTTGCAGTGCGGTATGCTCCCTCCCCCTTTGACCATTTTCAGGAGTGCGCCATGTCCACGGCAGCCGAAATCAAGCACCTTCAAGACCACGGTTTGTATGCATCGAGCCAGGAGCACGATGCCTGCGGTGTGGGCTTTGTGGCCCATATCCGGGGGGAGAAGAGCCACAGCATCGTGGCCAATGCGCTCAAGATTTTGGAAAACCTGGACCACCGGGGTGCCGTGGGTGCCGACAAACTCATGGGAGACGGCGCCGGCATCTTGATTCAGCTGCCTGACGCCCTGTACCGCGAGGAAATGGCCCGCGCCGGTGTCGCGCCCGACGGATCCATCGGTGTTGCGCTGCCTGCTGCGGGTGAATACGGCGTGGGCATGATCTTTTTGCCCAAAGAACATGCCTCCCGTCTGGCTTGTGAGCAAGAGATGGAGCGTGCGATCAAGGCCGAAGGCCAGGTCTTGCTGGGCTGGCGCGATGTGCCGGTCAATGTCGACATGCCCATGTCGCCTACCGTGCGCCAAAAAGAACCCATCATCCGCCAGGTCTTCATCGGCCGCGGCAACGATGTGATCGTGCAAGACGCGCTGGAACGCAAGCTTTATGTGATCCGCAAGACCGCCAGCGCGGCGATTCAGCACCTCAACCTCAAGCACAGCAAGGAATACTATGTTCCAAGCATGTCCAGCCGCACGGTGATTTACAAAGGGCTGCTGCTGGCGGACCAGGTGGGCACCTATTTTTACGACCTGCAAGACCCGCGTTGCGTGTCGGCCCTGGGTCTGGTGCACCAGCGCTTCTCCACCAACACCTTCCCCGAGTGGCCGCTGGCCCACCCTTACCGCTATGTGGCGCACAACGGCGAGATCAACACCGTCAAGGGCAACTACAACTGGATGAAGGCGCGCGAGGGCGTCATGTCCTCGCCCGTACTGGCCGCTGACTTGAAGAAGCTCTACCCCATCAGCTTTGCCGACCAGTCCGACACCGCGACCTTCGACAACTGCCTGGAACTGCTGACCATGGCCGGCTACCCCATCAGCCAGGCCATGATGATGATGATTCCCGAGCCCTGGGAAAACCACACCACCATGGACGAGCGCCGCCGCGCTTTCTATGAATACCACGCCGCCATGTTGGAGCCGTGGGACGGCCCGGCATCCATCGTCTTTACCGATGGTCGCCAAATCGGCGCCACCCTGGACCGCAACGGCCTGCGCCCCTCGCGCTACTGCATTACCGACGACGACCTGGTCATCATGGGCTCGGAGTCCGGCGTGTTGCCCGTGCCAGAAAATAAAATCGTGCGCAAGTGGCGTTTGCAGCCCGGCAAGATGTTCCTGATCGACCTGGAGCAGGGTCGCATGATCGACGACGAGGAACTCAAGTCGGGTCTGGCCAACAGCAAGCCCTACAAGCAGTGGATTGACAACCTGCGCATCAAGCTCGACGACGTGGCCACCGACACGGCCAGCGCCGACGATGCCCACGATGCAGCAGGCGCCACCTTGCTGGACCGCCAGCAGGCCTTTGGCTTCACGCAGGAAGATTTGAAGTTCTTGATCGCCCCCATGGCCGCCAACGGTGAAGAGGCCCTGGGTTCCATGGGCAACGACAGCCCGCTGGCCGTGTTGTCGGACAAAAACAAGCCTCTGTACAACTACTTCAAACAGCTGTTTGCGCAAGTCACCAACCCGCCTATCGACCCGATTCGCGAAGCGATTGTGATGAGCCTGGTGTCTTTTGTGGGCCCCAAGCCCAACCTGCTGGACATCAACCAGGTCAACCCGCCTATGCGTCTGGAAGTGGCGCAGCCGGTGCTCAACTTTGCCGACATGGCCAAGCTGCGCCACATCGAACGCCACACCAACGGCAAGTTCCGCAGTTACACGCTGGACATTACCTATCCGCTGGCCTGGGGCCACGAGGGCGTGGAAGCAAAACTGGCGTCTTTGTGTGCCGAGGCCGTGGACGCGATCAAGGGCGGCAACAACATCCTCATCATCAGCGACCGCGCCATGAACGCACAGCAAATTGCGATTCCCGCGCTGCTGGCCTTGTCCGCTATTCACCAGCATTTGGTGTTGGAAGGCCTGCGCACCACCGCGGGTCTGGTGGTGGAAACCGGTACGGCGCGCGAGGTGCACCACTTTGCGGTGCTGGCGGGCTATGGTGCCGAAGCGGTCCACCCCTACCTGGCCATGGAAACCTTGGCGGCAATGAGCGAAGGATTGCCAGGCGCCCTCAGCGCAGACAAAGCGATTTACAACTATGTCAAGGCGGTGGGCAAAGGCCTGTCCAAGATCATGTCCAAGATGGGTGTGAGCACCTACATGAGCTACTGCGGCGCCCAGCTCTTCGAGGCCATCGGCCTGTCCAGCGACACGGTGGCTAAGTACTTCACCGGCACCCCCAGCCGCGTCGAAGGCATCGGCGTTTTTGAGATTGCCGAAGAAGCGATTCGCACCCACAAGGCGGCGTTTGGTGCCGATCCGGTGCTGGCCCATGCCTTGGACGCGGGTGGCGAATACGCTTGGCGCGCCCGCGGCGAAGAGCACATGTGGACCCCTGACGCCATTGCCAAGCTGCAGCACAGCACACGCGCCAACAACTGGAACACCTACAAGGAATACGCCGAGCTGATCAACGACCAAAGCCGCCGTCACCTGACGCTGCGCGGCCTGTTCGAGTTCAAGATTGACCCGTCCAAAGCCATTGCCTTGGACGAGGTGGAGCCCGCCAAGGAAATCGTCAAACGCTTTGCCACGGGCGCGATGTCGCTGGGCTCCATCTCCACCGAAGCCCACGCAACACTGGCCATTGCCATGAACCGCATTGGCGGCAAGAGCAACACCGGCGAAGGCGGCGAAGACCCCTTGCGCTACCGCAACGAACTCAAAGGCATTCCGATTACCCAGGGCCAGACCATGTCGGACCTCTTGGGCAAAGAGATTTTTGAGGTTGACTATGCCTTGGACGCGGGTGACTCCATGCGCTCCAAGATCAAACAAGTGGCCTCGGGCCGCTTTGGTGTGACAGCGGAGTACCTGAGCAGCGCAGACCAGATCCAAATCAAGATGGCCCAGGGCGCCAAGCCCGGCGAGGGCGGTCAGTTGCCGGGCAGCAAGGTGTCTGAGTACATCGGCCGTCTGCGCCACTCGGTACCCGGTGTGGGCTTGATTTCGCCTCCGCCGCACCACGACATTTATTCGATCGAAGACCTGGCCCAGCTCATCCATGACCTGAAAAACGTGGCACCGCATTCCGACATCAGCGTCAAGCTGGTGTCGGAGATCGGCGTGGGCACCATTGCGGCGGGTGTGGCCAAGTGCAAGGCCGACCATGTGGTGATCGCAGGCCATGACGGTGGCACCGGCGCGTCGCCCTGGTCGTCCATCAAGCATGCGGGTAGTCCTTGGGAAATCGGTCTGGCCGAAACCCAGCAAACCCTGGTGCTGAACCGCCTGCGCAGCCGCATCCGCGTGCAGGCCGACGGCCAAATGAAGACTGGCCGCGACGTTGCCATTGGCGCCTTGCTGGGTGCCGATGAATTCGGCTTTGCCACCGCACCGCTGGTGGTCGAAGGCTGCATCATGATGCGCAAGTGCCACCTCAACACCTGCCCCGTCGGTGTGGCGACGCAAGACCCCACGCTGCGCAAGAAGTTCTCCGGTAAGCCCGAGCACGTGGTCAACTACTTCTTCTTCATCGCCGAAGAAGTGCGCCACATCATGGCCCAGCTGGGCATTCGCAAGTTTGACGACCTGATTGGCCGCGCCGATTTGCTGGACATGCGCAAAGGCATTGAGCACTGGAAAGCCAGCGGTCTGGATTTCGGTCGCTTGTTTGCCCAACCCCAGGTGCCCGCCGATGTGCCACGCTTTCAGACCGAAGGCCAGGAACACGGCCTCGAAAAAGCGTTGGACAACGTGCTGATTGCCAAGAGCCGCGCCGCCATCGACAAGGGCGAGCGCGTGCAGTTCATGGAAGTGGCACGCAACGTCAACCGCTCCGTGGGCGCCATGCTCTCCGGCGCCGTGACCAAGGTGCACCCGGAAGGCTTGCCGGACGATTCCATCCGCATACAGCTCGAAGGCACCGGCGGCCAGTCTTTTGGCGCCTTCTTGTGCAATGGCATCACCTTGTACCTGATCGGCGACGCCAACGACTACACCGGCAAAGGTCTGTCGGGTGGGCGCGTCGTGGTGCGTCCGAGCATTGACTTCCGCGGCGAAGCGGTACGCAACACCATCGTGGGCAATACCGTGATGTACGGCGCCACCACCGGCGAGGCCTTTTTCAGCGGCGTCGGCGGCGAGCGCTTTGCCGTGCGCCTGTCGGGCGCCACCGCGGTGGTGGAAGGCACGGGTGACCATGGTTGCGAATACATGACCGGCGGCACCGTGGCCGTGCTGGGCAAAACCGGCCGCAACTTTGCCGCTGGCATGAGTGGTGGCATTGCCTATGTGTACGACGAAGATGGCCAGTTCGCCAGCCGTTGCAACACCAGCATGGTCACGCTTGAAAAAGTGCTGAGCGCCAAAGAGCAAGAAGCGCAGATCGACCGCGCCGTCTGGCATCGGGGCGAAACCGACGAAGTGCAATTGCGCCGCTTGCTGGAAGACCACAACCGCTGGACAGGCAGCAAGCGTGCACGCGAATTGCTGGACAACTGGGATGCATCCCGCGCCAAGTTTGTCAAAGTGTTCCCCGCCGAATACAAGCGTGCCTTGGCCGAGATTTATGCCAAGAAGCAGGCAAATGCGGCCAAGCCACTGGCCGCTGCAGTGCTGTAAAGCACGCCCTCATACCGAACACAGGATCACCATCATGGGAAAAATCACCGGTTTCATGGAGTTTGAGCGCGTTGAAGAGGGCTATAAGCCCGTCAATGAGCGCCTGAAAAATTACAAAGAGTTTGTGATTGGCCTGGACGATGCACACGCCAAAACCCAAAGCGCGCGTTGTATGGACTGCGGCACGCCGTTTTGCAACAACGGCTGCCCGGTCAACAACATCATTCCGGATTTCAACGACCTGGTGTTCCAGGGCGATTGGAAGAACGCGATTGACGTTTTGCACAGCACCAACAACTTTCCCGAGTTCACAGGCCGCATCTGCCCGGCACCGTGCGAAGCGGCGTGCACGCTCAATGTGAACGACGATGCCGTGGGCATCAAGTCGATCGAGCACGCCATCATCGACCGCGCGTGGTCCGAAGGCTGGGTCACACCCCAGCCTCCCAAGGCCAAGACCGGCAAAAAGGTAGCCATCGTGGGATCCGGCCCCGCAGGCATGGCCGCTGCGCAGCAGCTGGCCCGAGTGGGCCACGACGTAACGCTGTTTGAAAAGAACGACCGCATTGGTGGTCTGTTGCGCTATGGCATTCCTGACTTCAAGATGGAAAAGTCGCACATCGACCGGCGCGCCGCCCAGCTACAGGCCGAGGGCGTGACCCTCCGCACCAGCGTGTTGGTGGGTGAGATGCCCAAGGGCTCCAAAGTGACCAACTGGGCCAAAGAGACGATCTCTGCTGCGCAGCTGCAAGCTGACTTTGACGCCGTGCTGCTCACGGGCGGCTCAGAGCAGTCGCGCGACTTGCCGGTGCCGGGGCGCGAGCTCGAGGGCATTCATTTCGCCATGGAGTTTTTGCCGCAGCAAAACAAGGTGAATGCGGGCGACAAGCTCAAAGGCCAACTGCGCGCCGACGGCAAGCATGTGATCGTGATTGGCGGCGGCGACACCGGCAGCGATTGCGTAGGCACCAGCAACCGCCATGGCGCGGCCAGTGTGACCCAGTTTGAGGTCATGCCCCAACCCCCGGAAGAAGAAAACCGGCCTCTGACCTGGCCCTACTGGCCCCTGAAGCTGCGCACCAGCTCCAGCCACGAAGAGGGCTGCGTGCGCGAGTTCGCGGTCTCGACCAAAGCGTTCACGGGTGAAAAAGGCAAAGTGACGGGCCTGATCACCGTGCAGGTCGAGTTCAAAGACGGCAAGCTCATTGAAGTTCCCGGAACCGAAAAACACCACCCTGCCGATTTGGTGCTGTTGGCCATGGGATTTGTGAACCCGGTGGCCACGGTCTTGGACGCGTTCGGCGTGGACAAAGATGCCCGTGCCAATGCCAAAGCCAGCACCGACGAGCGGGGCGGCTACGCCACCAACGTGAGCAAAGTGTTTGCCGCAGGTGACATGCGCCGGGGTCAATCGCTGGTGGTGTGGGCGATTCGCGAAGGCCGCCAGGCCGCGCGCGCGGTCGACACCTTCCTCATGGGCCGAAGCGATTTGCCACGTTGATTCGATGCCTTAGTGGGGGCTGCGCCGCTTTGAGCGGCGTAAACCCCTGTAAAGGCCTTGGAGGGTGTCCAGGAAAATTCGGGTAATCCCGTATGATCGGTGTTGAATTTTCTTGTCTTTATGTCCACCTCCCCCCATGCCCTCGTTGAACTCAATCACCTGACCTTTGGGTACGGTGAGCGCGTCATCCTGGATGACGTGACGATGCAGGTGCCGCGTGGCAAGGTGACCGCGCTGATGGGGGCCTCCGGTGGCGGAAAAACCACCATCCTGCGATTGATCGGCGGCCAAAACCGCGCCCAGTCCGGGACCTTGCTGTTTGACGGGCAAGACATCACCCCGATGCACCAAAAAGAGCTTTATGCCGCCCGCCGGCGCATGGGCATGTTGTTTCAGTTTGGCGCTTTGTTTGCGGATCTGTCTGTCTATGAGAACGTGGCCTTTCCGCTGCGCGAGCACACCGATTTGTCCGAGGCCCTGATCCGTGACATCGTGCTGATGAAACTCAATGCGGTCGGTTTGCGGGGTGCGCGTGACCTGATGCCCAGCGAGGTGTCGGGCGGCATGGCGCGTCGCGTGGCGCTGGCGCGCGCCATTGCACTGGATCCCGACCTGGTGATGTACGACGAACCGTTCTCCGGCCTGGACCCGATTTCGCTGGGAACCGCCGCGCACCTGATTCGCCAGCTGAACGACACCATGGGTCTGACCAGTATTTTTGTGTCCCACGAGCTCGAGCAAACCTTTGCCATCGCCGACCACGTGGTGATTTTGGCCAACGGCAAGGTGGCGGTTCAGGGTACGCCAGACGAAGTGCGCCAGAGCACCGATCCGCTGGTCTACCAGTACGTGCACGCCCTGGCGGACGGACCTGTGCGCTTTCACTACCCCAGTGTGAGTGTGCAAGAAGACTTTGGACCGGAGCGTGCAGCATGAGCGGACTCAATCCCGGCAACATTGGCTATGCGGTGCGCCGCCAAATCGCAGATATCGGCCACGCGGCGCGCTTGTTTTTCCGCCTGCTGACGACCTTGCCAGAAAGCTGGCGCCGCTTTGCGCTGGTGCGCGACCAAATTCATTTTTTGGGCAATTACTCGCTGGTCATCATTGCGGTATCGGGTTTGTTTGTAGGTTTTGTCTTTGGTCTGCAGGGCTATTACACGCTGCAGCGCTATGGCTCGTCCGAGGCGCTGGGCTTGCTGGTGGCCCTGAGTCTGGTGCGCGAACTCGGGCCCGTGGTTACTGCGCTGCTGTTCGCGGGACGCGCCGGGACCTCACTGACCGCAGAAATCGGATTGATGAAGGCCGGTGAGCAAATCAGCGTGATGGAGATGATGGCGGTGGACCCGGTGCTGCGCGTTCTAGCGCCGCGCTTTTGGGCGGGCGTGATCACCATGCCGCTGCTGGCGGCAGTGTTCAGCGCCATGGGCATTATTGGCGGTTGGGTCGTCGGTGTCTTGATGATCGGCGTGGACTCAGGGTCCTTCTGGAGTCAGATTCAGGGTGGGGTAGACGTCTGGCGCGATGTCGGCAACGGGATTGTTAAGAGCGTGGTGTTCGGCTTCACCGTGACGTTTGTTGCCCTGCTGCAGGGGTTCGACGCGCAGCCCACGCCTGAAGGCGTGGCGAGTGCCACCACCCGCACCGTGGTAGTGGCTTCTTTGGCGGTATTGGCGTTGGATTTCATTCTGACCGCCATGATGTTTACGATTTAACGGTGACTAGAAAGGTGTTGCATGCAGCGCTCTAAAAATGATGTGTGGGTAGGGCTGTTTGTGCTGATCGGGGCCGTCGCCATCCTGTTCTTGGCCTTGCAATCGGCCAATTTACTGAGTTTGAACTTCCAAAAAACCTATGCGGTGACGGCAAAGTTTGACAACGTGGGTGGTCTCAAGCCCAAGGCTGCGGTGCGCAGCGCAGGCGTGGTCGTGGGGCGTGTCGAGAAAATCGTGTTCGACGACAAGTCCTTTCAGGCCCGTGTGGTGTTGGCCATGGAAAGCCGTTACGTCTTTCCCAAAGACAGCTCGCTCAAAATTCTCACCAGCGGTCTGCTGGGTGAGCAGTACCTGGGCATCGAAGCCGGTGCGTCCGACCAGGTGCTGGCGGCTGGAGATACCATTTCCAGCACCCAGTCAGCCGTTGTGCTGGAGAGCTTGATCAGCCAGTTTCTGTACAGCAAAGCGGCCGATGGCGCAGGCCCCAAGGCGGCGGATTGAACCTATGAGCTTGAAGGGCTTCAACGCGTACCAAGCACTGCGGCGTATTGCTTTGTGCGCCGCGGCCAGCGTGTTTTGCGTGGGTAGCCATGCGCTGCCGTTGCAGGCGGATCCGCGCGACCCGCTGGAGTCGTTCAATCGCGCGATGTACTCCTTCAATGACGCCCTTGATCGCGCGCTCGTTAAGCCGGTGGCCACGGCCTACGTCAGGGTCGCACCGCATTGGGTGCGCAAAGGCGTGACTAATTTTTTCGGCAATGTGGGGGACGTCTGGTACGCGGTGAACAATGCCGTGACGCTGAAGCGCCAGGCCACCAGTGACAGTGTGGGACGGGTCATGATCAACACGACCGTCGGATTGCTGGGGTTCATGGATATCGCCAGTGACCTGAATATTGAGAAGCATCCTGCAGATTTCGGCTTGACACTGGGCCGCTGGGGAGTGAGTCCAGGCCCCTACATCGTCGTGCCCGTGCTGGGCCCTTACACCTTGCGTGAATTGCTTGCCTGGCCGGTGGACTACCAAGGCAACCTCGTGTCGCACGTTCAGGACGTGCCGACGCGTGACGGTCTCACGGCACTGAGCGTGCTGGATGTGCGCGCCAGCTATCTGAAAGCCGGCGAGGTCATTGAGGGTGCGGCGCTCGACGCCTATTCCTTCACCCGGGATTCGTATTTCCAAAGGCAACGCTACCGTCTCTACGATGGTGAAGAGCCTGAGACCGCGGAGCCTGCGCCGTAAAATTGAGCGGCACAACAAGGAATTTTATGAATCGTCAACTGTTTATTCGCCAGTGGGTGCTGCTGGTTTTTGCCGTATTTCTGTGCCTGGGCCGCGCCTGGGCGGACGACGAAGCGCCGGATGCCTTCATCAAGCGCGTATCGGCCGATGTGCTGGACACCATCAAAGCCGATAAAGCGATGCGCAACGGCGACATTGCGCGCATCGTGACCTTGGTCGACACACGCATCATGCCGCACGTGGATTTTCAGCGCATGACGGCCTCGGCCGTGGGTCCCGGCTGGCGCCAGGCGACACCCGAGCAGCAAAAACGCCTGCAGGATGAATTCAAAATTCTTCTGGTTCGCACCTATGCCGGCGCCCTGTCCCAAGTCAGTGACCAGGTGGTGTTTATCAAACCCTTGCGCGCGTCCCCAGAGGACAAGGAACTGGTCGTCAAGACCGAGGTGCGTGGCGGCGGCGACCCCATCCAGTTGGACTACCGGCTTGAAAAAACGCCGGGCCAAGGCGCCGGTTGGCGCATTTACAACCTCAATGTCCTGGGTGTGTGGCTGGTGGAAACCTACAAAAGCCAGTTTGCCCAGGAAATCAACGCCAAGGGCATTGACGGTTTGATCGAATCGCTGGCCACCCGCAACAAATCCAACAGCAAGAAAGTTTGACGTGTTGCGCCTGCCTGCCACCCTAACGCATGACCAGGCCACGGCCTGCTTGCGTGAGCTGGGCCAGGCCATGGCGAGCGCCCAAAGCCCCGCGATTCTTGACGCCAGTGCCTTGGCCCGCTTTGATTCGTCGGCGCTCGCGGTCTTGCTGGAGCTTCAGCGACTGGGCGCCCGGATGAACAAGCAGATCGTGGTGCAAGGGCTTCCTGCGCAGTTGCTGGCGCTGGCAACCCTCTATGGCGTAGAAGCAATGCTTGGTGGCGCGTAAAATCGCGTCCTCCCATGCTTGCCATTTCCTTCCAGTCCATCTCCAAAGCCTATTCGTCCCCCAAAGGACCACCTGGCACCCAATTCCTCGCAGTAGACGACGTCAGCCTCGGTATCGAGGAGGGTGAGTTTTTCGGCCTGCTGGGCCCCAATGGTGCGGGCAAGACCACCATGATCAGCATGCTGGCAGGCCTCACTCGACCCACCTCAGGTTCTGCGAGCGTGCTCGGCAGCGACGTGCAAAAAGACTTTGCTGCCGCGCGACGCAAACTCGGTGTGGTGCCGCAAGAGCTGGTGTTTGACCCGTTTTTCAATGTGCGCGAAGCTTTGCGCATTCAGTCCGGCTATTTCGGCGTCAAAAACAACGAGGCCTGGATTGATGAATTGTTGGAAAGCCTGGGCCTGGCCGACAAAGCCCATGCGAATATGCGCCAGCTCTCGGGCGGCATGAAGCGCCGAGTGCTGGTGGCGCAGGCGCTGGTGCACAAGCCACCAGTTATCGTGCTGGACGAACCCACCGCCGGTGTGGACGTGGAGTTGCGCCAAACGCTGTGGCAGTTCATTGCCAAGCTCAACAAAGAAGGCCACACCGTGCTCTTGACCACGCACTACCTGGAAGAGGCCGAGGCCTTGTGTGGTCGCATTGCCATGCTCAAGTCCGGCCGCATCGTGGCCCTGGACCACACCAGCACCTTGCTCAAAGCGGCGTCTAGCAATGTGCTGCGCTTCAAGGTGGATGGCGCATTGCCCGCAGCTTTGGCGGCGCAGGCGCGGGTAACAGGGCGCATCGTGCAGTTTCCGGCGCACGACGCGCTGGAGATTGAGCGCTTTTTGGCCGCCGTGCGGGAGTCGGGCCTGGTGGCACAGGATGTGGAAATTCGCAAAGCGGATTTAGAGGACGTGTTTTTGGACGTGATGCAAAAGCATTCTGGCCAAGGTGCGGCAGCCGAGGTGGCAGCATGAACGGTTGGCAAACTCTGCTGTACAAAGAAATCCTGCGCTTTTGGAAGGTGGCGTTTCAAACCATCGCCGGGCCGGTGCTCACCGCCATGCTGTACCTGCTGATTTTTGGCCATGCGCTGGAAGACCACGTCAAGGTCTATGACCAGGTCAGCTACACGGCGTTTCTGGTGCCCGGCTTGGCCATGATGAGCTTGCTGCAAAACGCGTTTGCCAACAGTTCGTCGTCGCTCATCATGAGCAAGGTCATGGGCAATTTGGTCTTCCTCCTGCTCACCCCGCTGTCCTATTGGCACTGGTTTGTGGCATACGTAGGCGCTGCGGTGGTGCGCGGATTGGTGGTGGGCGCGGGGGTGTTTGTGATTTCTGCGCTGTTCACACCCATCGGATTTGCCCAGCCCTGGTTTATTCTGGCTTTTGCGCTGATGGGCGCTGCGCTCATGGGCACCTTGGGCTTGATTGCAGGCCTGTGGGCGGAGAAATTTGACCAGCTCGCCGCCTTTCAAAATTTTGTTGTCATGCCCATGACGTTTTTGAGCGGCGTTTTTTATTCGATCCATTCCTTGCCCGCGTTTTGGCAAGGCGTGAGCCACTTCAACCCGTTCTTCTACATGATCGACGGCTTTCGCTACGGCTTTTTTGGCGTCAGCGACGTATCGCCCTGGCTGAGCTTGAGCGTGGTGGGCGTGGCCTTGCTGCTGGTCAGCGGCATTGCCCTGCAAATGCTGCGCAGTGGCTACAAAATCCGCAGCTGATTTTTTTCGTATTGCACCCATGACCGCCGACCAACTCCAAGCCCTGATCACCGCCGGCCTGCCCTGCGAGCACTGCGCACTCGAGGGCGATGGCCGCCACTGGTACGCCACCATCGTGTCCGCCGCGTTTGAGGGCAAACGCCTGATCGCGCGCCACCAGCAGGTCTACGCCACCCTGGGCACCCGCATGCAAACCGACGAGGTGCACGCCTTGTCGATGAAGACCTACACCCCGGCTGAATGGGCCCAAAAACCGGCCTGACCGGCTGTTGATACCATGGACAAACTTCTGATTCGCGGCGGGCGCAGCCTGCAGGGCACGGTGCCCATTTCGGGCGCCAAAAATGCAGCTCTACCAGAGCTCTGCGCGACCTTGCTGACGGCAGAGTCGGTGACGCTGCGCAACGTGCCGCGTCTGCAAGACGTCTCTACTATGCTCAAGCTGATCCGCCACATGGGCGTGCAGATGGAGCAACATGCCGACGGCAGCGTCAGCGCCAATGCGGGCGGTTTGAATTTGCCGGAGGCACCTTATGAGCTGGTAAAGACCATGCGCGCTTCGGTGCTGGCGTTGGGGCCTTTGCTCGCGCGATTTGGGCACGCGAAAGTGTCGCTGCCCGGCGGCTGCGCCATTGGCTCGCGCCCGGTAGACCAGCATCTGCGCGGCCTGACCGCCATGGGTGCAGACATTGTGGTGGAACACGGCTACATGGTGGCCAAGCTGGGAGGTGGGCGCAAACGCCTTCGGGGCGCACGCATCACCACCGACATGGTGACGGTCACCGGCACCGAAAACTTCTTGATGGCCGCAGCACTGGCCGAAGGCGAAACCATTTTGGAAAACGCCGCGCAGGAGCCCGAGATTCCCGACCTGGCGGAAATGCTGATTGCCATGGGCGCACGCATTGAAGGCCACGGCAGCAGCCGCATCCGTATTCAGGGTGTAGAGGCCTTGCACGGATGCGAACACCAGGTGGTGGCGGACCGGATCGAGGCGGGCACCTTTTTGTGCGCCGTGGCGGCTGCGGGTGGCGATGTGTTGCTGCAACATGGACGCGCCGACCATTTGGACGCAGTGATCGAAAAACTTCGGGCCGCAGGCGCCACGGTGACCGCGGTGGATGGCGGCATCCGCGTGCAGTCCAGCGGACGCTTGCAGGCGCAGGGTTTTCGCACTACCGAGTACCCGGGTTTTCCCACCGATATGCAGGCGCAGTTCATGGCGCTGAACTGCATATCGCACGGCACTTCCAAAACCACAGAGACGATTTTTGAGAACCGCTTTATGCACGTGAATGAGCTCGTGCGGCTCGGTGCCAATATCCAGATCGAGGGCAAAGTCGCCTTGGTCCAAGGTGTTGCTGCTTTGTCGGGCGCCACCGTGATGGCCACCGATTTGCGCGCGTCCGCGTCGCTGGTGATTGCCGGATTGGTGGCACAGGGCGAAACGGTGGTCGAGCGCATTTACCATTTGGACCGCGGCTATGACCAGATGGAGTCCAAGCTGCGCGGCCTGGGCGCCGATATTGAGCGCATCAAATAGCCTGTTGATAGCCCTGACATTGAACTGAACCCACCAGCGAGACCACCATGATCACCATCGCCTTGTCCAAAGGCCGCATTTTTGAAGAGACGCTGCCCCTGCTGCGGGCCGCAGGCATTGAGGTGCTGGACGACCCCGAAAAGTCGCGCAAGCTGATTTTGGACACCAACCAGCCCGCAGTACGGGTGTTGGTGGTGCGCGCCACCGACGTGCCAACCTATGTGCAGTTTGGCGGTGCCGACATGGGCATTACCGGCAAAGACACCCTGCTGGAGCACGGAGGCGACTGGGGCAGCGCCACCAGTGGCGCGGGCTTGTTTCAGCCCCTGGACTTGCAAATTTCCAAGTGCCGCATCAGCGTGGCCGTGCGTGCCGACTTTGACTATGCCCACGCGGTGCGCCAAGGCGCGCGCCTCCAAGTGGCGACCAAGTACGTGGCGATTGCGCGGGAATTTTTTGCCAACAAGGGCGTCCACGTGGACCTGATCAAGCTCTACGGCAGCATGGAGCTCGCGCCCCTGGTTGGCATGGCGGACGCGATTGTGGACTTGGTCTCGACCGGCAACACACTCAAGGCCAACAAGCTGATCGAGGTGGAGCACATCATGGACATCAGCGCGCGCCTGGTGGTCAACCAGGCCGCACTCAAGCTCAAGCGCGAACCCATTCGCGCCATCATCAACGCCTTTGCGGGCGCCATTGGCAAGGCCTGAGCTGTATGTCTTTCACCGCGACTCCCGCCCGCCTGTCCACCCAGGACGCTGATTTCGAAGCGCAGTTCAGCGCACGCCTGCACTGGTCGGCGGACACCGACGCCGATATTGAGCAGCGGGTCGCCTCTATCCTGGCCGATGTGCAGCGCCGGGGTGATGCAGCGCTCTTGGAATACACGGCGCGCTTTGACGGATTGCAGGCCGACAGCGTGTCGGCGCTGGAGCTCACGCAGGCGGAACTGAAAGCCGCGTTTGAGGCCATCACGCCGGCCGAGCGCCAAGCGCTGGAATTCGCGGCGGCACGGGTGCGCAGCTACCACGAGGCGCAAAAAAAGGCCTGCGGCCAGAGCTGGAGCTACCGCGACGCCGATGGCACGCTTTTGGGCCAAAAAGTCACGCCCTTGGACCGTGTGGGCATATATGTGCCCGGCGGCAAGGCAGCCTACCCGTCGAGCGTGCTGATGAACGCCATCCCCGCCCATGTGGCTGGCGTGACCGACATCATCATGGTGGTACCCACGCCCCATGGCGTAAAAAACCCGCTGGTGCTGGCGGCGGCCTATGTGGCGGGTGTGAGCCGCGCATTCACCGTGGGCGGCGCCCAGGCGGTAGCCGCGTTGGCCTATGGCACGGCCACCATTCCTGCGGTGAACAAAATCACCGGGCCGGGCAACGCCTATGTGGCAGCGGCCAAGCGCCGGGTCTTTGGCACCGTAGGCATCGACATGATTGCGGGCCCCAGCGAAATTCTGGTGCTGGCCGATGGCAGCACGCCGCCCGATTGGGTGGCCATGGACTTGTTCAGCCAGGCCGAACACGACGAATTGGCGCAAAGCATCTTGCTCTGCCCCGACGCCGCCTACATCGACCAGGTGCAGGCGGCTATCGACCGTTTGCTGGCAGACATGCCGCGTGCTGAGATCATCGCCAAATCCTTGACCGGACGGGGCGCTCTGGTGCACACCCGCAGCATGGAAGAGGCTTGCGCCCTGAGCAACCGCATCGCGCCCGAACACCTGGAAGTCTCCAGCGCCGAGCCGCACCGTTGGGAGCCGCTGCTGGTGCACGCCGGGGCCATCTTTTTGGGCGCTTACACCAGCGAGTCGCTGGGCGACTACTGCGCTGGCCCCAACCATGTGCTGCCGACCTCGGGTACCGCGCGTTTCTCCAGCCCCTTGGGCGTGTACGACTTCCAAAAGCGCAGCAGCCTGATCGAGGTCAGCGCAGAAGGCGCGCAAGTCTTGGGCCCTGTGGCGGCAACGCTGGCCTACGGAGAAGGCTTGCAAGCCCACGCCCGCGCGGCTGAAATGAGGCTGAAATGAATCGCCCCTTGGCTCCAAGCGCAGAGACTTTGGTGCAGCAGCGCATCCGCAGCGATGTGCAAGCCATGCACGCCTATGGGGTGCAAGACCCGCAGGGCATGGTCAAGCTCGACGCCATGGAAAACCCGTTCCGCCTCAGCGCTGAACTGCAAGCGGCGCTGGGCGCGCGACTCGGTGCCGTGGCCTTGAACCGCTACCCTGGCGTGCGGGTGAACGACTTGCGCCAGGCGCTGGCGCAGTATGCGCAGATGCCTTCGGGCTACAACATTGTTTTGGGCAATGGCTCTGACGAGCTGATTTCCTTGATCAGTCTGGCCTGCGCGGTGCCGCGTGACGCGCGCACCGGCCAGAAGCCCGTGGTGCTGGCACCGGTGCCCGGCTTTGTCATGTACGCCATGAGCGCGCAGTTGCAGGGCATGGACTTTGTCGGCGTGCCGCTGACGCCCGACTTCGCGCTGGACGTGCCCGCCATGCTCAGCGCCATTGCGCGCACCCAGCCTGCCGTGGTGTATTTGGCCTATCCCAACAACCCAACGGCCAATTTGTGGAACGAGGCCGATATGGCGCAGATCGTGGCCGCAGCGGGAGCGTGTGGCAGCCTGGTGGTGCTCGACGAGGCGTACCAGCCCTTTGCCAGCCGCAGTTATTGGGACATTGTTCGCGCCCAACCCGAGGCCCACAGCCATGTGCTGCTCATGCGCACCCTGAGCAAATTCGGCCTGGCCGGGATTCGTCTCGGGTATTTGATGGGCCCTGCGGCCCTGGTGGCGGAGCTGGACAAAGTGCGCCCGCCGTACAACATCAGCGTGCTCAACTGTGAATGCGCTTTGTTCGCGCTGGAACATGCCGACGCCTTTGCGCAGCAGGCCAAGGCCATTTGCGATGAGCGAGCCCGCTTGCTGCAGGCCTTGCGCACCATGCCCAGACTCACCGTGTGGGACAGCCAGGCCAATATGATTTTGGTGCGCGTGGCGGGCCCCGCTGGGGTAGACGCCGCGCAGCCGGTTTTTGAGGCACTGCGCCGCCACGGCGTGCTGATCAAGAACGTTTCTAAAATGCACCCCTTGTTGGCCGATTGCCTGCGCCTGACAGTGGGCACCGCCGACGAAAACACCCAGCTGCTTGCAGCATTAGAGGCCTCACTATGACCCAAACTGCTCTGACGGAAGTGCATCTGTCCCCTGCTGCGGCCCCGCGTGCCGCGCGCACCGCCGAAGTGGACCGCACCACAGCGGAGACGCGTATCCACGTCAAAGTCAATCTGGATGGCAGTGGCCAGTCGCGCTTGTCCACGGGCATCGGCTTTTTTGACCACATGCTCGACCAGATCGCGCGCCATGGCTTGATCGATCTGGAGATCGAAGCCGAGGGCGATCTGCACATCGACGGCCACCACACCGTGGAAGACGTCGGCATCACGCTGGGCCAGGCGGTGTACAAGGCCGTGGGCGACAAAAAAGGCATCCGCCGCTACGGCCACGCCTATGTCCCGCTGGACGAGGCTTTGTCCCGCGTGGTGATTGACCTGTCCGGTCGCCCCGGCTTGACCATGAGCATTCCTTTTACCAGCGGCGTGATTGGTGGCTTTGACACCCAGCTCACGCACGAGTTTTTCCAAGGCTTTGTGAACCACGCCGGGGTCACGCTGCACATTGACAACCTCAAGGGTGACAACGCGCACCACCAGGCCGAAACCGTGTTCAAAGCCTTTGCCCGCGCTTTGCGCAGTGCGCTGGAATACGACCCGCGCGCGCTGGAGGCCATTCCCTCCACCAAGGGCTCGCTGTAGTCCTGCGCCGGGTGCTGTCACTTTGCCGCCCATTTGCCGTTCGCAATGAAAACTGTCGCGATTGTTGATTACGGCATGGGCAATTTGCGCTCGGTGACCCAGGCGGTCATGCATGCGGCAGAACACGAGGGCGTGCAAGCGGTGTGGGCCCGCACGCCGCAAGAGGTGATGGACGCCGAGCGCGTCGTGCTGCCAGGCCAAGGTGCCATGCGCGACTGCATGCGCGAGCTGCACGACTCGGGCATGCTGCCCGCGGTGCTGCATGCCGCCGCCCACAAGCCCCTGATGGGCGTGTGTGTGGGCATGCAAATGCTGCTGGACCACAGCGAAGAGCAAGACACCGCCTGCCTGGGGCTCATGCCCGGCAAGGTGGTCAAGTTCGATCTGCAGGGGCAACGACAAGCCGACGGCAGCCGCTTCAAGGTGCCGCAAATGGGCTGGAACCAGGTGTGGCGCAACAACCATGGTCAAGCCCCGCACCCCGTCTGGGGCGAGGTGCCCGACGGCAGCTACTTCTATTTTGTGCACAGTTATTACGCAAAACCGTCTGATGCGCGCCACAGCGTAGGCGAAACCGACTACGGTTCGCGTTTTTGCTCGGCGATTGCACGCGATAATATTTTCGCCACCCAGTTTCATCCGGAAAAGAGCGCCCAACAAGGCTTGGCGCTGTACCGCAACTTTCTGCGCTGGAACCCGTAAACTTTGTTTTCTTCGCCTCTCTTCTTTCACACTGCTAAAGCACCATGCTGTTAATTCCCGCGATTGACCTCAAAGACGGCCACTGTGTTCGCCTGAAACAGGGCGATATGGACCAATCCACCACCTTTGGCGAAGACCCCGCAGTCATGGCGCGCAGCTGGGTGGACAAAGGGGCGCGGCGCGTGCATTTGGTGGATTTGAACGGCGCCTTTGCCGGCCACCCGAAGAACGAAGCCGCCATTCGCAAGATTTTGAAAGAAGTGGGCAGCGAGGTCGACGTGCAGCTGGGCGGCGGCATCCGCGACCTGGACACCATTGAGCGCTACTTGGACGCTGGCCTGCGCTATGTGATCATTGGCACGGCTGCCGTCAAAAACCCCGGCTTTTTGCAAGACGCCTGCACCGCTTTTGGCGGCCACATCATCGTCGGCCTGGACGCGCGCGAGGGCAAGGTGGCCACCGATGGCTGGAGCAAACTCACCCGCCACGATGTGGTGGACCTGGGCAAAAAGTTCGAAGACTACGGCGTCGAATCCATTATTTACACCGACATCGGGCGTGACGGCATGCTCAGCGGCATCAACATTGAAGCCACGGTCAAACTGGCGCAGGCGCTCACCATTCCCGTGATCGCATCAGGCGGATTGAGCAACCTGGCGGATATTGAGGCCCTGTGCGCAGTCGAAGACGAGGGCGTGGAAGGCGTGATTTGCGGCCGTGCCATTTACACCGGCGACCTGGACTTTGCCGCCGGACAGGCCCGCGCCGACGAACTCAATGGCTGATGGCGGCGCGCTGTGCCGCAGCGAAACCCAGCACGGCCAGCCCGGTCAGCGTCTGACGCTGGCCAACGGCGATACCGCCTGGGTGGCCCTGCAAGGCGCGCACGTGGTGTCGTGGCGTGCAGCCCAGCGTGAACGCCTTTACCTGAGCCCGCGCAACCAGTGGGATGGCCACACGGCCATTCGCGGCGGTGTGCCCGTGTGCTTTCCCCAGTTCAACCAACGCGGCAGCCTGCCCAAACACGGTTTCGCGCGCAATCGTGCGTGGGCGGTGGGTCCGTCGGCGGTGCAAGACGACAAGGTGACGCAAGACTTGGTGCTGGCATCCAGCCCTGAAACCCACGCCCTGTGGCCGCAGAAGTTCGAGGCCACCTTGCGGGTCACCTTGGTCCCCGGCGAGTTGACGGTGACTTTGCGGGTGCACAACACCGATGACAAGCCCTTGGAGTTCTCGGGCGCCCTGCACACCTACCTGGCGGTGGACCAGATTGCACAAGTGCGTTTGACCGGCTTGCAAGGCCAAGCAGAGTGGGACGCACTGCGCGACCACCACGGCAGCGCTTCGACCGACTTGCAATTTGGCGGCGAATTCGACCGCGTGTACGCGGCTGCGCCAGCACCTTTGCATTTGCACGATGGCGCGAACCCTCCTCTGGCCATCCGCCAGAGTGCGAGCTGGGCCCACAGCGTGGTGTGGAACCCCGGGCGCGAGAAATGTGCCGCCATGGCCGATGTGCCCGACGACGGTTATGTGCACTTTGTCTGTGTCGAAGCCGCGCAAGTGATGTCGCCCATCACCGTGCCCGTTGCCGGGAACTGGCAGGGATGGCAGCGATTGAGCGTGGTGGGAGACTGACGATGTTGGCCAAACGCATCATTCCGTGCCTGGACGTGACCGGTGGCCGCGTGGTCAAGGGCGTGAACTTTGTGGAGCTGCGCGACGCCGGGGACCCGGTGGAAATCGCCGCCCGCTACAACGACCAAGGCGCCGACGAGTTGACGTTCCTGGACATTACCGCCACCAGCGATGCGCGGGACGTGATTCTGCACATCATCGAGGCTGTGGCGTCGCAGGTTTTCATTCCCTTGACGGTGGGGGGCGGGGTGCGCACGGTGGACGATGTGCGCCGTTTGCTCAATGCAGGTGCGGACAAGGTGAGCTTCAACTCGGCCGCCATTGCCAACCCCCAGGTGATCGAAGAGGCCTCGCACAAGTACGGCGCCCAGTGCATCGTGGTGGCGATTGACGCCAAGCGGCGCCAGGGCGAGGCGCTGGGCTTGCGCGGACCGGGCTGGGATGTGTTCAGCCACGGCGGACGCCAAAACACCGGTCTGGACGCGGTGGTCTGGGCGTCTGATATGGCGCGGCGCGGCGCGGGAGAAATTCTGCTCACCAGCATGGACCGTGACGGCACCAAATCCGGTTTCGATCTGGAACTGACCCGTGCCGTGGCGGATGCCGTGGCGGTCCCGGTGATCGCCTCCGGCGGCGTAGGCACCTTGGACCACCTGGCCGATGGCGTGAGCATCGGCGGTGCGGACGCGGTGCTCGCCGCCAGTATTTTTCACTACGGCGAATTCACCGTGGGCCAGGCCAAAGCGCGCATGGCCGCGCGCGGCATTCCGGTGCGATTGGACTGAGGATGACTTGGCTTGACGATATTCGCTGGGACGCGCAGGGCTTGGTACCTGCCATCGCGCAAGAGCAGGGCAGCAAAGATGTGCTGATGTTTGCCTGGATGAACCGCGAGGCCCTGCAAAAAACCGCCGAGCTCGGCCGCGCCGTCTACTTCAGCCGCTCGCGCAACAAGCTGTGGTTCAAGGGCGAAGAGTCCGGCCATGTGCAGCTGGTGCATGACATCCGGGTCGATTGCGACGCGGATGTGGTGCTATTGACGGTCACCCAGCAAGGGCATACTCCAGGGATTGCCTGCCACACAGGGCGCCACAGCTGCTTTTTCAGTGTGCTGAAAGACGGCGTCTGGCAGGCCGTGGACCCGGTCTTGAAAAATCCTGATTCCATCTACAAATAGCACCATGCCTTCCACTGATCTGTCCCAAGACGCCCTGGCGCGCCTGGCTGCCGTGATTGAGACCCGCAAAGCGGTCAACGGCGGCGACCCCGCGGCCAGTTACGTGGCGCGCCTCTTGCACCAAGGGCCGGACGCTTTTCTGAAGAAAATCGGTGAAGAAGCGACCGAAGTCGTGATGGCGGCCAAAGACGCCGACCACGGCGGCGATGCCACGAAAATTGTCAATGAAGTGGCCGATCTCTGGTTCCATTGTCTGATTGCGCTGGCCCATTACGAGCTGACGCCGGGCCACGTGGTGGCCGAGCTGGAGCGACGGGCAGGTACCAGTGGCATCGAAGAAAAAGCCTTGCGCAAAGCGGTGTTGCGTGATGCCCAGGGCGGCTAGACCTTGTCATTGTTGAAACCGATCGATCCCCACCATGACGTCCCACGCCGCTGACCACGATCCCCATTGCCTGTTTTGCAAAATTGTCGCCAAGCAAATTCCCTCGCGCCCGGTGTATGAGGACGAGGAGTTTTATGCGTTTCACGATATCGCGCCTTGGGCGCCGGTGCACTTTTTGCTGATTCCCAAGGCGCATATCCCCTCCATGGCCCACATTACCGAGGACCATGCGGCTCTCATGGGGCGCATGATGGCCCTGGTGCCCAAATTGGCTTTGCAAGAAGGCTGCAACCCCTATCCCGAAGGCGGCTATCGCCTGGTGACTAACACCGGCGCCGAAGGCGGGCAGGAGGTGCGTCACCTGCATTTCCACATCATGGGCGGCTCACGCCCCTGGTTGCGCGGCTAAAGGGCTTATCCGCACAGGCGCTTTGGACGGCGACTAGAATTCCACACCTCATTAGGAGAACATCATGGGTTTGTCTACCACGCATCTGCTCATATTTTTGGCCATCATTGTTGTGATCTTCGGCACCAAGAAGCTGCGCAATATCGGCTCCGATTTGGGCGGTGCCGTCAAGGGTTTCAAAGACGGTATGAAAGACGGCGGTGAAAAACCTGCCGAAGCTGCTGCGCCTGCGCAGCAAGTGGCTGCCAACACGGCCGCTGCCAAAGAGACCATCGACGTCGAAGCCAAAGCCAAGCACTGAGCTGCTGGGTATGTGGGCTGTGACGCTTCAGAGTAGGGTTTCTCGTGTTTGACATTGGCGTTACCAAGCTCGCGATTGTTGGCGGCATTGCACTCATCGTCATAGGCCCCGAAAAGCTTCCAGCGGTGGCCAAAACCTTGGGCACCTTGCTGGGTCGCGCCCGCCGCTACGTGGCTGATGTGAAAGAAGAGGTCAATCGCTCGATGGACCTCGAAGAGCTGCGCAAAATGCGCGACACGGTCGAGTCGGCCGCGCAGGCGGTGGAGTCGTCCATCCAGACCAGCGCCGACGAAGTGCAAAAAACCTGGTCGGCGGCCACCTACGCGGGGCAAGAGGCCGTATCGCTGCCCTATTACTCGGTGCACCAAATGCCCAAAAAACGTTGGCGCGCCAAAATCAGTGCCACGCCGCAGTGGTACAAAGCCCGCTCCGGCACCCGAACCAAAGCGCTCTCCGGCGCGGCGCGCGTGGCGCGCTTTCGGCCCCCTAAAGTGACTCCATGACTGATTCAAGTTCCAAAGAAGACGAGCTCGCCGGGACGGAACAGCCCTTTATCCAGCACCTGTTTGAGCTGCGCGACCGCTTGCTGTGGTCGATTTACGGCATCGCTGCCGTATTTGCCGTGTTGGTGTTTTATCCCGGCCCCTCGCAGCTGTACGACCTGTTGGCCATGCCCTTGGTGCGAGCGTTGCCGGAGGGCTCCAAGATGATCGCAGTCGGCGTGGTTTCGCCCTTTTTGGTGCCAATCAAAGTGTCGGTGATGGCGGCCATTGCGCTGTCACTGCCCTGGATTCTTTACCAAATCTGGGCCTTCGTGGCACCGGGCTTGTACAAGCATGAGAAGAAGCTGGTGTTGCCGCTGGTGGCCGCCAGTACCGTGCTGTTTTATGCGGGCGCGGCCTTTTGCTACTTTTTCGTCTTCGGTCAGGCCTTTCCAGCGATTCAAAAAATGGCGCCGGCGTCCGTCGCCGTCAGTCCAGATATCGAGGCCTACCTTGATTTTGTGATCACCATGTTCATCGCCTTTGGTGTGGCCTTTGAGGTGCCCATCGTGGTGGTGATTTTGGCGCGGATGAAGGTGGTGACGGTGGAGCAGCTCAAGGCCTTTCGCACTTATTTCATCGTGGCCGCAGCGGCTGCGGCGGGCTTGGTCACACCACCCGACCCGGTCTCCATGCTGGCGCTGCTGGTTCCCATGTGCCTGTTGTACGAGGTCGGTATTTGGGCGGCCCAACTGTTCATCCGCCACACCCAGTCACCCGACGCAGAGACCGAAGCGCCGCAGCCCTGAAGCAAACGTTGCGCTAGCGGTTCGATTTTTGGGGGCGGGGCCGCAGCCCAGGTGTGATCGCAAGTTCCAACACCAGCTTTTTACGCTGTACCGAAAATTGCGCGGAAGCGCCCGGTTTGAGCGCCGCCACCTGGGCCAGCAACTGGCTAACGTCTTCCACGGGTGTGCCGGCAATGGACACGATCACATCGCCTGGCACGATGCCCGCTTTGGCCGCCGGGCCGCCCTGCAAAACGCCGGTAATGATCACGCCGCTGGGCGCAAGCACGCCAAAGGTCTCCCGCAGTTCGGCGGACAGGTCGTTGGGCTCCACACCAATCCAGCCGCGCGTGACCTGACCATCTTTCACAATGGCCTCCAGCACCTGTTTGGCCGTTGCCACCGGAATGGCAAAGCCGATGCCCAAGCTGCCGCCCGAGCGCGAGTAAATGGCGGTATTGATGCCCAGCAGGTTGCCATGAACATCCACCAGCGCGCCGCCCGAGTTGCCCGGGTTGATGGCGGCGTCGGTTTGGATAAAGTTTTCGAAGGTGTTGATACCCAATTGGTTGCGCCCCAGTGCGCTCACAATGCCGGCCGTCACCGTCTGACCGACGCCAAAGGGGTTGCCAATGGCCAGCACCTGGTCACCGACCTGCAGCTTGTCCGAGTCACCCAGCACCATGACGGGGAGGCGGTCGAGCTCGATTTTCAGCACGGCCAGGTCGCTATCGGGGTCGGTGCCTATGACTTTGGCCCGAGCGCGACGGTGGTCGTTCAAGATCACTTCAATCTGGTCTGCACCTTCCACCACATGGTTGTTGGTCAGCACATAGCCGCTGGCGCTGACGATCACGCCGCTGCCCATGCCCGAGGCGCCTTCCGCTTCACCCTCAGGATCGCCATGAAAAAAACCAGGCCAGGGCTCCGGGAGGCGGCTCTGGCGCCTGCTGGAGTGGCTTACGTTGATGCTGACTACTGCCGTGGAAGCCTTTTGAGCGGCCAAGCGAAAACTGCCCGGCGGCACTTCGCCCCCATGGACCGCCGGTGCCTGCAGCAAAGCCAGGCTGCTATCGCCACGCGGTGCCAACCAGCCGGGTTTGAGGGTTGAAACGACGAAATAAGCCGCGAGCAGCACCGTGGCGCTTTGCGAAAACAGGAGCCAAACACGCTTCATGAACGAACAATCCTTGCAGAGGTACGCACGGGGTGCGCCACTGCCTGAAATTGTAGAACGCACGCTGCTGCAGAGCACAATTCAGGGGCACCTGCGAAGCGCCCCTCATAATCTGCCCACGACCATGAAGCACCACACCGCCCTCTTAAGCACTTTGGACTCCCTGCTGGAGCCGTCCCGCTTCAAAGACTATGGCCCCAATGGCCTGCAGGTTGAGGGCCGCCGACCGGTGCGCCATCTGGTCAGCGGTGTGACGGCCAGTTTGGCCTTGATCGAGGCGGCCATCGCCCAAGACGCTGACGCAATCCTGGTGCACCACGGCCTGTTTTGGCGCGGCCACGCCGGGCCCGTGACTGGCTGGATGCGCGATCGTCTGGCGCTGCTATTGGCGAACGACATCCATTTGTTTGCGTATCACTTGCCGCTCGACGCCCATGAACAGTGGGGCAACAATGCCCAGTTGGGTCTGCGTTTGGGCTTGGCGGCGAGCGAACGCTTTGGCGAGCAGCAGCTGGGCTGGCTGGGGCAGGCCTCTCGCGGTGCCTTTGACCATGTTCGCGCGCTGGCCGGTCACGTGGAGTCGGTGTTAGGCCGCCCGGTGGTGCTGGTGGAGGGAAGCGCCGGCCCGGTCAACAAGATTGCCTGGTGCACGGGTGGAGCGCAGGGCTATTTTGAATCGGCGATTGCGGCCGGGGCGGACGTCTTTATTACCGGGGAGATATCGGAGCCCCAAGCCCACTACGCGCGGGAATGCGGTGTGTCCTACATCGCCTGCGGCCACCACGCCAGCGAACGCTATGGCGTGCAGGCGGTGGGGCGCCAAGTTGCCTCCGAGCTGGGGCTGCGCCACACCTTTATCGACATCGACAATCCTGCCTGAGCGGCGTCCTCCCGACGCCCGATCCCTCTCCATGACCGATTCTTTCGCCACTGCGCAGGACCTGCCCATCGCCATCACCCTGGGTGACGCCGCAGGTATTGGTCCGGAAATCATTGCCAAGTCCTTTTTGTCGCAGTCACCCGACCTGCGAAATTGCTTTGTGGCAGGGGACGTTGCAGCAATGCGCGCCGCCATGCGACTGGCAACGCCGCCCGAAGGAATGGTCTGGCCCATCGTGCAAATCGAAGACGCCAGCGAAGTGGCCCTGCTGCCGCCCCGCTGTGTGCCGGTGCTGCAGGTCGGTGCGCCTCTGGGGTCGGTGGCCATCGGTCAGGTGAGTGCGGTGGCGGGCGAATTTGCGGGCCGGTGTGTGGACTGGGCTGCCCGGCAGGCGCTACAAGGCCGTATTGCCGCCGTGGTGACGGCGCCCTTGCACAAAGAAGCGCTGCACGCGGCAGGCGCGCCTTACGACCGCTATCCAGGCCACACCGAGATGCTGCAAGCGATTGCTGCCGAGCACCTCCACAGGTCGGTGGACCAGCTGCCGGTGCGCATGATGCTGGCCAACGACGAGCTGCGCACGGTGCTGGTCTCTATCCATCTCTCGCTGCGCGAGGCGCTGCACGCGGTGACTTTTGACAATGTCCTGCAGTCGCTGCTGATCACCCATAGCGCCTTGACGGCGGTGCTGGGACGCCCTCCCCGCATCGCGGTGGCCGGTCTCAACCCCCACGCAGGGGAGGGCGGGCTCTTTGGCAGTGAAGAAATGCAGACCATCAGCCCGGCAATTGCTGCGGCGCGGGCCCAAGGCTGCAATGTGAGCGGCCCCTGGGCGCCCGATACGGTGTTCATGCGTGCCCGAGCCCGCGCGGGGGTGGAGCCCGAGTTTGACGTGGTACTGGCCATGTACCACGACCAGGGGCTGATTCCGGTGAAATACCTGGGCGTCGAGCAGGGCGTCAACGTCACACTGGGCCTGCCACTGGTGCGTACCAGCCCCGACCATGGCACGGCGTTTGACATTGCCGGGCAGGGCCGCGCCGACCCTGCCAGCCTGATTGCCGCCGTGCGGATGGCGCGTCAATTGGCGGGCTCGGCGGTCAGCTACAATCCAAGGCTTCCCAAGTAGTGATTTTTCCTGAGGATTCTCATGAGCGACACCCTCGTCGGCAGCAAGCCGAACGACCCCAGCAAGCGCACCTGGATCATTGCATCTTCCTGCGCTGGACTCGCAGGCGCAGCCGCCACGGCCGTGCCTTTTGTCAGTTCCTTCAGCCCTTCCGAGCGCGCCAAGGCCGCCGGCGCAGCTGTAGAAGTCGATATTTCCGCGATCAAGCCCGGTGAAAAAATCACCGTCGAGTGGCGCGGCAAGCCGGTTTGGGTGGTGCGTCGCACGCCTGAGCAAATCGCGGCCCTGCCCAGTTTGGACGGCGCATTGGCTGATCCCCAGTCCAAGCGCAAGCCCGATGAGCTCACGCCCGCCTATGCACGCAACGAGGGCCGTTCGATCAAGCCCGAGTTTTTCGTCGCTGTCGGCATCTGCACCCATCTGGGCTGCTCGCCGTCAGAAAAATTCCAAAGCGGTCCTCAGGCTTCGCTGCCGGACGACTGGAAGGGCGGATTCCTGTGCCCCTGCCACGGCTCCACCTTTGACATGGCCGGTCGTGTGTTCAAAAACAAACCCGCGCCCGATAACCTCGAAATTCCGCCGCATATGTACCTTTCCGACAGCCGTTTGGTGATCGGTGAAGACACCAAGGCCTGACCCCCGCCTCCGGAGCACACCATGGCTGAAATGAAAGAAATCTCCCCCAACGCGCCTGCGGGCGCCAAGTTGCTGAACTGGATTGACAACCGCTTTCCACTGAGCCAGCTCTACAACGACCACCTGGGCCAGTACTACGCGCCCAAGAACTTCAATTTTTTCTACATCTTCGGCGGCCTGTCGATGCTGGTGCTGGTGATCCAGATCCTCACCGGTATTTTCTTGGTGATGCATTACAAGCCTGACGCCGCTTTGGCGTTTGGCTCGGTCGAATACATCATGCGCGACGTGCCATGGGGCTGGTTGATTCGCTACATGCACTCCACCGGCGCGTCCGCCTTCTTCATCGTGGTGTACATGCACATGTTCCGCGGGCTGATTTACGGCAGCTACCGCAAACCGCGTGAACTGGTCTGGCTGTTCGGTTGCGGCATTTTCTTGTGCCTCATGGCCGAAGCCTTCATGGGCTACCTCTTGCCTTGGGGCCAAATGAGCTACTGGGGTGCGCAGGTGATCGTGAACTTGTTTGCCGCTGTGCCTTTTGTCGGTCCTGACCTGGCTTTGTTGATCCGTGGCGACTACGTTGTGGGCGACGCCACCTTGAATCGTTTCTTCAGCTTTCACGTCATTGCCGTGCCGCTGGTGCTGCTGGGTCTGGTGGCTGCCCACATCATTGCCTTGCATGAAGTCGGCTCCAACAACCCCGACGGTGTGGAAATCAAAGCAACCAAGGGCGCCGATGGTCATCCGCTGGACGGCATCCCTTTCCATCCCTACTACACGGTCCACGACATCTTTGCCGTGAGCATGTTCCTGATGGTGTTTACCGCCATCATCTTCTTTGCGCCTGAAGCGGGTGGCTACTTCCTCGAGTACAACAACTTCATTCCCGCCGACCCCTTGAAGACGCCGCTGCACATTGCGCCGGTGTGGTACTTCACGCCCTTCTATTCCATGCTGCGTGCCATCACCAGCGAGATGGTGTTGGTGCTGATTGCCTGTGTTGTGGGTGCTGCTGCGGTGAGCGTCTGGAAAATCAAGATGCCTGCGGTGTTCAAGATGGTCATTGTGGGTGCCGCTGCGGTGGTGACGGCCATGATGTTGTCGATCGACGCCAAATTCTGGGGCGTGGTGATCATGGGCGGCGCCGTCGTGATTCTGTTCTTCCTGCCCTGGCTGGACAACTGCGCGGTCAAGTCGATCCGCTACCGCCCGAGCTGGCACAAGTACCTGTACGCCATTTTTGTGGTCAATTTCATTGTGCTGGCCTACCTGGGTGTGCAGCCGCCGTCTCCGATTGGCGAGCGTGTGTCCCAAGTCGGCACCTTGTTTTACTTCGGTTTCTTCTTGCTGATGCCGTGGTGGAGTGAGATGGGTGAAACCAAGACGGTGCCCCAGCGCGTTACGTTCACCGCCCATTGAGCTGGAGTTAGAAAAAATGAAAAAAATCGTACTCAGCTTGATCGCTGCCCTGGGCCTGATGGTGGGGGCGCAAGCCAACACCGGCGGAGTCGCGTGGGACAAAGCCCCCAACAACCTCAACGACATGGCGGCCCTGCAAAACGGCGCCAAAACCTTTGTCAACTACTGCTTGAACTGCCACGCGGCGTCCTACATGCGCTTTAACCGCCTGAAGGACATCGGCCTGACCGACCAGCAGATCAAAGACAACCTCTTGTTTACCACCGATAAAGTCGGTGAAACCATGAAGGTTGCGATCGATCCGCGCCAAGCCAAAGAGTGGTTCGGTGGCAACCCTCCCGACCTGACCGTCATCGCGCGTTCGCGTTCTGGCTCGCAAGGCACCGGTGCAGACTATCTGTACACCTATTTGCGCACCTTTTACGTGGACGAGAGCAAAGCCACAGGTTGGAACAACATGGCCTTCCCCAATGTGGGCATGCCGCATGTGTTGTGGGAACTCCAGGGCAAGCGTGCGCCGATCTACGCGATGGAAGAAGTGCACGGACACGAGACCGAAGTCTTCAAAGGCTGGCAACAGCTCACCCCTGGTAAATTGACGCCCCTGCAATACGACCAAACCATTGGGGATTTGGTCGGTTACCTGCAATGGATGTCAGAGCCGGCACAGGGCAAGCGCGTGCGCGTCGGTGTGTGGGTTCTGCTGTTTTTGTTGGCTATGACGATCTTCACTTGGCGCCTGAACGCGGCGTACTGGAAAGACATCAAGTAAGTCGGCCACCAAGCCTTGGTGATGCGTTCCTTTGAGCGTATTGCCAGTTACAGAGTGGGCCCGCCATGCGCAGCCCACTCTTTTATTTTTTAGGAGTCCCCCGCCATGATGGTGCTGTATTCAGGAACAACCTGCCCCTTTTCCCACCGCTGCCGCTTTGTGCTGTTCGAAAAAGGCATGGACTTCGAAATCCGTGACGTGGACCTCTACAACAAGCCCGAAGACATCAACGTCATGAACCCCTATGGCCAGGTGCCGATTCTGGTGGAACGTGACTTGATCTTGTACGAGTCCAACATCATCAATGAGTACATCGACGAGCGCTTTCCGCATCCCCAGCTGATGCCCGGCGACCCGGTGGACCGTGCCCGTGTGCGTTTGTTCCTGCTCAATTTTGAGAAAGAACTTTTCGTTCACGTCAGTACCTTGGAAGCCCGTAGTACCAAAGGCAATGAAAAAGCCTTGGAAAAAGCCCGCGCCCACATTCGCGATCGCTTGACGCAGCTCGCCCCCGTCTTCTTGAAAAATAAGTTCATGATGGGTGAGAATTTCTCGATGCTCGACGTGGCCATTGCCCCTCTGCTCTGGCGCCTGGAGTACTACGGCATTGACCTGAGCAAAAACGCGGCGCCGCTCCTGAAGTATGCGGAACGCATTTTTTCTCGCCCGGCCTACATTGAAGCGCTCACGCCCTCCGAAAAGGTGATGCGCAAGTAAGCTGCTTCTCCCTCGGAGGTTCTGAGCATGCAAACGCCCGAGACCACGTCCACGCGCCCCTACATGGTGCGTGCGATGTACGACTGGTGTGTGGACAACAACTGCACGCCACTGATCGTTGTCGCAGTCGATGCGTCAGTGCGGGTACCCGCAGAGTTTGTGCAAAACGGTGAAATCGTCTTGAACGTGAGTTTGGGCGCGACCAGCAATCTCAGTTTGGGCAATGAGTTCATTGAATTCAAAGCCCGGTTTGGCGGTGTGGCCCGTGATATCTGCGTGCCCTTGGGTCGCGTGTCCGCGATCTACGCCCGCGAAAACGGCCAGGGCATGACCTTCCCCATTGAAGCGCCCCGCGCGGATCCGCCGCCCGCCGATCCCAAACCTCCAAGCAGTCCGCGCCCATCACTCATGCGCGTCAAGTAAACAGCAGAGCGGAGCCGGGCCCTGCAGTAGAATGCAAGACGTGCCGATTTAGCTCAGTTGGTAGAGCAACCGCCTTGTAAGCGGTAGGTCATCAGTTCGAATCCGATAATCGGCACCACCCTTTAAAAAGCCTGACGTGATCAGGCTTTTTTTCGCCCATCGAAAGCCGGAAAACGGCCAAATACTTGGCAGTCGCTTGAATTTATCGTGTGTTGGTGGAGTGCAAAGGCAGCTTCATCGAAGTGCCGTAGACTCAGGCTGCTGGAGCCACTGAATTTCTTTCTCTTTTCTTCGCAGTTCCCACTTCACAGCCCTGCGGCTTGGCGAAGCGGAGAAGAAAATTTGGTGCCCAGGAAGGGACTCGAACCCCCACGATGTTACTCGCTAGTACCTGAAACTAGTGCGTCTACCA
>CANFLX010000010.1 GCA_947447985.1 Comamonadaceae bacterium
ACCAACCCCAAGTACACCCGCCAAGGTTTCAAGACCACCTTCCGCGTGGTGGCTGACGACGTTCAACTCGGCAGCACCCTGGGCAAATACGCAGTGGGCACGCTCAAAGGCAAGGCCATCGCTGTGATTGATGACCGTACTGCTTACGGCCAAGGCGTGGCTGAAGAGTTCACCAAAGCGGTGGAAGCTGCTGGCGGCAAAGTGGTGGCCAAAGAGTTCACCACCGACAAAGCCACCGACTTCAACTCCATCCTGACCACCATCAAGGGCAAGAAGCCTGACGTCGTGTTCTTCGGCGGTATGGACGCTGTTGCAGGCCCCATGCTCAAGCAAATGAAATCCTTGGGCATCAAGGCCAAGTTCATGGGCGGCGACGGCATCTGCTCGACCGAGCTGGTGAAATTGGCTGGTGATTCCGTGACCGACGACCAAGTGTTCTGCGCTGAAGCCGGTGGCGTTGAAGGCGAAGCCAAAGTGGGCATGGACGAGTTCAAAGCCAAGTTCAAGACCAAGTTCAACGCTGACGTTCAAGTCTACGCACCCTACGTCTACGACTCGGTCAAGATCATGGTTGCGGCCATGGTTGCCGCCAAGTCTTCGGACCCCGCCAAGTACCTGCCGGTTCTTGCTGCGACCAAAGACTACAAGGGCGTGACTGGCCCCATCTCCTTTGACGAAAAGGGCGACATCTTGAACGGTGCCTTGACCCTGAAGACCATCAAGGGCGGCGCTCTGACAACGATCGCTGTGATCCGCTAATTAGCGCATCCTTGCGATCCGTCGGATCCGAGAAAAGCCCGCGCAAGCGGGCTTTTTTTCGCCTGTAAATGGCCGAAAAATTCAGTCGCGTGCCCTGGCGTCGAAAAACCAGGCCAATTGCAGGTTAAACTCGGAGGCTCTGGAGAGGTGGATGAGCGGTTTAAGTCACACGCCTGGAAAGCGTGCGAGGGGTAAAACCCTCCGCGGGTTCGAATCCCGCCTTCTCCGCCAGAATCGAAGCCCAAGCAATGGTATTGCTTGGGCTTTTTGCATTTTCTAGACCTTGTGTGTGCCCTGATGTACAGAACTTTTACCCATTTGCTGCTACTTGCCTGCGTTTGCGCCCTGACGGCCTGCAGCACGCTTCAGGGCATGTTGCCTGCCGGCAAAGTGCCCGCCCTTGCGCCCACTGCATGGCAAGCGCCGCTTCCGCAACCGGGCAGTGTGGCTGAGTTGTCAAAGTGGTGGCAACAGCAGGGTGATCCCTTGCTGCTGGACCTGATCGAGGCGGCTCAAAAAGCCAGTCCCAACGTCTCCCAAGCGCTACAGCGCATTGCCCAGGCACGCGCCAACCAGGCGCAGGCCAACGCAGCACTTTTCCCAGGCATCAGCGCGCAAGCCAGTGCCGGGCGGGGGGTGAACCAAGTGGGCGTCCCCAGCGCGACGACGGTCCAAGGCGGTCTGATGGCTTCGTGGGAACTCGACTTGGTGGGGGCCAATCGCGCTGTCAGTGATGCGGCGTCCGCGCAAGTGCAAAGTTCGCAGGCGCAGTGGCACGATGCCCGCGTGTCGGTGGCGGCCGAGGTAGCCAATCTCTATTTCAGTTGGTTGCATTGCCAGCAGTTGCAAGCTCTGGCAGCGCAGGACGCTGATTCGCAGCAGGAAACCGCCCGTTTGATGGACCTCAGCGCTGGCGCAGGATTCGTCAGTGCGGCCCAGGCGGGCCTGGCCCGTGCCACGGCGGCGGACAGTCGTGCACGCTTGTCGCAACAAACCTCACAGTGCGAGGTCAACGTCAAAGGCCTGGTGGCACTTACGGCGACGGGTGAAGACGGGCTGCGCAAGCAACTGCAAGACGCTGCCAAGGCGCCCCATCATATAACCTCACCTGCGATGGCGCGTGTTCCCGCGGAGACCTTGACCCAGCGCCCCGACGTATTTGCTGCGGAGAAAAATGTGTTGGTGGCTGCCGCTGCGGTGGGCAATGCCAAGGCGCAGCGTTTGCCGCGCCTGAGCCTGAATGGCTCGATTGGCGCCATGCGCGTGAGCAGTGGTGGCATCGACCAAGATGTGAGTACCTGGTCGTTCGGGCCGCTGGCAGTGAGCCTCCCGATTTACGACGCAGGGCAGCGCGAGGCGGCCCAAGCGTCAGCGCAAGCCGCGTACCAAACGGCAGTACTGGGCTATCAAGCCACCGTGCGGCAGGCGGTGCGCGAGGTCGAAGAAGTGCTGGTGCAATTGCAGAGCCTGCAAGCGCGTGAACAAGACGCGGCCTTGGTGCTGCAAAGCTACAACAAGGCTTTGGCCGCAACGCAGGCCCGCCTGCAACAAGGCCTTGCCAGCGTTGTCGAATTGCAGGAAGCGCGCCGCGCAGCATGGGCGGCCCAATCTTCGCTACTGGCGCTGGAGTTGCAACACAAGCTGGCCTGGGTCACGCTGTACCGCGCTCTGGGCGGCGGCTTTGAACCGAGCAAGCCTTGATGCGCAGCCCCTTGCACTCACCCCTATTTATTACGCGCGAATTGACTATGAACCGCTTTGAAACTCAAACTTTGAATCGTCGCCCACGGGTGGCGAGTGTGGCCGTCGTATGGTCCTTGCTGTTATGGGGTGGCGCCAGCGCCGCTGCCGATGCGCCCAAGCCGGTGGCCAAAGCGGCGCTGACCGTCGCGGTGGTGCAAGCGACACGCAGCGCAGCGCCCGTTAAATTGGCTGCCAATGGCGGACTGGCCGCATGGCAAGAGGCCAGTGTGGGCGCCGAGGCCAGCGGTTTGCGCATTGCCGAGCTGCACGCGGCGGTGGGCGACAGCGTGCAAAAAGGGCAGGTGCTGCTGACCTTGGATGCCGAGAGTGTGCAGGCCGATGTGGCCTTGGCCCGTGCCGCTTTGGCCGAGGCGCAGGCCACTGCCAATGACGCGGCGGTCAATGCTGCGCGCGCCCGCGCGGTGGACGGTAGCGGCGCCCTGAGTGCCCAGCAAGTCAACCAGTACCTGACACAAGAGCAGGTGGCAAAGGCACGCGTCGATTCGGCCAAGGCGCAGCTCGATGCGCAGTTGCTTCGCCTCAAACATACCCAGGTGCTCGCGCCCGACGCTGGTGTGGTTTCTGCCCGCAGCGCCACGGTGGGTGCGGTGGTGGGTGCTGGTACAGAATTGTTCAAGATCATTCGCCAGGGGCGCTTGGAGTGGCGCGGGGAAGTCACGGCGGCTGAAATGGGGCGCATCACCGCAGGAATGCCGGTGCTGCTCACCGCCCCTGGGGGCGCCCAGCGCCAGGGGCGCGTTCGAATGGTCGCACCCACGGTGGACGTGGCGACCCGCAATGGTCTGGTGTATGTCGATGTGCTGTCACCGCTGGGCAACGGAGCGGCCGCTGCGTTCAAGCCTGGCATGTATGCGCGGGGGGTATTTTCTTTGGGCAGCTCCAGTGCGCTCACCGTGCCACAAACCGCCGTGGTGGTGCGCGACGGCTTTAGCTATGTCTACCGGGTGGGTGCGGACAAGCGCGTGAGCCAGACCAAAGTGCAGGCAGGGCGTGTACTGGGCGACTCCATCGAGATCCAATCGGGCATCAAGCCCGAGGACAAACTGGTGGTCAGCGGCGGAAGCTTCTTGAGCGACGGCGACCTGGTCAAAGTGGTCGCTGGCGCGGCTGGGGCCCCAGCATCTGCCGCCAGCAAATAAAGGGCTTGTGCGATGAATGTTTCAGCCTGGTCCATCAAAAACCCGATTCCGGCGGTGATGCTGTTCGTCATGCTCAGCTTTGCTGGCATGTTGGCGTTCAAGTCCATGAAGGTGCAGCAATTTCCTGACTTGGAATTGCCTACCGTGGTGGTATCCGCCTCGCTGCCTGGTGCTGCGCCCGCGCAGATGGAAACCGAGGTGGCACGCAAAATCGAAAACGCCATCGCACCGCTGCAAGGTCTGAAGAATATTCAAACCAAAGTTCAGGACGGCGGCGTCACTGTCACCGCCGAATTCCGCCTCGAAAAAGCCACCCAGGAAGCGGTCGACGATGTGCGCTCTGCAGTGCAGGGGGTTCGCTCCGAGTTGCCCGCCGATGTGCGCGACCCGGTGATCAGCAAGGTCAATCTTTCAGGCGCTCCGATTCTGGCGTTTACCGTGCGTGCGCCCAGCATGGACGATGAGGCGCTGAGCTGGTTTGTGGACAACACGGTAGCGCGGCGCTTGTTGGGTGTGAAGGGCGTGGGCTCGGTCAGCCGCGTGGGCGGCGTGACGCGCCAAATCGAAGTGGCGCTGGATCCGCTCAAGCTTGAAAGCCTGGGCGGCACGGCCTCGGAAATCTCGCGCCAATTGCGCCAGGTGCAAACCGAAAGCGCGGGTGGGCGTGCCGATTTGGCCAGCAGCGAACAGCCCATGCGCACCCTGACCACCGTGGCCAGTGCCGCCGCCTTGGCGGACTTGGAAATGGGCCTGGCCAACGGCGGGCGCCTGCGCCTGAGCGACGTGGCGTCGGTCAAAGACACGGTGGCCGAACCGCGTGCCTTGGCCTTGCTGAACGGCGTGCCCGTAGTGGGTTTTGAGATCACCCGCAGCAAAGGCGCCAGCGAGATCGAGGTGGGCGCTGCGGTGCAAGCCGCGCTGCAAGAGCTTAAAAGCCAGCACCCGGACCTGGAAATCACCCAGGCCTTTGACTTTGTGCAACCGGTGGCCGAGGAGTTTGAGTCGTCCATGACCATGCTGTACGAGGGCGCATTGTTGGCCGTCATCGTGGTGTGGTTGTTTTTGGGCAATCTGCGCTCCACGCTGGTGTCGGCGGTGGCGCTGCCCCTGTCGGTCATTCCGGCCTTCATCGGTATCGCGTATCTGGGTTTTTCCATCAATACCGTGACGCTGCTGGCTTTGTCGCTGGTCATTGGTGTGCTGGTGGATGACGCCATCGTCGAGGTGGAGAACATTGAACGCCACCTGAATATGGGCAAAACGCCGTACCAGGCGGCCATGGAGGCGGCTGACGAGATCGGTCTGGCGGTGATTGCCACCACGTTCACGCTGATTGCCGTGTTTTTGCCCACGGCCTTCATGTCCGGCATTCCCGGCAAATTTTTTAAGCAGTTTGGCTGGACGGCGGCGCTGGCCGTGTTTGCCTCGCTGGTGGTGGCGCGGGTGCTCACCCCCATGATGGCGGCCTATGTCATGCGCCGCAGCCCCAAGCCGCACCAAGAGCCGTTTTGGATGGCCGCCTATCTGCGCGCCAGTCGCTGGGCGCTGTCCCATCGCTGGATCACCATGGGCGCCGCTGCGGCGTTTTTTGTCGGCTCCATCATGCTCATTCCCTTGTTGCCGACGGGTTTTATTCCGCCAGACGACAACTCACAAACCCAGATCTACCTGGAGCTGCCCCCTGGTTCCACAATGAGCCAAACCCGTGACGCGGCCGAAGCCGCGCGCCATTTGCTCGGTCGCGTGGAGCACATCCAAAGTGTGTACACCACCATTGGCGGCGGTGCGGCGGGCTCAGACCCCTTTGCACCGCCAGGCGCGTCAGAAGTGCGCAAGGCCACGCTCACGGTGCTCTTGAGCGAGCGTGGAAAGCGCCCGCGCAAGCAGCTGATTGAGAACAACATTCGCGCGGCCATGTCGGAGTTGCCGGGCGTGCGCAGCAAAGTGGGCTTGGGCGGCTCGGGCGAAAAATACCAGCTCGTGCTCACCGGCGAAGACCCGCAAGCCCTGGCCACGGCCGCATCGGCGGTGGAGCGCGATTTGCGCACCATCCCGGGGCTGGGCACCATCACCTCGAGTGCCAGCCTGATTCGATCCGAAATCACGGTACGCCCGGATTTCATGCGCGCCGCTGAATTGGGCGTGACCAGCGCCGCCATTGGCGATACCTTGCGGGTTGCCACGGTGGGCGATTACGACAACAACGTGGCCAAGCTCAACCTGAGCCAGCGACAGGTGCCCATCATCGTCAAACTGCAAGACAGCGCCCGCCAGGACCTGGGCTTGCTCGGACGCCTGACGGTGCCCGGCGCCCGCGGCCCCGTGATGCTCAGCCAGGTCGCCACCATGGAGACCACAGGCGGCCCCGCCGTGATCGACCGCCTGAACCGCAGTCGCAACATCACGTTTGAGGTGGAGCTCTCCGGTGTGCCCCTGGGCGATGTGACCGCGGCGGTGGACAAGCTCCCCAGCATCAACAACCTGCCGGCCGGTGTAAAGCAATTGACCTTGGGCGACGCCGAGGTGATGGGCGAGCTGTTTGCCAGTTTTGGTTTGGCCATGCTGACGGGTGTGCTGTGCATTTACATCGTGCTGGTCTTGCTGTTCAAAGACTTTTTGCATCCCTTCACGATTCTGGCGGCCCTGCCGCTGTCGCTGGGCGGGGCCTTTGTCGGGCTGCTGATTGCCGACAAGAGTTTCTCCATGCCCTCGCTGATCGGCCTGATCATGCTGATGGGCATTGCCACCAAAAACTCGATTTTGTTGGTCGAGTACGCCATCCTGGCGCGCCAGGGCAGTGACGGTAGCGATGGGCACCCGGTGCGCGCGCCCCTGTCACGCTTTGACGCCCTGATCGACGCCTGTCACAAACGTGCACGCCCCATCGTCATGACCACCATCGCCATGGGCGCCGGCATGGTGCCGCTGGCCGCGGGTTGGGGTGCGGCCGACAGCAGTTTTCGCAGCCCCATGGCGGTCGCTGTGATCGGCGGTCTGATGACCTCCACGGTCTTGAGTCTCTTGGTGATTCCGTCTGTGTTTACGGTGATGGACGACTTTGAGCACCTGCTGGGGCGCATAAAAGCACGTCTTTGGCGTCAGCCCTGACACGGTCCGGGCTTAGGCGACAAATGGGGAGCGGGTCATTTGTGTCGCAATAAGTCCTTACACTTCGCGCTCCTCGCTTTTTTACTGGACTTTTGCTGGAGCGCCCCCTGATGAAGTTTCGTTTCCCCATCATCATCATCGATGAAGACTTTCGCTCGGAAAACACCTCCGGCCTTGGTATCCGAGCCCTGGCCCAGGCGATTGAGTCCGAAGGCTTTGAGGTGCTCGGTGTCACCAGCTATGGCGACCTGAGCCAGTTTGCCCAGCAGCAAAGCCGCGCCAGCGCCTTTATTCTGTCGATTGACGACGAAGAGTTCACCCCCGGCCCCGACCTCGACCCTGCGGTCCTGAACCTGCGCCACTTCATTGAAGAGGTGCGCCGCAAGAACCTCGATGTGCCCATTTACGTCTACGGCGAGACCAAGACCAGCCGCCATATTCCGAACGACATCTTGCGCGAGCTGCACGGCTTCATTCATATGTTCGAGGACACGCCGGAGTTTGTGGCGCGCCACATCATCCGCGAGGCCAAGAGCTACCTTGAAGGCGTGCAACCGCCGTTTTTCAAGGCATTGCTGGACTACGCCGACGACGGCTCTTACTCCTGGCACTGCCCCGGCCACTCCGGTGGCGTGGCCTTTCTCAAGAGCCCGGTCGGCCAGATGTACCACCAGTTTTATGGCGAGAACATGTTGCGCGCCGACGTCTGCAACTCGGTGGAAGAACTGGGCCAGCTGCTCGACCACAACGGCGCCATTGGCGCCAGCGAGCGCAATGCGGCGCGCATTTTTAACGCCGACCACTGCTTTTTTGTGACCAACGGCACCAGCACCAGCAACAAAATGGTCTGGCACCACACGGTGGCGCCGGGCGACGTGGTGGTGGTGGACCGCAATTGCCACAAGTCCATCCTGCACGCCATCATCATGACCGGTGCGATTCCGGTTTTTTTAAAGCCCACGCGCAACCACTTCGGCATCATTGGCCCGATTCCGCAAAGCGAGTTTGCGCCCGATGCGATTCGCGCCAAGATAGAAGCCAACCCCTTGCTCCAAGGTGTGGACGCGAAAACAGTCAAACCCCGCGTGTTGACCATCACCCAGTCCACCTACGACGGCGTGCTCTACAACACCGAGACGGTCAAGAAAATGGTCGACGGCTACGTGGACAACATCCACTTTGACGAAGCCTGGTTGCCCCACGCGGCTTTCCACCCTTTCTACGGCACCTACCACGCCATGGGCAAAAAGCGCGCGCGCCCCAAGCATGCGATGGTGTACTCCACCCAGTCCATCCACAAGCTGTTGGCGGGTATCAGCCAGGCCAGCCATGTGCTGGTGCAGGATTCGCAAACCGTCAAGCTGGACCGCCACCTGTTCAATGAGGCCTACCTCATGCACACGTCCACCAGCCCGCAGTACAGCATCATCGCCAGCTGCGACGTGGCCGCCGCCATGATGGAGCCGCCCGGCGGCACCGCGCTGGTCGAGGAAAGCATTGCCGAAGCGCTGGACTTCCGCCGCGCCATGCGCAAGGTGGACGAGGAATATGGCGATGACTGGTGGTTCAAGGTCTGGGGCCCGGACAAACTGGCCGAAGAGGGCATTGGCCGCGCCACCGACTGGGTGCTCAAGGCCGAGGGCAAGAGCGTCAAAGCCAACTGGCACGGCTTTGGCAAGATGGCGGCCGGCTTCAATATGCTGGACCCGATCAAGGCGACCATCGTCACGCCCGGCATGGACCTGAACGGCAAGTTTGCCAAGACCGGCATTCCGGCCAGCATCGTGACCAAATTCCTGGCCGAGCACGGCGTGGTGGTGGAAAAAACCGGTCTGTACAGCTTTTTCATCATGTTCACCATCGGCATCACCAAGGGCCGCTGGAACAGCATGCTCACCGCCTTGCAGCAGTTCAAGGACGATTACGACAAAAACCAGCCCATGTGGCGCATCCTGCCGGAGTTTTGCAAAAAGTACCCTCGCTACGAAAAAATGGGCTTGGCCGATCTGTGCCAGCATTTGCACGCCCTCTACGCCAAGTACGACATCGCGCGCCTGACCACCGAGATGTATCTGAGCGACCTGACCCCGGCCATGAAGCCCAGCGACGCCTACGCCCACATTGCCCTGCGCAAGACCGAGCGGGTGGAGATTGACCACCTGGAAGGCCGCGTCACCGTGGGCTTGGTCACGCCCTATCCGCCTGGCATTCCCTTGCTGATTCCGGGCGAGGTGTTCAACAAAAAAATCGTCGACTACCTCAAGTTTTCGCGCGAGTTCAACACCCAGTGCCCGGGGTTTGAGACTGACATCCACGGCCTGGTGGAAGAAGAGGGCGCGGACGGCAAGAAGCATTACTTCGCCGACTGCGTGAAGCTGTCCTGAGCGCGCCATGAACTTCCTCGTGGTGGGTGCCGGTTCCATTGGCTGTTATGTGGGAGGCCGCCTGGCTGCAGCGGGGCAACGGGTGGCCTTTGTGGGCCGCGCGCATGTGATGGATCCCTTGGCCGAGGGCGGCTTGACGGTGTCGGACCTGGACGGATTTGAGGCACACCTTCCTGCGGCGCAGCTCCGTCTGCACACCGCGGTGAAGGACGGCTGGGCTGCGTTGCAGGCGAGCAGCGACATCGATGTCCCAACCATCGTTCTGCTGTGCGTCAAAGGCGGCGCCACGGCGTCCGCCGCGCAGGAGATTGGCGAACAGTGTCCCAAGGGGACGGTGGTGGTGTCCTTGCAAAACGGTGTCGAAAACGTCCAACGCATTGCACAGGCGGCGCCGGGCTTGCAGGCAGTGGCAGGCATGGTGCCCTACAACGTGGTGATGCCCCATCCCCACCGGGTGCACAGGGCCACTGAGGGGCCTTTGCAAATGGCGGATACCGCGTCCACCCGGGTCATGGCCGATATCTTTATTACCAGTGGGCTGCCCACCGTCTTGGCCAGCGACATGCGTGCGGTGCAGTGGGGCAAGCTTTTGCTCAACCTCAACAACCCGGTCAATGCCTTGTCCGATCTGCCTTTGCTCGACGAGTTGCGCGAGCGCGATTACCGCCGCGTATTGGCGTCGCTGCAGACCGAGGCTCTGCAGGTCCTGGACGCCGCAGGCATCCAGCCCGCGCAGGTGGCGAAATCGCCGCCGCGTCTGCTGCCACACATTCTGCGTTTGCCCAATTGGGCATTCAACCGGGTGGCCGCCAGTATGTTGCGCATGGACGCCTCAGCCCGTTCGTCGATGTGGGAGGATGTGCAGCGCGGCCGCACCACCGAAATCGACGATTTGTGCGGTGCGGTCGTGCGTTTGGCCCAAGCGCATGGCGCCAAGGCGCCCCGCAGTGCCGCGATGTGCCAACTGATGGCGGAGCACCGCAGCGGTCAGCGCTGGACGGGACTTGCCTTGCGCCAGGCGATCGGCTAGCGCAAGCGGCCAGACGGCCGGCTTATTCGGTGGTCACGCCCATGGTCTTGTTGTAGCCGCCATCCACGTAGGTGATTTCGGCGGTGACGCCTGCGGCCAGGTCGCTCAGCAGGAAGGCGGCCACATTGCCCACGTCTTCGGTCGTGACATTGCGCCGGATGGGCGACGCATCGGCCACCAGGTTGAGCAGCTTGCCAAAGTCTTTGATGCCGCTGGCCGCCAAGGTTTTGATCGGTCCGGCGCTGATGCCATTCACCCGGATGCCTTTGGGGCCCACCGCCTCGGCCAGGTAACGCACCGAAGCCTCCAACGATGCCTTGGCCAAACCCATGGTGTTGTAGTTGGGGATGATGCGCTCAGCCCCCAGATAGCTCAGGGTCAGCAGCGCCGATTGGGGGTTCAGGTAGGGCAGGGCCGCTTTGGCCATGGCTGGAAAGCTGTAGGCACTGATGTCGTGGGCGATCTTGAAGCCCTCGCGGCTCAGGCCGTCCAGAAAATTGCCGGCAATGGCCTCGCGCGGCGCAAAGCCAATCGCGTGGACAAAGCCGTCAAACGTGGGCCAGTGGCTGGAGAGATCGCTAAACAGGCGTTCGATCTGGGCGTCGTCGCCCACATCGCAGTCAAACACCAGCGTGGAGCCAAAGTCGGCGGCAAATTCGGTAATGCGTTCCTTGAAGCGCTCGCCGACATAGCTGAACGCCAGCTCTGCGCCCTGGGCTTTGCAGGCCTTGGCGATGCCATAGGCGATGGAACGGTTGGACAGTACGCCCGTGATCAACAACTTCTTGCCTGCTAGAAAGCCCATATCGTCCTCTTGAAATGTGTCTTGGGGGAGTGAGGCAGAATTGTCGCATGCGTTTTTTGCTGCTCCTTGTCGTCGCCTTCTCGTCCGTGCAGGCTTGGGCGGCGCACGGCTATGCGCTGTGGGGCGAACTGAAATACCCGGCCGGGTTTGCGCACTTTGACTACGTCAACCCCGTGGCGCCCAAAGGCGGCGAGCTTCGATTGGTGAGCAACCAGCGCACCTCGACCTTTGACAAGTACAACCCCTTCACCATCAAGGGCTCGGCTCCGGCTTACTTGAGTACCTTGATGTTTGACTCCTTGCTCACCAGTGCCTTGGACGAAACGGCGGCCGCTTATGGGCTCTTGGCCGAGGACGTGAGCGTGGCGTCTGACGGCCTGAGTGCCACCTTCCGGCTGCGCCCTCAGGCGCGTTTTCACAATGGTGACCCGGTGTTGGCGCTTGATGTGAAGCACAGCTTTGACACCCTCAACGGCAAATTTGTGTCACCCAGCTACCGCAGCCAGCTCGAAGATGTGGCGGGCGTCGGCGTGCTGGACGCGCGCACCGTGCGCTTTCGCTTCAAAAAGCCCAACCGCGAGCTGCCCCTGACGGTGGGCGGTCTGCCAGTGTTCAGCCACCGCTGGGGCGAGTCTCAAGGGGTGCTCAAGCCCTTTGACCAGGTGGTCATGGACATTCCGATTGGCAGTGGGCCCTACAAGGTAGGCCCGGTCAATTTCGGCAAGGACATCAGCTATGTGCGCGATAGCGCCTACTGGGCCCAAGACCTGAATGTGCGGCTCGGTACCGCCAACTTTGACCAGGTCACCGTCAAAATTTACAAAGACAATACCGCGCGCCTAGAGGCGCTCAAGGCGGGTGAGTTTGATCTGATGCGGTTTTTCTCAGCGGGTGACTGGGCGCGGCGCGTCACGGGCCGCAAGTTTGACAGCGGCGAATTGGTCAAGGCCGAATTTGCCCACCGCCTGCCCACCGGTTTCCAGAGCTATGTGCTCAACCTGCGGCGTGACAAGCTCAAGGACCTGCGGGTGCGACAGGCGCTGGGCCTGGCGCTGGACTACGAGTGGATGAACCGGCAAATGTTTTACGGCGCCTACCAGCGCGTGCAGGGCATTTTTGGCAACACGGCCTGCCAGGCTACAGGCGTGCCCGACGCCAAAGAACTGGCGCTGCTAGAGCCCTGGCGCGCCCAGCTGCCTGCCAGCGTATTCGGCGCGATGGCGATGGCACCGCGCACCGACGGTGACAGCAGCTTGCGCAGTAACTTGCGCCAGGCGCAGCAATTGCTCAAAGACGCCGGCTGGGAATACCGCAATGGGGCTCTGCGCAACAGCGCCAATGAGCCGCTGGAGTTGGAGTACCTGGACAGCAATGAGGGCGGCGCCCGCGTGGTCACGCCCTGGGCGCGCAATCTGGAAAAAATCGGCGTGACGCTCAAGTTCCGCCCGGTGGACTACGCGCTGTACCAGCAGCGCCTGCAAAAATTTGACTTTGACATCACCTCGCTGGCCTATGGCGGCACCCACAACCCGGGCCAGGAGTTCGCCGATTTGTTTGGCAGCAAGGCCGCCGACCAGGAAGACTCGGGCAACCACAGCGGTATCAAAAATCCTGCCGTCGACGCACTGATCACCCGCATGGTGGCCGCCAAGTCGCAGGCCGATTTGCTGCCAGCCTGCCGGGCGCTGGACCGGGTGATTGCGCACAGCCACATCTTTGTGCCGCAGTGGTCGGCTGCCACCCACCGGATTGCCTACAACGCATGGCGACTGCAAAAACCGGCCGTGCTGCCACCCTATGCCCAAGGTGAAACCTGGGCCATCGACACCTGGTGGGCCCGCTGACCATGTTGCTCTACATCCTCAAACGCCTGGTGCTGATGGTGCCGACCCTGCTGGGTATTTTGTTGCTGACCTTTGTCGTCATCCAGTTTGTGCCCGGCGGGCCCGTGGAGCAGTACCTGGCCGAAGCCAAGGCGGGCGCTGGCAGTGGTGCCGAAGGCGGGGGACTGAGCTACCGGGGCGCACAAGGCGTGGACCCCAAGCGCATTGAACAGGCCAAAGCGCTGTACGGCTTTGACAAGCCCGCCCCCGAGCGCTTTTGGCAGATGCTGACGCAGTTCGCGCGCTTTGACCTGGGCACGAGTTTTTTCCAGAACCGCAAGGTGTCTGAACTGGTGTGGGAAAAACTACCGGTGTCCATGAGCCTGGGACTTTGGACTTTTTTCATCAGCTACCTGGTGGCCGTGCCCTTGGGCGTGGCCAAGGCGGTGCGCGCAGGCTCGCGGTTTGACTGGATCACCTCGGTGCTGGTGCTGGTGGGTTATGCGATTCCCGGCTTTGTGCTGGGCGTGGCGCTGCTGGTGGTGTTTGGCGGGCAACTGCAATGGTTTCCCCTGCGCGGTCTGACCTCGGGCAACTGGGAGCAGCTGAGTTGGGGTGCGCGCATCACCGACTATCTGTGGCACATCGCGCTGCCGGTCACGGCCATGGTGATGGGCAGTTTTGCGACCACCGCCATGCTGACCAAGAACGCGTTCCTGGAGGAAATCCGCAAGCAGTACGTAGTCACCGCCCGTGCCAAAGGCCTGTCAGAGCGCCGCGTGCTGTGGAAACATGTGATGCGCAATGCGCTCATTCCCATCGTGACCGGTTTTCCGGCGGCATTTATCGGTGCGTTTTTCACCGGGGCCCTGCTGATTGAAACCCAGTTTTCCTTGGATGGGCTGGGCTTGCTGAGCTACGAGAGCGTGATCCGGCGCGACTACCCGGTGGTCATGGGCACGCTGTACTTGTTTACCTTGATCGGCTTGGTCACCAAGCTGATCTCCGACCTCTGCTATGTGTGGGTGGATCCGCGTGTCAAATTCGATTAAGCCGACCGCCAGCCTCAGTCCATCGCGCCGCGCCTGGTTGCGCTTCAAGCGCAACCGGCTGGGGTTTGTCAGCCTGGTCATTTTTTGCATTTTTGTGGGGCTCAGTCTGGCCGCTGAGTTGGTGTCCAACGACCGGCCGCTGGTGGTGTCCTACCACGGCCAGCTCTACTGGCCCATGGTGCGCGACTATCCTGAGACCACCTTTGGTGGCGATTTCGCCACGCCCACCGATTACCTCGATCCCTTCATCCGCGACAAGCTCTCCGAACCGGGCAACTGGGCGCTGTTTGCCCCCAACCGCTATGGCCCCAAAACGCTGAACTATTTCGCCCGTTCGCCCAACCCCGCGCCGCCCACCACGGACAACTGGCTGGGCACCGACGACCGGGGGCGCGATTTGCTGGCCCAGCTCATTTACGGATTTCGGGTCAGCGTTTTGTTTGCGCTGGCGCTCACGGCCACCGGTGTGCTTCTGGGTATCGTGACGGGCGCGATCCAGGGTTTTTTTGGCGGCAAGACCGACCTCGCCTTGCAGCGGGTGATTGAGGTTTGGAGCGCCATGCCGGAGTTGTATTTGCTGATTATTTTCAGCGCGGTGTTCGCGCCCAGCATCGGCTTGCTGCTGGTGTTGCTGAGTTTGTTTGGCTGGATGGGGCTGAGCGACTATGTGCGGGCGGAATTTTTGCGCAACCGGCAAATGGACTATGTGCGCGCCGCACGGGCGCTGGGGGTGTCCAACTGGACCATCATCACCCGCCATGTGCTGCCCAACAGCCTGACGCCGGTGGTCACTTTTTTGCCGTTTCGCATGAGCGGCGCGATTTTGGCCTTGACCTCGCTCGATTTTCTCGGCCTGGGCGTTCCGCCGGGCACACCCTCGCTGGGGGAGCTGCTATCGCAGGGCAAGAACAATATTGACGCTTGGTGGATTTCGCTGGCGACGTTTGGCGTCCTGGTGCTCACTTTGCTGCTGCTCACTTTGATGGGCGACGCCCTGCGCGATGCGCTGGACCCCCGAAAGGCCGATCAATGAGCCTGCTGAGCGTCCAAGGTCTGCGCATCGCCTTTGGCAGCCAAGAGGTGGTGCACGGTGTGGACTTTCACATCGAAGCGGGAGAAAAACTGGCCTTGGTGGGCGAGTCGGGCTCCGGCAAGACCGTGACCGCTTTGAGCTTGCTGGGGCTTGCGCAGGGCGCTCAATGCAACGGTCAGGCGCTGTTCGAAAGCGAAGGCCTGTCGCTGGACCTGTTGCACGCAAGCCCCGAGGCGCTACGGGGTGTGCGGGGCCAGGACATCGCCATGATTTTTCAGGAGCCAATGACCGCGCTCAACCCCGTGTTCACCGTGGGCGAGCAGATTGCCGAAGTGTTGCAGCTCAAAACCGGTTTGAGCGCCCGCCAGGCGGCACAGGCGGCTATGGGTTTACTGGCCGACACCGGCATACAGGAACCCGAGCGCCGCGCCCGGGCCTATCCCCACCAGCTGTCGGGCGGCCAGCGCCAACGCGCCATGATCGCCATGGCTTTGGCCTGCCGTCCCAAGCTGCTGCTGGCCGATGAGCCCACCACGGCGCTGGACGTCACGGTGCGCAAGCAAATTCTGGATTTGCTGGGCGACTTGCAAAAAAAGCAGGGCATGGCCGTGCTGCTAATCACCCACGATTTGAACCTGGTACGCCAATTTGCCGACCGGGTGGCGGTCATGGAAAACGGCCACGTGGTGGAGCAGGGAGACGTGGCGACAGTCTTCGCCGCGCCCGCACACCCTTACACACAGCGGCTGTTGGCGAGCAAGCCGGTTCGCAACGTTGCCCCCGCGCAGCCACAGGCGACAACTGCACTGCACACCAAGGCATTGCGCGTGACCTACCCTGTGCCGCGACCCGGCATTCGCGGATGGTTCAGCAGTGCAGCGTTTGTGGCGGTTGAAGCGGCCACCCTGGACCTGGCGGCCGGGCAAACGCTGGGCGTGGTGGGCGAGTCGGGCTCTGGCAAGTCCACCTTGGCGCTGGCCGCTCTGGGTTTGCTGCATTCCCAGGGCGATATTGACGTGTTTGGACAGGGCTGGGGGCAAGGCGCAGCCAACGATTTGGCGATTCGAAAGCGCATGCAGGTGGTGTTTCAAGACCCGTTTTCGTCGCTCTCACCGCGGTTGACGGTTGAAGAGATCGTCGGCGAGGGCCTGCGGGTGCACCAACCGCATCTGTCCGCCGCCCAGCGCCAATCCCGGGTGGTCGCCGCTTTGGCCGAAGTGGGGCTGAGCGACACGCAGTTTCCCGGGCTGCTGCAACGCTACCCCCACCAGTTCTCGGGCGGGCAACGCCAGCGCATTGCGATTGCCCGCGCTTTGATCGTCGAGCCCGACATTCTGGCGCTTGATGAGCCCACCAGTGCCCTGGATGTCACCATGGCGCAACAAATCCTGGAGTTGCTGCAAGCCTTGCAGCGCAAACGGGGCCTGTCTTACTTGCTGATCACTCATGACGTGGCGGTGGTACAGGCCATGGCCCATGCGGTCGTCGTTATGAAAGACGGCCAGGTGGTGGAATCGGGGCCGGTGGAGATGGTGCTGGGCCATCCGCAGCATCCCTATACCCAAATGTTGCTGGCCGCCAGCGAATAATTCCTTAAGAATCAAGGCGTTAAGCGCGCATTTCCAGTACAATCCGAGCTTCACGACCAAACGGGCGGGTATTTACCGCCCGTTTTTTTTGGTCGATCGTTTTCTGATGCCACTGCTTTTGGGCGCTGGCAAAGCTTGTTGAGACGGATTACACAGACGTGGCATTGCAGGACATCGTGACACAAACCGTGGTGGGGCTCGGCTACGACTTGGTCGAAATCGACCGGTCGGCCGGGGGCTTGCTGCGCATCACGATCGACTTGCCCTGGGTAAAGGCGCCTGAAGGCGAGGTGCAGGTGGAGCAATTCATCACCGTGGAAGATTGCGAGAAGGTCACGCGCCAGCTGCAGTTTGCGCTGGAGGTGGACGGCATTGAGTACCGCCGCCTGGAAGTGTCTTCGCCGGGTATCGACCGGCCTTTGCGCCATGCGCAGGATTTCGAGAGATTTGCAGGCCAGGTGGTGGATGTGACCCTGAAGGCGCCGATTGGCGTGGCAGCGACGGGACAAGTCAGTGCCAACCGCAAAAAGTTTCGCGGCACCTTGGAGCGTCTGGTGGACGAGCAGGGCCAGGTGACCTGGCAAATTGTGTGGAGCGATGCGCCTGCAGTGAAGCCCGGCCAAAAGGTGAGCAAAAAGCGCGTACCGCCGCCGCTGCAGGCTTTGGGCTTCGCGTTGGACGAATTGCGTGAGGCGCGTTTGGCGCCGATTGTGAGTTTTAAGGGGCGCGGCAGCGGTGCAGAGTTGCACGGCGGCGAGGCCTCCGTTTCGTAGTTATTGAAAAAGAGTGTTCAGGAGAGTCTAGGCATGAATCGCGAATTGTTGATGTTGGTTGAGGCTATTTCACGCGAGAAAAACGTGGAGCGTGACGTGGTGCTCGGTGCCGTTGAAGCGGCGTTGGCGCAAGCGACGAAGAAGCTGTACGAGGGCGACGTGGATATTCGCGTTGCGCTGGACCGCGACAGCGGTAACTACGAAACTTTCCGCCGCTGGCACGTGGTGCCCGACGAGGCGGGTTTGCAATTGCCCGACCAGGAAATTTTGCTGTTTGAAGCCAAAGAGCAAATCCCTGACATCGAAGTTGACGAATACATTGAAGAGGCGATCGAGTCGGTGCCGATCGGACGCATTGGCGCCATGGCGGCCAAGCAAGTCATTTTGCAAAAAATCCGCGACGCCGAGCGCGAGATGTTGCTCAACGAGTTCATGTCCCGTGGCGACAACATCTTCGTCGGCACCGTCAAGCGCATGGACAAGGGCGATTTGATTGTGGAGAGCGGTCGTGTCGAAGGTCGCTTGCGCCGCAACGAGATGATCCCCAAAGAAAACTTCCGAGCTGGCGACCGTGTGCGCGCCATGATCATGGAAGTCGATTTGACGCTGCGCGGTGCGCCCATTGTGTTGTCGCGCTCTGCGCCTGACTTCATGATCGAGTTGTTCCGCCAGGAAGTGCCTGAAATCGAGCAAGGCCTGTTGGAGATCAAATCCTGCGCCCGTGACCCCGGTTCGCGCGCCAAGATTGCAGTGCTGTCGCATGACAAACGCGTGGACCCCATCGGTACCTGCGTCGGTGTGCGTGGCACCCGCGTCAACGGCGTGACCAATGAACTCGCCGGTGAGCGCGTGGACATTGTGCTGTGGAGCGAAGACCCGGCGCAGTTCGTGATTGGTGCGCTGGCACCCGCCAACGTGTCATCGATCGTGGTGGACGAAGAGCGCCACGCCATGGACGTGGTGGTGGACGAAGAAAACCTGGCGATTGCGATTGGCCGTGGCGGTCAAAACGTGCGCCTGGCGTCCGAGTTGACCGGCTGGAAGATCAACATCATGGACGCGGCAGAGTCCGCACAAAAACTGGCGGTGGAAACCGATTCGGGTCGCCGTCTGTTCATGGACAAGCTCGATGTGGACGAAGAAATCGCCGACATTCTGATTGCCGAAGGCTTTACCAGCTTGGAAGAAGTGGCCTACGTGCCCTTGCAAGAAATGCTGGAAATCGAGAGCTTTGACGAAGACACGGTCAATGAACTTCGCACCCGTGCCAAAGACGCTTTGTTGACGATGGAAATCGCCCGCGAAGAAACCGTCAGCCAGGTCTCGCAGGACTTGCGCGACTTTGCCGGTTTGAGCACCGCGCAAATCGCCCAACTGGCAGAAGCCGGTGTGCACACGCTCGACGATTTTGCCGACTTGGCGACCGACGAACTTACAGAAATTACAGGCCAGTCTGCGGACGAAGCCACGGCCCTGATCATGAAGGCGCGCGAACATTGGTTTACCGATGACGCAGCTTCTCCAGAGTCACGGTCATGAAAGGTTACCCCATAAATGTCAAGTACGACCGTCGCTGAGTTTGCTAGTGAACTCAAAAAATCCACTGAAACCCTGCTGGACCAATTGAAGTCTGCAGGGGTTGTTAAAAAGTCGCCCAGCGACGTTTTGACCGACGCCGACAAGCACAGCTTGCTCAATTACTTGCAAAGCAGCCACGGCACCGCCGGTGGTGACCGCAAGAAAATCACCTTGGTCAAAAAGCAGACCACCGAGATCAAGCAGGCCGATGCCAGTGGCAAAGCCCGCACGATCCAGGTGGAGGTGCGCAAGAAGCGCACCTTTGTGCGCCGTGAAGACGGCATGGACGCGGTGCCCGAGGGCAGTGAGCCGCCGGTGGTCGAAGCCGCGCCCAGTGCGCCGGTGATTGACGACGCAGAGCTGGTTCGCCGCGAAGAAGAAGCACGCCACCAGGCCGAATTCATCCGCCGCCAAGAAGAAGAATTGGCTGCGCGGCGCCAGGAGCGCGAAGAACAAGAAGCCAAGGCCCGCGCTGCACATGAAAAAGCCGCAGCAGAAGCCCAGGCTTTGCAAGCGGAAGTGAGCAAGCGCACGACCAAGGGTTCCAAGGCAGCGCCCGCAGAGGCGGTAGCGGATGCCACCGCCGACGCGGAGTCCGCCCAGCAGGCTGCACAAGCTGCCAATCTGGCCCGTGAAGAAGCCTTGGTGACCGCTGCAAACGCCTCCAAGGCCGCTGCTGCAGAAGAAAGCAAGCGTGCCTCGGAGTTGGGTGACCGCCGCCGCAAGGCGGAGGCCGAAGCCGCTGCCATTCGCCTGATGATGGCAACACCGAACAAAGTTGCGGTGCCACCGAAAAAAGTGGAAGCGCCAGTGGACCCCAAAGCGGCCATCAAAGGCACGCTGCACAAGCCCGCAACCGGCTCCACCGTGGCAAAGCCCGCGGGAACCGCAGGCAATACGGGCGGAGCAGGGGCTGGCAAAGAAGTGAAGTCGGCCAAGCTCTCCAGCAGCTGGGCGGGCGATCCTGCCAAGAAAAAAGAACTCAAGACCCGTGGCGACACCGGTGCAGGCGCAGGCCGCTCCACCAACTGGCGTGCGGGTCCGCGTGGCCGCCGTGGCAATGACCGCGATCGCGACGACCATGTGCAAGCGGCACCGGTCGAAACCCGCGTGCTCGAAGTGCACGTGCCGGAAACTATCACCGTGGCCGAGCTGGCCCACAAGATGGCGGTGAAGGCGTCCGAAGTCATCAAGCAATTGATGAAGCTGGGCCAGATGGTCACCATCAACCAGCCGCTGGACCAGGACACCGCCATGATCGTGGTGGAAGAACTGGGTCACACCGCGGTGGTCGCGGCACTCGACGACCCCGAAGCATTCACCGACGACGATGCAGCGCAAGCCCAGTTCGAGTCCATGCCACGCGCACCGGTGGTGACCGTGATGGGCCACGTGGACCACGGTAAGACTTCGTTGCTGGACTACATCCGCCGCGCCAAAGTGGCCTCGGGTGAAGCCGGTGGCATTACCCAGCACATTGGCGCCTACCATGTGGAAACGCCACGCGGCATGATCTCGTTCCTGGACACTCCCGGTCACGAGGCGTTTACCGCCATGCGTGCCCGCGGTGCCAAGGCCACCGACATCGTGATTCTGGTGGTGGCAGCCGATGACGGCGTGATGCCGCAAACCAAAGAAGCGATCAAGCATGCCAAGGCGGCGGGTGTTCCTATCGTCGTGGCCATCAACAAGATCGATAAGCCTGATTCCAACCCCGAGCGCGTGAAGAACGAGCTGGTGGTGGAAGAGGTGGTGCCGGAAGAGTTTGGTGGCGACTCGCCCTTTGTGTCGGTGTCCGCCAAAACGGGCCAGGGCATTGACCAGCTGCTTGAACAAGTGTTGTTGCAAGCCGAGGTGCTGGAGTTGCGCGCGCCGGTGGAATCCATGGCCAAGGGCCTGGTGATCGAAGCGCGTCTGGACAAGGGTCGCGGCCCGGTGGCCACGATTCTGGTGCAGTCGGGCACGCTCAAAACGGGCGACGTGGTGCTGGCAGGCCAAACCTTTGGCCGCGTGCGCGCCATGCTGGACGAAAACGGCAAGCCGATCAAGGAAGCCGGTCCTTCCATTCCGGTGGAAATCCAGGGTCTGACCGAAGTGCCGCAAGCGGGTGACGAATTCATGGTGATGTCGGACGAGCGCCGCGCCCGTGAGATTGCTACCTACCGTGCCGGCAAGTTCCGCAACACCAAGCTGGCCAAGCAGCAAGCCGCCAAGCTGGAAAACATGTTCAGCGACATGTCGGCCGGCGACGTCAAAACACTGCCCATCATCGTCAAAGCCGATGTGCAAGGTTCGCAAGAGGCCTTGGCCGCGTCCCTGCTCAAGCTCTCGACCGACGAAGTCAAAGTGCAGATGGTGTACTCCGCCGTGGGCGGCATCAGCGAGTCGGACATCAACCTGGCGATTGCGTCCAAAGCCATCGTCATCGGCTTCAATGTGCGTGCCGACGCCGGTGCGCGCAAACTGGCCGAAGGCAATGGCGTCGATATCCATTACTACAGCATCATTTACGACGCGGTGGACGAGCTCAAAGCCGCCATGTCGGGCATGCTGGCGCCGGAAAAGCGCGAAGAAGTCATCGGCTTTGCCGAGATTCGCACCGTGTTTGTGGCGTCCAAGATTGGTACCGTGGCCGGTTGTATGGTCACTGGCGGCCATGTCAACCGCAGTGCGCATTTCCGCCTGCTGCGCGACAACGCGGTGATTTACACCGGCGAGCTCGATTCACTCAAGCGCATGAAAGACGATGTGCGCGAGGTCAAAGAAGGCTTCGAGTGCGGTATCAAACTCAAGAACTACAACGACATCGCCGTGGGCGACCAGTTGGAATTCTTTGAAATCAAAGAAATCGCCCGTACCCTATGAGCCCCCACGCTCGTCACCTCGTGTCTGTCGCTGTCCCCCGGGGGCGGCATCGCGCGCCTTGGGGCGGCCCGGCGGCGTGCGGAGCGGCCTTGTGAAGAAAAAATCGTCCGTCCCCAACCGCGGCTTTCGCGTTGCCGATCAGATCCAGCGCGATCTGACGGAACTGATCGCCCGCGAGTTGAAAGACCCGCGGGTGGGCATGGTGACGATTCAGTCGGTCGAGGTGACGCCGGACTATGCGCACGCCAAGGTTTTTTTCAGCCTGCTGGTGGGCGACCCGGTGCAATGCGCCCAAGGTCTGAACCAGGCGGCGGGATTTTTGCGTTCGGGTTTGTTCAAGCGTTTGCACATTCATACCGTGCCGACGCTGCACTTTTTGTTCGACCAAACCACGGAGCGGGCGGCGGACATGAATGCCTTGATTGCGCGGGCGGTAGCGTCTCGGGCAGTAGAGGACTGAAGGATGACAAGCGCGCCACGTGCACGGGTTGCAAGGCGCCCCGTGCATGGGGTGCTGTTGTTGGACAAGCCCATCGGGTTTTCCAGCAACCAGGCTTTGCAAAAAGCCAAATGGTTGTTGCGGGCCGAAAAGGCCGGGCATACGGGCACGCTGGATCCATTGGCGACCGGCGTTTTGCCTTTGTGCTTTGGCGCTGCAACCAAATTCAGCCAGATGCACCTGGACGCCGACAAGGTGTACGAAGCGACGCTGCATCTGGGTGTCAAGACCAGCACGGCGGATGCAGAGGGCGAGGTCCTCAGCGAGCGCCCGGTGCAGGTGGGTGTGGAAGATATTGAGCGGGTGGTGCGCCAATTCACCGGAGCGATCCGGCAGGTGCCGCCCATGCACAGCGCCTTGAAGAAAGACGGCAAGGCGCTGTACGAGTATGCAAGGGCCGGCGTGGAAGTGGAGCGCGCGGCGCGGGATGTGACGATTTATGCCCTGCGTGTGCTTGAAATGCCCACGGTGGAAGCGCCGCATGCATTGAAGGTCGAGGTGCGCTGTAGCAAAGGAACTTATATCCGAACCCTGGGCGAGGATATGGGAGAGGCCTTGGGCTGCGGCGCCCATCTGAGCGCGCTACGGCGTACGCAGACGGGTGATTTTGGACAGGCGCGTTGCGTCAGTCTCGAGGCCTTGGAGGCTATGACGGACGCACAGCGCCTGGCGCTCTTGCTGCCGGTGGATGCCTTGTTGGAAGGTCATCAGCGCGTCACCTTGGAGGGTGACAGTGCAGGGCGCTTTTTAAGCGGCGTGCGCCGCAGCGGAGATTGGTTGGATGCCGAGCGCGTCGCGGTATATGCCAAGGCGCCGTGGGCGCTTTTGGGCACGGGACATGTGAAAGCAGGGGAGTTGATCCCCAGGCGGCTCTTGAGTCCGCTGGACATTGCCGAGGTGCAGGCGCAGCAGGATGCGCTGACCGGGGCAGTGGTTACGAATTGAAATTTGAATCTGTAGAAAGAAAGTGAACCATGAGTAGCAAGCAAATCCGCAACATCGCCATCATCGCCCACGTGGACCATGGCAAAACCACCATGGTGGACCAACTGCTGCGCCAGTCGGGCACCTTTGCCGACCACGAAAAAGTGGTCGATACCGTGATGGACAACAACGCGATTGAAAAAGAACGTGGCATCACGATTCTGGCCAAAAACTGTGCAGTGACCTGGGAAGGTACGCACATCAATATCGTCGACACCCCTGGACACGCGGACTTCGGCGGTGAGGTGGAGCGCGCTTTGTCCATGGTGGACGGTGTGGTGCTCTTGATCGATGCGCAAGAAGGCCCCATGCCCCAAACCCGCTTTGTGACCAAAAAAGCCCTGGCCCTGGGCTTGAAGCCCATCCTGGTGGTCAACAAAGTCGACAAGCCCGGTGCGCGTCCCGATTTCGTGGTGAACGCCGCGTTTGATTTGTTTGACAAACTGGGTGCCACCGACGAGCAGCTCGATTTCCCCGTGGTCTATGCCTCGGGCATCAACGGTTGGTCCTCCATGGACGAAGGCGCGGCCGGTGAGCAGTGGGGCCCGGACATGTCGGCTCTGTTCAACACCATCCTGGCCCATGTGCCCTCGCAAAAAGGCGACCCTGCAGCGCCTTTGCAATTGCAAATTTCCGCCCTCGACTTTTCGACCTTTGTGGGTCGTATCGGCGTAGGCCGTATCAGCCAAGGCACGATCAAGCCCATGATGGATGTGGTCGTGATGGAAGGCCCGGACGGCAAACCCGTCAAAGGCCGTATCAACCAGGTGTTGACCTTCCAAGGCTTGGAGCGCGTGCAGGCCACCGAGGCCGGCCCGGGTGAAATCGTCTTGATCAACGGTATTGCAGACATTGGTATCGGCGTCACCATCACCGACCCGGCCAACCCCTCGCCACTGCCCATGCTCAAGGTGGATGAACCCACGCTGACCATGAACTTTTGTGTCAACACCAGCCCCCTGGCAGGCCGCGAAGGCAAGTACGTCACCAGCCGCCAAATCTGGGACCGCCTGCAAAAAGAGCTGCAACACAATGTGGCGCTGCGTGTCAAAGAAACCGACGAGGAAGGTATTTTTGAAGTCATGGGCCGTGGTGAATTGCACCTGACCATCTTGCTGGAAAACATGCGCCGCGAAGGCTATGAGTTGGCCGTGTCCAAACCGCGCGTCGTGTTCCGCGACATCAACGGCGAAAAGCACGAGCCTATCGAGCTGGTGACCGCCGACATCGAAGAAACCCACCAAGGCGGCGTGATGCAAGCCCTGGGCGAGCGCAAAGGCGAGCTGGTGAACATGGAGCCGGACGGCCGTGGCCGCGTCCGTTTGGAATACCGCATTCCTGCGCGTGGATTGATTGGTTTCACCAACGAGTTCTTGAACCTGACGCGTGGTTCGGGCCTGATCTCCAATATTTTCGACCGCTACGAAGCCCACAAGGGCGACATCGGCGGCCGCAAGAACGGCGTGCTGATTTCCATGGACGCCGGAGAAATTTTCACCTATGCCCTGGGCAAGTTGGACGACCGCGGACGCATGTTCGTCAAACCCAATGACCCGGTGTACGAAGGCATGATTGTGGGTATCCATAGCCGTGACAACGACCTGGTGGTTAACGCCACACGCACCAAGCAACTGACCAACTTCCGGGTCAGCGGCAAGGAAGACGCGACCAAGATCACGCCGCCCATTGAATGCACGCTGGAGTACGGTGTGGAATTCATTGAAGACGACGAGTTGGTCGAAATCACGCCGAAGTCGATTCGCCTGCGCAAGCGCTACCTCAGCGAGAGCGAGCGCAAACGCGCAGGACGTTAAACGGGTTGCGGCGCGGAGCGCCGCAACGCACAGGGAACAGCCATGTCAGAGTTTTTGCTAACCGAGGTGCGGGGCCGGGTAGGCTTCATCACCCTGAACCGTCCCAAGGCCTTGAACGCCTTGAATTTGGACATGGTGCGGGGGCTTACACAGGTGCTGCTGGCCTGGGAGCGCGATGACGCCATCGTCGCTGTGGCCATCCGGGGCACCAGCAAGCAGGGCAATTTTGGTGGGTTTTGCGCGGGTGGCGACATCCGCTACTTCCACCAGGCAGCCCTGGGTGGCGACCCGTCGCTGGAAGACTTTTTCACCGAAGAGTACGCGCTCAACCACCTGATTCATTGCTACCCCAAGCCCTATGTTGCCTTCATGGACGGCATCGTCATGGGCGGCGGCATGGGCATCAGCCAGGGCACGCGTTACCGCCTGGTTACCGACAACACCAAAATGGCCATGCCTGAGACCCACATCGGTCTGTTTCCGGACGTAGGCGGCGGCTATTTCTTAAGCCGTTGTCCGGGTCGCACCGGGGAGTGGTTGGCGCTCACGGGTGCGGTGCTCGGTGCTGCGGCTGCGATAGAACTGGGCTTGGCAGACTATTGTTTGGACGCCACTGCCCTGGAATCGTCATGGGCGGGACTGGGCGGGGTCAACAGCCTGGATGCACTGCAGGCTTGGGTCAAAGAATTCGCGGTACCACCTTCAGCGCCCAGCGGACTCGAGCGCGAGCACATTGAGCGGGTTTTTTCGCTGCCCAGCGCGCCAGCCATCGTGGCGGCACTCGAAGCCACTCCAGACGCCTGGAGCCAGCAAACCGCGTCCACCTTGCGCCACCGCTCGCCGCTGATGCTGCATGTGGTGCTGGAGCAGGTGCGGCGCGCCCGCACCATGGACTTGGCCGACGATTTGCGCATGGAACGCGACATGGTGCGCCATTGCTTTTACACCGCACATCTGGGTCGCAGCGGTGCGGCCAGCGAGACGGTGGAGGGCATACGCGCCTTGGCGGTGGACAAAGACCACCAGCCGCGCTGGAACCCTGCCCGGGTGGAGGATGTGGCGCCAGAGATGGTCGCGCCTTTTTTCAAGAGCCCGTGGCCTGCCACAGCCCATCCGCTGCGCGACCTGACCTAACATTGTTAGGTGCCTGATGTGCCAGCAGGCCCGCGTCAGCGGTGCTTGCTTTTCATAGCGCGCTCGACCTCGCGTTTGCCTTCACGGTCTTTGATGGTGTCGCGCTTGTCGTGCTCGGCCTTGCCTTTGGCCAAGGCGATTTCGCATTTGATTTTTCCGGTTTTCCAATGCAGGTTGATGGGCACCAGGGTGTAGCCTTTTTGCTCAACTTTGCCGATCAGGCGCTCAATCTCGGCCTTGTGCATCAGCAGTTTTTTGGTGCGTACCTTGTCCGGGCTGATGTGGGTGGAGGCAGTATTGAGCGGGTTGATCTGCAGACCGATCAAGAAAAGCTCTTTGTTGCGAATCACCACATAGCCATCGGTCAGCTGCACCTTGCCTTCGCGCAGGGATTTGACCTCCCAGCCTTCCAGCACCAAGCCCGCTTCGAAGCGCTCTTCGAAAAAATAGTTGTACGCGGCCTTTTTGTTATCGGCAATGCGGGACGCGGTTTCGGGTTTTTTGGCCATGGAAGGGAGCTGGGGGTGAAAGCGGGAATTGGAAGAGTGCGTGACTACAATCCCGCAAGCCCCATTCTATGAAAACCGTTACCAAGTCCGTTCTGCTGTGGTACAGCCCCCAGGAAATGTACGCATTGGTCACCGATGTCGCACGCTACCCTGAGTTTTTGCCCTGGTGTGACCGCGCTGCGATCCTGAGCCTGGACGACACCGGCGTCACCGCCGAAGTCGGCATTGCGTTCAGCGGCATCCACCAATCCTTCACCACCCGCAACACCCATACGCCGCCCAGCCAGGTGGACATGGCCCTGGTCAAAGGCCCCTTTTCGAAGTTGGACGGGCAATGGACTTTTTTGCCGGTGGGAGATGGCTCTGAACGGGCGTGCAAGGTTCAGCTTTCTCTGCATTACGGTTTCGACAACGCCGTGCTGGGCCGCTTGGTCGGCCCCGTGTTCGACAAAATCGCGGCCACGCTGGTCGACGCCTTTGTCAAAAGAGCGCAGACGGTCTATGGCGAGTAAGGCCTTGGATGCGCCCATGGTGGCCATCACCGTGGTTTTTTCCGAAGCGCCGCGCTGTGTGCGGGAGTTGGTGCTCCACGTCCCGTCGGGGTGCATGGCATGCGAGGCGCTGGAGTTGGCGGCACTGGCGTGGGGCGTGGCACCTGACACGCTGCAGAGTCTGCACCTGGGTGTGTGGGCAAAGCCGGTTTCAACGCAGCATGCGTTGCGCAGCGGCGACCGCTTGGAGGTGTACCGCGCACTCACGGTCGACCCCAAGGTCGCACGGCGAGAACGCTTTGTCCGCCAGGGCAGCAAAGGCACAGGCTTGTTCTCCAAGCGGCGCGCGGGCGGCAAAGCGGGGTACTGAAAGGGTAAACCCGCAAGTTCCAGCCTGCCAAGCAAAGGCGCGGGTCGCTAGAATCAGGCCGCACTTGAATCGGCGGCCCCGAAACCCTTGGGACTGGCCGATTTTTTGCTATGTGAGGCGGGGCACCAACAGTGCTTGCGGCCCATTTGGTTCAAACACAAGAACTTCGAAAAAGGTTTTTCATGGATATCTTCATACAACAGGTCATCAACGGCTTGGTTCTGGGCAGCATGTATGCGCTCATTGCCTTGGGCTACACCATGGTCTACGGCATCATTAACCTGATCAACTTCGCCCACGGTGAAGTGATGATGGTCGGGGCCTTGACGAGCTGGACCATCATCGGACTGATGCAAGACGGCATGCCAGGTACCCCTGGCTACATCATCTTGCTCGTTGCACTGATCATTTCCTGTGTGGTCGCGGCCACGCTGAATTTTGTGATCGAAAAAGTGGCCTACCGCCCCTTGCGCAACAGCCCCAAGCTTGCGCCCCTGATCACGGCCATTGGCATGTCGATCCTGCTGCAAACCTTGGCCATGATTATTTGGAAGCCCAACTACAAGTCCTACCCGACCTTGTTGCCGACCACGCCCTTCAACATCGGCGGTGCGGTGATCACCCCGACCCAGGTCATGATTCTCGGCGTGACGGCGGTGTCGTTGGCGCTTTTGATGTGGCTGGTGAACTACACCAAACTCGGCCGCGCCATGCGTGCCACCGCAGAGAACCCCCGCGTGGCGGGCCTGATGGGTGTCAAGCCCGACATGGTGATTTCTGCGACCTTTGTGATTGGCGCGGTGCTGGCTGCGATTGCCGGTGTGATGTACGCCTCCAACTACGGCACGGCACAGCACGCCATGGGCTTTTTGCCCGGATTGAAAGCGTTCACGGCTGCGGTGTTTGGCGGCATTGGCAACCTGGCCGGTGCGGTCGTGGGGGCCATCTTGCTCGGACTAATCGAATCGATTGGCGCCGGCTACATCGGCGAGCTCACGGGGGGGGTGCTGGGCAGCCACTACTCCGATATTTTTGCCTTCATCGTTTTGATCGTGGTGTTGACCCTGCGTCCCTCGGGCCTGCTGGGTGAGCGCGTGGCCGATCGCGCTTAAGGAGACGCTATGAAACAACAACAAAAAATCATGGGCCTCGCGCTTGCCGCTGTCGCCTTGCTGGTGCTGCCCCTGTTACTGCAGGGCTTCGGCAACGCCTGGGTGCGCATTGCCGACATGGCGCTGCTGTACGTGCTCTTGGCCCTGGGCCTGAACATTGTGGTGGGTTACGCCGGACTGCTCGACTTGGGCTATGTCGCATTTTTTGCGATCGGCGCCTACTCCTACGGGCTCTTGAATTCACCGCAACTCACCGACGCCTTTCCCGCCATCGCGGCCAGTTTCGCGCAGGGCCTGCACACGCCGATCTGGGTCGTGCTGCCCTTGGCGGCGGGCGCTGCGGGTATTTTTGGCATCTTGCTGGGTGCGCCCACCTTGCGTCTGCGCGGCGACTATCTGGCCATCGTGACGCTGGGTTTTGGTGAAATCATCCGCGTGTTTTTGAACAACCTGGACAACCCCTACAACATCACCAACGGACCCAAGGGCATCAACCAAATTGATTCCTTGCACTTCTTTGGCTTTGACCTGGGTAAAAAACTCGTGGTCGGCGGCATCGAATTCGCGTCGGTTTCCTTGTACTACTACCTGTTTCTGGCACTGGTTTTGTTCAGTGTGCTGCTTTCGCACCGCTTGGAGCACTCGCGCATTGGCCGCGCCTGGATGGCCATTCGTGAGGACGAAATCGCGGCCAAGGCCATGGGCATCAACACCCGCAATTTGAAGCTCACCGCCTTCGGCATGGGCGCCACATTTGGGGGTGTGTCGGGCGCGCTGTTTGCGTCCTTCCAGGGCTTTATCTCGCCGGAGTCTTTCAGCCTGATGGAGTCGGTGATGATTGTGGCCATGGTGGTGCTCGGTGGCGTGGGCCATTTGCCCGGCGTGATTTTGGGCGCGGTGCTCTTGTCAGCTCTGCCCGAGGTGCTGCGCTATGTGGCCGGTCCCTTGCAAGGCATGACCGGCGGCCGACTGGACGCCTCCATCCTGCGCCAATTGCTTATCGCACTGGCCATGGTCAGCGTGATGTTGATCCGCCCGCGTGGTCTGTGGCCAACGCCTGAGCACGGCAAGTCATTGCCAACGAACAAAGCCTGATTGGAGTGAGCATGACCAATACCAATCAAACCAAGCAAAAAGACACGGTTCTCAATGTGTCGGGTGTGTCCAAGCGTTTTGGGGGCCTGCAGGCCCTGAGCGATGTGGGCATCAAGATCGAGCGCGGACAGGTCTACGGCCTGATCGGCCCCAACGGTGCGGGCAAAACCACATTCTTCAACGTGCTGACGGGCCTCTACACGCCCGATGGCGGCAGCTTTGAATTGGCAGGCAAGCCTTACCAGCCTACGGCCGTGCACACGGTGGCCAAGGCCGGTATTGCGCGCACCTTCCAGAACATTCGCCTGTTCGCCGAAATGACGGCGCTGGAGAACGTGATGGTCGGGCGCCACATCCGTACGCATTCGGGCCTGCTGGGCGCCATGTTCCGCACGCCAAGCTTCAAGGCCGAAGAGGCCGCGATTGCCCAGCGCGCACACGAGCTGCTGGACTACGTGGGCATTGGCAAGTTTGCCGACTACAAAGCCCGCACCCTGAGCTACGGCGACCAACGTCGCTTGGAAATTGCCCGTGCGCTGGCCACCGATCCTCAGTTGATTGCGCTGGACGAACCCGCTGCCGGCATGAACGCGACCGAGAAAGTCATGTTGCGCGAGCTGATTGACCGCATCCGCAATGACAACCGCACCATTTTGCTGATCGAGCACGACGTGAAGTTGGTCATGGGCCTGTGCGACCGGGTCACCGTGCTCGACTACGGCAAGCAAATTGCCGAAGGCACACCGGCCGAAGTGCAAAAGAACGACAAAGTGATCGAAGCCTATTTGGGCACCAGCGGTCATTAATTTTCAGGGACATTCCATGACCAGCAAAACTTTACTCAAAGTCAGCCAGCTCAAAGTGTCCTATGGCGGCATCCAAGCCGTCAAAGGCGTGGACTTTGAAGTGCGCGAAGGCGAGCTCGTCTCGCTCATCGGATCCAACGGCGCGGGCAAAACCACGACCATGAAGGCCATCACCGGCACGCTGCCCATCAGCGGCGGTGACATCGAATACCTGGGTCGCAGCATCCGCGGCCAAGGCCCCTGGGACCTGGTGAAACAGGGCCTGGCCATGGTGCCGGAAGGTCGCGGTGTGTTCACCCGCATGACCATCATTGAAAACCTGCAGATGGGCGCCTACATCCGCGACGACAAAGACGGGATTGAGGCCGATATCGACAAGATGTTTGCCATTTTTCCGCGTCTCAAAGAGCGTCGCGACCAGCTGGCGGGCACCATGTCCGGCGGCGAGCAGCAGATGCTGGCCATGGGCCGTGCGCTCATGAGCCGCCCCAAAGTGCTGCTGATGGACGAGCCCTCCATGGGCTTGTCGCCCATCATGGTCGACAAGATTTTTGAGGTGGTGCAAGACGTGTTCGCGCAGGGCGTGACGATTTTGCTGGTGGAGCAAAACGCCAGCCGCGCCTTGTCGATTGCCAACCGCGGTTATGTGATGGAGTCTGGCGTCATCACCATGACGGGCGAGGCCAAGCAAATGCTCAACGACCCCAAGGTGCGCGCAGCGTACCTGGGAGAGTAAGCGCACGCTTTGCGCCTTGCGGCTCTGCGGCTGGATCGCCACGTTGCGGCCCTGCTGTTCGTCACCGTCGTATGGGGGGCTACCTTTCCCATTTTGAAGCTGGCGACAGCGTCATTGAGTGGGGTGGAAATTTCTGCCTTGCGGTTTCTCATCGCCGCCGCTTGCATGGCGCCCTGGGTGATCAAGGTGCCGCGCCACACCTGGCGCGATGGCGCTGTGATGGGCACACTCGTGTTGGCGTCCTATGTGGGCCAGGCCTATGGGCTGGAGTTCATTTCTTCGAACCGCAGCGCATTTCTCACCAGTCTCAATGTCTTGATGGTGCCGCTGCTGGGCTGGGCCTGGGGAGCGCGCCCTGACCGGGTCGTGTTCGCGGCAGCTGCCTTGGCCTGCCTGGGCATTGGTTTGATGTCCTACGACGGTGGTGCCCACTTGCTGGCGGACACCACCACGGTGCTGGGCGCATTGGCGTATGCAGCCTACGTGCTGCTGCTCTCAGGCCGTTCGCGCTTGCACGTGCCGATTCAATTGGCCACCGCCCAGATGTTTTGCATGGCGCTCATGGGCAGCGTCTGGATGGTCGCGGCGGGCGGTTGGGACCGAACCGCCACCTTGCCGCAGCGCATGGATGGGGAGTTGCTCGCCGGACTGCTTTACTTGGGGGTCGTGGCCTCTGCAGCCATGTTTTTCTTGCAGGCCGTGGCGCAGCGCCACGTCAGCGCCGAAAAATCCGCGGTGATTTACGCCATGGAGCCGGTATTTGCAGCCCTGTTTGCCTGGGTTTGGCTCGCTGAGACGATGACGCTGCGCGCCTTGGTGGGCGCAGTGATTGTGGTGGTCGCGGTGGTTCTCGGTGAACTCAAGCCCGCTGTGTCACCCCGCGAGTCTGCGCCTTCTTAGCGGGCCGTATCGGCGGCCGAGGTGAACGAATCCGCGAAAAATTCATCGGCGGGCAAACCTGCCTGCGCGCTGAAACTGCTGCGTGCCGACTCCACCACGATGGGCGCGCCACAGGCATAGACCTGGTGGCCGGAGAGGTCGGGGAAGTCCTGCAGTACGGCCAAATGGACGAAGCCGGTGCGTCCGCTCCACTGGTCTTGGGCAAGCGCATCGGACACGACGGGCACATAGCGCAAACCCGGCATCAATGCCATTTGGGCTTGAATCCAATCTTCCATGTAGAGGTCCGAGGGGCGCCGGCCGCCCCAATACAGCGTGGTCGGGCGGGTGATGCCGCAGTGCTGCATGTGCTCGAGCAATGCCTTGAGCGGCGCAAAACCGGTGCCCGAGGCCAGAAAAACCAGGGGCTTGTCGGAGTCTTCGCGCAAGAAGAAGGAACCAAATGGGCCCTCGATGCGAAGAATGTCTTTTTCCTTCATGGAGCCGAACACCAGATCGGTAAAGCGGCCACCCGGCATATGGCGGATGTGCAGCTCCAAGGCAGGGCCGGTATGCGGTGCATTGGCCATGGAATAGCTGCGCCGCGTGCCATCGCGCATGATGAACTCAATGTACTGGCCTGCGCGGTAGGCAAAACTGTCATTAGCAGGCAGTTGGAGTTGCATCACCACCACATCGGCTGATTTTTTGACCATGCTGCTGACGCGGGTGGGCATCTTTTTGATGGGCAGGGCACCGGCGGGGGTGACCTGGCGCGACTCCAACACGATGTCGCTTTGGGCAGTGGCGCAGCAGGTCAGCACGAAGTTTGCCGCCTCTTCTTCGACGCTCAAGGCCTTGCGCTGGAAGTTGGACTGGACCACTCTGCCCGATACCATCTTGCATTTGCAGGACCCGCAGGCGCCGTCTTTGCAACCGTAGGGCAGCCCCACGCCCTGGCGAATCCCGGCGGCCAACAGGGTTTCATCAGAGTTGGCGCTGAATGCGGTGCCGCTGGGTTCCACCGTGACGGTGAAAGAAGAAGCGCTGGCGGTCATTGAATTGGGTATCCTTGAGAACGTTGATCAGTGGAGCCCTCGATTTTGCCCTCAAACCAATCCCCCCTGGGCGCCTTGCCCGCGCGCTTTCGCCGCCCTCGCGTGTTAATCATTGGTTGCGGTGACGTCGGTGTGCGAGCGGTACGGGAGTTGCAAGGCAAGGTCACGGTGCGGGCTTTGACCTCGCAGCGCTCTCGCGCCCCTGCGTTGCGCGCGGCAGGAGTGACGCCCTTGTGGGGCAATCTGGACCGCCCGCAAACCTTGCGCCGATTGGCGGGCTTGGCGCAGCGGGTGCTGCACCTGGCACCACCGGCTACCGTGGGCTACCAGGATGAGCGCACAAGAGCGCTTTTGCGTGCCTTGCATTTGCGTGGCGTGCCACAGACCCTGGTCTACGGTTCCACCAGCGGGGTGTATGGCGATTGCGAAGGGGCCTGGGTAGATGAGACAAGGACACTTTGTGCGACGACGCCCCGCGCGCAACGTCGCGCGGATGCCGAGGCCCGCGTTCGCTTCTTTGGGCATTCGTCGGGGACCGCGGTGAGCGTCTTGCGCATCCCCGGCATTTACGCACCTAACCGAGAGGGCGGCACACCGGTTGAGCGCCTGCGCAAGGGCTTGCCGGTGCTGGACGCACAGGACGATGTCTACACCAACCACATCCATGCCGACGACCTGGCGCGGGCCTGCGTGCTGGCCTTGTGGCGTGGCAAGCCCCAACGCATTTACAACGTCAACGACGACAGCGCACTCAGGATGGGAGACTACTTTGACGCCGCTGCGGCGCTGTACGGCCTGCCCGTGCCGCCACGCATCAGCCGTGCCCGCGCCCAAGTGGAGTTGGGCGCCATGCAGCTGAGCTTTATGTCCGAGTCGCGCCGCATGGTGAACACACGCATGAAGCAGGAACTGCGTCTGCGTCTGCGGTATCCGACCATTCAGGAAGGCTTGTCGGGTTCCCTGTAAGCCCAGAGCAGTGCGCGCCAGACCAGCCAGCTGCAGGCCCAGGTAATGGGCGCGGCCCACAGGGCGTCGCTAAGCCAATGGGCCATATCGGCCATGCGGGCAAAGGCGATCAAAGCGCCCGCAGCGCACCCGACCATGGCCCAAAGTCGTCTGCGCCGGGCATGGACCAGCATCAAGGACGCAAAAAAGAAGCCGCAGGACACATGACCGCTGACAAACGAGCAGTTGTTGTCGCACTGGTCGGTGATGACACCAGCGCGTGTGAATTGTTGGCTGCCGCCAAAGTTCACCACCTCGTAGGGGCGAGCCCGTTGCCAATGCTCTTTGAAGCCCGCGTTGACCACCAGCCCCGGCCCTAAGGCGCCCGAAAGAATGAAAAAAGCCAGAGGAAGCCGCCATGGCTTCCAGTTCACCCGCAGGGTTGCGACCACCCACAGGCCGATGGCGACAAAAATCATCCAGCGAAAAACCGCGGGCACATAGAGGTTGATGCCCAGCACCCACCCCCAGGCCTTTGCCTCAACATGGCCGTCGGGCGGCGCAAACCACTGGGCCGCACCCAGATCCCATTCCGGCCAGACTGTCGGCACCAGCGCCAATACAAGCAGTGCAACTGCCATCTGCCTATACAGGCGCGGCGTGCTTGGATCGTCAGAGCTTTGGTGGGATTCGAGCATGGAGGCCGGACGGGGGTGTAGAGCGTGTTGGAAGCCGCAAAGCGGTGACGAGGGATTATCCACGCAGCGTCAGGCTGGGGCGCCTGCGCCGCCAGGTCGCGCGTCGGTGCGTGTTAGCGCTGTGTAAAGGGGAATGGCGTTGTCAACAAAGCGAGGTTTCATCGCGTTATGGAACGACAACATCGAAAGGTTCACATGAAGCATTGGATTGCAGCCACATTGGCGCTGGGTGCCGTATCGGCGGTCTGGGCCGACGATATCGGTCGGGTGCTGTGGTCGACGCCGGTGGTGCAGCAGGTCAGCGTTCCCCGGCGCAGCTGCACCGTCGAGCAAGTGAATATTCAAGGGCCCAACAGCGGTGCTGGGGCGCTGATCGGGGCCATCACGGGCGGCGCACTGGGCAATGCCGCCGGTGGCAATGGGCAGGGCAGGGCGGCTGCCACCGTCATCGGCACGGTGGGCGGCGCGATGATTGGAGACCGGTTCGAAGGCCCTGCGCCGATTCGCACGGAGAATGTTCAACGCTGCGGCGTGCAAAACGTCTATGAAAACCGCGTCGTGGCCTACAACGTGGTCTATGAATTTGGCGGAATGCAATATTCGGTGCAAATGCCCAATGACCCCGGCCCCACGATTGCCGTTCAGGTTTCGCCGGTAGGAAGCCTGCAATCAGCCCCTGCCGCGGTAATGCAAGCGCAAATCGTGCCTCCGGTCACGAATTACGTCACCGTACAGCCGACACCCTATTACTACCCGCCTTTATTTATGCCCTTTGGTTTTCGAGGCCACTGGCATGAGCGGGAGCATCGCCGCTGGTAACGACGCCAGGGCCGCTTCGCATCCTTAAGCGGTGACTGTGTCGATGCGGGTGTCCGGCCCCTTGCCGCTGAAGCGATCCATGAGCAAATAAAGCACTGGCGTGATAAACAGGGTGATCGCCTGCGAGAACACCAAGCCACCCGCGACTGCCAGGCCCAGGGGTTGACGCAACTCAGCACCCGCACCAATGCCCAAGGCGATGGGCAAAGCGCCTACCAAGGCGGCCAGCGTGGTCATCATGATGGGGCGAAAGCGCAAGATACACGCCGTGCGGATGGCCTCCAGGGGTGTCATGCCCTCGTGGCGCTGCGCTTCGAGAGCAAAGTCAATCATCATGATCGCGTTCTTTTTGACGATACCAATCAACAGGACGATGCCAATGGTGGCGATCAGGGTCAGGTCTTGGCCAAACAGCATCAAGGTGGCCAAGGCCCCTACAGCGGCCGATGGAAGACCGGCCAAAATCGTGATCGGGTGAATGTAGCTCTCGTACAGCACGCCCAAAAGGATGTAGATGACCAGCAGGGCGGCGATCACCAAAATCATCTGACTGCCCTGAGAGCTCTTGAACACCGCTGCATCACCACCGTAGCTGCTGATGATGCTCGAAGGCATTTGAATGGCTTCGCGTGCAGCATCGATCTTGGCGGTGGCATCACCCAAGGCAGCGCCAGGCGCAAGGTTGAAAGATACGGTGACCGCCTGGAGCTGGCCTACGTGGTTGATGGCGGTGGGCCCGACGGACCGCTCCACGGTGGTGAAGCTCGACAAAGGCACCAAGGCACCCGTGTTCGCCCGCACATAGATGCCTGAGAGCGCGGACTCGTCCATTTTGGCATCGGGGGCCACTTCCATGATGACCTGGTAGGTGTCCACCGGCAGGTAAATGGTGGACACCTGGCGTTCGCCAAATGCGCTGAACAGCGCAGAACGAATGGCGTCCACCGAAACGCCGAGCGAGTTGGCGCGGTCGCGGTCAATGTTGAGCTGGGCTTGCAGTGCACGCAGCTGTGCGTCACTGGTTACGTCACGGAAGATCGGGTCGGCCCGCATGCGCTCCTGGAGTTTGCTGGCCCATCCGTTGAGTTCATCGGCCTTGACGCTTTGCAAAATGTACTGAAACTGTGCCTTGCTCTGGCGTCCACCGAGTTGCAGATTTTGTACCGGACGCATAAATACATTGATGCCGGCCACACTGCGCAATTTTTTGCGCAGGCCTTCTATCACCTGTTTCATGGGCAGTCGCTGACCTTGTGGCTTGAGACTGATGAACATGCGTCCGGAGTTTTGTGCGTTATTGCCACCATTGAAGGAACTCACCGCGTTGATATTGGGGTCCGCACGCAAAATCGCGGCAACGCGCTCTTGCAAGGCGACCATGGCAGGAAAGGAGATGTCCTCGCTGGCCTCTGTGCTTATCTGGATTTGACCGATGTCTTCTTCGGGGAAAAAGCCCTTTGGAATGATGTTGACCAACCAAAATGTGCCAACAAATGTGCTCGCTGCGAGGAGCAAAATGATTTTTCGATGGCCCAGAGCCAAGTCCAATACACGGGTGTAACCGGCCAAGGTGGCGTCAAAACCCCGTTCAAATAGCCGCACCAACATGCCTGGCGGCTTTTTGTGCGCGTCGTCGGTCAAAAAACGGCCGGCCAACATGGGCACCAGCGTCAAGGAGACGAACGCCGAGACGATGATGGCCAAACCCACCACCACGGCAAACTCGTGGAACAACAGGCCGATGACGCCCGGCATGAAGAAAATCGGAATAAAAACAGCGATGAGCGAAGTCGAGATGGAGACGATGGTGAAGCCCACCTCGCGCGCGCCTACCAATGCCGCATGAAAAGGGGCTTCGCCTTTTTCCACGTGCCGAATAATGTTCTCCAGCACCACAATGGCATCGTCCACCACCAAGCCGACGGCCAGGGTCAGCCCGAGTAGCGAGATGTTGTCCAAGCTGTAATGCAAGCCCCACAACAATGCCACCGCGCCCATGAGCGAAATCGGCAAGGACAGGGTGGGAATGGCGGTGGCCATGAAGCGGCGCAGAAACAGAAAAATCACCAACACGACCAGCACAATGGTTCCCGCCAGAGTCAGCGTTACATCATGAAGCGCATCACGAACAGAAACCGAGCGGTCGTTGATGGGCGTCATACGAACCGACTGTGGCATTTGGGCCTGCAAGTCCGGCATGGCGGCGCGAATGGTGTCGACCAGGCGCACCGTATTTGCACCCGGCTGGCGCTGTATGGCGATGGTGATGGAGTTTTCTCCGTCCAGCGTGGCCCAGCTCTTGAGTGTTTCTACGCTGTTTTCAACCTTCGCAATGTCTTTCAAGCGGATCGCGTTGCCGCCTTTGGTGCTGACGATCAAATTGCCAAAATCTGAGGCGGTTTTCAACTGTTTGTTGGCTTGCAACACCAGAGTTTGCTTGGGGCCATCCAAGGTGCCGACCGGCGTGTTGACATTGGCCGCGCGCAGGGCACTGCTGAGTTCGTCCAGGCTGATGTTGGATGCCAGCATCGCATCGGGCTTGACGCGCACACGCACCGCAAAGCGCTTAGCGCCATAAATATTGACCTGCGCCACACCATCGATGGTGGAAAAGCTGGGCGAAATCAGGTGTTCGGCATAGTCCTGCAGGTCTGACGGTGACAACGAAGGGGATGTCAATGCGATCAACAGAACAGGAGCATCCGCAGGATTGACCTTGCGGTAGGACGGTGGCACCGTCATGTCGACGGGCAGCGTCCTCTGGGCGCGAAGTAGCGCGGCCTGAACGTCCACGGCGGCGGCATCGATGCTGCGACCTTCTTCAAACTCCAGGGTCAGAGACGTGCTGCCCAGCGTACTGCTGGAGCTGATGGTCTTGAGACCCGGGACAGTCTGAAACTGCTTTTCGAGGGGCAAGGCCACCGAGCTGGCCATCGTCTCCGGGTTGGCGCCTGGGAAGGTGGCCGACACATTGATGACGGGCGTGTCATAGCTGGGCAAGGCCGCAATGGGAATATTGCGCAGTCCGATGACGCCTGCACCAATCATCGCTACATTGAGCAACACCGTCATCACCGGACGGCGGATAAAGAGTTCTGAGAAATTCATGGCGTCGTGCGCGAAGCGGCAGCGGCAGGGGCGGCACTTGCTGCACCCGAGGCACCAGCGGCAGGGCCGGAGGCACCTGTTTTGGGTTCTTTGGCACGCTCCACCACCAGCGAGCCTGGGCGCAGGTTTTGTTTGCCATCCACCACCACGCTGTCTCCCGCCGAGATGCCGGTGATGGCGGCCTCACCGCTTTGGCCTCCCACCTGTTTTACGGGACGCAAGACGGCTTTGCCGTCTTCAACGACATACACAATCGTGCCGCGCGCCGATTGAATCAGCGCCACCTGGGGCACCACCACCGCATCTTTGAGGGTGTTGATCGTTTGGGAAATCTCAACATAGGCGCCGGGCCATAACTTGCCCGCTTTGTTGTCAAAAAGCGCGCGGGCCCGCACGGTGCCCGAGGCTGGGTCGACCGCGTTGTCGACAAAGTACAGGCGTCCTTGAAAGCTGCCTCCGCCGTCGGCCAGCGTGGCCGTCACTTTCGCTCCGCCGTCTTTGAGTGCTGCAATGGCGTCAGCCAGGTTTCGCTGGGGTAAATTGAAGGTCACCGCAATCGGGTCCAACTGCGTGATGGTGACGATAGGGCTCACGCCGGCCACCAAGGCCGTGCCGTTTGACACACTCAGGGCGCCGGCGCGGCCGCTCAGCGGCGCGTTGATGTGGTTGTAAGACACCGCAACTTTGGCCGCATCGATCGCAGCTTGATCTGCCAACAGAGTTGCCGCAGCGGAATCCACACCGGCTTGTGCCGTATCCACCGCACTTTTTGCGACAAAGTTTTGTGCCAGTAGCTCTTGGGCACGCTTGAGTTGGCGTTGTGCGTCGGATAACAGTGCCTGGTCTTTCGCGTGCTGCGCCCGCACTTTGGCCAGATTCGCTTCATCGGCTCGCGCATCCAGCGTAAACAGGGGATCACCAGCGCGCACAAATTGCCCGCCATTGATGTGCATCTTGGTCACAACCGAATTGATCTGTGATTTGATGTCAACACTGGCCAATGGAAACACCGTGCCATTCGCACGAAGGTTGACCGCCAGGTCTTTTGCTTCGGCTTTCACCGTTGACACGGTGACCGGTGGGCCTGCGGGCGCTGACGCCGCCGACGCCGGAGCCGATGCCGTCGGGGCAGCAGGCGCCGCACTGGCCGCCGTCGCGGCCACAGTGACCTCCGCCGGCTTTTTATCGCTGCAAGCAGTGATGCCCACGCCCAAGACCAAAGTGAACAAGGTAAATGTGATTTTTGTGAAATTCATAGCACTCGGATTTTCGATGTTCGGGGTCGATGGGGTGGCAAATCGGCGACACCCGCCCTGGCGTTCAGAGCAGGTCTTCGGGGGGCGATCTTAATAGTTCCGCGTGACAATCAGCGGAAAACACCCGATTCCAAGCGGATTTGCCCGGTGCTTCACCGAACTTTAGCTCGGCAATGGGTCGGTGTGCGGGCCGGTGGCCGGCCAGCGGGTCACTCCCCGAGCGTCAATTCAACACCATATTCCAGCGCAGCGTCCTGCAGGGACTCCAACTGCCCGCGGGCGTAGGTGCTGAACAGGTACAGGTCAAAACTTTGCTGCTCAGCACGGTAAATACTGCAGGGAACGTGGTGGTGCCCGGTGAGCTTGACGTGTCCGATGGCAAATGCGGCTTCGCGGAAGTCCAAGGCAAACAACTTACCCAAGGCCTCCACGGCTTTGGGGCCCTTGACGTGCACCCGGCAACGCGCGTGGCTGAGGTCCAGCACGGCGCCGATCTCCGGCGTGACGTGTTGACGCAGGAGGTCCAGGGGCGGCGTGTTTTCGCCAATCAACAGAAATTCGTTCGGCCCCGTTCGCATCAGCAAACCCAAGGCCGATTGCAGTGTTTGTCCTGTGCTTGCAGGCAAAGGAAACAGGTCGGTGGCCGCGACCGCTTCGGCGAGTGCAGCGCACAGAGCCTGCGTGCCTCCCATCCAGGTACTGATCTGGACCACGCTGCTCAGCCCTTCGGCATGGAGCTGCACCTGCACCTGTCCCTGGCGATCGGCCCTGCGGTGGGGCTGGATGGACGCAAACGGACTGCGCAAGGCGGTGGCGGCAGGCGTTGTGGGCTTTGAATCAGACACGGTAGCGCGCTCCTTCAGGATCCAAGAAGCAGGGGTCTACCACACGCAGGCGGTAGGTTCGGCCCTGGGTAGGGGAGGTGGCAACAATCTCTTGGCCAACATGTGCGGTGCCGCCTTGGAGCAGTCCCAGCGCAATCGCCTTGCCCACGGATTTGCTGTAGGTGGTGGAGGTGACGTGGCCACGACCGTGGCCCTTGATCGCATCGTCCGCAAAAAAGAGGATGGAGCCATTGCTGGGTGGCTCTTTGTCGTCCACGGCCTCCAGGCCGATCAGGGTGGGCCGGTTGTCACGCGCCAAGTTGGGGCTGCGGCGCAGTGCGTCGCCCCAGAACGACTTGGTCTTGCTGGCCATCTTGCCCGCGCCCAAATCGTCCAGCGTGGTGCGTCCGTCCATCTCAGAGCCGACCACGTGGCCTTTTTCAATGCGCAGCGAACCCAGGGCTTCCAGTCCATAGGGCTGCATGTTCCAGGGCTTTCCGGCGGCGATCACATGCTCCCACACGGCCAGGCCGTGGTGGGTGGGCGTGAAGATTTCGTAGGCCAGCTCGCCAGAGAAGGTCAGGCGCAGGATGCGCAGGGGTACATCGGCCAGGGCACCACTGCCCACGGTGTCTAGCACGCCCATAAAGGGCAGGGCAGTATTGCTCAGGTCCAGGTGCGGGAATGCCGCTTGCAGTGCATCGCGGGTGCGGGGGCCCGCGACACTCATGGCCGCCCATTGGTCAGACACCGAGGCCACGGTCACACGCAACGTGGGCCACACCACCTGGAGCAAAAACTCCAGGTGGCTCATGACCTTGGCTGCCTGTGCAGTGGTTGTGGTCATGAAAAACTGGGTTTCGCTGATGCGGGTGGTGGTGCCGTCGTCCATGACGATGCCGTCCTCGCGCAGCATGAAGCCGTAGCGCGCTTTGCCTACCGCCAGTTTCGAGAACCCATTGACATAGACGCGGTCCAGAAATTCGGCGGCGTCCGGCCCTTGGACATCAATTTTGCCAAGCGTTGAGGTGTCGGCAATGCCGACGGAGCTGCGCACAAAGTCCATCTCCGCCTTGTAGGCCTCGCCCAGCGTGGTGCCATGGGTGCGGTACCAAAGCGGCCGCAACCACAGGCCTGCCTCCATCTTGACGCCGCCGTTGGCCTCGTGCCAGTCGTGCATGGCCGTGCGACGCTCGGGCTGGAAATGGGGCCCCACATTGCGTCCGGCCAAAGCACCCAGGCTGGCTGGCGTATAGGGGGGGCGGAAAGTCGTGGTGCCCGCTGCCGTGACGTCGATACCACGCGCGGCTGCCATCAGGCTCAAGCCGTTGATGTTGGAGGTCTTGCCCTGGTCGGTACCCATGCCCAGGGTGGTGTAGCGCTTGAGATGCTCCACCGATTGGTAACCCTCGCGGTGGGCGAGTTCCACGTCGGCCACCGTGACATCGTTTTGAAAATCAATGAACGCTTTATCCGAGGGCCTGCTAGAGAGCAGCGTGCCGGCTGGGACGAATGCAATGCTGGTGTCGTCTTCGAGTGCGGGTGCGTGGTCGTTGGCGTTACGTCCATTGATGGTCGCCGCCTGGGCGCCCGCTTGCCAGCCCGAGTTGATGGCGTCCTGCCAGGTTTGGCTGCCCACCATGGCGCCCGCGCCAAACTGGGCGCGGTCAAAGCCACCGGGCACGAAGCAGGCGATGTCGCTGCGGTACACCGGTTTGACGTTGCGGTGGGAGCTCAGGTGCACCGTGGGCGTCCAGCCCCCGGACATGGCGACCAGATCAACGTCAAGCTCCATCGGGCCGCCCATGACTGCACCGCTGGCAGCGTCATAACCCGCAATGCGGCAGCGCTTGGCGTGCATGCGGCCGTACACATCGGTCACGGTGCTGCCCGTTTGTACCGTGATACCCGCGCTGGAGGCTGTCGCTAAAAGACTTGGCTGCACCACGCTGCGCAGGTCCACCACATTGACCTGAGAGCCCGCACGCGCCAGCGCCAAGGCGTCGGCGTAGGCAGCATCGTTGTTCACGCAAAAAACTGCGCGCTTGCCGGGTGCTACGGCATAGCGGTTGACATAAGCGCCTACGGCTCCCGCCAGCATGACGCCGGGTTTGTCGTTGCCTGCAAACACCAATGGCCGCTCGATCGCGCCACAGGCCATGACAATGGCATTGGCGCGCACGGTGCGCATGCGCTGGCGAGGCACGCCGTGGGCGGCGTCGGCTTCGCCGGGGGCGGTGCGCTCGATCACGCCGACGGTGTTGCCGTCGTACATGCCGAAGGCCGTGGAGCGCGTCAGCATGCGCACCTTGCCAGTAGCCTGCAGTTCGTCCAAGATCGTTGCCAGCCATTGGCCTTTGGCGCCGTTGTTTGACTGGTTGAGCAGTGCGCCGCCCAGGGCAAAGTCTTGCTCCACCAGCATGACCTCACAGCCCGCGCGGGCAGCACTTAGCGCAGCACTCAGTCCTGCCGCACCGGAGCCAATCACCAACACGTCGGTGTAGTCGTTGTGCCAGTCGTAGCGGTGCACATCGGCGTCATTGACCGAAGCGCCCAGGCCCGCTGCCTTGCGAATGAAATGCTCGTACAGCATCCACGCATGGCGCGTGGGGCCCATGAAAGTCTTGTAATAAAAACCCGCCACAAAAAAAGGCGACAGCACCGAGGTGATGGCCATCGCATCAAACCTGACCGAGGGCCAGGCGTTTTGCGTGCGCGTGCGCAAGCCGTTTTCGAGTTCTAAAACGGTGGCGGCGATATTGGGCTCGTGCGTGCCCTTGGCGCCTACGGTCAAGAGCGCGTTGGCTTCTTCAACACCGGCGGCCATGATGCCGCGGGGGCGGTGGTATTTGAACGACCGCGCCACCAGGTGCTCGCCATGGGCGAGCAGGGTGGAGGCCACGGTATCACCGGCAAAGCCCTGAAAGGACTTGCCGTCCAATGTGAAGCTCAGCGGACGGCTGCGCTCAATGCGTCCGCCTTGTGCCAGGCGGAACGCACCACCGGTGGCTGCGTTGGAAGGGGTGGCTTGCGTCATGGCAGTTCTCTCTCGCTGGCGATGACCACAGACTCAATGTCGTGTGTAACGGTATGGCGTTTCACCACCAGCCAGCGGCGACATCCCAGGGTGTGTTGCCAGAATTCGCTGTGGACGCCTTTGGGGTTGTTGCGGGTGTAGACCGCGTCCACCCAGGCGTCGTGGTTGTCTGCTGACGGCTCGGTCGTCAAGGCCGGGTAGGCTTTGGTGGCGTCGCCGAAGTAGTTGAATTCTTCGTGGTCGCGCAGCCCGCAGTGGGGGCAGTGGATGCGTAGCATGGTGGGCGCCTCCTCTTACTGCAAATGGTTGTAAGGGCCGGTACCGGCTTCGTCGATGTAGCGACCCTGGGCAAAGCGGTCCATGGTGAAGCCGGCGTTGTAGGCGTGCGGCGCATCGTTGGCAATCGTGTGGGCAAAGCACCAGCCCGAGGCCGGCGTGGCCTTGAAGCCCCCGTAGCACCAGCCACCATTGAGGTAGAGCCCGTCCACCGGAGTTTTGGTGATGATGGGGCTGCCGTCGGGCGTCATGTCCATGATGCCGCCCCAGTGGCGCAGCACCCGCAGACGCGCAGCGCTGGGCATGGCGCTGACCAGGGCCTGGGTGACTTCACTCACATTGGCCAGGTTGCCGCGCTGGGCGTAGGAGTTGTAGCGGTCGATATGGCCGCCAAACACCAGGCCGCCTTTGTCGGACTGCGAGAAATAAAAGTACGACGCAGACCAGACCACCACGTGGTTGACCACGGGCTTGATCGACTCGCTGACATAGGCTTGCAGCACATGGCTCTCGATGGGCAGTTCCAGCCCCGCTTTTTGGGCCAGGACCGAGGTGTGGCCCGCCACCGCAATGCCGACCTTGCCCGCGCTGATGTCGCCGCGTGTGGTCTTGAGGCCGGTAATGCGCTCACCCGACCATTGGTAGTCCAGCACTTCGCAGTTTTGAATAATGTCCACGCCCAGCGCATTGGCGGCGCGTGCATAGCCCCAGACCACGGCGTCGTGGCGGGCGGTGCCTGCATCGGGTTGCAGCATGGCGCCGTAAATTGGAAAACGGGCCTTGTCCGAGAAATCGAGGTAGGGCGCCTCTTTCATCACGTCTTCGCGCGTCAGGATGTCGGCGCGGATGCCGTTCAAGCGCATGATGTTCGCACGGCGGATTTGGGCGTCCTGCGCGCTGGGCGACATGGTGACGTACAAATAGCCCCGCGGCGAGAACATCACGTTGTAGTTGAGGTCCTGCGACATGCCGCGCCACAGCGACATGGAATGCTCGTAGAACGCCGTGTTGTCCTGCATCATGTAGTTGGAGCGCACGATGGTCGTGTTGCGCCCCGCGTTGCCCGAGCCGATGTAGCCCTTTTCCAGCACGGCAATATTTTTGATGCCGTGGTTCTTGGCCAGGTAGTAGGCCGTGGCCAGCCCGTGGCCACCGCCGCCCACGATGACCACGTCGTAGCTCTTTTTGGGCTCGGGGTCGCGCCAGGCACGGTCCCAGTGTTGGTGTCCCGACAGTGCATTGCGCAGCAGGGACCAGGCTGAGTAATGGGACATCAACAGCTCCTCTTACATGCGCATGCGCTTGGCTTCGGGATCAAACGGCGGATCCATTTGCAGGCGTGCGGCACGGCGTTCGCCCAGAATTTCAATTTCCAGCGTCATGTCGGGCTTGAAGCACTCGGTGGGGATGTAACCCTGTGCCAGCGATTGGTCCACATAGTGACCGTAGCCACCGGACGTCACCCAACCGACCACCTTGCCATCGACCCAAATGGGTTCGTCGCCCATGACGTCGCAGTCCAGCGCGTCCACGACCATGAAGATGCGGGTCTTTTTGGGGCCGTCGGCCTTTTCCTTGATGGCGGCGGCCTTGCCGATGAACTCGTGCTGGTCCAGTTTGATAAAACGGTCCAGGCCGGCCTCGAAGGGGCCGTAGATGGGGCGGAACTCGCGGAACCAGGTGCCGAAGTTTTTCTCCAAACGCAGGCACAACAGCGCGCGCATGCCGAAGTTCCGGATGCCCAGGTCAGCACCGGCTTCCATGATGCTTTCGTACAAGCGGCGTTGGTATTCAGGGGCCACCCAGATCTCGTAGCCCAGGTCACCGGTGTAGGTCACGCGGTTGACCTTGGCCTGCACCGTGGCTATTTCCATTTCACGGTAGTCCATGAACTTGAACGCCGCGTTGGACACATCATCGTCAGTCAGGCGTTGCAACAGTTCGCGCGATTGGGGGCCTGCAATCGACAAGCCGATGAGCTTCATGCCATAGGGCTTGATCGAAACCGAGCCGTCTTTGGGCAGCGTCTGTTCAAACCAACGCATGTGGTAGACCTGCGCCTGGCTGGAGCCCCACATCATGAAACGCTCGTCGTCGGCCTTGGCAATCGTGAAGTCGCCAATGATCTTGCCCTGGTGGTTCAGCATGGGGCACAGCTGCAAGCGGCCTTTTTTGGGCAGGGTGTTGGTCATCTGACCTTGCAGCCAGGCCTCAGCACCGGGGCCGGTGATCTCGTACTTGGCAAAGTTGGCGACCTCGGTCACGCCCACGGCCTCACGCACCGCCTTGCATTCGGCCTTGATGTGCTCAAAGTCGTTGGAGCGGTGGAAGGACACAATGTCTTTCGCCTCAGTACCTTTGGGGGCGAACCACAAAGGTGTTTCCATTCCCCAGGAGTCGCCCATCACTGCGCCTTGTTCGATGAACTTGTCGTACAGCGGCGTGGTTTGCAGCGGACGCGCTGCGGGCAATTCTTCGTTGGGGAAGCGGATGCGGAAGCGACGCGAATAGTTCTCGCGCACCTTGGCGTTGGTGTAAGTGCGGGTGGCCCAGTCGCCGTAGCGCGCCACATCCATGCCCCAGATGTCAAAGCCGGGGTCGCCGTCCACCATCCAGTTGGAGAGCGCCAGGCCGACGCCACCGCCCTGGCTGAAGCCCGCCATCACGCCGCACGCCGACCAGAAGTTGGTGCGGCCTTGCACCGGACCGACCAAGGGATTGCCGTCAGGTGCGAAGGTGAAGGGGCCGTTGATCACGCGTTTGATGCCGGCGTTTTCAAGGGTAGGGAAGTGCTTGAACGCGATTTCCAAAGAGGGCGCAATGCGGTCCAAGTCCGGCTGCAGCAACTCCTGGCCAAAGCTCCAGGGCGTCGTTTTGGTGGACCAGGGCTTGCCTGCTTGTTCATAGACGCCCAGCACCATGCCTTTGCCCTCTTGGCGCAAATAGCTCTCGGCGCCGAAGTCAATCACGTGACCGATCTCTTTGCCTGCGCTCTTGTTGAATGCTTCCACTTCAGGAATGTCGTCGGTCACGAGGTACATATGCTCCATGGCCAGCACCGGCAACTCAATGCCTACCATGCGGCCCACTTCGCGCGCCCACAAGCCGCCTGCGTTGACTACGTGTTCGCACTCGACCACGCCTTTGTTGGTGATCACGCGCCAGGTGCCGTCGGGCTTTTGTTCCAGGCTTTCCACCTTGGTTTGCACCTCGATGGTCGCACCGCCAAGGCGTGCGGCTTTGGCGTAGGCGTAGGTCGTGCCGCTAGGGTCCAAGTGGCCTTCATTGGGGTCCAGCAGTGCGCCCAAGAAGTATTTTTCTTCAATAAAGGGGAAATAGTTCAGCGCCTCTTTGACCGAAATGATTTCGGTCTCCATGCCCAAATAGCGGCCGCGCGCCACGGTCATTTTCAAGAACTCCATGCGCTCTGGCGTGTCGGCCAGCATGATGCCGGGCGACTTGTGCATGCCGCAGGATTGACCGGAAATGCGTTCCAGCTCTTCATACAGACTCACGGTGTAGCTTTGGAGCATGGCCACATTGGGGTCACCGTTGAGGGTGTGAAAGCCGCCTGCGGCATGCCAGGTGGAGCCCGAAGTCAACTGGTCGCGCTCAATGAGCATGACGTCGCTCCAGCCTTTTTTCGTCAAGTGGTAGAGCACCGAACATCCCACCACACCACCACCAATTACCACTACCCGTGCTGTTGTTTTCACTGCTGCGTTCCTTGCGTCAAAAGTCAATGTCAAAAATGAAGGATGCTGTCACTCAAAAGTCGGTCGGCGCGCCGCCTTCAGCCTTGCGCTTGGCGACAAAGGCGTCGAGTTCTTCTTCGATGGCGGGGTCCATATAAGGGCGCTCATAGGCGGCCAATTCTTTTTGCCACACGGCGTTGGCCTTATCGTACGCGGTGGGGCGCCCGCCCTCGTCCCAGCTCTCGTAATTGCGCCAGTCCGAGATGATGGGAGAGTAAAACGCCGTCTCAAAGCGCTCCAGCGTGTGCGCCGTTCCGAAGTAGTGGCCGCCAGGGCCCACATCGCGCACGGCGTCCAGGCCCAAACCGGCAGGGCTGACGTCCAGGGGCGCCAAAAATTCGGCCACCATCTGCAGCAGATCGCAGTCCAGAATGAATTTTTCGAACGATGCGGTCAGTCCACCTTCCATCCAGCCCGCGCTGTGCATGATGAAGTTGCCCCCCGCCTGGGTGAGCGCCCAGAGCGAAAACACCGACTCGTAGGCCGCTTGGGCGTCCACCGTATTGGCGGCGTTCACATTGCTCGTGCGGTAAGGAATGCCGTATTTGCGGCACAGCTGACCGCCCACCAGTACCGCCTTCATGTACTCGGGTGTACCGAAGGCGGGAGCGCCACTCTTCATGTCCACATTGCTGGTGAAGCCGCCGTAGACCACCGGTGCACCGGGGCGCACCAGTTGTGTCAGCGCAATACCGGCCAGGGCTTCGGCGTTTTGCTGCGCGAGAGCGCCTGCAATCGTCACCGGTGCCATGGCACCCGCCAGTGTGAACGGCGTCAGGATGATGATCTGGTTGCGCGAGGACATTTCCAAAATGCCTTGCAGCATGGGCGTGTCCAGGCGCAGCGGAGAGGAGCTGTTGATGATGGAGAACAGCGAGGGCTCTCGCTCCATCTGTTCGTGGCTGATGCCGCGCGCGATGCGCGCAATCTCGAGTCCGTCCTGGTTGCGCTCCTTGCCCAGTGAGTAGGCGTGGAAGGCTTTGTCGGTCAGTTTGGCAATATCCGACAGGCAGTCCAGGTGGCGGATGGAGGCGTGCAAATCCACCGGCTCCACAGGGTAGCCGCCCGAGCAATGGATGATGTCGTAACGCTGCGCCAGCTTGACCAGGTTGCGAAAGTCCTGCTGGTTGCCTGCGCGCCGGCCGCCTTGCATGTCAGAGGCATTGGGTGGGCTTGCGACCTGGGCAAAGGCCAGGTTTTTGCCGCCGATGTGCACATTGCGCTCGGGGTTGCGGGCGTGCAAGGTGAATTCGGAGGGGCAGGTTTTGATCGCTTCCAGAATCAGGTTGCGATCGAAGCGCACACGCTCCGATCCGGGTTTGACGTCGGCCCCGGCTTTTTTCAAGATCTCACGGGCACCTTCGTGCATGAAGTCCATGCCCATTTCTTCGAGGATGGTGAGCGATGTATTGTGTATCGCCTCCAGCTCATCCTCGGACACCATGGGCGTGGGAGCAAAGCGGTGCTGGAGCTTGCGGTACTTGGCCGTGGAGGGCGCAACGCGGACGGTGCCGCTTCCGCGACCTGCGCGTCTGCGCGCTGGCGTTGCGGGTGTTGATGCTTCTTCTGTCATGGGGGTCTCCACGTTGAACCAAAAAGTCGCGCTCTTCGCGCGGCCACCACAGAACGGTGGCGTGCCGCCTAGAACCTTTTTAATTCTATGCAGTACCGGCCCTTTTCAGCCCTGAAGCCCTGCGATACCCCCGGTGCTATGCAATTTAATAAATTGCATAGTTCGCTGGGCAAGAGCTGTACGCGGCACAAAAAAAAGCCGGAGCGGGCCCCGGCTTCTTTGTCATGCCGCCCCGAGGGCAGGCACTTGGATATTACGAAAGGTGCTTGCCGATCAGGCCAGCCATTTCGAACATCGTGACTTGGGCTTTGCCAAAAACGGCCTTCAGCTTGTCGTCAGAGTTGATGTTGCGCTTGTTGGCTGCGTCTTGCAGCTTGTGCTTTTTGATGTGGCCCCACAGCTTTTTCACCACTTCGGTGCGCGGCAGAGGTGCTGCGCCCACCACAGCAGCCAAAGCGGCGCTGGGGGTCAGGGGTTTCATGAATGCAGCGTTCACAGCGCGCTTTTTAGCAGGCGCTTTGGCGGCTACTTTTTTAGCCGGGGCTGCGGCTTTTTTCGTGGCGGTTACTTTTTTTGCGGGTGCCGCTTTTGCAGCGGGGGCCTTTTTTGCAGTTGCCATTGTCGGTTCGTCCTTAGGGAAGTGATAAGAGAGCCAGCGATAAATTTCTCAGCTGGTGCAGGGATGCTACTGGAGAAAAGGGCGCTTTCCTATAGGGATAACCATTTTTCAGAGGGAAAATGATAATTTTTGTGGTTCCGCATCTCGCGCGCAGCCCATTTCACCTCGGTTTGGAGCACTTTGATGAAGCCATTTGTACCCACGACAGACCTGTGCGACCGCCACCTTGATGACCTCAGTGGCAATTTCCGCGTGCTGCCCCCGGTCTTCGTGGACTTCGGGCAGGAGCGACGTTTTCACGGCCCCGTGTACACGGTGCAGTGCCTCGACGACAACACCAGTGTGAAGGCCGCGCTGGAGGCGCAAGGGTGGATTGAAGGTCCCACGGGACGCATTGCCCAAGTGCTGGTCGTGGCAGGTGGTGCCTCGATGCGTCGCGCCTTGATGGGTGGCAAGTTGGGTGCCCATGCGGTGCGCAACGGCTGGGCCGGTGTGGTCGTGGATGGCTGTGTGCGCGACGTCGGCGAACTGGCGCAATGTGCAGTGGGTATTCGGGCCCTGGCGCTTTATCCGATGCCCACGCAGCGACGCATGCCAGGCCAAACCCAGGTGGCGGTTCAGATCCAAGGCGTGTGGGTGCGTCCGGGAGACTGGCTCTATGCCGACGAAGATGGCATGGTGGTGAACAGTCAGCCGCTCTAAGTGCTCGCTTCGGGCGTCGTACTGCGGCCGGGCAGCGTGGCCAGCAACAGTCCGAGCAAGGCCAGCGCAAACGCAGCCGCTTGAATTGCCGTAAACGGCTCATGCAAAAAAATGGCGCCTATCGCTGTCGCGGTGACCGGTAGCATCACGCTGAAAACGCCTGCCTGCGCTGCAGGCACCGTTTTCACTCCCGTCATCCACAGCCAGACCGTGCCCATGCTGGCGGCCAGTGCATAAAAAACCAAGAGTCCCCAGGAGGATGGCTGTACTGCGGCAAAGTCAAACCGCAGCGCGAAATAAAGCCCGGCAGGCGCCATGAGGGCAAATCCGTAGAGATTGATGATCGCCGCGATGCGTTTGGGGCTGATGTTGGCAGAGAGCCGTTTGCCGATGACCAGGTAGGCGGCCTCACACACGACTGCGCCAAAAACCAGCAGGTTGCCCCAGAGGGCACGCTCCGTCTCGGCAGTCGGCATCTCTACCGACTGCGCGTGCTTGCCCCATGACAGCAGGGCCATGCCCGCCGCACCGCAGGCCACGGCCAGCCAAATGCGAAGGCCCAAGCGCTCCTTTAAAAACAGTCCGCTCATCAGCGCAGCAACCGCTGGAATAGCCGCCAATATCACCCCTGCCGAAACGGTGCTGGTCATGCTCACGCCGTAGAGCATGCAAATAGAAAACAGAAAGTTGCCCAAAAAGGACTCGAAGAACAGCAACACGCGGGTGCGGCGATCCAGCGCAGGCTCGCTGGCCGGTTTTTTCAGCCAGGGTGCCATGGCGATGGCGGCAATGCCAAAGCGCATCCACCCCAGCAAAAACACGGGCAGTGCCGCAACCAAGGGTTTGGACAGCGCCACGTAGACGCCGACCAGGCTCATGCTCAGGGCCAGGCAGAGGTAGGCCAGCGGACGTTGGAATCGGTGGTTCAAAGCGAAAAAAAGGGGGGTGAATGAGCGTGAATTGCGCCAGCGAGCAAATAGGCGGCAGCGATTACCATGCTGATCTTGGAGGTTACACCATGAGCAGCGCCCACTTCGCCTACGCCAATAACAGCAACCGGTTTCTCGCCGCAGAATCGCTGCAAGCACACCGCTTTGCCATCGCGGGAATTCCCTTTGACGGTGCGGTGACGAACCGCCCTGGTGCGCGCTTTGGACCGCAGGAAATACGCCGCGCGAGTTTGATGCTGTGTGATGGCATCCACCCCTATTTCAATGTTTCTCCACTGGGATATCTGGGCGACGCGGGAGATATGCGTCTGCCCAACGCCTCGCCGCTGCCCGAGGTTCGCAGCGCAATTCAAAGCCAGGCCGCTGCCCTCATGGCGCGCCACCACTGTGTGTTTATTGGCGGTGATCATTCGGTTACTTTGCCTTTGTTGCGCGCTGCCAGCGCACAGCACGGGCCCGTGGCGCTGATCCATTTTGACGCCCATTGCGACACCTGGAGCGATCACTTCGGCGAGCCCTCGGGCCATGGCACCTGGACTTACGAGGCGATTCAAGAGGGGCTGGTGGATCGCGCCAAGACGGTGCAGATTGGCATTCGTTCCAGTGGTGAGCGTGCCGCGCGCGAATACGTGAAAGACCAGGGCGGTGCGATTTACACCGCGCGGGATTTGCGCGGCAAGGACGGCGCACATTTGGGCGACGTCATCACGGAGATTCGCAAGCGCATAGGCCAACAGCCTTGCTACCTGACCTTGGATATTGATTGCCTGGATCCGGCATTTGCACCCGGCACCGGCACACCCGAGCCCGGTGGCATGACGAGTTCGCAGGTGCTGACCTTGTTAGAGGAGCTTGCACCCTTGAACTTCATTGGCATGGATTGCGTGGAGGTGGCACCCGCCTATGACCATGCCGAACTGACAAGCAACGCCGCCGCACAATTTGTTTGGACCTACCTGTGCTCTCAGGTGGCCAAAACAGCTCAGGAATAAAAACGATGGCATCGCTGCTGCATTCAGACACCCAACTCAACCAGCAAAGCTACTACGAGGCCAGTGTGGTGCGCCCGCCCTCGCTGGCGCCGTTGCAAACGGATCTGGTGGTCGACGTGGTGGTGGTGGGCGCAGGTTTCTCGGGGCTCTCTGCTGCCATTGAGCTGGCCAAGCAGGGGTTCAGCGTGGTGGTGCTGGAGGCAGACCGGATTTGCAGCGGCGCTTCGGGTCGCAATGGCGGCCAGACCATTGTGGGATATGCCAGCGGCCAAGGGCCATTTGAAGAGCAACTGGGTAGGGCGGCCGCCCGTCAAATTTGGGATATGTCGCTGGAGGCGATTGATCTGGTGGACCAGCGGATCACTGAGTTTGGCATCGATTGCGACCGCGCGCATGGCTATATGTACGTCGCGGACTCGCCCCGCAAAGCCCGTGATTTGGAGGCAGACGTCCGGTCTATGGAGCGCGACTACGGCTTTGTCAGCACCTGGGCCGAAGGTGCGGACGTGCAACAGTTCATCGGCAGCGAGCGTTACCACGCATGCGCCTTTGAGACACGTTCGGGGCATTTGCACCCCCTGAAATATGGACTCGGCCTGGCGCGTGCAGCGCACATGCTGGGGGTGCAGATCTTTGAAAAATCAGCGGTGGTGGCGCTGGAGCGGGGCACGACGGTAACTGCCCGCACGGCGCAAGGCCAGGTGCGCGCCAGGTTCGCCCTTTTGTCGGGGAACTGCACCTTGCCGGCTTACGGGCCGTTGGTTGCGCCCGAACTGGCGGCGCGCGCCATGCCGGTGGGTACCTACATCGTGGGCACCGCGCCCCTGGATGCCGAACGTGCCAAAGCTTTGCTGCCCCACAATGCAGCGGTGTGTGACAACAATTTCGTGCTGGACTACTTCCGCTTCAGTGCGGACCACCGCATGTTGTTTGGTGGGCGGGTGAGCTACACCACCAGCACGCCGCGCAATTTGAAAGAAACCATGGCGCAGCGCATGGCCAAGGTATTCCCCGCGCTCAAGGATGTGCCAATCGACTACGTGTGGGGCGGCTTTGTCGACATCAGCATGAACCGGGCGCCGGATTTCGGCCGCCTGGGCAACAACATTTATTACTTGCAGGGTTTTAGTGGACACGGGGTGGCGCTGACGGGATTGGCGGGTCAGCTGGTAGCGCAGGCCATCGCCGGCCAGGCCGAGCGCTTTGATGTTTTCAGCCGGCTCAAGCACCGCAATTTCCCCGGTGGCGCCCTGCTGCGCACGCCCAGTCTGGTGCTCGGGACGCTCTACCACCGGTTGCGCGATCATTTTTGATGGTCGGAGCGGTGCACAATGGCCCTTACAGATCCGACAACGAAACAAGGCTGAAAAGCAACATAAGAAGGGATAAACGATGTCTGAACAAAAAACCATGAACTTCAATGACTTGGAGCAATGGCTCAATGAACGTCGGGTGACCGAGGTCGAATGCCTGGTGCCCGACTTGACTGGAGTGGCGCGCGGAAAAATTTTGCCGCGTGCCAAATTCACCGAGGACCGGGGCATGCGCTTGCCCCAAGCCATCGTCGCCATGGGCGTGACCGGCGAGTTCCCGGAAAGCGGGCCGTATTACGACGTGATCGACCCCACTGACAAGGACATGCAGTTGCGCCCGGACCCATCCTCGGTGCGCATCGTGCCGTGGGCGACGGATCCGACGGCACAGGTGATCCACGACTGTTTTGACCATGCGGGCAATTTGGTGCCCTTTGCGCCGCGCAGCGTCTTGCGCAAAGTCTGCGACTTGTTCGCCGCCGAAGGCTTGCAGCCCATCGTGGCGCCCGAGTTGGAGTTTTATTTGACGGCCCGAAACACCGACCCCAACACCTTGTTGAAGGCGCCCATTGGCCGCAGCGGCCGGGCCGAGACCTCGCGCCAGGCCTACAGCATTGACGCCGTCAATGAGTTTGACCCGCTGTTTGAAGAGATCTACGACTACAGCGACAAGATGGAACTCAACGTGGACACCCTGATCCACGAGGTGGGTGCCGGGCAGATGGAAATTAACTTCTTCCATAACAAGCCGCTCGGTTTGGCGGACGAGGTGTTTTTCTTCAAACGCACGGTGCGCGAGGCGGCGTTGCGCCACGATATGTACGCCACCTTCATGGCCAAGCCGATTGCCGGTGAGCCGGGCAGTGCCATGCATGTGCACCAAAGCTTGGTGGACATTGCCAGCGGACACAATGTTTTCAGCAACCGGGATGGCTCGCCGTCCGAGATGTTTATGCACTACATCGGCGGCCTGCAACGCTACATTCCGGCGGCCATGGTGCTGGTGGCGCCCTATGTGAACAGCTACCGACGCCTGAGCCGCAATTCGGCCGCCCCCATCAACATTGAATGGGGTTACGACAACCGCACCGTGGGCATCCGTTCCCCGATTTCCAGTCCGGCTGCGCGGCGCGTGGAAAACCGGGTGATAGGTTCCGACGCCAACCCCTATGTGGCCATGGCCATGACCCTGGCCTGCGGCTACCTGGGCATCAAGAACAAGATCATGCCCAAGCCCGAGATGAAGGGCGATGCCTATTTGGCCCCCTATGCCTTGCCCCGCAGTCTGGGCGAGGCGCTGGACTGGCTGCGCCGCGAGTCCGACTTGCACGAGGTTCTGGGCAAAGAGTTCATCACTGTCTATTCAGAAATCAAGGAGTTGGAGTTTGATGAGTTCATGAAAGTGATTTCCCCCTGGGAGCGTGAGCATTTGTTGCTGCACGTCTAAATCCCATCCGCCCTCGTTTTTTCGTTTATTGCCCCCACGCTTATGACCACAACCAGCATCAACACCCAGCACATCCAAGCCATGGACAGTGCGCACTTTTTGCATCCTTTTACCGATTTCAAAGACCTCAATACCCGGGGGGCGCGGGTCATTACCGAGGCCAAAGACATCTACGTGTGGGACTCGGAGGGGCGGCGCATGCTCGACGCCATGAGCGGCTTGTGGTGCGTCAACGTAGGGTATGGCCGCAAAGAGCTTGCCGATGCCGCACAAGCCCAAATGATGCAGCTGCCGTACTACAACAGCTTTTTCCAAACCACCAATGTGCCTGCGGCCACTTTGGCCGCCAAGTTGGCGTCTTTGGCGCCCACGGTGGGTGACCGAAGCTTTGAACACGTGTTTTATTCGTCCAGCGGCAGTGAGAGCAATGACTCCAATGTGCGCATGGTGCGCCGTTATTGGGATTTGCTGGGGCAGCCCGAGCGCAAGGTCATCATCGGGCGTGTCAACGGATACCACGGCAGCACCATGGCCGGGGCGTCTTTGGGGGGCATGAGCGGCATGCACGCCCAGGGCGATTTGCCGATTCCCAACATCACCCACATTGAGCAGCCCTACTATTTTGAAAAAGCCCTGCCAGGCGAATCCAGCGATGCGTTCGGGATACGGGCTGCGGGGTGGCTGGAGCAGAAAATTCTGGAAATCGGGCCTGAAAAGGTGGCGGCTTTCATCGGCGAGCCGGTGCAAGGGGCGGGCGGCGTCATCATTCCGCCAGACACCTATTGGCCCGAGATCCAGCGCATTGTCGACAAGTACGGCATTTTGCTGGTCAGTGATGAAGTCATTTGCGCTTTTGGCCGGGTGGGGCATTGGTTTGCCTACGAGAAATTTGGATACAAGCCCGACTTGGTCACGTTTGCCAAGGCGATCACCAGCGGCTACATCCCTTTGGGCGGTGTCATGGTCGGCAACCGCGTGGCCAAGGTGCTGATCGAGCAGGGCGGTGAGTTCAACCATGGCTACACCTACAGCGGCCACCCGGTCGCCTGTGCCGTGGCGCTGGCCAATCTGGAGATCATGGAGCGTGAAAACCTGGTCGGCAGGGTTCGGGACGATGTCGGGCCCTATCTGGCGCAGCAATTCGCGGGACTGAGCAGCCATCCGCTGGTGGGTGTGGCAGAAACCTGCGGCCTGATGGCGGGGCTGGTGCTGGTCAAGGACAAGGCCAGCAAGACGCCGTTTCCCTCCGAGCTGGAGGTGGGTATGCGCTGCCGCGCGCACTGCTTTGCCAACGGACTCATCATGCGCGCCGTGGGCGACCGCATGATCATTGCGCCGCCACTGACCATCACCCACGCGCAGATCGATGAGCTGATGGCACTGATCCACAAGGTGCTGGACTTGACGCTGGCGGATGCCCGGGCGGCAGCTTGGATGGATTGACTTTTATAATTTTTCGTTGAATGCGCCCCTGGTGCTCGATTTTTCCTCCATCCACCCCTTTTCTTCGGAGATTTTCATCATGAATAAATTCGTATTGCCATTCGCCCTGACGGCCTTGGCACTGCTTGCCTGTGGCAAAAAAGAGGAGGTTGCGGCACCGGCCGCCAGCGCCCCGGTTGCGGCGGCGACTTCCGAGGAAAAAGTGCTCAATATCTACAACTGGCCCGACTACATTCCCGAGGGAATGATTGCCGCCTTTGAGAAGGAGACCGGCATCAAGGTCAATTACGACACTTTTGAGACCAACGAGGCGCTCAATGCCAAGCTGGTGGCTGGCAATACGGGCTACGACATCGTCGTGCCCGGTACCGCGTTCAGCCCCGCGCAAGTTGAAGCAGGCTTCTTCCAACCGCTGGATCGCGCCAAACTGAAGAACTATGGCAACCTGGACGAGGCCATCATGCAGGCCTTGGGCAAAGCCGACCCGGGCAACAAGCACCTGGTACCCTGGGCCTGGGGCTTCACGACCGTGGGTATCAACCGCACCAAGGTTGAAAAAGCGCTGGGCAAGATGCCCATGCCTGAAAACGCCTGGGATTTGGTGTTCAAGCCCGAATACACGTCCAAACTGAAGTCTTGCGGCATTGCCTACCTCGACTCGCCCACCGAAATCATGCCGCCCGCGCTGCACTACATCGGCAAAGACGCCTATTCCAACGATCCTGCCGACCACAAGGCGGCGGCTGACATGCTGGGCAAGGTGCGCAAGGACATCCGCATCTTCAGCTCCACCATGATCGACGACGTTGCGGGTGGCAAGGCTTGCGCCGTGGTGGGCTGGTCGGGGGACATCAATATTGCCGCTGGCCGTGCGAAAGACAATGGCAGCAAAGATGTGATCGAGGCACTGTTGCCCAGCACGGGCGGCATGATCTTCTTTGACTCCATGGCCATCACCAAAGATGCCAAGCACCCCGCCAATGCCCACGCGTTCATCGATTTCTACCTGCGGGCTGAGAGTGGCGCAGCGGTCTCTAACGAGATGAGCTATCCCACCGCCAACAAGGCGGCGCTCGCGCAGATCAAGCCGGAAGTATCGGGTAACAAGACCATCTTTATTGACGCTGCCACGGCCGCCAAAATGGTGCCACCCGGCAAGTTCACCAATGAAGGTCGCGAAGCCATGGCCAACGCGTACACCGCGTTCAAAAAGGGCAAGTGAGCGCTGGGTTCTGAATTGACTGGCCGGCCGATATGAACAAAGTGGCTCGTCCGCTTGGGCGCGAGTGGGTGCCCGGGCGGCGCTTTGTGATCGGTCTGCCTTTTGCTTGGCTCACAGTTTTTTTTCTGTTGCCTTTTTTCATTCTGCTGTACATCAGCTTTGTGGACATGGGCAGCGATATCCACCCTTTCAAGCCGCTGTGGGACAGCCAAACCGGCGTGCTTCGGCTGAAGTACGAGAACTACCTGTCCATTTTTCGACCGACAGAAGGTGGTGGGTTCTTCCAGACCGTGTACGTCGATGCATATGTGCGTTCGATTGGCTATGCCTTGTGTACCGGCCTGCTCTGCCTGGTGCTCGGCTACCCCTTCGCTTACTTCATTGCCAGGGCCAATCCCATCATTCGCCCCGCGTTGCTGATGATGGTGATGTTGCCGTTTTGGACCTCTTTTTTGCTGCGGGTTTATGCCTGGAAGGGCATCCTGGCGGACCAAGGGGTGTTAAACCAACTCCTGATGCGTTTGGGGATCACCCATGAGCCGGTACAAATGCTCTACACCAGCTTCTCGATGCTGGTGGGCATGACCTATGTCTATTTGCCGTTCATGGTGCTTCCGCTCTACGCCAACCTGGTCAAGCTGGATCTGCGCCTGCTGGAGGCTGCCAAAGACTTAGGCGCGACACCCTGGAAAGCGTTTTGGCTGGTGACAGTGCCCTTGTCCAAGCCGGGCATCGTGGCAGGGTTCATGCTGGTGTTTATTCCTGCGGTGGGCGAGTTTGTCATCCCCTCTTTGCTCGGAGGCCCTGAAAACCTGATGGTCGGACGCGTGGTGTGGGACGAGATGTTCAGCAGCAACAACTGGCCGCGAGCCAGCGCGCTGGCCGTCTCCATGATCGCCCTGGTGGTGTTGCCGCTGTCCCTCTACTACCGACGGGTTGGCAACGCGGCCGAACCCGAGTCGCCAGCACCTGCGCTCAGTGCAGGCGATTGACAGGGAGCGGCCATGCAGCGTTTTTTTTCTCAGCATCTGAGCAAGATTTGGCTGACCGTCATTTTTGCGTTTCTGTACTTGCCGCTGTTTTTCATGGTGCTGTTTTCATTCAACAGCACGCGACAAGACGCCGTTTTCACGGGGTTTTCATGGCGTTGGTACGAGGCCCTGGGGCGGGACGTCAAAATTGTCGAGGGCTTCTGGCTCTCCCTGCAAATTGCAGGCTTGACGGGCGTGCTGTCGGCGGTTTTGGGTACTTTTGCCGCTTTTGTATTGGTGCGCTACCACCGATTTTCCGGGCGAACGGTGTTTTCGGGCATGGTGAACGCGCCGCTGGTGATGCCGGAGGTCGTGATCGGCTTGTCGCTCCTGCTGTTGATGGTGGGTGTACAGCGGGCCGTGGGTTGGCCCGAGCGTGGGCTGTTGACCATTGTGTTGGGCCACACACTGCTGGGCTTGGCCTATGCCATGGTGGTGGTGCAGTCGCGTTTGTTGGCGTTTGACAAATCCCTTGAAGAGGCCGCCATGGACCTGGGCGCACGCCCCATTCAGGTGTTTTTTTTGGTGACGCTCCCCAATATCGCGCAGGCGATTGTCGCTGCGTTTTTGCTTTCATTTACCTTGTCGTTTGACGATGTCGTGATTTCTGAGTTTTTGTCCGGCCCAGGCGTGAATACGCTGCCGCAGGTGATTTTTGGCTATGCCCGCCGCGGCATCAATCCGACAATTTATGCTGCGGCCAGCCTTTTGATAGCCACCGTCAGCGTCGGCGTGATCGCTTACAGCGTCTGGGTGGCAAGGGACGCCCGCCGGCGCGCGCGTGACGCCCAGACGGCCGCACAATCCGCATCTGCAAATGCCTAATAGGCGCCTTGGCATAGGGATTGCGTGGCTGTTAGGCAGTTCCCGAATCGCTTAGGATGTCGGGGTTGTCTTTGCGCTGTTTTAGTGCGGTTTTGTATTACCCTTTGTCTGAATCGTTTTCTCAGGAGATGAAATTGACCAACCCCCACCCCCTCAAGCGCTGGCGCGAAATCCTCGGCACCCTGGCAACAGGACTGGTTCTTGTGGCAAGCGCCACCCCGGCCCTGGCCGAAGAAGAAAAAGTCCTCAATATCTACAATTGGTCGGACTACATCGCCGATGACACCATTGCCAATTTCGAAAAAGAAACCGGCATCAAGGTGCGCTACGACACCTACGACAACAACGAAATCTTGCACGCCAAACTGGTGGCAGGCAAAACGGGCTACGACATCGTCGTTCCGTCCTCGACCTTCGCGCCTTTGCAGATCGGCGGCGGTTTGTTGGCGAAATTAGACAAAAGCCTTTTGCCGAATTTGAAAAATTACGATCCTGCGGTTCAGGCGCAAATTGCGACCATCGATCCAGGGAACCAGCATTTGGTGAACTGGCTCTGGGGCTATACGACGATTGGCATCAACACCGCCAAAGTCAAGGCGGCTTTGGGCAATGAGCCGATGCCTGAAAACGTGTGGGACCTGTTTTTTAACCCCAAATACATCAGCAAACTGAAGAGCTGTGGCGTATCCACCTTGGACGCGGGCAGCGAGGTATTGCCTGCTGCGCTGCACTACTTGCACAAAGATCCCTTCAGCAAGAACCCGGGTGATTACCAGGAGGCCTCGGCCTTGCTGAAGTCGATTCGGCCTTATGTCACTTTGTTCAGCTCGTCAGGCTACATCAATGACATGGCCAGTGGCTCCATTTGTTTGGCACTGGGTTGGAACGGGGACATCAACATCGCACGCGCCCGTGCCATCGAGGGTAAGACAGGCCAGGACATCAAGGCCTTTGTGCCCAAAGATGGTGCAATTCTGTTCTTTGACATGATGGCGATACCCGCCGATGCAGCGCACCCCAAAAACGCGCACTTGTTTATGAACTACATCATGCGTCCGGAGGTTCAGGCCGCGATTACCAACAAAGTGAAGTACGCCAATATCAATTTGGCGTCGAAGAAGCTGATCAGCGCCGAAATTGCCAACAACCCCTCGTCCTATCCCAGTGTGGCCGAGATGGCAAGCATGATTCCACCCAAGGCCTTGACCAATGACATCCGCCGTTTGGAAAGCCGTGCGCACACTGCGTTCAAGACCGGTTTGTAAAGTCATACCACCGATAGGTTCTGTGTGAGCACTTTGAACAACGCCCCGAGTCCGGCCAAGTCCGTTGGCAAGCCATTCTTGCAAATCAACCGCATCGTCAAAAAGTTTGATGACGTGTTTGCGGTGGACGAGGTCACGCTCGATATCCAGCAAGGGGAAATATTTGCCCTGCTGGGTTCTTCTGGATGTGGGAAATCGACGCTGCTGCGCATGCTCGCAGGGTTTGAGAGTCCCACCTCCGGGCAGATTCTGCTGGCTGGCCAGGACATCGTGGGGCTTGCGCCCTACGAGCGCCCCATCAATATGATGTTCCAAAGCTATGCCTTGTTTCCGCATCTGACCGTGTGGGACAACGTCGCATTTGGATTGCACCGCGATGGAATGCCCAAGGACGAATTGGCGGAACGCGTCGGACAAATGCTCGATTTAGTGCAGCTCAAGCAGTACGCAAAGCGCAAGCCCCACCAACTCTCGGGTGGTCAGCAACAACGCGTAGCGCTTGCGCGCAGCCTTGCAAAGCGGCCCAAATTGCTCTTGCTGGACGAACCCTTGGGCGCGCTGGACGCGAAGCTGCGCCAGCGCACCCAATTGGAATTGGTGGACATTATTGAGCAGGTAGGGGTGACCTGCGTGATGGTCACCCACGATCAAGAAGAGGCCATGACCATGGCCACCCGCATCGGCGTGATGAGTGAGGGCAAGATTTTGCAGATCGGCGCGCCCGCCGATATTTACGAGACCCCGAACTGCCTCTTTGTTGCTGATTTCATTGGTAGCGTAAACATTTTTAAAGGCGCCGTCGAGATTGACGCGCCCGACCATGTGACGGTTTCTTCGCCCGAGTGCAGGCACTACGTGAGCCACGGCATTACCGGCACCCAGGGTATGGCCGTGAGCATCGCCATTCGCCCGGAAAAAATGTCGATTCAAACCACTCCGCCGGCAGACAGTGAGCGAGACTCCTTGGCTGAAGTCGGGTACAACGTGGTGCAGGGCGTCATTCACGATCTTGCGTATTTGGGAAGTTTGACGACTTACCACGTGAAGCTGGAAAACAACACCGTTGTGAAGGTCACACTGACGAACGCAGCGCGTCACGGTGAGTCGCAGTTGACCTGGGGTGACAAGGTCTATGTATGGTGGTGTGGCAGCGATGTTGTGGTTTTGACGCAATAAAAACGATGGCCACCGCCGCAACTTTCGCCCCTTCCTGGCAAACCAAGCTCACGGGTGTTTGGGGGCGCAATATGGTTATTGCGATCCCTATGGCTTTTTTGTTGGTGGTGTTCTTGCTGCCATTTCTGGTGGTGTTCAAAATTAGCCTGTCCGAGATGGACACGGTTTTTTTCAAAGACATTTTTTCCCTGCGCGACGATGTCATCGTCCTGACGCTCAAGTTCGGCAATTACCTGAGCCTGACGCAGGACACTCTGTACATCAATGCCTACCTGAGTTCGATCAAGATCGCGGCAGTCACGACCTTGATTTGCTTGGCTATCGCTTACCCGTTTGCGTATTTCATGGCGCGCAGCCCCGCAGACCGACGCCCGGCGCTGCTGATGTTGGTTATGCTGCCGTTTTGGACTTCCTTTCTGCTTCGCGTCTACGCCTGGAAGATGCTGCTGGCAGACAATGGTCCGTTCAATAACGCAGCGATTGCCTTGGGCTTGATTGCCGAACCGGTCAAGATGATGAACACGCCGTTTTCGCTGGTGCTGGGCATGGTCTACACCTATGTTCCGTTCATGATTCTGCCGCTGTATGCCAACCTGGTGAAGATGGACTTGCGCTTGCTAGAGGCGGCGTTGGACTTGGGTGCTACGCCTTGGCAAGCGTTCTGGCGCATTACCGTGCCGCTGTCCATGAGTGGAATCATCGCGGGCTCTATGTTGGTGTTCATCCCCTGCGTGGGCGAGTTTGTGATTCCTGAACTGCTGGGTGGCCCGGAAACCTTGATGATTGGCCATGTGCTGTGGGACGAGTTCTTCAGCAATAACGATTGGCCCATGGCAGCGAGTGTGGCCGTGGTCATGGTTGCGCTAATCATTATCCCGCTGGCGTTTTTCAACAAGCACCAGGCGGAAAGCACCGGAGGCCGCGCGTGACGTTCAATGCGGGTCGGCAGACTTCCTACGTCTGGATGGGCGCGGTGTTTGTGTTTCTGTACCTGCCCATCGTTGCGTTAATAGTTTTCAGCTTCAACGCCAGCCCCATGGTGACGAACTGGGGTGGTTTTTCCTTGCGCTGGTATGCCGCGCTGATGGACGACCGGGAAATCATCGACGGCTTTAAGCTGTCACTGCGCATTGCGTTTTCCACTGGATGTTCATCGGTTGTCCTTGGCACACTTGCAGCCTTAACGCTACATCGGTTCAAACGCTTCCCAGGTCGCACTTTGTTTGCAGGCATGGTCAATTCACCGTTGGTGATGCCCGAGGTGATTATTGGCCTGTCCCTCTTGTTGATGCTGGTGTCGGTGCAGCGCTTGTTGGGGTTTCCAGAGCGTGGTTTTTCTACGATTTGGCTAGGCCACACCCTGCTGGGTATGGCATATGCCACTGTCGTGGTCCTGTCGCGTCTGCAAGAAATGAGCCCCTCGCTGGAGGAGGCCGCCCAAGACCTTGGAGCCCGCCCGCTGCAAGTGTTTTTCCTGATCACTTTGCCCATGATTTCGCAGGCGATCGCATCGGCCTGGCTGCTGACGTTCACGCTGTCTTTGGACGATGTCGTCATCTCAGCGTTCCTGAACGGGCCGGGTTCCACCACCATGCCGATTACGATTTTTAGTCGCGCCCGCTTGGGTTTAAGCCCCAGCGTCAACACGGTGGCGACGCTCACGGTGGCGGTGGTAAGCATCGGCATTTTGGCTGCGAGCGTTTTCATGTCGCGGGCTGAGAAAAAGCGCGCGCTAGAGATGGCCGCCGCATATCGCAAAACCGATTAGCTGGGTTTGTATTTTTTTAGAGTTATCGATTGCATTAAAGGAGTATGAAATGCGCTTTCAACGAAAAATTTTGGTAGTGGCAATGGCTTTGGCTATGCCTTGGATGAGTGCCAATGCACAGTCCGCGGCCGACCTGAAGAAGGAAATTGAAACGCTGAAGGCACAGCTGCAGATGCTGACCCAAAAAGTTGAGGCCATGGGTGCGCAGGCAGGGAATGTCGAACTGGTTCAGCAAGTTAACCGGCTTGAGCAAAAGCAGGAATTGGCCGCTGACGACCAGGAGAAGTCCGGTTTCAAGGGGCTCAAAGTGAATGGCGTGATTGAGGCTGTTTTCAGCCATGACGACTTGGCCCGAAGCAATAATTTCAACGCCACCTCCGGAAGCGGAATGGGTGAATTCGGCATGGTGCAAATTACCAAAGAGTCACAAGATGGTGAGGGCGTGGACTGGACACTGCGTCTGTTGCCAGGAAATACGACGTCCATCGTGCACGAGGCCTCAATTTCAATTCCTCTGAACAAAGAAAATCGCGTCATTGGCGGATTGATTCCAGACTACCAAGGTTATGAATTTGTCTTCGCGAACGCAAACCCCATCTTGGGCAACCAGTTGATTTCACACAATGCCTTGTTTGACGTTGCGGGGCCCACGTCCTACGCAGGCCTGGGCATGTCCCACACCTTCGCTAACGGCATGTATGCCTTGAAATGGATTGTTGGGAATATCGATCCTGGTTATGACGTAGACACCTCCAATCCAGCGGTTCCTCCTGTTCCTAGAACCCTGGGTTTTGCAGCCCGCGGCGATTGGTTTATGAATGAGTTTTCGTATGTGGGTCTGTCACTGGCGCATGGCGCAGAAAATCGAAATTTTGACGTGATGGCCATTGACGGCGGCTACACCCATGGGGACTGGGCCTTCAACGGACAGTTGAGCAGCGGTACGCAGCGCAATGCAGCGGCCAATGGTGAAGATGCGGCATGGACAGGCCTGTCCGGTCTGGTGAGCTACAGGGTGGTTCCCCGACTCCAGTTGCTGGCCCGCGCGGATTACATCAGTAACCAGAAAAATGGGGGGGGGACCTATGCTTACAACGGCGCCAGTGGCAGTGCGAGTTTGCAGGGCGCAGACACTTATTCGAGTGGGCTGGGGCTCGGGCCTGAGCTTGATTCGACGGGCAATGTGGTCGACCCGAACGTCGGTTCCAACCTGACGCGTATAACTTTAGGCACCAACTACCAGATCAACGCCAACACCCAATGGAAAACAGAGTACCGCATAGACCAGTCCAGTGGATACAACTTCCTTGATTCGGATGGTGTGACTTACAAGAAAAGCAAAACTGCGGTGGCGGTTTCTCTGCTTGTTTCCTTTTAATATGTCTGTGGCTTAAACCCATCCAACAGCACGGGGTCGGCAACAAAGCGGCCCCGTTTTTGTTTGAAGGTCTGCCCTTGCTCCAATTTCACGAAACGATGCGCTGGTATCAACAGGACTCAAAATGAATGCTTCATTAAAACCTTCCGTTTTTGGCTCACCATCCGCCACAGGCACCAACGCCGAATGGCATGCCCGCCGCTTGGCCGCCACGCCGCGCGGCGTGGGTGTGATGGGCGACTTTTTCATTGACCGCGCCAAGAACGCCGAGCTGTGGGATATTGAAGGCCGCCGATTCATTGATTTTGTAGGCGGTATCGCGGTGCTCAATACGGGTCATTTGCATCCAAAGGTACAGGCGGCCATCGCAGCGCAACTGCAACGCTTTACGCACAGTTGCTACCAGGTCGTCCCCTATACCGAATATGTGGCGCTTACAGAGCGTATCAACGCCATCGTTCCCATCGACGGTCCGACCAAAACCGCGCTGTTTTCCACGGGTGCCGAAGCGGTAGAGAACGCGGTCAAGATTGCGCGCTCCTACACCGGGCGCAGCGGTGTCATTGCATTCGGCGGCGCCTTCCACGGGCGCAGTCTGTTTGCGGTGGCACTCACCGGCAAAGTGCAGCCCTATAAAGCCGGCTTCGGCCCCTTTGCCCCTGAGATTTACCACGTGCCATTTCCCTGCCACTGTGCGAACTTGGCAGAGACAAAAAAGGCGATGGAGCAGTTGTTCAAGTGCGATATTGAGCCGTCGCGTGTCGCGGCCATCATTTTTGAGCCTGTGCAAGGGGAGGGGGGCTTCAACCCCATCCAGGCCGAGGCTGTGCATTGGTTGCGCGCGCTGTGTGACCAGCATGGCATCGTGCTGATCGCCGATGAAGTTCAAACCGGCTATGGACGCACCGGCAAAATGTTTGCCATGGAGCACTTCGGTGTGTCCCCCGATCTGATGACCATGGCCAAGAGCATGGGCGGTGGTACCACCTTGTCGGCGGTGTCGGGTCGCACCGCCATCATGGACGCGCCTCATCCCGGCGGTCTGGGCGGTACCTATGCCGGTAACCCGCTAGCAGTTGCGGCGGCTCACGCGGTGCTGGACGTGATGGTCGAGGAAAACCTGTGTGAACGTGCTCGCATTTTGGGCGAGCGCTTGCACGCGCGGCTGCTGGCGGCCAAAGCCAAGAACCCCTGCATCGGCGATGTGCGTGCCTTGGGCGCCATGGTGGCCTGCGACTTGGTTAACGGAGAAACCGGTGCGCCGGAGGCGGATTTGGCCAAAAAAGTCCAACAGGCTGCGCTTCAGCGCGGGCTGATTCTTCTGACCTGTGGCGTCTACGGCAATGTGCTGCGCTTCCTATTCCCATTGACGATTGAGGACTCTGTGTTCAACGAGGCCCTTGGCATCTTGGACCAAGTGCTGGCTTGAATTTTTCAAGGGACCGCGCGGCGTGCGGTTTCTCTCTTTGTGCGTTCACCTTGTGAGAGCGCTTATCCGTCTATGAGCCTTTACCAAGACACCATCACCCGTTTACAAGCCCAGGGAATCCATTCCATCCTTGTGCAGTTTTGCGACATTCACGGCGTGGCCAAGGGCAAGCTGGTACCGCTGTCCAATTTGCAAGAATGGGTGGAGCAGGGCGCTGGTTTTGCCGGGCCGAGCATTTGGGGAACTGGCTTGCCTCGCTTTGGCACGCGCAGCGAGTACTACGCCCGTGTTCAGATGGCAAGTCTGCAGCGTCTCCCGTATATGCCCGGTGTGGCCCATGCGGTCGCCGACGGATTCGCCGGGGGGCAGCCGCTAGACACCTGCTCCCGCCAACTGCTGCAGGCGGCCATAGAGCGCATCAAGGCGCGGGGGTGGACGCTGTGGGTCGGTATTGAGCCGGAATTTTTTCTGCTGCGCCAAGGCGCCGACGGCACGTGGCAGGTGGGCGATACGTACGATCAGTTGGACAAACCTTCTTACGACCTGAAGGCGATCCATCGGAACCAAGCCTTTTTGGACGAGATGCGTTCAACCCTTACTGAACTCGGTTTTGAATTGCAACAGATCGACCACGAAGATGCCTGTGGCCAATACGAAATCAACTACAAATTTGATGACGCGCTTGCGGCAGCCGACCGCTACATGCTGTTCAAACTCACCGCGCATGCTGTGGCGCAAAAGCATGGTTTGGTGTTCAGCGCCATGGCCAAGCCCTTGGCCCATGCGCCGGGCAGCGGATTGCATTTTCATCTCAGCATCACCGATGCGCAGGGCAAGGCGGTTTTTGCCGATCCATCAGGCCCGCTGGGCCTTAGTGCGATCGGTCACCAGTTCGCAGCGGGACTCTTGGACCATGCAGATGCCTTGAGCGCCCTTTGTGCCCCCACGGTCAACAGTTACAAGCGTCTGGCGCTGAGTCACAGCGCATCAGGGACCACCTGGTCGCCCGTCTGGAAAGCCTATGGCGACAACAACCGCACCTGTTTGCTGCGCGCCGTGGCAGGCCGCTTGGAGTGGCGCTTGCCCGATGCTTCTTGCAATGTGTACGCGGCCACCGCGGCCACCTTGCTTGCGGGCTTAGACGGGGTGGAACGCACCTTGCGGGCGCCTGTTCCCTGTGATGAAGACTTGTATGAACGATTCGCAAGCGCAGACGCGATGCCCTCTCGCTTGCCGCGCGATCTTTTTGATGCCCTGTCTGCATTGGAAAAAGATGCGGTCTTGCGCGGCATGCTCGGCGCCTCCTTTTGCGAACAATTCCTGCAACTGAAGCACCAGGAGTGGGACCAGTACCAGCAGCACGTCTCTGCTTGGGAATTGGCGCGTTACGCCGACGGCTTCTAATTTCCCCGCTTGCCCTTAACCGCCTGGTGTGCCATCGCACCACGGCCGTGCCTATGCTTGTCGCCCGGCGCTGTTTATGGTGCGCCCCATCGCGTTCGCGAAATCCTTCATTCAGGAAAAACGGCCCTGCACCGTTTCATAGATTGATTTTTGCTTTTCTTAATACGAAATGCAGAACTTAAGCTATTGATTTTTATGGATAAAATTTAAGTCTTATATAAGACACAAGAGTAAACATCTGTCTTATATAAGACTTAGAATACGGGTTCGGGCACCGTACTTGCATGGCAAGCGGCGCAACCCCTTTACCAACTCTGGAGTGTTCACATGCCTCAATCCCTGAACGAACAACTAAGCCGCGAACAGCAAATTGCCGCCCTCGAAAAAGACTGGGCCACCAACCCCCGTTGGAAGGGTATCAAGCGTGGCTACTCAGCCGCCGACGTCGTGCGCCTGCGTGGATCCTTCCCCATCGAGCACACTTTGGCCCGCCGTGGTGCCGAAAAATTGTGGAACCTCGTCAACACAGAGCCTTACGTCAACTGCCTGGGCGCATTGACGGGCGGTCAAGCCATGCAGCAAGTCAAGGCGGGCGTGAAAGCGATTTACCTGTCGGGCTGGCAAGTCGCCGCTGACAACAACTCCTATGCCTCGATGTACCCCGACCAGTCGCTGTACCCCGTGGACTCGGTGCCCACCGTTGTGGAACGCATCAACAACACCTTCCGTCGTGCCGATGAAATTCAGCATTCCAAGGGCATTGATGCGGGCGACAAAGGCTATATCGACAATTTCGCGCCCATCGTGGCCGACGCAGAAGCCGGTTTCGGCGGTGTGTTGAACGCCTTCGAGCTGATGAAGGCCATGATCAAAGCCGGTGCCGCAGGCGTGCACTGGGAAGACCAGTTGGCGTCCGTAAAGAAGTGCGGTCACATGGGCGGCAAAGTGCTGGTTCCCACTGCCGAAGCCTGCCAGAAACTCATCGCGGCCCGTATGGCGGCTGACGTCTGCGGCGTGCCTACGCTGGTGATTGCCCGTACCGACGCGGAAGCTGCGGACCTCTTGACCAGCGACTACGACGAGAACGACAAGCCTTTCTTGACCGGTGAGCGCACGTCGGAAGGCTTTTACAAAACCCACAAGGGCATTGACCAAGCGATTTCTCGCGCTGTGGCCTACGCCGAGTACGCCGATCTGGTGTGGTGCGAGACGGGTACGCCCGATCTGGACTTCGCCAAGAAATTTGCGGACGCGGTGCACGCCAAGCACCCCGGAAAAATGCTGGCCTACAACTGCTCGCCATCGTTCAACTGGAAGAAAAACTTGGACGATGCCACCATCGCCAAGTTCCAGCGCGAGCTCGGTGCCATGGGTTACAAGTACCAGTTCATTACCTTGGCTGGCATTCACTCCATGTGGTACAACATGTTCGACCTCGCCCAAGACTACGTGGCGCGCGGCATGTCGGCTTATGTGGAAAAAGTGCAAGAGCCCGAATTTGCAGCCCGTGACCGCGGCTACACCTTCGTGAGCCACCAGCAAGAAGTGGGCACGGGCTACTTTGACGAAGTGACCACCGTGATTCAAGGCGGTAAGTCCAGCGTGACCGCTCTGACGGGCTCCACCGAAGAAGAGCAATTCCACTGAGAATGGGTTCGCTAGGCCAGCGTAAAATCGCAGCCTAGCGTTTCAACCGACTCCAAGCGCGGCTCCTGCCGCGCTTTTTTGCTTTATGACCATGGTTCAGATCACACTTCCCGACGGCTCTTTGCGCGAGTTTCCAGGCCCCGTCACGGTGGCCGAAGTCGCCGCCTCCATTGGCGCCGGCCTGGCCAAAGCCGCGTTGGCCGGCAAGATCGACGGCACCGTCGTGGACACCAGCTACACCATCAGCAGCAACAGCGCGCTGTCCATCGTCACGGCCAAAGACGCCGACGGCCTGGAAGTGATTCGCCACTCCACCGCGCACTTGCTGGCGTATGCCGTCAAGACCTTGTTTCCCGACGCACAAGTCACCATCGGCCCGGTCATTGAGCACGGCTTTTTCTACGACTTTTCCTACAAGCGCCCATTCACGCCCGATGACCTGGCACTCATCGAGAAAAAGATGACCGAGCTGGCTGCCAAGGACGAGCCCGTGTTGCGCCGCGTGCTGCCGCGCGACGCGGCGGTGGCCTACTTCAAGAGCCTGGGCGAGCACTACAAGGCCGAAATTATTGAAAGCATTCCGGCGGGCCAAGAGGTGTCGCTGTACCGCGAAGGTGAATTTGAAGACCTGTGCCGCGGCCCCCACGTGCCCAGTACCGGCAAGCTCAAATTCTTCAAGCTCATGAAGCTTGCGGGTGCCTACTGGCGCGGCGACCACAAAAACGAGATGCTGCAGCGCATTTACGGGACTGCCTGGGCCACCAAAGACGAACTGCAGCAGCACCTCACCATGTTGGAAGAGGCAGAAAAACGCGACCACCGCAAGCTCGGGCGTGAGCTTGACTTGTTCCATATCGACGACCACGCGCCAGGTCTGGTGTTTTGGCACCCCAAGGGCTGGACGCTTTGGCAGGGTGTGGAGCAGTACATGCGCAAGGTCTACCAGGACAACGGCTACTTGGAGGTCAAAGGCCCGCAAATCATCGACAAGGGGCTTTGGGAAAAAACCGGCCACTGGGACAAGTACCGCGAGAACATGTTTGTCACCGAGTCAGAAAAGCGCGAATACGCCCTGAAGCCGATGAACTGCCCCGGTCATATTTTGATCTTCAAGCAAGGCATCAAGAGCTACCGTGATCTGCCGCTGCGCTACGGTGAATTTGGCAATTGCCACCGCAACGAGCCTTCGGGCGGTCTGCACGGCATCATGCGGGTGCGCGGCTTTACCCAGGACGACGGCCATATTTTTTGCACTGAGGACCAAATCCTGCAGGAGTGCGTCAATTACACAGCGCTGCTGCAAAAGGTCTACACCGACTTCGGTTTTAAAAACATCATCTACAAAGTCGCGACACGGCCCGAGAAACGCATCGGCTCCGAGGAGAGCTGGGACAAGGCGGAGCACGCCCTGATGGAGAGCTTGCGCGCCTCAGGCTGCGAGTTTGAAATCTCGGTGGGCGACGGTGCGTTTTACGGACCCAAGATCGAATACACCCTCAAAGACGCGATCGGCCGTCAGTGGCAGTGCGGCACCATGCAGGTTGACTTCTTCATGACCGAGCGCCTGGATGCCGAATATGTAGGTGAAGATGGCGCCCGCCACCGTCCCGTCATGTTGCACCGTGCGATCGTCGGCAGCCTGGAGCGATTCATCGGAATTCTGATCGAAGAGAGTGCGGGAGCGCTGCCCACCTGGCTCGCACCGGTGCAGGTTGCGGTGCTCAATATCACCGACGCCCAAGGCGAATATGCCCGGTTTGTCGCCAAAACGCTGCAAAATCAAGGGCTTAGGGTCGATTTGGACCTCAAGAACGAGAAAATAACGTATAAAATACGGGAGCATTCGATGCAGAAGCTGCCGTACTTGGTCGTCATAGGCGACAAAGAGATGGCAGCAGGTTCCGTCGCAGTGCGCGCCCGAGGAGGTAAAGACCTCGGTGTGATGTCGCTAGATGCCTTTGTGCAACTGATCAAAAGTGACATTGCTGACAAATCCCTTGTCTAAGGTTGTTTCCAAAGATGAAGTTGGTCCGTCGCGTGCTGCGCGGTTTGCGCCCCCTGGTGGGCAGATTTTGTGAAGGATTGAGCCATCGCTACTGAATTTCGTGACCGCCGTCAGCGTGAAGAACGCAAACACCGCCTCAACCGGGAAATCATGGTGCCGGAAGTCCGGCTCTCGGGCATTGAGAATGAACCCTTAGGGGTCGTCAGTCTCATGGAGGCCCTTCGCATGGCCGGTGAGTTGGATGTGGATCTGGTTGAAATAGCCGCCACCGCCATCCCACCCGTGTGCCGCTTGATGGACTATGGAAAGTTCAAATACCAAGAGCAAAAGAAGGCAGCGGAAGCGAAATCCAAGCAAAAGGTTATTGAGGTCAAGGAAATCAAGTTCCGGCCCGGTACCGACGATGGTGACTACAACATCAAAGTGCGCAATATCAAGCGCTTTTTGGAAGACGGCGACAAGTGCAAGATCACGCTGCGGTTTCGCGGTCGTGAGATTACCCACCAAGAAATTGGTTTGGCCTTGTTGCAGCGTATGCGTGAAGAGTTGGCCGATCTGATTGTGGTGGAACAGTTCCCCAAGTTGGAAGGCCGACAGATGGTCATGATGATTGCGCCGGGCAAGAAAAAGCAAGGCGGACCGAGCAAGCCGGTGCAAGAGGCTGCGGCCTAAAGCACGGGTTTATTGAGAAAAACAGAATTTGCGCCAGTCTGGTCACTGGCGCGATAGCCCGAAGTTAACGCTTCGGGTGTGCGGTAAAAGCAATTGCGCCGCGCAACTTGCGCAGCCAGGTTGACAGGTTTTTTAACCGCCAACCGGGGTATTGCAAGAAAAGTGGCTCGGGGCCAACAAGGCTGAAAATTCATTTCAGACGCCTCACGAGCACAAAGTAGAAGGAGCATAACCATGCCCAAAATGAAGACCAAGAGCGCGGCGAAAAAACGCTTTCGCGTTCGTCCCGGTGGCACCGTCAAACGCGGTCAAGCCTTCAAACGTCACATCTTGACCAAGAAGACCACCAAAAATAAACGCCATCTGCGCGGTACCACTGGAGTTCATGAGACCAATATGGGTCACATGGCACAGATGCTGCCAGGCCGTGGTATTTAATTAACGACGAACAAGGAGTAAACCCATGCCTCGCGTCAAACGTGGTGTAACGGCTCGCGCCCGCCACAAAAAAGTTCTCGCCCTTGCCAAGGGCTTCCGCGGTCGCCGCGGTAATGTCTTCCGCGTCGCTAAAGAAGCGGTAATGAAGGCTGGGCAATATGCCTACCGTGACCGCCGTACTAAAAAGCGTGTGTTCCGTCAGTTGTGGATTGCGCGTATCAACGCCGCAGCCCGCCAATGCGGCATGACCTACAGCCAGTTCGCCAACGGACTGAAAAAAGCGCATATCGAGATCGACCGCAAGGTTTTGTC